>CAZPEN010000022.1:0-72772 GCA_964585615.1 uncultured Chthoniobacter sp. | reverse complement strand
GGAGCAATGCAGCCGAAAAAAGAACCGCTGTTTGGAATCGGTATCTCATGGGGGAAGAGGGGTGTGGTCGGCACTCTGTATCCCGCCGGGAACGACAGCAACCAGTATTGCAATCTACATGTAGAGCGCTTTCCCACCGCACAGAGGCAAAGGAAAACTGTCTTCGGGTTCAGAAACCGATGGAGGCCCCGCCATCAACAGGGATCACCGCACCGGTGACAAAGCGGGCCGCAGGACTCGACAGATAGACCGCCGCCCAACCAATGTCCGTGGCCTGGCCAAAGGCACCCAGGGGGGTGCGCGAAAGAATTTTTGCCTGCCGTGCGGGATCGGCCCTCAGGGCTCCCCACATCATGTCGCTCTCGATCCAGCCCGGAGCGATGGCGTTGACCCGGACATTCGAGGGCCCCCACTCCACGGCCAGTCCGCGCACGAGGCCGGTGAGGGCGGTCTTGGCGGCGGAATAAGCCGCGACCAGGGGAATTCCAAACAGGGCAGCCATCGATGAAGTGAAAAGAATGCTCCCCCCTCCGCCGTCGCGCATGCCGGGATAAAATGCCCGGGCCAGCGCAAACGCTCCGGCGACATGGGTCTGCCATACCCGGTCGAACTCTTCGGGCGTGATTTCCCCGGCGGGTTTCTTGAGGTGAATGCCCGCATTGTTGACCAGAATCGAAACCGGACCCTCGCGACGGGAAATGTCGGCGGCGAAGTCCGCCGTGCAGGCTGTTTGAGTCACATCGAACACATGAAATGTCGCAGCCTCCCCGATTGCCGCGCACGCCGCTTCGAGTTCAGGCTGACGGCGTCCGACAAGGATCACACGCGCCCCCGCCCGGGCCATGCCGGTGGCGATGGCAAGCCCCAGCCCGGATCCGCCTCCGGTGATCAGGGCGGTTTTTCCATCAAGCCGGAAGATGGACGGGAAGGCTTCGGGACACACAGGCAAAGATGCGGGTTTCATCATTTGGTTTCCTGATGGCATCCCATTTCATCGAAGACCCGCTTCAACCATCCCATCGCGTAGGCCATTCCCGCGTGCCAGGGTGCCGGACAGCTCATCTGCGGCGCGTGATCGGGAATGACGACACCGGCAAACCCCGACTCGTGCAGGATTCGCAGCACCCGATCAAGAGCAACATCTCCATCGTCCACGAAAGTTTCTTTGTAGCGGGGGGCGTGTCCGGTGATATTGCGCAGGTGGACGTATCCGATGCGTCCGCTGGCTGCATGCCGGGCGACAGTTTCGTAAATATCGTGGCCGGGCATCTCCGCGAGGGTGCCGACACAATACTCCATGCTCCAGGCCGGAAGCGGGTGCTCGGCCAGGAGGCGGTCGTAGCGATCCGGACGCCAGACCAGCCGCGGCTGGCGGCGCACCCGTTCGACCGGCGGATCATCGGGGTGGAGCGCAAGCCGCACCCCCGCCTCTCCGGCCACCGGGAGGACATCCCGCAGAAAGGCATCGTGCCGCCGCCAAAGTTCGGATTCCGGGATCTCGGCCAGAAAGCCGGCGGGAGCAGATTCGTCATAGACCATATTCCAAACCATTCCATTCGGAATCGGCGACTCATCGGTGCCGTCCATCCCCACCGCCCCGGCACCTCCCCGGGCAAAGTTGCCCTTGATTCGTGCCGCGACCCCGGCAAGCGAAAAATTGTAACCGATGGTAAAAACCCCGGCCTCCCCGCACCGCCGGATGAGTGTCCTCACGTTCTCGATGTGGAGATCCCGACGCGGGCCATCAAGGAGGATGTCGTGCCAATGGGCGGGATCAAAATTCTCTATCGCGTGAAGCGTGAGTCCCTCGGCCGCCATGGCATCCCTCAGCCCGGCAATCTCCCCAACAGTCCAAAGCTTGTCCGGATCGCCCGCACGTCCCCATCCCCGCGAATCGCCAACCGGCTGGTCACCGGGCCTGTTCTCGCGGCTCTCGCGGAAGTAGTCCACAAGGTGGGCAACAATATGCGTCGCACCGCATTGACGGGCAAAACGGTAATGTTCGGAATCCAGCTGGTGGCGGTAAAGACCGAAGCCAATTTTCATGACAGGGAAACCAGGAAGGACAGCCCCGAAAGGGGAACTGACAAGTTCTCTGCAGGAGTCAAGTTCCTCTCCTTCCGGCTCCCTCCGCCGGAATGCCGCAGAACCGAATGGCGCGACCGCTTCATGCGCCAGCCTCCTGCGGCTGCCAGTCTTCCCGAACAGGCGGTCCCGCCGGAGGCACCCAGGGAGTGCGGACCGACGCATCCATGCCCGGCGAGGGAGGCCTCCCCGGCCAGTCCCAGTATTCTCCGGTGAACCCGGTGGTCCATGCGTTGGACGGTTTGGTCATTGTCAGCGCGGCAGACCTTGCGGATTCGTATGCAGAGAGGTCGGGCCGCGTGTCACCCCGTCCCGCGCATCCGTCCCGCCACCGGATCGCCATGATCCGCCACCCTTCTGCAATCCATGTGAAAAGGCGGGCGGCATATTCCGCCGACCAGCGCACAAAGGCGGTCCGTGCCGGATCGGCAAAGATGATGCGTGCGGCGATGCCGGGCATTTGTGCGGCAAGTTTCGCCGCGTGAATTTTTTCGGCAACTGCTTCGTCAAGCCGCCCGGCACGTTCGAGTGCGGCAAACGTGCCCTGAAGCTGTCCGATGCCGCCAAGCCGGTCATCGCGCATCCAGAGGTTCGTGGCCTCGTAGCAAAAACCGTCGAGCTCCGCCGCGGCAAGGCAATACCGGCCGTGCAGGAGAACTTCCCCGCTGAGGAGACAGAGCTCGCGCAGGGCCGCCCCCACTTCGGGAGTCAGTCCGTAATCCTCCACGCACACCCGCCGGAAAACCTCCTCCTCCAGCTCTGGAGAGGCCTGCCAGGCGGCGAGAACCCGGACATTGAGCTCGGGCCAGAACTCGTCGCGCAAATACGGCCCAAACCAGCCGCCCCCGCGCGTCCATGTGAAAATCCCGGCATGCAACGGCCCCCGGCACCAATCGCGCAAACCGGTGCGTCGCGGATGCTCGGGAAATCCCTCGATCACCCCGCGGGCAATGTAGCAGGGAACCGCCCCCTTGCCCTCATATTCACGCTGGCATTGCACCTCGACCACCTGCCGGTGACGGCCGATTCCCAAACACCGGTTTGCATGGGAGGCACGGAAAAAATCCGACCCCGTGTGCTTGATCGAGAAAAAGAGGTTCGGGTGGGGCTCCACCCGGTCGGTGACCGCGAGATAAAAATCGGGATCGGCGTGGAACCGGTCGGGAAAATAGTCCCAGGTGCGATAGACAAGCCGCTTGTTGTGCCGGACGCAAATTTCCTCCCGCAGAAAAGTCAGCAGGCGCTGGAATCGTTCGATCTGCCTGTCGCGTCCCACCGCGGGGTCATGCAGCGGCACGGCAGTGTTTCCCATGTGGTGCGGTGTGTCGAAAAGATACGTCTCCCCGACCCTCACCACCAGACCGTCCACATCGGGAAAACGGCGGAAAAGAACGTCGAACATTTTGCGGTGGAGATCCAAAAGTTCCGGGGAATTCATGTCGAGGCGTCCGGTCCCGGGATCGGTCACCCGATCCCCAAGAAATGCCGCCACGGAACAGGGGAGGACAAAGAGGTCGATGTGATAAAACACGTCCAGCCCGGCGCGTTTGGCCGCCGCGATTTCAGTGTCCCGGGCCCGGGCAAATTCCCGGACCCAATCGCGCTCGTCGTCCGTCACGGGGAATACCCCGGGAAGAATTTCGTCGAACCGCAGCCCGAAGGTGAGGTTTTTTCCCACCTGGGCGGAATAGCCGGTTTCGGCCAAATGGCGGGCATCGCTGAAGCGCGTCACAAAAGGGATCTCTCCCGGATTGTGATGCACCATGTCGATCAGGAACGGAGAAGGCATGGGGCAGTGGAAATTTGTTTCATGAGAAACACACGAAAGGATCCCGGCCACCGGAGGGGCGGGAGGAACGTTGCTTCAACAGGGCTTCACTCTGGGTCCGGGCGGGAACGACATCAAACAGTATTGAAATCTACATGTAGAGCAAGCCGCGCCTCTCCCCGCCATCCCGGCGGGTCTTCTCCCCGTCCGGAAGTTCCGCCGCAAGTTCCGGCTCTCACGACAGAGAAAAAAATCCTCCCACGTGCCATACATGTAGAGCATAAATTAAGTTGCCCCGTGGGAAAAGCGGTTCCAAGTTAAGCCAAAACCAACCACTTTCCGCCTCCATGAAAACTCTTCACCCAGTTTGCAACGAAGCAGAAAATGCACCCCGCCAGTTCCACTGCAACATGAGAACCTCCCCCTTTTTCACGGCCTTTCGTCCATCCGACAACCCGTCGGAAGTATATTGAATGCCTGCATCATGTGATGACTTTATAGTTGCATCCAACCTTTCTCCCCGGGAGCAAACCCAAATGAAACCGCCCCTTTTCCTTTTTCCGTTCCCCCACCGTTCCCACACCGCCGAAGCGCGAACAAAAGCGCTTTTCGGGGAGAAGGGCGGATTTTCTTTGGTGGAGGTCACGATGGCGCTCGGAATCGTGTCTTTTGCGGTGATTGGAATCATGGGCCTGCTTCCGACCGGACTTTCCTCATTGCGATCGGCCATGAACCAGACGGTTGAAGCCCAGATTGTGAGATCTGTTGGCTCCCAGAGCGTTGTGGCTGCTTTCACGAACCTGGCGAGCCTGACAAACCTGGCTTATTTTGATGAGGAAGGTCTGCCCACCGAATCCGCAAAGGCTCACTATACAACGCGCGTCAGCCCCTCCGCCCCCGTTTTTCCGGGAGCGTCCAATGTTGACAACCTGACAAACTCCCTCGTTGCTTTGAAAATCGAGATCGTTGCACGTCCGAATCCCGATGCTCCGGGAAAGACAAATTTCTACTCCCTGCAAGTGGCCAATGCAGGGAAATAGCCATGCCCCTCCCGCAAATGCGATTTTTCCACAGGCCGACGCCCCCTCCTGTCCGCGTTGAAGCCCTTTTTGGCAGGGGACCGCTGGCGGCTTTCACCATTCTGGAAATGCTTGTGGCCTCGACCGTCCTGGTGCTTCTGCTCGGGGTGGTGTTCTCGACGATTTCGCAGACCAGCACGGTCACCCACCGGGCGGCGAGCAAAATCTCCTCGTTTCAAGCCGCACGCGCCGCTTTCGATCTGATGACGGAGAAACTGAGTCAGGCAACCCTGAACAGCTATTGGGACTACGCGGATTCCAACGGCGAATTTCTGGCTTCCACCAATGCGGCAAACTTCACTCCGAAGCGCTATGCCAGGCGTTCGGAATTGAATTTCCTCATTGGCAATGCCGGGACAAGTCCGTTCGATGGAAGTGTCGGAACCGGCCAGGCGGTTTATTTTCAAGCGCCCGCGGGCGTCAGCACCGGGTACGATGGTCTGGGGAGTCTCCTGAATGCGGTGGGCTACTTCATCAGTTATGGAAGCGAAGATGTTCTGCCGTCACCCTTTCCAACGCCCTCCCAGCAAAAGTACCGGTATCGCCTCATGCAGGCGATCCAACCCGCTGAAAGCCTGGAGGTTTACAGGGATTCTTCGGGAAATACCTGGGTGGAAAAGGTGAAAGACTTTGCGGTTCCCCTGGCGGAGAACATTATTTACATGGCCGTCTGGCCGCGCAAGGGCTCAACCGAGGATCCCGAGGGAACGGAACTCACGACCCCGCCCAATGGCTCCGACTATGCCTACGATTCCCGCCTCAATACCACGGCCGTTCCGCAGCCCGACACCGCCAACCAGATGCCGCCGATGGTGCAAATCACGATCGTTGCCATGGACGAGGCCTCTGCCGCCCGGATTTGCACGGCGGACACCCCGCCCCAAAAAATTTCCAATGCCTTGGACGGACTGTTCCAAAAATCGAATCAAACCCAATTTGACGAAGACATCCGGACATTGGAAACCCGACTGGCCGACGAAAAAATCAACTTTCGCGTCTTCACGGCCCATATCCCGATTCGCGAATCCAAAATGCTATGAGAAGGTTTTTCCCAAGCCAATCGCCCTCCCGGAAAGCCACGCCTCCCACCCCGGGTTTCGTGCGTCAGGTTTCTCCCTCCGCCTTCAGTTTGCTGGAATTGTTGGTCGTCATTGCCATTTTTGCGATCATGGCGGCCGTCACGCTTCCTGCATTCAGCAGCATCAATCAGGCGGAAGGAGTCAATCGTGCCGGGCAAACCCTCGGGGACACGGTCATCCTCGCCCGCCAGGAAGCCGTCTCCAAGAACCGGGACATTGAGGTTCGTATCATTGATGTCGCGGATCCCCTGTTTCCGGGTTATCGGGCCATCCAGCTCTGGATCAATGATGCGGCGGGAACCAATCCCTCGCCTCTCGGAAAAATCCAAAGATTGCCCGACGGGGTCATCATCGCCTCAAATTCCCTGTCCCCGCTTTTGACCGCGGACGCAAACGTGAGCGGCTCCACAAACTTTGGCGCCCTCGGCAAACGGGACTACAGGGGATTTCGGATTCGCGCCAACGGGGCGCTTCCCCAGTCGGTGACCCCAACAAACAATTTTCTCACCGTCCAGCTGGCCAAGGACACCGGGGAGCCCCCTGGAAACTTCTACGCAATCCGGGTAAACCCGGTCACCGGACGGGTCACGACCCACAGACCATGAAAAATTCGCCGCCAAAAATCCGCCAGTCCCATCGGGGGGTTGCTCTTGTCATTGTTCTTGGCCTTCTCGTCATCATCGTTGGTTTGACGGTGACCTTTCTGAGCAGGGTCACCGTGGAAAGAAGCGCTTCCGCCTCCTATGCCGCCAATGCAACGACCCGGCAGTTTGCGGATACCGTCGTCAATCTCGTGGAAGGACAAATCCGCCGCGCGAGCACCCTGGGCGGCAATGTGGCCTGGATCTCCCAACCGGGCATGATCCGTACCTTCGGCTCGGGATCTTCCGGGAGTTATTCCGCAAGCGCGAACGCGCTGCTGAATTTCAAACTCTACTCCGCCCCGGATATGATCACCAATTCCTCGGATTTTTCAGGGGACCGCCCCCCCGCCAACTGGGCGGAAAAACCGGGGCTCTGGACCGATCTCAACTCACCGGTTCGCGCCATCTACCCCATTCTGACTCCCCAACCGTCCACCGATGGAGCGGAAGAGTTCTCGCTTGCCTCCAGCGTTCCGGGATCAACAACGGAGCAGCCGGTTCCCATGCCCGTGCGCTGGCTCTATGTGCTGGAGAACGGGAACATCGTGGCTCCCTCCAGTTCTGGAAATACCATCACCGTCGATGGCGCGTCCAACTCCCCCATCGTCGGCCGGATTGCCTTCTGGACCGACGATGAGACATGCAAGATCAACATCAACACAGCAAGCGAGGGAACATTCTGGGATGTTCCCCGCGCCAATTCCGACGAGGAAAAGGCCCTCGCAAAATTTCAGCCGGCCCAGAAAGAATTCCAGCGCTACCCCGGCCACCCGGCCATGACCAGCCTCGGGGCAGCGCTCCCCTTCCTGTCCACCTCCCAGATCTACGACATTGTTCCGCGCGTGATCGGTGGAGGCTCCTCCGGGGGAACCGCGTCACCCAGTGGAGCATTGGTTCCCGATTCGGACCGCCTCTACGCCAGCGTGGACGAGTTGGCGTTCAACGCGGACCGCGGTTCGAATAGTCTCACTCAAAAACAGTTGGAAGAAGCACGGTTCTTCCTCACCGCCAGCAGCCGGGCTCCCGAGGTCACTCTCTTCAATACACCCCGCGTCGCCATCTGGCCGATCGATGCCAACACCACCGACGAGTATCGCACGGCATTTGACCGGCTCATTGCCTTCTGCGCGACAATCAATGAGCAACCCTATTACTTCCAGCGGAGCGATCCCAAAAGTGCCACGAATGACTACGACACGATCGAGCGCAACCGGCAGCTCTACAGATACCTTCAAAAACTGACCTCGGCTCCTTTCCCCGGGTTCGGAGGAGGGACATTTGCGAAAAAATTCGAGGAATCCGAGGATGAGCGCGACCAGATTCTCACGGAAATTTTTGACTACATCCGCACGACCAATCTGGATGACAGTGGACTTGCTCACAACAGACGTTTCTCGGAGCGGGCAATGGTGGAAGACACAGAATCGCCGGTGTGGAAAAATCCGGGCTTCGGCCAGGTGACGCCCATCCGCATCGGCACCACCCAGGGATTCGGACGCTTTCCGGTCATCACAGAAGCGGGCATCCACTTTATCGCGACCGCCGACGGGAAAAAGGCCGATGGCACCCTCGGGGATGCCTCCGTGGGTAATGACACGGCCAACAAGACATTGGGAAACACGCTTTTGACCACGACTCAACGCCGGATTGAAGCGTTATTTTTCCTGGAAACCTTCGTGCCGGGACAAGGCTGGCCGCCGTTCACTGCGGCGTACTCGGTCCGAATTCGCGGACTGAATCAATTGAAAATCAATGGTACAAGCCTCGGATTTCCGGCAGATGACACCGACCTCTCCAGGATCACGGGCTCGTCCACGTTTTACGGAAGGAGCTGGGGGGGGAGTTCCTCGCACCTTACAAGCCTCTATGGGGCAAGACTGCCCGCCCGTGGGGCCATGCCGGCGGATAGCAATAGTGGCGACCCAGACGTAGATCTGAATCGATACCCATTTGTGAGCATCCCCATCACCGTGGATATCTCCGCGGGCACGATGAACTTTACCGGAGGAACTCTCACCATCGACGTTTACCGAAGAACCTCCAGCACAGGAACGGGCTACTCGGCCTCGGACGTGCCGGTGAACTCCTATACCATAGAGATCCCCGGCTACATTACTTTGCCCATTCCCTCCCTCGTGACAACTGGAACATCTGCCGAACCCGGCAGCAGCACCCCGGCCACCGTCAAAGAAAACTGGTGGACATTTTCCCGTGACGGATGCGGTCTTGCAAACCAGGGACGGGTGTCTTTTGCCGGGCGAAAGTCCTCCGTCGATTTGGCAGGAACCCCCTTCCGGGCGGAAGATGTCGTGAGAACGGTCGTTCCCACCCACTCCGATTTCCGGCTGCTGGGTGCCTCGCAAAGCATCCCGGCTGGAGCCTTTCAGGAGCATCCCTCCTATCGCTCCGCACAGAACCTGGCCCATTCCCTTGTCGAGTCCCGGGGGTCGAACATGTTTCTCGGTGTGTCTTTGGCTTCAAGCCTGCTTGCCCCCGGCGTCAGCTATGAGGTCGGCTCGAAACCGGATGTTGCAGTATCCCACGCCAATGCTGCCAGTGGAGACTGGGACAACGGGATTTCCATCACCCCGGACGGCCCTTATATCAACAAACCGGACGAGGGAAACAGCAAGGGGTTGGGTGACGGTAAAACGCCTTATTTCGATGACGCTCATCTCTATGAAAATTCCGGGCAGGCCATGTTTTCCCCGAACCGGCAGGTGCCGTCCGCCGGCATGTTCGGATCCCTTTCCTCGGGGGTCAGGGCAAATGTCCCCTACCGCACGCTGCTTTTCCGTCCCCAGAGCGGACACTTTGGAAGCACGGAGACCCCGCGCGATCACCTTTGGACGGACCTTTTTTGGATGCCCATCGTCGAGCCGTATGCCATCAGCGAACCGTTTTCCACGGCGGGAAAAATCAACATGAACTATCAAATCGAGCCATTCGACTACATCCACCGCGCAACGGGCCTGGCGGCCCTGCTGCGGTCCGAAAAGATCATGGCCATTCCGAATGGAAACGGAAACAACTACAAAACGGGGGCTGCAGCCACGGTTTTTCGCAAGGCCATCAACATTTCCGAGACACTCAAGCAATTCGAGGCGAAGTTTTCCGCAGGCGAAGTCTTTCACTCCGCATCCGAAATCATGGATTTGCACCTTGTCCCCACCGGTTCGACCCTCGGTAACATGGACACCTTCTGGGCCGGCTACAAGCTGACCGGTGACAACAGCCGCGAACGTCCCTATACGAACCTGCTCGGACGTCTGACCACAAAATCCAACACCTACACCGTGCATTACCGGGTCCAGTCATTGAAAAAATCCTCCGCCACGGCAGCCGGTCAGTGGGATGAATCCCGCGACAAGATCACAGGGGAATTTCGAGGCTCCACAACCATCGAAAGATACATCAATCCAAACGACAAGACCATCCCTTCCTATGGAAACTCACTCACCCCTCTGGATGAAGAGCCTCTCAGCAATTTCTACAAATGGAGGGTGGTCAACACGCGACAGTTTGCCCCTTGAAGAATCCCCCGCACATTTCCCCCGGCAGAAAAACCGCCCATCCCATGAAATTCCCCCGGCAACCCACAATCGTTTTTTTCAGCCTGTGCGTGGGAATCGCCTGTGCCGCACCAGCCAATCCCGAAGGAATCCGGAAGGCGGAACAGCGTCTGCAAGCCGCACAGGCGGCAGGTGACGAAGCTGCTGTCCGAAGCGCCGCTTCCGCCTGGCGCACGGCCCTCGGGGATCAGGCCGGCCAGCCGGAAGGAGGAACCCCCAAACGCATAAAAATTGCCCCGGACACAGCCCCACCCCCCGCTGCCGCCGTGGAGTATCTGGAAAAATATCGCGCCCACATCGCGCCCGAGATCGAGATGTACCTTGCCAACTTGAGCACCCCCGCGAAGCTCAACGCCGGACTCCGTCAAATCGCCGTGCCAGTCATCGCCGACGCGCAGGCCATCGCGTCCGGGATGGCTCCACTCCAACCCTTGCAATCCGAGATGGTCCGCCTCGCGGATGCCCTGTGCAGTGTCCAACACCCGAACGGCCTGTTTGCCTTCCCCGACATCCGTTCCCAAAACGACCACTTTGGCCGGATGATCCAGAATTTGTTGGCCAAACATCCTGAAGCCGTGGTCGATGGATGGCTGGTATCCGACGGTGGACGGGGAGATCTCCAATATGACAACGGCCTCTGCGGGGTTGCCCTGCTTGAGACCTACAAGGTGACGGGGGAAAAGAAATACCTTGATGCCGCACTGAGGGCCGCTGAGTGGGTGAAAACCCAGCCCGTTGTCACCAACTGGAACTACAATTCCTTCAGCGTCTGGTTTCTTGCCCGGCTTGCGATTGTCACGGGAAAACGGGAATGGCTCGATGAAGCGGCGAAACGCTGTCGCCTGGGGGTTGTTCCGGGACAAATGCCCGACGGACGCTGGATCGATCCCCACAATGCCAAACTCGTCTATCATGCCATTCTCTGCCGTGCCCTGGTGGAATTGGCTGTTGCCAACCGCGAGTTCAAAGTCGTCGATCCCGTGGTCGAAAAAGCCGCCGCCGCCGGATTGGACAATGCCTCGGAAGAAATTCTCACCGGAGGAGTTTCCGTGGTCACCGTCCCCACGGAGGCGCTCGCCCTGGCGCTTCTGCGTTGGAAGGATGATCCCCGGTGGCGCAAGGCACTCTCCGCCCTCGCAAGTGCCGGCCTCTCCCGCACCGCCCCCGGCTCCGAAATCGGCTCCTATGCCGCCGCCTACCTCGAATACGCCAAATGCCGGTAAGAGAACGGGCGGGATTTCCCCGGGGCATCCCCTCAAATTCTCCACCTGACTTTGCCTGTGCTACTTGTAGAGCAAGGAACGAATTGTCGACACTTTCCGCAAAATCCAAGATGAAATCCTTCACCATGTTCCCTCAACCAATGCCGCCTCTGAAGCCGACTTCCGGGCTGGGTTCGACGCTTGCCGTTCCCTTTCTCACCGTTGTCATTTCCCTGACCTCTCTCCCCCTTTGGGGACAGGCCGATGCGCTGCCCGACCCCGCTCCGCCATTTCAAGCCGATGGAGAAAAACGTGTGGAAGCCGTGCTGAAGGACGCCAGCTATCTCACCCCGGAAGGGATTGCCCCCCTTTACTCCCTCGAGTTCGGAAACAAGAGCATCGGCATCAAGCGTCCGGCATACTCCAAACGGAAGGACAACATTGTCAGCATCACTCTCGACAACCATGAGGTTCTGGACTTCGCTTTCTGGGGATCATACGGCTCCGAGGCCTTCGGTTATCCTTTCCTGACAAAGGAAGGAACCGTTCCGAAGGTGGTGGCGGATCCGGAATCCCGCACCATCACGTATTCCAAAGAGTACCTGACTCCCGACGGAGCCACCGAGACATTTTCCTTTGTGCTGAAACCCGCTGGCGAGGGGAACGCCGAATTGTCCTGGACCTGCTCCGGCCCCCAGGGGGTTCAACCGAGGATGACATTTATCAGAGGCCAGCGGGAAGCGGGGATTGATGTTGATGGGACTCCAGTTGACTTCCTGGCCCCCTCGGCTTTGAGCGAGAAGCCTTATGAGCCCACTCCCGTGTGGCACGGTTCTGTTTCTGAAATTGTCCGTGGGTCAAACAAGCCGGACGAAACTTTCAAAGTCAGCTTCCCGGAACAGACCGAATGTTCCGCGTCCGAATTTTACGGCGGAGGAAAACAGATTTACTTCGAGTGCAAACTGGCAACCTGCCGGGAGGGAAAACTTACCATCGATTTTGGAAAAACTTCTTCCCGCGCCGCCGGTGCGCCGCCCCCCCTCTTCGGTATCGATTTTTGGAAAAACGACGCCGTGCATGTGCCCCCGTCAAATTCCCGCAACCTCATTCCCAATCCGAGTTTTGAGCAGGGGCTGCGCTTCTGGCGGTGGTGGAAAGGAGGCGGCACCTACCAGCCGGTCGAAACGCCTGTTTATTCCACCGTCAAAGGCGGGTTGTTCGGCGACAAGGCGCTCGCGGTGCGAACATATCCCGGTGCCCTCGTCGCGGAAAGCCTTCCCCTGACGGTCGAAAACGGCAAAACGTACACGGTCAGCTTCTACGCCAAGGCGGAAACCCCGGGATGCTCGGTGATGCTCGGCGTCGCCAGCGTTCCCAAGGGCAGTCAGTACACACCGATATCCGCCCAGTCCACGAAACATGTCCTGAAGACCACCGACTGGGAGCGCAAGTCGTTTACCTTCACTTCCGATACACGCGGAATCTGCCTCGAGCTCTCGGCCTCCCAGCCGGTCCTGATCGACGGGCTCCAGTTGGAGGAGGGAACCAAACCCACCGACTTTGTCGCGCCCCCTGTTGAAGCAACCCTGGTCACATCCGACCCGCACAACGTCGTGGAAGCCGGCCAGCCGATCGACGCCAAATTCCTCCTTTCCGGAAAGCCGGGTTCAACGGGCAACATTTCCGTGTCTGTCCGGGACTTCTACCGGCAAAATGTCCTGAGTCTGGAAAAACGCTATACACTCGACGGAGCGGGTTTGGCCACCCTGGATCTCCCGCTGGACGGGGCTCTCGGCAAGGGGAACTTTGTCGTCAAGGCGGAGTTTCTCCCCGACGGAGGCACTCCCTTCACCGATTACTACCGTGTTTCCATTCTGAAGTCCCTGGACAACACGCATCCCACCGCGACCCTCTTCGGCAACTCCTTTGAAGCAAGAATCACGGAAGCCGATGCCCTGGGAAAATTGTACATGCGCTACGGATGGGGGCACGCCAACGGCTATGGGATTTCCAAGGAAACGGCGGATTTCCTCGACAAATACCGCATCACCCACGGATCGAACCTCATATTTTATAACAGTGGTTACCAGGGCTTCGGACGCCTCAAGGGCAAGGACCTCATCAACAAATTCCGGGAAGTTTGCCTCAAGAAGGAGCATCTCACCGATGAAGATCTGAAATTTGTCGAGGACACGGTTTACAGCGTCGTGATGGACAATCTCTGGTGCAAGGCCTGGGCTTTGACGACCGAGGCCGAAACGACGAGTGTCCTTATCAAGGCCCGCAACTTTGATGAATACGCCAAACTCCAGTTCGCCTTCCGGAACGGCGTTCTCAGGGCCATGCCCGATGCCACGGTCTATTCGGACGGCGGCACGTCGGGCTTCAATGACGCCCGGGGCATTGTCGAGACAGCCGGATACCTGGCCGCGACACAGGGAAAAGTCAAGTGGGATGCCGTGGCGATTCATCCCTACGGCAGCATCGACGGGGTCAACAGCTACAGCGATCTTGATGCGGGCCTGGGAAAACTCGTGGAGCTGATGAAAAAATACGGTTATGGGCCGGAAACCCCCATCGACATCCCGGAATATTTCAACATGACTTCCATCAATATCCCGGAGTGGGGAGACACCGGCTGGAACGACAATTTCAGCGCCGGCCCTCCCTCCTACGATTCCGGCTGGAAAGAGTTTCTGACCGCTGCCCGCGCCGCGCGCACCTACATCATGTCCCTGAAATACTGGCCGCACCTGCGCACGTCGAACATCTGGTGCCCGAACAATGTGCTCATCGACCAGCACTTGACCCCGATCGCTTTGTGTATGGTGCCGAACACACTGGGGACACTTTTCCCGAACCCAAAATTCCGGGCCGACATCCGTCCGGCAGCCGGTATTCGCGGGTATGCTTTCGATGACGAAAATGGCAACTGCACTGTCGCCATCTGGTGTGCAATCGACAAAGTCGAGGAGGGATTGGAAAAAGGCCCGACGATCGGCGTCAAATTTGACGGACTGGCCCCGCAGGTTTTCGACCTCATGGGCAATGAACGCCGGCTTCCGGATGCGGTCAATGGCGTCACGTCCCTGCAACTCAGCCCGGCCCCGCTTTTCCTGCGCGTGGACAAACAGGGGGCGGAAGGCCTGGTCGCCGCGCTTTCAAAAGCCGAAGTCACGGGCGTCGGAAGCGCTCTGCGTGTCGTGCTGCTGCCGACACCCGGCGGACAAATCGAGGCGAAGCTGGAAAATCTCACGGGAAACCAACTGAAAGGGAAACTTTCCATGAAGAACTCCTCGGTGCCTTTCGATCTCCCCCCCATGGGCTCCAGCATCACGAAACTGCCCTTCGCCCTCCGTCTGTTGCCCGGAACGATCGAACCCTGGGAACAGACGCTTTCGGTCGAATTCGCCAACGGCAAACGGGAGACCCTTCCCTGGAAGATGAGTTGTTTCACTGTTCCTCACACTCCCCGTCCCCTTCCTCTTGATCCCGGGGACAAGGCATGGGACTCCATTCCCGCCATTCCCGTTGACAACTGGATGGTCAAAGACACCCTGCACCCGCCGAAACACGGCGGCCCCGGCGACCTTGACGCCAAATTCCAGATTGCATGGGACAAGGACAACCTTTACCTGCGTGTCACCGCCAAGGACGACCGCGTCGTCCCCCTGCCGCAAGACCAGTGGAACGAAAGGGAACTCTACAAAAACGATGGCTGCGTTGAGGTCTACATCGACACCGTTGCCAGCGCCCTTTCCAACCTGACAAAGGGGTACGATCAGTACGACTATCGCTATGATTTTGCCCCATCCGACGGAAACGCCGCCAGCGGTCCGGGTTCCGTATGTCGCCTTCAGGAAGTTCATTCCCAACTGGCCGGGGGCACAAGCATGCCGACCAAGGAACAGGTCGCCAAGGGAGGCATCAAATGCGAATACCGTCGAACAGCCGATGGCTTCAGTTATGTGATGATCCTGCCCCAGCTCTACATCGAACCGCTGCACCTGGAAAAGGGATGGCGCGCCGGATTTGCCCTCTTCATCCATGACAAGGATGAAGGCGAACAGAAAAAACCGAACAGCCCGGAAAAAGGCGTTTCCACTTCGACGGAAAAAGGCGTCTCCCCGAATTTCCGTCCCGACCTCTGGCCTGTGATGGTTCTGGGAGACTAGCGGCACTTGCTTATGGACAATCCTTTGTTTAACCAACTGAAACACCCCTTCGTCTGGACAACTCCCGCGGACCGCGAGGAGGTTCTGGCAAACGCGAACGACCCTGTCTGGCACCGCTTTCTGGAGGAGGCGGAACTCCACTTCGGAAATGTCGGGGGGCTGCGCCCCGCGAAATTCCCTGTTTTCTGCCACAAAGGCGATCTTGACGAGGTGATGGCAGTGGCCGTGCTGGCCTATGTGCGGGATGAGGAGCGCTACTGGAATTGGATTGCCGGGTGGTTGCGCGGGTTGCTGGATTATTACCGCGAAGCCAAACCGCGGTGGCTGGAAAATCGCGCCGGGATTGTCAATGGAAAGCCAAGCCCCTTCGCAAAGGATCTTCCCAATCCCCGTCAGCATTTCGAAGGGTTCACCGAGGGGATGGCGTATTGGGTCGAGGCAGGGTTGACATCGGTCGTTCTCCATCTTCTGGATCTGCTCGAGGCCCATGCTCCCCGGGAATTGTCCGCGGACGAAAAATCCCTGGTGTTGGAAGCAGTCGCCAGTTACGCAGACCGGTATGCCTTCCATGAGGAAGTTCTCAAATACAATAATCGCGGAACGTGGGCCAATTCCGGAATCCTCCTGGCTTCCATCGCGCATCCCGATCCGCTGGCCGGCGAGCTGTTGCGCTTTCAGTCTTCCCGTCGGAACGACGAGTTGCGTTCGAGCTTTTTGGATGACGGGTTTCAGATTGAAGGATGTTCGGATTACCACCTCATGGCGGCAGACGGGCTCCTTGCCTACCTTCTGACTGCTTCACACATCGGGTTCGGTCCCCAAATCTTTGAGGGGAAAACAGAAAACGCTTTTTTTCAACACTATCCGTCTTTTGTCGACATCGTAGGAGCCTACCTGAAAACCGTGATTCCCGGTCCGGTCCTGTGGCAGAATGCACGGGGTATTTCGGTGTCCATTCCCATCCGAATCCGTCCTTCCCTGGTCTGGGCCTGGAAACAGACCCGCGATCCCGAGACAGGATGGTTCCTCCGCCAACAGATGGAAGCGGTCGTGTCGCTGTGCCGCAGCCCGCTCCCGGTGACGAAGACCGCCCTGCTCGGTCTTGGAGACTATCAGCCTCTGCTGAATTTCTGGCTTTATCGACCGGTGGATTCCTCCCGCCGCCCCGGAAGAACCTGCGATATTCTGCCCGATCACGGTGCCGTGTTCAGCCGGAGCGGATGGGATCCCGCGGCAAGCTGTGTCACGGCCCGCTTTGGCTACGAGGGCACCGGCAAGGGACACCGCGATCATGCCCATGTGACTCTTACGGTGGGGGGCGTGGAGATTTTGAAGGATCCCTTCCCCCGGATCGGCCCGGCGGGACAGGATTCCAGCCCCTTTCATAATACCGTGACACTGGACAATTCCGAGCCCGCCCCTGTTATCGGGAGCCTGCAAGCCTCCCTGTCGATCCCCGGGGCGGATGCCTTTCTGGTGGACAATTCCGGCGGACAACTGCCGGATCGGATTTTATTGCACGACCCGCGGGAAGAAACCAATTGTTACTTCACGAACCATCCGGAAACTCCCGACTTCAGCTTCCAGCGGGCCATCCTGCACCTCCACAACCGCTGCGCCATATTCCTGGACCGCCTCGTTGCCAACCGGCCCCGGCAAATCGATTGGTTTTTCCACTCGGATCTCCAACCGGAAGGCTACAACCCATCCGACATCCCGCGCTTCGACAGCTATCAGATCCGCCAGCGAAACATCTCCGCCCCCGCCTGGGTTTTGAACGTCCCTTTGCGGGGGGAGAAAAACACTGTCGGAAAGGCGGAATGGGGAGAAATTCTCCTGGGGGGGGAGCAACTGAATGCCTCCTGCCGGTTCCTCTCGCCGGATGCCCCTTTGCAGGTGGAAAAAGGCCATTGGAAGTGCGAACAGAATCAGACACCCAACAGCAATCTGGCCGCCGGAGAAAAAGACTGGTTCCTCCGCTTCCGGGCCGAGACTGCCGGGGCGGTTGCTGTCTGGGTCTTTGCATGGGACAATCAAAAACCCGGGGTGCGCCTTGAAAGAAAGGGCGATCAGTGCAAGATTTTCGTGCAACACTTGCCGCTCCCGTTGGAATGGTCCGTGGATTTTGGCAGCGGAACCTTGAACCTGCGGGAATCAGCCCCCCATGCGGAACAATCCCCTCCGTGAAACAGAGAATTTCCACAGCCTTGGCAACCTCCCCGGAACTTTCAATCAGGGCAAACGCATGAAAAATGAACGTTCAAACCACCGCTTTCCGGGGAGCATACCCGTCCCGGGTGTGGTTTTCGGCGTCTCGCCGAAAAATCGTGTCGGCGGGACGCCAACCCGAACACGCGGGACGCGTGTGCTCCCCAGCAAAAGCCTCTCGCGCGGTGGAGGTGATGTTTTTGCAAGGGAGGAAATTTCCATGCATTGCCCGGAACTTTCAATCCACTCCCCTCTCTTCCTGCAGCATTCCTCGTTTTCCTATGAAGTCCCCCCCCTCCGGTTTCACCTTGATTGAACTTTTGGTCGTCATCACCATCGCTGGCATCCTGGCGGCTTTGCTTGTGCCCGTTGCCTCCAAAGCCCTTGAGACGGGACGATCATCAAAGTGCACATCAAACCTGCGCCAACTCGGTGCCGCAATGATCGCATACGCCGGAGATAACGACGGGCTCATCCTTCCTCCGGCGAATGCAAACTATTCCGGCAGCGCAGGTTTCTGGAGTGTCCAGTTGGCTCCTTACGTTGGATTCCAGAGTTACTATATTGATAGGACTTTCTCGACCAATCGCCCGCTCGGAGTTTTTGCCTGCCCGAGCAGCAAACGGTTGACCACCAGCGGTTCGCGTTCGGATTACGGTGAAAACAATACTCTTGCAGGCAATACAGCGGGTCCTGCAAAATTGGCTTCTGTACCATGCCCATCGAAAGTCCTTTTTCTTGGCGACAGCGTAGGACGGGGACTCGGCAGTTCAGTGTCAACCGGCATTTGGGGAATCGACGCAAGGCATGGGGGCAATCAGCGGGCCAATTTCGTCTTTCTCGACGGGCATGTGGAATCCCTCGCGATCGCGACTCTTCCGCATACGGAGGCAGATTATAAAAAACTTCCCTGGGCCGGAGATGCCAGGGAATGACCCTTCGGAAGCGCTCTTCTTTCCACCTGAAAACCGTTTTTCTCTGCGAGCCCCGCGTCTCCGCGTGAGCAATCGCCGGATCCGGATTCAAAACAGCCCGCTGAAAAAAGTCAGCGCTCTTTGGGGAGTTCGCGAACGAGCCGGCGGATTTCCTTCGGCAGTTCCTCCACCCGGTCTTCCTCGCTCATGCGGTCGATGAAGAGAATCCCCTGAAGGTGGTCGAACTCATGCTGAACGGCGCGCGCCAGAAGGCCTTCGGCCTCGAACTCCAGCGGCTTTCCGTCGAGCGTCTCCGCATGGACCCTGACGGAAAACGGTCGCGGCACATCGCCCCGAAGTCCCGGAAAACTGAGACATCCCTCCCCTTCGACACGGATTTTCCCATGCGGCTCGATCCGGGGATTGAGCACCACCATCGGCATGAGTGCCTCGAAGTCCACGGGCTTCCCACCCACCCACATGGCACTGGGCCGGTCTTTCATCTGGGTCACTTCGAGAACAAACATCTGGAGAGGCAGGCCCACCTGCTGCGCGGCCAGGCCGATGCCCTCGGCTTCGCGCATGGTCTCAATCATGTCCTCCGCGAGGCGTCGGATCTTTTCGTCCGGTTTTTCCACGCGACGCCCCCTGGTGCGGAGGGCCGGGTGTTCGTGTTGGGTGATTTCCAAAATCATCGGTTGGAGGACTCGGGTTGGGTGAATGCCGGGATGTTTTTCACACCGGCCTGCTTGAGGGCATCAAGAACCTTCACGACGACCCCGAACGGGGCTTCGCGATCGGCCTGAAGGGCAATGGGGCGGTCGGGAGCAGCCGTCTTCGCGGTTTTCAAGGCATCGGCCAGGGAGTCCAGCGCCACGGGCTCGTTGCCGAGCGAGATTTCCCCGGCATTTTTCACCCGGAGGAGAAGGGGCTCCCGGTCCCCGGTGGCGGTCATCTCGGCGGATTTGGACTCCGGGAGGTTGATCTGGAGCCGCGGCTGGTCCTTTTTGAACGTCGTGGTGACGATGAAAAAGATCAGCAGGATCGCCAGGATGTCGATCAACGAGACGATGATCACCGGCGGGGTCCGTTTTTTGCGGGTATAAAAACGCATGTCTTACCGGAGGATCTGTTTCTCCACCTGCGGCAACTCCCCGTGCGGATAGCATTTTGCCAGGAGATCGGCTGCCATCGACTCCATGCCGATGGCCATCACTTCGACTTTCCGTTGAAAATAATTGTAGGTGATCAGGCTCGGCACGGCCACGGCGAGACCGACGATGGTGGTGTTGAGCGCCTCGGAAATCCCCCGCGCAATCATCACCGGATCCCCGCTGGAACCAAGGGTCGCAAAGATGCCCACCAGCCCCGACAGCGTGCCAAGGAGGCCGAGGAGGGGGGCGACACCGGTGGTGATTTCCAAAATGACCAGCCCTTTTTCCAGGTGCGCGACTTCATGACGGGCGAGAGTCTGCACGGCTTCCAGATTCTCCGCCTTCGGCCAGTTCAAATGGGCGATGAGAACACCGAGAATCCGAGAGCACGGAGACGGATGACGATCAATGGCGTACTGGAGAAGCGAGATGTCATCCCCCGGCAGCAATTTTTCCAGTGCCAGCGAAACGGGTGGCGGAATCACGATCCTTTCCCGCAGTGCCCGGCCACGCAGCAGGATCACCGTGCAGGAAACCAGCGAAAGAAGAAGGAGGAAGACCATGAAGGGGCCTCCTTTGACAAAAAAATCAACGGTGTGGGCGAGTAGCGATGTCATCAGTTGCTCAGGATGGTGAAAGAGTAGTCGATTTCCAGCCGACCGTTGTCGAGGAGTTTTGCAACTTCCTCGGGAATGGGCGGGATTTCGGCCTCAATAATGGAGTTTATGCTCACGGAGGCAAAGCTTTCGTTGGAAGTGTTCGACACGACCTTCACTCCGCCGACTTTTCCGTCGGGGGAAACGGTAAAGCGAATGTCGACAGTGCCGATGTTCAGGAGCCCGATCTGGTTGTTGACGTAGTAATACCAGCGGGAACCGATGGCATCGGACACCATTTTTTTGTAACGCCCGAGTGGCGTGGCGGCGGCATCCACCGAGGCTTTTCCGCGATTGGAAATGTTTCCGCGAATGCGGGTCACCCGGGTCTCGGGTTGGAACCCCGAAGCAGCCGGAGGCTTGGGCTGCGTGGCGGCGGCCTGCCTGGGCGGCGGTTGCGTTTCTTTTTTCTCCGGACGGGGAGGAGCCTCGCGCAAAGCCAGTTGGCTGGGAACGGGGACCTCGGGTGCCGGAGTCGCCACCGGCTCGGGAGGGGCCGGCGGTTGTTCGGGGGTCTGAACCTGGGGAACCGCGGCGGGCGTCTGTTTGCCATCCGTATAGTTTTTGTCTTCCAATTCCAGCGTGGGCGCATCGCGACCGTCCACCGAGGGCATCGCCGCGCCTCCCGAGGGAGCGGCCTCGCTGGCGGCACGGGTGTTGTTGTCGGATTCGAAAGGGGCTTTCTCCGGAGCCTTCGCCCCATTTTGCGGCGTGGTGCGCACATATTCCGGTGCCTCCGGTTTCTCCTGTTCCAAAGAAACAATCGTCATCTCGACCGGCTCTTCCTCCACTTCAGGTTCCGGGCTCGGAAAATGCCAGACGGGAACGGTCATCGCCAGGGCAATGCCAAGAATGAGCAACAAATGGAGAAGAAGGGAGGCCAGCACAGCCGCAACCGTCTCGCGGCGGGAATCGGTGATCTCCATGGCACTCATGTCGTCCCGATTTTTGACGAAACCCTCGCCTGATGGAAGAGGTATTGTTGGACGTAGCCCGCATAAGGCCCCAATTTTTTCGCGGCATACCGGGCCAATTGGGCCGGCGTGCCGTCCCGGCCCCTCCTCATCGCGATCAATACGCGATGGATCCACACATCGATCGGAACAGCATCCAACCGCCCGTAGGCGAAGAGCAACACGCAATTCGCCACCTTCACCCCCACCCCCGGTAATTCCGTCAATGCCCGCCGCAAGTCCGCCGTCTCCCGCAGTGCAAGCCCCTCGAGATCGACCTGTCCGCCGGCCACCAACCGGGCGGTCGCCAGGAGATTTGCCGCCCGGTAGCCAAGCCCGCATTTCCTCAAACCGGCCTCCGTGGCCGATGCCAGGGCTTCGGGCTCCGGATAAGTCGCCCCAAACTCCGCCGGTCTCCCGAATGTCTTCCGCAGGGCCAGGGACATCGCACGGATGTGGGCGACCTGCTTCATGGATGACGTGATGAACGTGGCCAGGCACTCCCAGCGCGGCTGACGAATGATGCGCAGCCCCCGGCAAAGTTCCAGCGCTCCCGTGCTCAGGGGATCCGTGGGAAAACCCGCGTAGATTTTCTCCAACGGATGATCGAGCGCGAAATAATGCCGGGCCACCTCCTCCAGGCCTGCGGGCACCTGCAAATACCCGCCTTTTTCTGAGACACGAAGCGCGGTCTCCCCGATCAGCCCCGTCCATGACCCGTCGGAATGCCGGGCCCAGTGAAAAACCTGGCCGCTCTGGAGAGTCAGATCGAGCGCGATCGGGCCGTCTTGCAGAAGCGTCATTCGAGGACAGCCGGATCCCCGTAAAGGGTCGAAGTGCTGGCCCGGTCGATCTTCACGTCAAAAATCCTCCCGACATGCCGCGGAGCCCCCTCGAAGACGACGATTTTGTTTGTGCGCGTGCGTCCGGAAAGACGTTCCGGGTTGTTCCGGCTGGCCCCCTCGCACAGGATCTCCACCCGCTGTCCCACCAGCGCCTGCAAATGTCGGGAGACATGGCGGTTCACCACCTCGAGCAAATCCCGGTTGCGCCATTCCCGGACCTCCTCCGGCACCTGCTCCTCCATCGTCGCGGCGGGCGTGTTCTGCCGGGGCGAATACCGGAACACAAAGGCATTGTCAAAACCCACCTCGTCGGTCAGCGCCCGGGTCGCCGCGTAGTCTTCATCGGTCTCCCCGGGGAACCCGACAATGATGTCCGTGGTGATCGCGATTCCCGGCCGGGCCTCGCGAAGCCGTTGCACCAAGTTCCGGAAACTCTCCGCCGTGTATCCCCGGCGCATGACCTTCAAAATCCGGTCGGACCCGCTTTGCAAAGGCAGATGCACATGCTCGGCCAGCTTCGGAAGACGCCCGAAAGCCGCGATCAAATCCTCGCGGAATCCGATCGGATGCGGCGACGTGAACCGCACCCTCTCGATGCCATCCACCGCACACACCGCTTCCAGAAGCTGCACAAACGGACTGAGCCCGTCCTTTTTCGGATACTCGTGCCGCCCGTAAAGATTCACGATCTGCCCCAGCAGCGTGATCTCCCGGATCCCGCGTCCCGCCAGCTCCATCACCTCGGCCACAATCTCCCCGATCGGCCTCCCTCGCTCCTCCCCCCGTGTCTGCGGCACAATGCAAAAAGCACAATGCATGTTGCACCCCTGCATGATCGAGACAAACGCCGTGCATTGTCCGGGAGCCAGCGATTGGTCGCGAATGGTCCCCTGCGATCCCTCCTCTTCCTCCACATCGACAATCGGGAGCCGCCCGTCATCCATCCTGGCCTCCATGCGGCGGCGAAGAAGATCGTCCACATAATCCGCCACCCGGTGGAATTTCTGGGTTCCCACCACCAGATCCACATGGGGGGACGTCTCCGTGAGGGAATTCCCGCGCGCCTGCGCCATGCATCCCAGATACCCCAGCACCAAATGCGGTCGCGCCTGACGGAGCTTGCGCAGCATCCCCATCTTTCCAATCGCCTTCTGCTCCGCCATGTCCCGCACGCTGCACGTGTTCAAAAGAATGACGTCCGCGTCGTTTTCATCCTCCGTCATCCGATATCCGCGCTCACCGAGCATCTTCGCCACTTGCTCGGAGTCGCGCTCGTTCATCTGGCAACCGTAGGTTTTGATCAGGACACTGGGCATGAGAGGACGGAAAAATACCCGAAGACCACGACATTTCCAGTCCCATTGTCACTCTCCCGCCAGAGGAAGCCAAATCGAAAACGAGGCCCCACGACCGGGGGCGGATTCGACATCGGCCCACCCCCCATGGGATTCGGCGATAACGCGCACCAGGCTCAACCCGAGGCCGAGTCCCGTTGGGGCAGTTTGCGGAAAGTGCTCCCGCGCCCGCCGGTCCCAGATATCCACCCCTTCGGGCAATCCCCTCCCGGAATCGGCGACATTGATCTCGCCCATCCGGGCCTGTCTCCGCACAGTCACCCGGATGGTCCCGCCGGGTGGCGTGTGCCGCAAGGCATTGTCCAGAAGATTGGAAACAGCCTGTGAGACACGCTGCCGGTCGATTTCCGCAATGCAGGCACCCCCGAAAAAAAGCCGGATCCCCAAGCATCCGTCTTCCCATACAAAAACACATTCCCATCGCCAACTCCTTGCCGCCCCAGAAAAAGCGCGTGCCGCCGTCCAGCGGAGCGGCCCGAATCTCTCCGGGTCCCTGTCCTTTCCCCGCCTGCGGCCAGCCGGGCACGGGAGGCCAGGACTTCGGATTGCGGTAGAGCACTTCCCCCTGACGCGAAACCGCCGCACAGTGGGCGGCAGAGCGCGGAGCCTCCCCCGCTTGCAGGAACGGCCATTTCGAAAGTCATGAGTTGTTGGGCGGAAACCGACCCGGGATCGGTCGCCGGTTTGCCCGCTCACCGCCAAACTTGACAACCCCACTGTCCGGATGAACCATCCGCCGCTCACGCCAGAAGACATCAAAAAACTCGGGGAGACCAAAGCCAAGGCCGCTGACTCCCGCTAAACCAACAAATCTCACCTCATCCACATGAAAAAACACTACCTGCATCGCTGGGCGACATGCCTTGCGTCCGCTGCTCTCCTCACCACGACACTCTCCGCTTCTGCTGGAGACAACGCCCTTGAAGCTGTTTCGGACGGCGTCGAGGCCTACATCTACGGGTATCCGCTCGTCACAATGGAAATGACCCGCCGCGTCATGACCAACGTGAGCGCACCGGAAGGCACCCGTGCGCCGATGGGCCAGTTCGCCCGTGCCCGCGAGTATCCCACTGCCGCGTTCCGCGATGTGACCGCGCCGAATGCCGACACGCTTTACACCATCGCCTGGGTCGATGTCGGCCAGGAACCGTGGGTCTTGAGCCTGCCGGATGCCCAGGACCGTTATTATTTGTTTCCGATGCTCGACGGCTGGACCAATGTCTTTCAGGTTCCCGGCAAACGCACGACCGGCACCGGACCACAGAAATACGCCATCACCGGTCCTGGCTGGAAAGGCACTCTTCCCGAGGGCGTCGTCCAATACAAATCGCCCACAAACATCGTCTGGTTGCTGGGCCGCATTTATTGCACCGGCACACCGGAGGATTACGCCGCCGTCCACAAGCTGCAGGATGAGATTTCTGTCGTTCCGCTCAGCTCCTACGGCAAGCCCTACACGCCGCCCGTCGCCACGGTCGATCCCTCCATCGACATGAAGACCGCCGTGCGCGATCAGGTGAACAACATGAGCGCGGAAGAATATTTCAGCCTGCTGGCGAAGTTGATGAAGGACAATCCGCCCGCAAAGGCCGACAAGCCGATGGTCGAAAAAATGGCGAAACTCGGCATCGTGCCCGGCCAGCCCTTCGATGCCTCGAAGCTGGACCCTGTGGCAAAGGAAGCCTTCGCGCTCGTGCCGAAGATCGCCAACGAAAAAATCATGCTCTGGATGAAGGAAGGCCTGCTCAGCAACGACATCAAGCTGGAGCACGGCTGGCTCTACCTCAAGAAGACCGGTGAATACGGCACCGACTACATCCAGCGCGCCCTCATCACCGCAATCGGCCTCGGCGCAAACCGCCCGCAGGATGCCATCTATCCCACTTCGGAAGGCCCGACGATTCTCGGTTCCTACGACGGTGCGAAGAAATGGGTCATGCATTTCCCGAAAGGCCAACTTCCGCCCGTCAAGGGGTTCTGGTCGCTCACGATGTATGACAAGGATTACTTCTTCGTTGAGAATCCGCTGAACCGCTACAGCATCAGCGCCCGCCAGGATCTGAAGGCAAATGCCGACGGCTCCGTCGATCTCTACATCCAGAACGAAAGCCCGGGTGCCGACAAGGAATCGAACTGGCTCCCCGCGCCGAAGGACAAATTCATCCTCATGCTGCGCCTTTACTGGCCGGATGAAACCGATCCTTCCCTTCTGGATGGTTCCTGGAAGATCCCGCAGGTCAAAGCGGTGGAATAATTCCCAGCTTTGGAAAAACCGCCCGGACAGCCTGTCCGGGCGGAGAAGGCCGCCGGGGCGACCAACAGAACGATGCCCCCTGATTTGATCTCCTGAACTGTTGCCATGAAACAGATCCTTCTTCCCTTCGCCGCGCTGATGGCCGGCAGTCCCTTCTTGCTCGCGCCTTCTGCCCTGGCTGGAACAGTTGAGAACAAGCCGGAACCCGCGCCGACGGCCAAACATTCCTTTCTGGATCCCATCGGGGATTTTGTGAATGACGACATCCTGAAGCCGGTCGCGCCATTTGAACTCGTTCCCGGCAAGGATCCCAACGGATGGTCCTTTGTCGTGGAACCCTATCTTTGGGCCATGGGATTGGAGGGAACCACGGGAGTCACCGGAGCGCCCGCTCTCAATATCCATTACAGTTCGAAAAAAATTCTCCAGCAACTGAACTGGGGAGTCATGGGAATGGCGGAAGTGCGCAAGGGACGCTGGGGGATTCTGGCGGACGGCCTTTTTGCTTCCCTTTCCGGATCCAGCGACCTCGGCGGCGTGCTTTACAAGTCGGGAAGTCTCAACATCCAACAGGGACTGGCGTCGCTGGCGCTGGCTTACCGCGTGATCGACGACCGGCGCGGGTTTCTCGATCTCTACGCCGGAGCCCGTTACAATTACCTTGGACTTCAGGCGGACCTGACCACGGATTCCGACGGAATCTTGGAAGTCAGCGAAGACATCACCAACAAGATCCAGGGCCGGGTGGATGCCAAACTTTCGGAAATCCTGTCGGCAAACAAAGGGATCCTCGCTTCCCGGCTCGCGGAGTTGGCATCGGCGGTTTTCACGAACCGCGTGGTGGACAACATTGTGGGACAACCGCGTGAGATCCGGGAGAGTCTGCGGCCGGAAGTGATCCGGCGGATGCTTCGCGACGCAGCTCCGGCGCTTCGGGAATACATCACCGCCCAAGCCGCCGCCAAGGTGGCTGCCACCACCGGCACGCTGACAAGCGCCATCCAGAGCCGCGTCAACTCGGCCAGGAAAAAACTGACTTCGCAACTCGCCCAAAACATTGAGAACGCCCTCCCCACCTCGGTTTCCGGGGACCGCTGGTGGATCGACCCGATCATCGGACTTCGCGGGCAGGTCAACTTCACCCGCTGGCTCTATTTTACCACCCAGGCCGATGTGGGTGGGTTCGGTGCGGGATCCCAGCTGACCTGGAATGTACTGGCGGCTGTCGGGTTCAATTTCACCCGGAACATTTTTTCGGAAGTCGGCTACCGTTACATGTATATCGATTACGAAGGGGACAACTTCCTCTACCAAATGAACCAGGCCGGCCTTTTCGCCTCGTTGGGCGTAAAATTCTGACCGGCTCCGGTCGTTTTCAGGAAGCCGGCACCAATCCTATGGGAGGCTCTTTTGAAAAAAGGCGTCCGTCCCTTTTGGATGCAGCCCCTTTCAGCTCTCCGGGAACTTTGCCCATCCCACCCGACAACAGAATGCCCTGCGGCCTGTTGGCTTACTGCTTTCCCTCTTTCTCCAAAGCCCCCTGGAGGCAACGGATTTCTTCCTTGAGGGCCTCCGGACAATCCGCTTTCTGCTTTTCCACGCGGGTGACAATCGCCCGGACCGTGTTTCGCATCTGGTCGATGGCCACGGATTTGAGAAGCCCGGCCATGCCGGAGCTGGGAGTCACCAGATTGGTGTAACGGATCACCGAGCCTTCTTTCCAGCGTTCGATCCGGAGGCTGCCCTCGCTGGCCTTTGTCTGGAGCGCCCTCACAAGGTTCCAGGAGACAAGGTAGCTGCCATCCTCTCCGGCCTTGATGGCATTCCGGACCGTATAATACTCGTCCGGCAAAATTGGCACATCAATCCCGTAATCCACTTCCAGCACACAGGGGGACACTTCGCGGGAAATTTCCGACTTGATGACCTTCGGCACGTAGGCCTTCGCGTGTTTGTAATCGAAAAAGACGGCGGCCACTTCCTCCGGACTCGCCCCGACCTTCTGGTAAAGGCGGACTCTGGGCCAGGGATTGCCCTCGACCTCTTCCAACAGGAGCACCTGCCCCCCGCGGGCGATCTCCTCCTGCTGCGACGGCTGCAGGTCCTCCAGCACGGTGTTTGCCAGAACCGGACAGACCCATGCGAAAAAGCAAAGCAGGGAGAACAAAATCCTCATGTCCGTAAAAATGAAAACCATGCCGCCCCTCCACGCAAGCCGCGATGAGAAAAATCTCCTTCCGGGACCGCCTTCCGGCCTGTTTACTCTCCCGGGACGCCATGCCGGCCCCGACACTCAAAATCAACGAAATCTACCAGTCCATCCAAGGCGAAAGCACCTGGGCGGGACTCCCCTGCGTCTTCATCCGGCTCACCGCCTGCGACCTGCGCTGCACGTATTGCGACACGGAATACGCATTTTTCGAAGGGAAAAAACGCCCCGTCGATGCCATCCTTGCCGAGGTCCTGACCAGGGATTGCCCGCTTGTCGAAGTCACCGGCGGCGAACCCCTCCTGCAAAAAAACGTTCTGCCGCTGATGGCCTCGCTCTGCGATGCCGGGAAAACCGTGCTCCTCGAGACCAGTGGAGCCCACGACATCTCGCCGGTTGACTCTCGCGTTCACCGGATCATGGACCTGAAATGCCCGGACTCCGGGGAATGCGCCCGCAACCGTCTGGAAAACATCCCCCACCTCACCAGCCGCGACGAAGTGAAATTTGTCATCGGCTCCCGCGGCGATTACGAATGGTCACGGGAACAAATTCACGCCCACGACCTGCCCGCCCGCTGCGGAGCCGTCCTCCTGAGCCCGGTCTTCGGCCGCATCGAACCCCGCGAGATCGTCGACTGGATGCTGGCCGACCGCCTCCCGGTGCGATTTCAGCTCCAAATGCACAAAATGATTTGGGAGCCGCGGGCCCGTGGGGTATAAGAACGGCTTATGAAAGTCCGCCTGTCCAAAGATTTTATTGTCGAAGCCGCGCAGAGCCTCCCCAAGGTCCCCCCCGGCCACAAATGCTCCCGCCTCCACGGTCACACATTCACCATCGAGATTTGCGTGGAGGGGGACGTGAATCCCGACACCGGATGGCTCTACGACCATGCGGAGATCAGCCGGGCCATGAAGCCCATCGTCGACGAACTCGACCACTCCTACCTCAATGAAATCCCCGGTCTCGAAAACCCGACCATCGAGATGATGTGCGCCTGGATTTGGAAAAAACTCCTGCCCTCGCTGCCGGAACTCTGCGAAATCATCATCCACGAGACGCCCCACGCCCGTTGCTCGTACCGGGGAAACTGACGCGGCCCCCGGCCCGCTGAAAGTTCTTTCCAAATCCCGCCGGGAGGCGTAGGAGATCGGTCAACCACTATGAAACCACATCGCGGAACCCTTGTCCTCGTCCTCGGCATCCTCGGCCTCCTCCTCTGTCAACCCGTCGGCATTGCCGCCTGGGTGATGGGCAACGCCGATCTCAAGCAGATCGCGGCAGGCACCATGGATCCCGAAGGCAAATCCCTCACCCAGGTCGGAAAAATCCTCGGCATCATCGCCGTGGTCCTGATGATCATCGGCCTGGCTATCGGTGTGCTCTTCGGAATTCTGGGCGCGGGCGCAGCTGTCATGGCTCCCCAGCACTGATTTTTCCCCTCCGGTAGAGAGACCACCCAAGAGGAGACGTTCCCGGGATTTCCATCCGCGGGGACCAATTTCCATTCGACTCCGCGGGGCCGGATATCACAGGATGGCAGCATGAAGATCCTCATGGCCGCCACCGAGATGACGCCCTTTGCCCGGACCGGCCTGTTTGCCGACGAGATGCTGGCCCTGTCCGCCCACCTGCGGGAAGCAGGGCACGATGTCACGGTCGTCCTGCCCTATTACCGCTGTGTGCGCGAGGACAAAACCGTCAAGGCCAAGCGCACGAAAATGAAATTCTCCGTGTCGGTCGGCTCAGCAAAACTCCCGGCGGAGATTTTCGAAGCCCAGGCTCCGGGTGCGGTGCAGGTCTTTTTTGTGGCCCGCGACGAATTCTTCGACCGTTCCGGCCTCTATGGGGCGGACGACCGGGACTACCAGGACAACTCCGCGCGCTTCATCTTCTTCACAAAATGCGTGCTCGAACTGGCCCGCAAGCTGGAGCCGGACGTGTTGCACGCCCACGGTTGGCAAACGGCCCTGCTCCCGGTTTTTGCAAAAGACCAGCGCCTGCCCGTGGTCAATGTGCTCACTCCCCACAGTCTCGAATATCAGGGGAACTTCTGGAGCTACGACTTTGCTCTCACCAACCTGCCGGGAGACTACTTTTCCGCACGGGGGCTCGAATTCTATGGCAGCATGAACTGTCTCAAGGCCGGCGTCCTGTTCTCCGATGCGGTCGTTCTGCCAACCCGCCGCTATGTCGCCGAGATGCAGACTCCGGCGTTCGGGTGTGGATTGGAAAATGTCCTCCGGGAACAAAGTTACAAGTTGGAAGGCATTCCGGACGGACTGCGGGAAGCCGCCTGGCCGGTGTTCCCCGCCGGAGAAAAAGCCGGAGCCCGCGAAGAATTGATCAAGCGCACCGGGCTCCAACCTGGGGGACGTGTTTTTCTTGCCGATTCCTCCGCGACACACGGCGCGGGAATCGCTCTCCTCCTTGAAGTGCTCGACCGCCTGCCTGCCGAAGACGTGCGGGTGGTCCTGCTCGGCCCGGTGGAGACGGAACACCGGCAGCCACTCGAAATCGCCCTGCGCCGCCATGCCGGACGCTTTGCCCACCTTCCCGAAGTCGACGCGCCGCTGTTTCACCTCGCCCTCTCGGGATCGGAATTCCTCATCCTGCCCGGTCCGCTCGAACCCGGCGGGGAACTCCTGATGCTGGCCCTGCGGAACGGGGTTCTCCCCATCGCCGCCCACTGTGGCGGACTCCGGCAGTTCGTTCAGGACTTCGATCCGGTCACGGGACAGGGCAATGGGTTTGTGTTTTACAGGGAAACCGCCGAAGCCCTGCGGGATGCCATCGGCCGGGCCGCGAGAATGGAGGATTTGGAACCGCTGGTCTGTGCCGCCCGCGCCGCCGATTTCACCTGGACCGCCGCCGCCAACCACCACGAAGTGCTCTACAAACGCCTTCTCGCAGCCGCCGGACGCGCCGTCGCCGCGTGACCACGCCCCACCGCCCATGCTTCCGGAAATCCTGACCGACGTCCCCGGTCCGCGCTCCCGGGCGCTCATGGAAAAACTTGCCCGTTACGAGTCCCGCAACATCACCTTCTTCAATGCAGACTTTCCGGTCTTCTGGGAACGCGCTTCCGGTGGCAATGTCTGGGACGCCGATGGCAACCGCTATCTCGACATGACCTCCGGATTCGGAGTTTGCGGACTGGGCCATGGGGCCACCTCGGGTGCCATGGCCGCCCAGGCGTTCGAACTCGTCCACGGCCTCGGCGATGTCCACCCCTCCCCACTCAAAGCCTCCCTCTGCGAGGCCCTCAGCCGGATCACCTTCGAACGCTGGGGAGCCGGTCCCGCGAAAACCATCCTCTGCAACTCGGGATCGGATGCCGTCGAAGCCGCGCTCAAGACAGCGCTGCTGCACAGCGGAAAACCGGGAGTCATCAGCTTCACCGGCGGCTATCACGGCCTCGGGCACGGCGCACTCGAGACCTGCGGACTCCCGTTCTTCCGCGATCCCTTCGCCGGACAGCTCGCACGTTTCGGAGTCCGCCTGCCCTACCCGTATTGTTGCCGCTGCCCGTTCGGCAGAACCGAAGGATTCCGCCTGGAAGGCCGGGAATTTCCCAATTGCGCCGCCTCCTGCCTGGAGTCGCTTCGCGAACAACTCGACCAAACCATCCGCCGGCGGGAAATCGGCTGCATCCTTGTGGAACCCGTGCAGGGCCGCGGCGGGGACATCGTGCCTCCGCGGGACTTCCTCCCCCTGCTCCGCCAGGTGTGCGATGAATACAAAATCCTGCTCATCGCCGATGAGATCTATACCGGCTTCCACCGCACCGGACGCTTCTTCGCCTGCGAACACACGGAGGTCGTCCCCGACATCATCTGCCTCGGCAAAGGGCTCACCGGGGGCTTCCCCCTCTCCGCCTGCGTCGGAAAAACACATGTGATGGATGCCTGGCCGCGCTCGGGAGGGGAAGCTCTCCACACAAGCACATTCCTCGGCCACCCCGTCGGCTGTGCAATGGCCCTGGCCGCCATTTCCGAACACGAAAAACCCGGCGTCGCCGAACGGGCAAAACACGCCGGTGCCCTCCTGCGCCAGGCCCTCGCCGGATTGGACACAGCGGGACACCTGCGCGGTCTCGGGGCCATGCTCGGACTGGAACTCCTGAACCCGGATGGCTCGCCCGATTCCGCCAGAGCATCACAAGTCGTCGTCAGCGCCCTCAAATTCGGGCTGATCATCCTCGGCGGAGGCCCCGCGGGCAACGTCCTCTCCTTCACCCCCGCCTTCGACCTCGCCAACGACGAGGCAGAGTGGATCGGGGGACTCCTGAAAAACCTCCTCAAGGGGTAAAATCCCCCTCCATCAGGGAACGGGCTCCCCGATCATCCCAAAACCGATGAAGCTCGGTGCCATCCGCTGGGTCATGTAGAAGCCCAGGTTCGCATAAATTCCCGGATACCCCAACGGCGTGCATTCAAAATACAGATCATTTTCCAATGCCTTCACCTGAAAGACCGGCTTCCTCAGCGTGGGCTGTGTAGTGTAAGGCACCGAGATATTTGATTCCGGCATCTGCTGCCAGCTCAACTGGCCTGCCAGTTTGTAATAAAAATCATACTCATAATATCCCGTGGCCCAATTCGTCGGAACGGCCACGGAGGCATTGGCATAAAAACCTCCCGCAGGGATCGTGCCTGTCGTTGCGGTCACGGGGGTTCCCGTGCGCACAACCTGCCCGGACCCCGTCCACTGGGCATCGTTGATTTTCACCACATCGATCCGATACTCCATGCCCGCACGCCCCAGCACATTCAGGGCAAAGGGAATTCCGCGCACACACTCGCGGGCACCTTCAAAGGCGGCGGGAAAATTGGAAATTTCCCGGAACCCGCTGGCATCTGTATTCACGTAATGATGCTGCGAGGGTGTGACAAACGTCCCCCAGCCGAAAACGGCCATCAACGCATCTTCCAGGCGGTCAAACAACCCGCTGCTGTTGTGCCCCATGCCATAGTAAACATGCTGCTCGACAGGCACGCCGGCCGCGGTTGCCCGGCGATAAAAATCCACCGCCGGAAAGGCGGGCGTAAAGGGATCATGGGACGTGTTCAGAAGGTAAAGCTTTGTTCCGTTGCTCAAAAGCACATTGATGCTTGCATCGGAATAGGGCGAAAGACCCCGGATCGTGGTGAGGTTCGTCGTTCCGAAAAGATTGTACGCCAGGGAATCTTTCCCGTTGCGCGTGGTGACAGGGTGACTCCAGGACTGCTTCCAAGCTTCCCAATAGCCGACATCCTCCTGGGAACTGATGAAAAACAACGCCGGATAGGTTGTGTTGTATCCCACATCCAGCATGTCGGCGGCCCCCGCAGGACTGACCATCGCAATGGCATACTTGACCTTGTAACTTGAAGAGTAGGGATTGCCGGCCATCATCAGGGCGCTGATTCCTCCGCGTGATCCCCCGAGAGTAATAATGGAATTCTGGTCGGCTCCATACTCCGTGGCCGCAATATTGAACATGAGTGCAGCGTTGTCGTAGGCCGAGCGTTGGAACGTCCGGGTTCCTCCCGTCGCTCCTCCTCCATTCCACAACATGGTCACGGCCGATCTCCCACCCTCGGTATAGGCACGCCCGACAAGTTTCAGCATTTCCAGCCCGCCATCCATGAACACGGCCTGATGGAGATCATAGTATCCCATGCAGACTATCGGATACCGGATCGCGGGGCTTGCGGTCCAATGCGGTGGCAGTATATAGGTCGCCAGGCTTCCTTTCCCGGAATTTGCTTCAATCACCCGGGCACTGATCATCTGCCATGCAGGAATGTCGCTCAACGGAGTGGCTGCCGGCCAATTTGAGAAAATGACGGGGAATCCCGTCTGCTTGATCATCTGCTCGGAAAACCAGAGCGCCAGCTCGCGCTGCACGGTGTAAGTGCTCCATTTCTCCGCACAATAGTGCTCGAAGTCGGGAATCTGCGCACCGGTGCTCCCGAAGGAATACTTCGATTGATTATAAACATATTGATCTCCCGATGGCGGTGGCATCTGCGTGTATCCAAATGCTTTTGTGACGACCTCCTGGTTGAGATCAATTCCGAGCGTTCCCAGGTGACCGGTCATATCCGCCGCTCCCTGGCTGAATCCACCATGGCCGGAGTTCAGAGCCGGATCCCAGTGGTTGACAACGTCCGCGTTCTGCCAGCCAGTGGCCATGACCACCACATACTTTCCGGATGTTCCCGTGGTATAGCGCACCTTGCCCAAAGCCGTGTCCACCGAGGTGGGTGCCCCCAAATAATTTCCATCGCGAAAAATCGCCAGGGAGAATCCATGGGATTGGGCATAGGTCAGGATCTCCGGTTTCACGTCCAGCACCACCTCGCTGCCTCCCGGATAATTCTGGAAGAGACTCAGCGGAACTCCCGCTCCTGTCTGGAAAACATAGCTTGCGGAATGGGCGGACGCACAGGACAACAGGACAGTCAGGATCAAAAGGACAACGTGCCGGATTGATTGAAAGGTTTTCATGGGGGTGGATTTCTTTATGGGGGTGATGGAATATTGCTTGCCCGACAGTGAACGCAGCCGCCCAGTTTGTCACATTCTCCAAAATGCCCGTGTGTGCATTTTCATATCCACTTTTGCATCAGTGCTGACCGGGCGGACAGATGCCTGAAAGATCCGAAAAACGGTTCCCAATCAGGAGGCACATGTCCGCAAGCAAGTCTCTCCCCGCGGCATCATAGTCGTCCTTGTGCCTCAGGATGCAAATGCCTCCCACTTGGAGAGCCTTTTCCCGAAGCGGACGACCGAAAGCCGGATGATGCGCCCCAAGCGTGGGATCGGCATCCGGCGGCAACGGAACATCCGGGTCGGAGTAAAACAAAAACACCGGGGGCATCCCGGCCCGCACGAACTCGATCGGGGAGGCTTTCTGATACAAAGCATGGGCCTTGGGCGTGTCCAGTTCGTCGGGTTTCAATCCGAAAATCGTCGGCAATGCAGGATGCTCCGCAAGCCGCCCCCCCACATACCGCCGGATGAACCGTGGATCATAGGACGTCTGCGCGTCCCAGACAAATGCGCAGGACGGTTTGGAAGATTCCCGCAGCACGGGGTCTGCGGAATCGCTTTGGGCCAGGTCATCGTGAAACGCCAGCCAAAGAGCTATTCCGGCCCCCGCGGAACCGCCAATCAACACCACATGCCCCGGATCAAGATTCCACTCCCCGGCATGAAACCGCAGATATTGTACGGCACGCCCTGCATCAAGCATCGGACCGGGAAGCGGCGCGGTGCTGGCATAACGGTAGTTGATCGCCGCAACGGCAAAACCCGATGACAGCAGGGCTTGGAGCATGTCCGTCCGCAGGATGGATTTGTCATCCGCCAGAAAGGCCCCGCCATGGATGAACATCACCAGGGGCGCGGGCTTTGCGGAAACAGGGAGCCACAAATCAAACACCTGCCGCTCATCGGGCCCGTAATGCCCGTCGGTAACCGTCGGCGACGGCTTTCCACACGCTTCAGCCGCACGCACGGAGGACAAAAGTGAAATCATGACCAGAGCACAGACAAATCCCGCCCATGAACAACGGGCCAAAGGTTTCATGATGCCGGAAGCCGCTCCACAGCCGTTTATTTCACGGCATACGACGCTTCATCGACGTAAAACATCCCGCTGCTGCCTGTAAAGTTCTCGGATTTGTTCGCAAGGACAACGGAGAAAACAACACTGCCGGCATCCTGTTTGCAAATTCCGGAAACCTTGACTTTCGTCCAGCTGCCAGTCGCCAGCTCCGAGGGAGGAATGTCTTTCTGAACCCGGTCGATCTCCGTATCCCCGTCAAGAAATCCAATGCAAAGTCTTGCCACTGCATCGCCGCTCAACGGCTTTTCCGCATCCAACCGCAGCCAGGCCGTGAAGGTCACCTCGGTTTCCGCGGAGATGGCTTCGTCCACCCGATAGGCATATCCTTGAAAATACCCGCCCGCCTGCTCGGGCCCGCAGGCCAGCCACAGGGATTGCTGGCCCTCCTTGGAGATCTTGTTTGTCAGTCCACTCGGAGCCCCGGCAAGGGATTGCTCCGAGTTGAAATACGACCACTGGGGAAGAAAGCCCAGTTCGGAAATGGTGGACAACTCCGAGGCGGCGGGCTCCTCAAAACCGGCCCCCTGCATCCCGTTTCCGGCATGCAGGGAAATGGTTGAACAGATCGCAAAAACTCCGACCAACACAAAGCGGGATGCGGCCTCCATAAAATCAGGCCCCCACACCGGATGTCCTGCGACGACCACGCAAAGTCATGACAACCAGGCAAAGTCCCATGCCGGCCAGAACATATGTCGAAGGTTCCGGAACGACGGCCACACTGTCCACATAGAAGGTTCCGCTGCTGCTGGTATAAGCACCGCCACCACTGTCAACATTGACCATGTTGATGGTGATTTTCATGCTGGCAGCATCGGTGGAGGCACTTCCGGAAACCGAGAATTGATTCCACAGCGAGGTGGAAAAGGCAGCCGGCGCAATCCACTCTTCATAAGTCCCAACTTGCGTGCCTGTACCATTAAGCCCCGTGTAATAGCTCAGGGTAATTGTGGCAATCGCCGTTCCTGCGAATGGTGTTGTCGCATCCGAAAGAAAATAGGCACTCAAGTCGTATTGCACTCCCGTCAGGAAAGTGCCGTTGATGGACTGGGCGTATCCCTGGTAATAGTTGGCTCCTCCCTGGGTTCCCGAATCATTGCTGGTGAACCAGAGCGACTGGACTCCGGCATGGGATTGCAGGTTGCTCAGGCCACTCGGAGCTCCTGTGAGCGTTGCAGCCGAGTTATAATACTCCCACCCCGTGATCCCCGCGGGCACCACGCCCACAATGGTCTCTATGGAAATATTGCCACTCGCCCCATGATCGCTGAGAAGCGGCGACTCGAAACTGGAATTCACAATGGTTTGAGCCTGCACAAGCGACCCCGTTGTCATAAAGGAGACCGCGAGAAGCCCAGAAAACAGGGATTTCCGGAAGAACGGACAAACGGAGGGATCAAGGAATGGGATGTTCATGGGTGATGAGGTTTGCGCCAAAACCATAGCGGGATCACAGCAAAATTGTCACGGCCAACAAAATATCCAACCCGGCAAGCAAATATCCATCTTTGCACAGGGATTTTGCCGCTTGCTCAAGAACGGACTTCTCTCCCGCACTGCTGAGTGCGACTTCCTCAGACCAGTTCGCGCGCTTTGTCTTCCGAAGGAGCATGTCCAAGCATTTGCTTGTAAACACGGGAAAAGTGATAGGGGTTGGCAAAGCCGAACCGGTAGGCCACCTCTTTGACGGACATTTCTGTGCGGGCCAGCATTTGATGCGCCTGATCCGCCTTGAAATGGAGAAATGCCCTCGCGGGGGACACCCCCAGCAGTTCCCCGCACCGCTGGCTCAGGGTGCGCGGACTGACTCCCAGGGCACGGGCCAGTTCGGGGACAGTGGGGGACCGGTTGACGCTCTGCGCAAAACACCGCAACAACCGGTCATGAAACTGGCGTTCCGGATTTTCCGGAACCAGCCAGGAGGCCAGGAGATGGGGAGAATAAGATCTCACCAACAGCCAGAACAGACGGTTCATCAACGCGTCCTGAATGTGACTGGAAACCATGTCGTGAATCTCCGCCTCCTTCGCGATCTCTCCCAACAACGGAAGATACCTCTGCGAACGCAGCCGGGTGTGCTGGTCCGCCGGGGAAACGGAATCCTTGAAAAACCGCAGTTTGTTTGCCGCAGCATTCGCACTCCGCAAATTGAACCGCAACCCGGCATATTCCAGCGGAGGTTCGCAATAGTCCTCATGCCAGTCCCCGGGTTGAACCAGCAGGACGGAATTCGCTCCCAGCACCATCTCCTCCCCGTTCAGTTTGCAGCGATAGCGTCCGCGGATGATCAGGATGATCTCGAATTCGAAATGTTCATGCTGGCTGAACACATAAGGACTGGCCATCTGGTTCAGGATGAAACTGGTGAAAACCGGCTGCGGCAGCGAAGACTGCGATTCCTCCCCGGCACGGGAGGCTTTCCGCAAATGAACAATCGCCAGATTCCGGCTGCCGGTTCGCTGCCGGGGTCTGGCCGGCACGGGAGATGTTGCGTTTTTGGATGATTTTGACACGGCTCAGGGAGGGCGGGGAGGAAAACTTTGCACAATCCGGGTGGAAACGCAATGGTGGGAAATGCAGCGGAGGCACTTGAGAGGCGGGATGCTGAAATGGATATGCACCATGCCATCCGGGACATTTACCTGAATGGGAAATTCATTCTAATATCCGACACCATGTGGCACTCCTTCCAGAAGCCGGAGAAACAGACTTTCTCCCAATGGCTGCAACAATCTGCAGGCGTTTTTGCCGGAGCATTGCAAATCGAATGGAGAGAATTCTGATCCCATGAACTGGATCGACTGGACATTGGTGACCGGCATCCTTCTTGCCATTTTGGGTATTGGCATCTACACGCGCCGCTACATGCGAAGTGTCGCCGATTTTCTCTCCGGGGGACGACTCGCCGGGCGATATTTGCTGGCGGTTGCGCGGGGGGAAATGCAGGCGGGGGCGGTGGTCTTCGTCGCCCTCTTCGAGATTGTCTCCAAGTCGGGATTCACCATGACATGGTGGGGATGGCTCAACGCGCCGGTGGGTCTCCTGGTCGGGATTTCGGGCTTCGTCATCTACCGTTACCGGGAGACCCGCGCGTTCACGCTCGCCCAGTTTTTTGAGATCCGCTACAGCAGGAACTTCCGCGTCTTCACGGGCATCCTCGGGTTTGTCGCGGGGATCATGAACTTCGGGATCATCCCGGCTGTCGGAGCCCGCTTTCTGGTTTCCTTCATGGGCATGCCACCGGTCCTGTTCATCGGACACCTCGCCATTCCCACTTACATCCCCTTGATGGCTCTGTTTCTGGGCATCACGCTGGCATTGACACTTACCGGGGGCCTGATCACGGGCATGGTGACCAATTGCGTCGAGGGCATCCTTTCCCAGGTTCTTTACCTCGTTTTGATCTTCGGACTGCTTCACCTCTTTGACTGGTCCCAGATTAACGAGGTGCTGTCGCACCAGTCTGCGGGGCAGTCGCTCCTGAACCCCATGGATTCCCTTGGCCTGCAGGATTTCAACCTCTGGTATGTGCTGATGAGCATGTTTGTGGGGATCTATGGCACCATGGCCTGGCAGAACCAGAGTTCCTACAACTCCGCCGCCCTCTCCCCCCACGAATCCCGCATGGGAGGCATCCTGGGATCCTGGCGAGAATTCGGAAAAGGGGCTGTTGTGACACTGTTGGCCATCTGTGCCGTCACCTATCTCCAGCATCCTTCATTTGCATCCCAGGCCGTCGAAGTCCAAAAGGATCTCGCTCAGATTCACGATCCCCAGATCCAACAGCAGATGCAGGTTCCCATGGCCCTGTCTCACCTGCTCCCGACAGGGCTCAAGGGCGTGCTTTGCGTCATTCTCCTCATGGGAATCTTCGGGGGGGACGCCACCCACCTCCACTCCTGGGGAGGGCTTTTCATCCAGGATGTCTGGCTGCCCCTGCGGAAGCGGATGCTGGAACCGGCGGCGCACATCCGGCTCCTGAGGTGGTCGATCACGGGAGTGGCGATTTTTGCGTTTCTCTTCGGGTGCCTGTTCCGGCAGACGGAATACATCGTCATGTGGTTCCAGGTCACCACCGGTCTGTATGTCGGCGGAGCCGGGGCAGCCATCATCGGAGGGCTGTATTGGAAAAAAGGAACCACGGCCGGCGCATGGGCCGCCATGCTCGCGGGATCACTCCTCTCCGCGGGAGGCATCCTGGCGAGGCAATTTTATGGAACAGCTTTCCCGTTGAATGGAATGCAGATTTCCTTTGGCGCCACGCTCATCGCCATCGCACTCTATGTTCTTATTTCGCTGCTCACCTACCGGAAAGACTTCGACATGGATCGGATGCTGCACCGGGGAATCCATTCCGACAAATCGCCGATGCCCTCCGATGCTCCCTCCCCCCGGCGGGTGGGAATCGGGAGGCTCATCGGCTTTGATGAGAACTTCACCCTTCGTGACAAACTGACCGCAGGCGGACTGTTTGCATGGGGGATGCTCTGGTTCTTCGTCTTCGTGATTGGCACGGCCTGGAACCTGGTGTCGCCATGGCCGGAGTCGGTCTGGTCGGCCTTCTGGCACTTTGCGGGAATCGGCATCCCGATATTCCTCTCCGTGGTCACCGCCGTGTGGTTCACCTGGGGCGGACTCCGGGACATCCGAAATCTTTTCCAAAGGCTTCGCCGGGAACAGAGCAATCCCTTGGACAATGGCATGGTGGTCAACCACCAAAATCTGGATGACCTCGCATCCTCTCCCGAACCGGAAGACTCCCGGAAAGCAAATCCCCGGCCATGAGTGATCTCCTTTCCCTGGTCAACCCGCTGCAAGGCACCGCGTCGGACATGGCGTTTTCGACGGGAAATACCCTCCCGCTTGTCGCCCGTCCGTTCGGTCTCCACCACTGGTCCGTCCAGACGGCCAGACCGCCATGGCTGTTCCATCCCTCCCACGACAAAGTTCTTGGAATCCGGCTGACCCATCAACCCAGTCCCTGGATGCAGGACTATGGAAGCCTTCTTGTCATTCCCTTTTGCGGATCGGCTCAGGAAAACATGGAAGACCATCTGGCCCCCTATCACCTCGATGTGTGCCTCCCCAATCATCTCCGCCTGACGACAACGCAGGAGGGCATCACATGCGAAATGTCCCCCTCCGATCACGGAGCACTGTTTCTTCTGGAATCCTCCCGGGGGCATCCTCTCAAGCTGCGGCTTCATTTCGAGAGCCGGCACACCCTGCAATTTTCGTCCGGCACGACGGCCTTTTGCGGATCAAGCCACGACCATCACGGCGGCGTGCCGGAAAATTTCGGCCTTCACTTTCATGGAGAGTTCAGCGAACCCCCGACCCGGTTCGTGCCATTGAAAGATGGGGGATACTGGACATTCGGGGAGCGGGTCCGGCGAGTGGAATTTCGTCTGGCAGCTTCCTTCATCGACCCGGCAACGGCCATGCGGAGCCTGCGGAGGGAATTGCACTCCCTCTCGTCGCTTCGCGAAGAGGGGGCCGCCATTTGGAACCGTCTGCTCGGACATGTTCCCTTTGAACCAAAAGATGCCCGGCATGCCCGCACGTTCTACTCCTGCCTTTACCGGTGTCTGCTCTTTCCACGACAACTCGAGGAGCCCGATGAAAACGGTCTCCCCGTCCACTACAGTCCGTACGATGGACAGATTCACCCCGGCCCCCTCTGCACCGACAATGGATTCTGGGACACCCACCGCACGGTGTATCCCCTCCTCGCAAAGTTCTACCCGGATCTCCTGCTGAAAATCCTGAACGGCTGGCTGAATGCCTGTCATCAGGCGGGCTGGGCGCCGAAATGGGCCAGCCCCGGATTGCGGGATTGCATGGTGGGAACGCATTTCGATGCCGTTGTCGCCGACGCCATCGCACACGGCATCACCGGATGGGATGTCGAATCCGCCTTTGCCTACCTCTGGAAAAATGCCACGGAACCAAGCGACTCCGGATGCCATGGCCGGAAGGAACTGGAGGACTACCTCCGCCTCGGCTATGTTCCCGCCGATCGTCATCCCCATTCGGTGTCGAGCACACTGGATTACGCCTACGACGACTTTTGCATCTCCCAAGTGGCAAAACATCTGGGACGCATGCGCGAAGCGGAGATTCTGCTGCCGCGCACCAAAAACTATCGGAACATCTTTGATCCCGCTGTCGGCTTCATGCGGGAACGCCTGTCCGACGGCTCGTGGAAAACTCCCTTCCGGGAATTTTCCTGGGGCGGCGGATACATCGAGGGCGGTCCCTGGCAGTATGCATTCCATGTGCCGCACGATCCCGAAGGCCTGGCGGTTTTGTTCGGCGGGCCGCAGGCACTCTGCCGGAAGCTGGACGCCATGCTGGCGACCCCTCCGGTTTTTGAGGTCGGGAGCTATGGGCAGGAAATTCATGAGATGACCGAAATGGCGCGGGCGGGATTCGGACAATACGCGCATTCCAATCAACCTGTGCATGGGTTTCTGTTTTTCTATGCACTCATGGGGGAGCCGGAAAAAACCTCGTATTGGGTCAAAAAAGTGACGGACACACTCTACAGTCCGGATCGATTTCCAGGCGATGAAGACAACGGAGAAATGGCGGCGTGGTTCATCTGGGCCTCTCTCGGAATCTACCCCCAATGCCCCGGCAAGCCGGGCTACGTCCGTTTTTAGTCAGGGATTTTTTGCAGGCACGGCCGCAAAGAGGTCGATGAATCCCGCCTCCAGCGTGCTGGTGGAGACGCCGGTTGCAAAATCCAATTCGGCTCCGCTGAAGATCCCCCGGAAAGTTCCCCGACCCTCCATTGTGACGGTCCGCGGCACATCGCTCTTGTTCATGAGGACAAGATACCGGATCTCTTCCCCGTCCATGATTCGGTCCAAATGCACGCCGTCGCCATCGGATGTCAGATTCATGGTTGGGAAAACCCCGGCCCCCGTCAGAATCTTGGCAAGCAGGGACTTTAATCCGGCATCTCCCTTCACTGCCCCCTCTCCCAGATTCGTTCCGCTGTAGAACAGGTGTCCCCGGCCCACGGATTTGGAGGCGATGCAAACCCTGTCGTCGAACGTGCCCTCCACACAGAGCCCGTCGCCATCGAGAATCGCAAACCGCTCGGCTCCCCAGAGGATGCCGCCCGAAGGAATGCGAACCGGGATGTATTTTCCTCCCGCCAATCCGGACGCATCCACCGCTTTCTTGACGTCGTCGGACACATGCCCTGCAAAGGACTCCCGGGTCTCCAGATCCAGATGATACGAGGAGGTTGTTTCTATTTCCCTCAATCCAAAAGCCTCCGCCAACCCTCCTCCCGGCATCACCCGCGAATGACGGCCCTCTGTTGCACTATAGCCCGCGAGATGCGCCTCGGCCAACAGAACCCCTCCGTTCAGGACCCATTCCTTCAGCGCATCCGCTTCCGCCTGGGTCATGAAATAGCAGGACGGCATGATCAAAACCTTTATCCCCCCGAGATCGCCACTCTCCAGCATCCCCCCGGAAATGAAGCGAACAGGATGATTGTTCCCATAGAGGATTCGCACATACCCCTCGACACTCTCAATGAGCACATCGAAACTCCTGTGCTGGGCATAGTGGAAAATCTCGTTTTTCCGGCTCATCCAGATTCCCACCTCCGGCTTCTCCGCAGCACACCCCATGAGCGGTTCAAAATGAGGTGCCATCTTTTCTCCAAATTCCCTCGCCGCATGGGTGACGGCACACGGGCTTCCATCCAAATTCACAACCCCCCATGCGGGTGCCTCGCGTCCCAGGATTTCCGGGCGGTATTGCCAGAACAGGAACCCGCGGAATCCCATCCCGATTTGCGGCAGCCAGTCCCGCAGGAGATCCGGCAGGCGGTTGATCTTCGGGTGGATGTTCAGCATCCCGCCGTTCAGATGGCTCTCAACATTATACATCACCTTGCCATGCGATGACGACAGGCTCTGGATCATTTGCACCGGCAGGGAACTGCCAGACGACGCATAGACCTGGGAGGCCTCCATCATCGCAAAATCATCGACACCGGTCAGCGAGTTGAACACCCGCATGGTATTCGGAACCGTGTGCAGATAGCGGACATGCGCCGGATCGAGCTCCCCCGTCAGTTCCAACCGCCAGTTTCCCTCGTTGGTCAGCGAATCCAAATGAAACTCCCTCCAATCGACAAAATCCATGCAGGTGTCCCCGTTGAGTGGCATTTCGACCTCCCTCCACTCGCCGTAGCACCGCCCCCAGACCTGGTTCAACCGTTCCAGCGATCCATACTTTGTCCTCAACCACTCGAGAAAACCACTCCGACAGGACGGACAGTAGCACGCCATATTACTGCCGTTTTGGTAGCTCTGCGGATTGCGAACCGGGAAGGAAAGCTCCGGTTCATTCCAGATGTCCCACATGGAAAGCGCCCGATGGTCTTTGAAATGCCCGATGACAGCCGCGAGAAATTTTCTACGCTCCGCCAGGGCTCCCGGATGATTGTAACAAGGCCCCGGAGCGCCGCCGATCTGCCGGTGGGCGACGGCACGTGGCTCGATCCAATGTCCCTTGGCGGTCATCTGCTTGGCATCGGGGTATTTGTCGAACAGCCAGAGCGGAGAGACATCAAAAATGACATTGAGGTGGACGGCCAGCCCGGCCTCACCGGCCAAATCCATCAGTTCATCCAGATCGTCAAAGAAAAAACGGTCTTCCGCGCGGTGCGACCACCTCCACTGGACCCAATACTTCACGCAATTGAATCCCATCTCCTTCATCCGCATCAGATCCCCGGCCCAGCATTCCCGTTCCGGTGTGGGAGCCCGGAAATACTGCGCTCCGAAAAGGAATGGCATCCGGCTCATTCCTCTCCCTCCCTCTTGACTCTGTCTCCCAATGCGCGAAAACAGATGCTTGGAAATGTCCCAGAGGAATTTTGCGAGGCCCCTCCAAAGACAGTCCCCGACTTCGACCGGCATTGAACGGTCACTTCCCTTGCTTCTCCGGGAAAAATCGTTTCCCAAGCGCCCCCAGCAGCCATCCACCAAGAATCCCCACCCACATGCGGCCTCACAAAAAGAGCGGCGGCGGAGCCCGCGTTTGTCACACGGAATTTCGCAAAAACACCATCGGGAGTCCCCGGTATCGCCCTCCACTCCTCCGTCATTTCCACTCCAAGCTCCGACTGCAAGTGCCGAAGGGCCGGAGAAAACAGGGGAGACGTGGCGGTGGAAAAAATATAGGTGTTCTCGTGGAACGGCCCGGCGTCCGTGCGCAAATGCAGACGCACGAAGAAAAGCTCCCCGTCCGACACCGCGACAGAGAACTTCAGATTGTCCACCACAAACGAACCGTTTGCGGGACAGTCAAACCTCCAGGACTTCTCGTGGAGAATGCGGCCATCCCGCGTCAGCACCGACGCCCGGATCTCCATCGGCACGGCTTCCCGATGATTGTGTGCAAAAACAGGAACGCAAAACTCCTCACCGCAAAGATAATTCAGCCTCCGGTAGTCGAGCGAAACATGCCGCGGGGCAAATGCCTTCGCCGCCCAGTGAAAGGCCATTTTGTCATTCCCGTAATAATCGACAAGATTCGTGCAGGAAACATTCGGCCAGGGTTCGTTGAGCTGCCAGATGATGCTCCCGCTGTTGGCGAACTGACGGCGGCGGTTTGCCTCCAAAATGAACCGCAATCCCTCTGCTTGAATCCATTGGCTGCAATCGCAGAACAGACTCAAATCTTCGATCGGCCCAAAGAAGCTCTGTGTGCGATCATAAGTATCCCACCATTCACCATGGTGCCGCCAGACCAGGCTGTCCGCCATCGAAACCGGCCGGCGGTGGCCGGGACTTAGAAACTTCTCCAAACTTTCCGCATCGGAACAGCCATCAACACCAAACTCCGAATGGAGCAGACAGTCGGAGTTCCCATACAGTTCATAGTGCCCGGGATTGCCCTGATACTTCCAATGCCCGTGCACATCGTGCATCACGCCCTTCTCCGGAGTCATGTGCTCCACGGGTCCCGAGGCGGATGTTGGCAGAAAAAGGCGGCCCTGGTCGTGCTGTTTCACGAAGCCTCCCAGCAGGGCGAGCGTCGGATCTTCCAGCGTGCAGGGAACGCCCCCCGCATCCATCAATTCGTTCCCCCCGCTCCACACGGCAAGGCAGACATGGTTTCTCCGTCCCTTCAGCGTGGCCTCCGCGCTTTTTTCCAGCAATTCCAGAAAACCGGGCTCCCGCGACGGCATGTTGTCGATCCCCGAACTCGACTGGATGAACTCCTGCCAGACAAGAATGCCGTGACGGTCGCAGAGATCGTAAAAATATTCCTTTTCAACAATCCCCCCTCCCCACACCCGCACGAGGTTGATGTGTGCCCGAACCATGCACCCGACCATCCATTCATACTGCCCTCGCGTCACATTCCCATAAAGGTGATCCAAGGGCGTGAGGTTGACTCCCTGAAGATAGATTTTTTTCCCATTCCACACAATGGTGTAAGGCAGCGAATCGTCAGGACTGCTCTCGTTCCGCTCGTAAGAGACGCTGCGGATTCCAACGAACATGCTGCGGGAATCCAAAGTTTCCTCCCCATCGCGCAAGATTAAGGAGAGCCGGTAGAGCGGCTGATCACCATGTCCGTTCGGATGCCACAGCTCGGGATTTCCGATCGGCAAATCCAATTCAAAACGGCCCTCCCCCTCAGGAACAAGATTTGAAGCCCCGGCAACCAACTCTCCCCGGGAATTCTCCACAACGACATCAAGCAATGGCCTCTCACCTCCATCGCCGGTGGCACGCGAGGTCCTGGCGTCAAGGCGAATGACTCCGGTGCCTTCTGTCACATCGGTTGAGACATGGATGTCGGCAAGCGACCATGCTTCGTGGACACGCAAAACGACATCATCCCACAGCCCGACATTGACAAGACGCGTTCCAAAATCCCACTTGTAACCAAACCGGCTTTTCTGGGTCGTGGTGAGCGACGTTTTTCCGATTTGCCCCATTTCATCTGGCGGGTGCCGCAACAGGACTTTGAGTTCCACCGGGGAGCCTGCTGCAAGCAGGCTGCTGATATCAAAAATCGCGGGATGGAACATCCCCCTGTGCCGCCCCAGATGGATTCCCCCCGCATAGACATCCGCCTCATAATCGATACCTTTGAAAACGAGCTCGACTTTTTTCCCGGCAAACTCCGGACGCCATTCAATGGACGTCCTGTACAGCCACCACCGGTGTTCGACCCATTCACAGTGAAGACTGTTCAGGTCGGCATAAGGATCCGAAATGAGCCCCGCCCGCCAAAGATCGGCATGAACGCCTCCCGGCACGGTTGCGGGAATCCAATCCGTGACGCCCATGAGTTCGTCACCTGTTTCCATGCTGCGCCCCTGCAAGGGTACCCAGGGCCAGAACCCTTTGAGCATCCAGAAACCGGAAGACAGGGAGAATTCGGTCATGGCTGCCCGTCCTCCGCGAATTTCACGGCTTTGAGATTTTCGACTTTGATTGCCATATGATCCCCGGGGGTGTTGACGCCGATTTGCACACCGATGATCCGGCTCAAATCCAGGCTCCCATTCGCATCTGTTGGAGAGAATCCCATCCACTTCATGTCCTTGAAAAGCAGCACCACCCGGTGGGGACTTTCGACATCCTGCGTCCCTCCCATGTAGATCGAACCTCCCTTTTCCTTGAGGAGAATTCGCATCCAGGAATTCGGAGTGGGAGCATCCCCTTCCATGTCAAACGCGATGCCATCGTAGCCCGACAGGTCCAGCGGCTCGGAAAACTCCAGCGATGGATACGCCCACCGGTCGCCATTTCCGCTGAAATCCGCCGCAATTTTCAAACCCTTCTCCATATCCGAAGTGACGACCCTCCCGATGGGAGAGACATTCGCCTTCCACCGGGAGGCGGGCATCCAATCCAGGCGCATTTCCCCGACCGGCGGGAGAAAGGCGGGCGCTGTTTGAATATAGCTCACCGACGGAGCAACGTTCTCTCCGGGAAACCGGCCGGTGGCGAAAACTTTTTTAACTTCAAGATGTTTCTCCCCGGCAGGCTTGACAACGAAGTCCAGCGTCACACGTCCCATGGGAGGAACCGTGCAGGGCAATGTCTCCGGCGAGACCGTCCAGCCTTCAGGAAGGGATATCCCAATCTCTCCCGGATGGGTCTTGACGGAATCGAAATTGTAAACTTCGACCTGGTATTTCAAGCCCTTTGCGGGGACCAAGCCAAGTTGATAGGTATTGTTCTCCTTCGAACAGGACAAATCGAACGTCCCGCAAAGCACAACCCGCGACGGGCGGAGTTCCGAACCAACTGCCCCGCGCTCTCCGGAATCCTCCACTTTGTCCCGCAGGGGAACATCCGCCGTCAGAAGATAGCGCATCTCCGGCCCCACGGAGAACGAAATCATCCCGTCCTTCGCTGCGACATTCTTGCGGGCCCCGAAAATATTGGCCACCCCGGCCTCCGCATCTGTCACGGGCAGGGCCACTTCGGTCTCGCGATCCGCCCAGACGGCCGTGACCGCGCCAGCCTCTGTGGTGAAACAAACCGCGTGAATCCCTTCGCCAAGGGAAAGGTTCCCCACATGCCGGGATTCCCCGATCAGGTTCGCGGCAGCGGAAAGGGCAAGAAAAGCGGGATTCGGCGTCAGATCCGATCGCAACACGCCGAACTGAACCCCATTCTCCAGATACTCCGGAAGGACAAAGAAAAAATGCCGTTCGTTTCCGGCGGCCAGTGATTGCACAACAGACCGCGAAGCATAGAGCGCCTGGGCTTCCTGCCCTTCGGAATCCAGAAGCTTTTTGTCCACCCCCTTTTTTCCGGAAATCAGGACGCCCGCTTCCGTCACCCAGGCCGGCCTGACTTGTGCGCCGGACTTCTGTTGCAAACGTTCATGAGCGAGCAGCCCCTCCCTGTATGTCGAGGGATCCGTGTAGATGTGCCAGTTGAAGCGGTCGTAATAATCGCTGATCCCTGCCTCATAAATATTCGAGGCAAAATTCCCCGGCGGATTTGTCGCCAGAGAGCCCATGATGACAAGCGCCGCGGGGTTTCCGTCCCGCACTCCCCAATAACAGGCCTTTTGCATGGCGGCAAATCGATCGCCCGTGTCCGACCAGAAAGAGGGGAGATCCATCTCATTCCAGACCTCCCAGGCGGAAACACTGCCGGAAAAATGCGAGGCTGCCTCCCGGACCCATTGATAGGCATCCCGAAGATCATCCGGGGTTGTTGCCTCCGGACGGAGGGGATGCGTCCAACGCGGCGCGTCATGCCACATTTGATCAACGTGAATCCCCTGCTCCCGGAAGGCATCAAGTGTTGATTGGTATCTCTTCCACGTCAACCGTCCCTTCTGCGGCTCGGTATCGCTCCAGGAAATGCGCTCACGAACCCAGGGGATGCCCGCCCGCCGCACAATTTCCGCCAGCGGTTTTCTCAGGGCTTCATTTTTCACCAACCAGGAACTCGCCGCATCGACCCCGATTCGTCCCTCCGTCGGAAGCGGTCCCTCCCCGCCTTTCATGAGCACTCCCAGAGCGGTCGTCACTGCACCCAAATCATCCCGGCACCTCAAAGAATACCATCCCTCCGCGAGATTCGGGAGTTCCAGCACCACTGCCCCCTCCGTTGTCTCAAGCTCCCCGGAAGCCACGGACTCATCCCAAAAATCCAGGCACTCAAAGAAAATCTTTCCCTTTCCCTCGACCATAAAACGAAGAGGCTCCCCTGCAACAAACAGATTACCCGGCGTGGAAGAGGCAATCGACACAGCCCAGGCCGGAACCGCGAACACCGCATGAAGCAGGACGGCAGAAAAGAGGGAAATAATCGCAGGGATTTTTTTTGTCATGCCATTGCTCCAGATCAGTCCATCCAAGTCCACCAATGGCTTTCCGGATCATAATATTTGAAGGCCAGGGCATTGGAATCCAACATCTCGACATGACCGTCGCAGAACGCCATCCAGGCCTTCGTTTTGTTCTGGCGGCGAAATCCGGGGGCCGGGTGTCCGCCCGAATCCGAAGGATAAAAAACATCGATATTATATTCCTCGCACTCCCCCAAAAGCATCAGTCTCGACGGATGGGAAAGCTTCGACAGGGAAAACCCCCCGGGAACATCCAACAGGTAATTCAGCGCGATGGATACGTCCCCCGGCTCGCGCAGGGAGACTCTCTTGCTGTCGGGAACATTGAATATGGAATGGGGGTCCATGCGCAATTCAAGAGTCCTCGCGTCGTCCACATCCTTCAGCCCGAGATACGAGGCAAGTTTTTGCTGCCAGGCGATGTGATCGTCGGAATAAGCCGGGGTGATTCGCTTGCCGTTGTCATTGCTGTAAGCAAGTTGCGCCGCAGCCAACTGGCGGACATTGTTGGCAGCAACGGTGCTGTTCGCCGACTCCTTTGCCGATTTCATCGCCGGCACCAAAAAGGCCGCCAAGACCAGCACAATGGCAACAACCACCAGCAGTTCCAACAGGGTGAATGCCAAGCTTTCCCCGACAATCCCACAAGAGATTGCCGATTTTGCATTTTTCAAATGTGGCTGTTCAAAGAGCCCGGGAGGCATGAAAGAAAGATGCCCTGTTCCGTTATTTTGGTAAATGTCTGTAAACGCAAAACCATATCCATTTGCAATGGACCTTGAAGCGGCCCACGCGAAACGGAGCTCCTTCGTGCATGAAATCCACCCTCCAATACCGGCTCTGCGGCTTGAAGGGTCTCCATCAAGCAATGAGAATGGGGGAGAGGAAAAGAGCGTTGCCTTCCCGGGAAAAAACTGGGTTGGGTGGGACTCGAACCCACAACCAACGCCTTAAAAGGGCGCTGCTCTACCATTGAGCTACCAACCCGGGGAGGTGGGATAGTAGCCGGATCGGGGAAAGACGCAATCCTGAATCTTGAAAAATCCATTCGCCTTTCCCGCCGTGGCAGAGGCAGATTGGAGACCTCATGAAGCCGGTTTTGCGATGGGGGATTGTTGGAACGGGAAAGATTGCCACAAAGTTTGCGGAGAAGTTGCCGTTTTCCAAGACCGGACGCCTGGTCGCGGTGGGCAGCCGCACGGAAGAGCGAGCCCGGGCGTTTGCGGAACGCTTCGGCGGAGCAAGGGGCTGGGGTGATTATTCTTCGCTGCTTGCGGATCCGGAAGTGGACGCGGTCTATATTGCCACACCTCATCCCTTCCATGCGGAGTGGGCGTGCGCGGCGGTGCGGGCGGGGAAGTCTGTTCTTTGTGAAAAACCGCTGGCCATGACGCATCGTGAGGCTCTCACCGTGGTGGAGGAAGCCCGGAAGGCCGGTGTTTTTCTCATGGAGGCCTTCATGTACAAATGCCATCCCCGCACGGCCCGGGTTGCGGATCTGGTCCGTTCGGGGACGATCGGCCGGGTCCGGCTTGTCGAGGCGGCATTCACATTTTCCTCCCCGTTCGATCCTTCATCACGACTGTTCAACAAGGAGCTGGGCGGGGGAAGCATTCTGGACATCGGATGCTACACGACATCGGTTGCACGGCTGATTGCAGGCGCAACCCTCGGGAAACCTTTCGAAAATCCCACCCGGGTTCTGGGAGCAACCCTCCCTGCACCGACCGGCGTGGATTCCTTTGCCGCCGCCACATTGGAGTTTCCCAGCGGCCTGCTGGCCCAGATTCAATGCGGGATTGGATTCACGCGGGGAAACGATCTCCGGATCTTCGGAGAGGAGGGCTGGATCCGGGTGCCGCATTTTTGGAATCCCCCGGGAGAAATCGAGATTTGCCGGGGAGACCGGGTGGTGGTTGAACCCGCCTTCGGATCGTCCCACAAGTATGCCCTGGAGGCGGATGCAGTGGCGGATGCGTTGCCGGGTTGCGAATCTCCGTTGGTATCGTGGAAGGACTCCCTGGGCAACATGGCGGCGCTGGATGCCTGGCGCGGCGAAAATTGACCTCTCTTTCAGGAGCCGGTCGCCCGCCATTCGCGCACCAGCTTGTCGAAACGTTTCGAGTGGTTGGAGTAAAAAGGGTAGCGATTGTCATCCGTCGCCGGCCTGTAACGCCAGTGCTTGTAGGGCCAGAGCCAGCACTCGGGGAGTTCGTGAACGGCCGGTTCGAGCGCGTTCCAGCAGCGTTGGACAATGTCACGGGCATCCGCATCCGGCGGGCACTCAATCGGCGGATGGTGGATGATGCGGTATTTCCCTGCGGGGCCGGGCCGGCATTCGACCGGCACGATGGCGGCTCCCGTCCTTTGGGCAAGAGCGGCATGGGTTTGCGTGACGCTGGCAAGGAGACCGCCGAAGCATTCGATCAAGACGCTGCCTTCGCGGGGATCGAGGTTGAGGTCGCAGAGCATTCCGAATTTTCCCCCGCCTTTCAGGTATTTCAACATGCGGATCATGGCCCGCTCCTGAGGGATGACATGATTGCCGGTGCTGGCCCGCAAGGCGTCGAAAACCGGACCGAGAAGAGGATTCTTGAAGCGCTGGGCGATAACGGGGCCGGGGGTGATCGAGTAGGAACCGGCCAGGGCCAGCCACTCGAAATTTCCAAAGTGAAAACAGGCGTAGATCGCGGGCTTCTGCGGATCCTTGCGCACGTAGTCGCGATCCCAGCCTTCAAAGATCACATGGGTGTTCACAAAATCCTCGTCCATGTTCGGGGCCCAGAAAAGCTCAAACATCGTGCGGGCAAACGTGACATACGACCGCCGGGCGATCGATGCCTTGTGGGACGGGGAGAATTTCCCGGGAAAAGCGGTCTCGATATTGGCCAGCGCCACCCGGCGCCCCCGGGGATCCAGCAGGTAAACAAGGGATCCCAGGACGGTTGCAAGGGCCGGCAGACAGCCAAATGGGAGGCGCGCCACGAATTTCGCTCCCGCCCAAAGGCCCGCAAACTCGATTCTCTGCCGCACTGTCGCCACGGCTACACCGGCTCAATGCGGGGAAAAACCGGCACGGGTGCCCCCAGTTGATGTCCGTCGGCAAGTCCTCCCCAGGCACAGGCCTCCAGGGTCACGGGTCCCTCCCATGCCAGCTGGGAGCGGATGGCGGCGGCTGATTCCGGGAGAAGGGGGGTGATCAGAATGGAAATGACCCGCAGTGCTTCGGCCAGGGAATACAACACCTCGTCCAGCCTGTCCGCGGCGGCAGGATCCTTCGCAAGTTTCCAGGGCGCCGATTCTTCAACGTAGGCATTGCAGCGAATGATGATTTCCCACGCGGCCTCGATGGCGGCGTGAATTTCAAATGCATCCATCCGCCGCACATAAACCGCGCATTTCTCCGCCACGAGCGGGGCGAGCGGGGAATCCGCCTTTTTCAAGACCCCGTTCCGGTAGCGTCCGGCCATGCTGAGCGTGCGGTTGAGAAGGTTGCCGAGACTGTTGGCGAGGTCCGTGTTGTATCGCTGGATGAGGCGCTCCTCGCTGAAATCCGCATCCTTTCCGGTGGCAATGTCGCTGAGCAGGTAATACCTTGTCGCGGCCACCCCGAAGGTATCCGTCAGCACGGCCGGATCCACGATGTTGCCGAGGCTTTTGCTCATCTTGGTACCGCCGATGTTCCACCATCCGTGCACCAGAAGCGTGGGAATGTCTTCATCCGCAAATCCGCAGGCTTTGAGCATGATCGGCCAGTAAATGCCATGGGGCGGCACGAGGATGTCTTTCCCGATCACATGAAGGGCCGGCCAGCGGGAATGGAAAAGGGCGTTGTCGGCGCCGGGAGACGGATCGTAACCGGCAAAGCTGATGTAGTTGGAAAGCGCATCGAACCAGACATACGTCACAAAGTTCCGGTCGAAGGGAAGTTCGATCCCCCACTCCAGGCGGGATTTCGGACGGGAAATGCACAGGTCTCCGGAGAGCTTTTCCACGGCATTCCGCAGTTCCGCTACACGGAAATCCGGAATGACAAACGGGGTGCCCGCCGCAGAGCGGGAATCGATGAGATCGAGCAGCCACTGACGGTGCTCCGCGAGTTTGAAGTAATAGTTTTCCTCCTCGATGAGGACCACCTCGCCCCACTCGGGACCAAACTCGCCATCCGCCCCGCGCTCCTTGTCCGTCAGAAACTGCTCCTGGCGGACGCTGTAATATCCGGTCTGCCGGGCCTTGTAAAAATGGCCGTCATCCCAAAGCCGCTGGAGCATGCCCTGCACGCATTGCTTATGGACAGGCTCGGTCGTTGCCGCCCAGGCGTCGTAGCGGATGTCGAGTTTCCTCCAGAGATCAAGAAATTGGGCCGTGATGCCGCCGACAAATTCCGCCGGGGAGACTCCCTGTTTCTGTGCGGACTGCTGGACTTTCTGACCGTGTTGATCGACTCCGGTGAGAAAGAAGACCTCTTTTCCCCGGAGCCGTTGGTAGCGGGCGATCGCATCGGCAAGCACCTTCTCGTAGGCATGGCCGATGTGCGGCGCTCCGTTTGTGTAATCGATGGCGGTGGTGATGAAGAAACTCATGCGTTCAACTGGTCGGATTGGCGGGCGGAATGGCCTCCGGATTGACTTTCCCTCCCCAAGAAATAATGCGGGCTTTGGCTCCAGCAGATTCCGCTTCGGGGATCTGATTGTTCCGGACATAGAAAAGCGAAAGACTGGACCAGGCAAGCTGATCATTCGGACGCAGCCGGACGGCCTGAAGTCCGGCCTCGATGGCTCCGGGATACTGTCCGGTCTTCATGAGCGCCATTCCGAGTGCGTGCCATCCGTCGAAGAAATCCGGCCGGAGCCGGACGCATTCTCGAAATTTTGCGACAGCGGCCTCCAGTTCACCGAGGGCGATGTCTCCAGTGGCTTCGTCAAACAGCTCATCGACCGGCTGGTTCATCAACTTTGCGGTCTCCCCGGGACGCTGATTTTCGCGTCCTCCCGGCAAACCCGCAGCCACTCGGCAAAGAGCAGGCCGCGCTTGTTTTCCAACAGGTTCTGCCGGATCTCTGCGCGACGGGCAGCAAGGTCGGCGTCGGCCAGCGGACCGCGTGATTGCAGGTAAACACAAATTCCTCCCCCCGGCGCGGCCTCGAATCCGGACAGTTCACCGTCCTTGAAAGACAGCGTCAGGGAAATCGCCCGCCGCTGTTCGGGAGTGAGGGTCTCCGACATCGGGGACAGGTTGGTGATCGACTCAACCGTCAACCCCTGTTCCCTGGCCGCATCGGCGAAGGGTTTTCCGGCGGCCAGCGCGGCACGGAGAGCCTTGATTTTTTCGGCTGCCGAAAATTGCAGCGCCTGTTCCGCCTTGGTCTCGCGCAAACGGGCTTCGATGGCCGGGGATGCTTCCGCCAGGGTGAGCGGACGGGAGGCATTCCGTTCCGAAAGCTCGGCAACATAAAACGCATCTCCCGCCTGGATGATGTCGCTGGTCTTTCCGGCACCCGACAAAAGAAAGGCAGGGGGTGCCAGGGCGGTGACAATTTCCTGGATCTGCCTGGCGGTGTCCCCGCCGATCTGCGAGGCGGCGGGAAGTTTTCCCGTGCGGTCGAAAACCGGCGTGCTTCGGATGGTGAGGCCCGCTGCAGCGGCCGCCTGTTCAAAGGGAGTTCCGGCCAGGGCGTCCACAAAGCGGGTGGCCTGGTCGGCAAGTTTTTGAAGGGCTTCCACTTTGGCTTTTCCCTCCGGTTTTTCTCCGGGAGGAAGCTCGAAGGCCACATAACGCACGGCCCGGGTTTCATCGGTGTTCAGATTCGCCTGATTCCTCTCGAAGTAGGCCGCCACTTCCTCCGGGGAAATTTGAATGCCCTTCGCTGCTTCCTGCGCGTCAAAGCGGACAAACTCCGCCGTAACCGGCTGCAAAACACGGGCGGCCTCGCGGAGTTCCTTCTCGCCGAGAGTGGTCGGAGCCTCAACGATTGCCTCGATTTTTTCCAGCCGGAGGGCATCGCGCATCACCTCCTCGAGCTGGCGCTCGGTGAATCCGCGCGGAGCCAGTTGGTTGCGGACGAAAGCCGCGTATTTGAGGGGATCGAATTGGTTCGACGTCTGGAACACGGGAAGTGCCTTGATCCGGGCTTCGACCTGGGCATCGGTCGGCTCCACTCCCAACACACGCGCCTGATGCTGGAGAATGAGGAGGTTCCAGACAAACTCGTTCAGCGAAGCCGACTGATCGGCCCCCGTGCCACCGAGCTTGGACACCAGATCGAACTGACCAAGGGCCAGCGTGAGCTGGTAGTTTTTCACCTGCCGGTCAATCGCCCCGGGCGACAATATCCGGCCGTAAATGGTCGGGTTTTTTGTCGAGGCCAGCTCATCCAACTGTGAGGTGTTGTAGAGGAAAATAAAGGCGACGATGGTGAGCACGGCGATGACGAGCATCAGTCCGCGTTGGTTTTTGCGAAGGAGATTGATCATGAAATTTACCGGGAAACTGTTGATTTGCGGGGGAAAAGTGATTAAAGCGTTTGCACGATGAAAGCAAGCGTCTCCCCAGTGGTCGCATTTTCGACCCTTCTGATCCTGGTTGCCACTTCCCTGGTGGGCCGGGCCCAGGATGCCGTTGTGCAAAAGGACGGGCAGCGGCGCGACGGCCAGATCACCGGGGTCAAAGCCGATGCCATCCGCATCAAAATCGGCCCGGCGGAAACCGGCATTCCCATGGCCAACGTCGCATCGGTCACCATGGCTCCCCCGAAATCCTACGACGAGGCGCTGGCCCAGTGGCAGAAAGGAGATGCCGCCAAGACTCTTTCCCTGCTCTCTCCTCTCGTGGAGACCTTCAACGGGCTCCCGACAAAATGGGCCGAACGGGCCTCCGCGCTGCTCGGGGAAGTTTATCTCTCCGCCCATCAGGTGGACAAGGCAGAGGCCGCTTTTGCCAGCTTCCAGAAGCTTTACCCCTCCGCCGCCAGCACGGCGGATGTCGGGCTCGCGAGACTGGCCATCGAGAAAAAAGATTTTGAAGGGGCACGGGTGAAGCTGGTGCCCATTGTCGAGAAAGCCAAGGCCACCAAACTGCCGGACTCCGGGGACAGCGCCGTTTACGGCCAGGCCCTCTACCTGCTTGGTCTCGTTCAGGAGTCCTCCGCGGAAGAAGCGGAGGCCCTGGAGAACTATCTCCTCGCCGTCACTCTCTTCCACGAAGACAAGGCCGTTGTCGCGAAAGCCGAAGAACGCGCCAATGCTCTCAAAGAAAAAAACGTGCTCGTTCCCTGAAATTTCGCTAATCAACCATGCTTCACATGAAATCCACCCGCCGTCCCCTGTTCCTGTTGTCCCTCCTTCTCTTCGCCGTCACCAGCCCGCTGGCGCTCGCCGCGGAAGGAAGCGCGGCACCGGAAAACATGAACATCATCCAGACCATTCTCCACGGGGGACCGCTGATCATCATGATCTGGCTTTGTATTCTTGGCACCTCGATGGTCATGCTCACGTTCATCATCCAGCTTTTTGTCGTCCTGCGCGACGAACAACTGGCTCCACGGGCACTCGTCGACTCCCTGCAAAGCACCATCCATGCGGGAAATTATCAGGAGGCCTGGGAAATCTGCCGCGCCAACAAAGCCTACATCGCCCAGGTGCTCAAGGGGTCTCTGGAACGCCTCGGCCGCGGCAAGGAAGCCGTGGAAACAGCCCTCATCGAGCACGGCATCCGCGAAGCACAGATCCTCAAGACCAAGAACAGCTATCTCTCGGTCATCGGAGTCATCGCCCCGATGATCGGACTTCTCGGAACGGTCATTGGAATGATGGGGGCCTTCGCCGTTCTCGGTTCTTCCGGTGTGGCCGATCCCCGCAGCCTGGCCCTGCGAATCGGTGAAGTGCTCATGGCGACCGCAAGTGGTCTCTTCATCGCCATTCCGGCCTTCATTTTCTACTATTACTTCCGCAACCGCGCGACCATCGTCCTGGTGAATGCCGACGACCAATTGAACCGCTTGGTGGAAGACATTCCTTTCGAGGAACTTGCCGGCGTCCGCATCGGGGAAAACTTCGAGGCGGGAGCGGGAGCTCCGGGCGTTTCCCAGGGATCTCGCAAGGTGTCCATGACCCTCACCACGAACTGTCCCGTCTGCAACGCGGCGATCCAGGCCGGCCAGAACCCCTGCCCGCAATGTGGCGCCACCCTTGACTGGGCCTGATTTGTCATGTCCGAAGAAGCCAAACCGCACGGCAAGAAGAATGTCCGCAAAGCGGAATCGGAGGTGGATCCGGAGTTCCAAATTGCGCCGATGATCGACATCCTTCTCGTTCTGCTGGTATTCTTCATGTCCATCAGCTCGACGGAGGTCTTGCAGTCGAACAAGGACGTCAAGCTTCCTGTCGCCAAGGAAGCCAAGGAAGCCAAGGACAATCCCGGGCAGGTCATCATCAATGTCACCCACGCCCAAATCAACAACTCGACCGCCATCGAAGTGGACCAAAGGATTTATCAATCCCCGATGGAGCTTGTGGGCATGTTGAAAAACAAGGTTTCAGCGAACCCCCTGGTCCGCGTTCTGATCCGGGCCGACAGAGAGGTCAAATACGAATACATGCGCCAGTTGCTCGAAGCCATCGGCGCTTCCGGAGTCGGCAATGTCACGTTCTCCGTCGTGGACAAAGAAGCCAACGGCGGAAAACCCTCCTGATTTTTCCGAAAGACCAACCCCGTTTCCCAACCCAAAACTAGAATAAAATTATGGCAGGTGGTGGAGTATCAGAAGATGGAGATGTCGGATTCCAGATCGCCCCGATGGTGGACGTGGTTTTCGTGCTCCTGTTGTTTTTCATGGCTTCCGCGGGATCGCAGGTCATTGAAAAAGAACTGAACATCAACCTTCCCAGCGGCCGCAGTGCCATGGCGGCAAGCAGCGTTCCCTCGACCCCGATCATCATCGATATTTTCCCCGACGGGAAGGTGCAAAGCAGTGGAAAAGTGTACGATTCCCCGACAAGCAAGGACCTTCCTGAACTGAAAGCCTGGCTCAAGGACACCATTGCGAAGTTTGGCGACAAGGATCCGGTGATCATCCGACCCGATCCCCAGACCAAACATGAACGGGTGATGGATGTTCTCAATGCCGCTTCCGCCTCGGGCGTGACCAAACTTTCCTTCAGCTGACCGGACTCCGCGTCCGCTCCAGGCCGATGCGCATTTTCTGGATCACCGCCGGGGTTGTCGTGGTCCTCATCGCTTCGGCGCTTGTTGCCGGCTCGCTCTGGACCGGCTCCTACATCCGCAGCGATTCTTTCCGAAGCCTCCTGACCGATGTGACGGGAAAGGCATTCGATGCGAGCGCGGGATTCGGACCGCTCCATTGGACCGGAGCCTCCGTGTATTCCGAGACAGCCACCCTGGAAGGAAAGGCCGGTTCCGCCCTTCGCCAGGTCCGGGCCGACCAAGTGAGGGCGGAGGTCAACTGGCGGGCACTCTTCTCCGGAGCGTGGCGGGTGGAGGAAATTTCCATAGAACGGCTGGATGGCGAGTGGACGCCTCCCTCCCATCCCGCCGCCGAACGCGCCACGAAGGAATTTCAATCTCCCGCAGGCCTCGCCTCCCTCCTGCCCCGGCGCTTTGAACTGGGATTGTTGCGCATCGGAAAGGCGGATCTTGCCTTCGGAGATATCAAAATCTCGAATTCCTCCATCTCCATGAAACCCGATGGCTCCGGATGGGTTTTCCAGGGAAATGGCGGCGATCTCCACCTCCCGAAAGTCCCTCCACTGACGATCAACACCTTCCGCGCCCGCGAACAGGGGGGGGATTTTTTCCTCACGGAGGGCCTGTTTCGCCTTGGAGCGAATGGAAAACTGGAAGCTTCCGGAGAATCGTCGGGAAGCGGAAGGCTTCAACTTTCCTGGGAAGGCATCCAAGCAGGCGATCTCTTGGAAAAAGAATGGAAAAAACGCCTGTCCGGCACCCTGTCGGGAAATGCGACTCTCCGCTTTCCCCTCCAGGCAATCGGATCGACCCGGTTGCGGGAAGGCCTCCTGGAAAATGTCCCCCTGTTGGCAACTGTTGCGGAATTTACGGGCAACCCTGCCTTTCGTCGGATGCCTCTGCAAGAAGTCGACGGGGATTTTGAATACAGCGGCGGTCACCTCTCGGTCAGCCGGTTTTCCGCTGAATCCAAGGGCCTGATGCGCCTCGAAGGGACGTTTGCCATTGGTCAGCAAGGGGAACTTGATGGAACTTTTGAAATCGGGGTCACTCCCCAAACCCTCCAATGGCTGCCCGGATCCCGGGAGCGGGTCTTCAAAAAAGCCCGCAATGGCTACCTGTGGACCGATCTCAAGCTGGGCGGAACCGTCCAACACCCCACGGAAAATCTCTCCCCCCGCCTGATCGGTGCCATGGGAGGAGCCGTGATTGACCAGGGAGAAAACCTCATCAAAGACCCGCCCGGCGCGGCGGTGGAAGGGGTCAAAGGCGTCTTGGATCTGCTGCGCCCACTCGTTCCCTGAGCCACCGGGGATCGTCAGACCAAAAAGACAGCCTCCCCGGAGCCCCCCCCAAAAGAGAGCAAATATCCCCTCTGCGAAAAAGAGGTGTCCAAAACGTGACAGTTGGATGCACGATTTTGTTCAAAAAAAATCCGAAAAAAGTTTTGACTCTCCTGCTGCCCACGATAATCACTTGGCACAACACATGCTTTAGGGACACTGAACATGTCTCAGACGGCATGAAAAAACCGGGGGAAACCGGCGGCAACAAAGGTTTTTCCCAAAAAAACAAAAACAAAGGAGAAAAAATCAAAATGAAACTCGCTACCAAAATTGTTTCGATGGTGAGCTTGGCGGCCGTCCTCGCGGGCAGCCCGCTTCTCGCTGGAGATGGCAAAACATTCAAGGAAAAGGTCGTGGTTGAAGAACCCACGAAGTGGTACAGTGCGGCACTCAGCACCGGTTGGGACAGCCTCTACATGTTCCGCGGCGTGAACGTGATTTCCCACGGTGCCTACGGCAACAACAGCAACTACGGCTCGGGCCTCTACTGGACCGATCTCAGCTTCACATGGAACATCACCGACAACGACTTCCTGACGGTGGGTTCCTGGGCTGCTTTCGGAACTCAGTCCAACTACAAAGAAGTGGACATCTACACGAGCTATACCCACATGATCGGCGACCTCGCCCTCAGCGCCGGGTATATCTTCTACTACGTGTTCCCGAACGATCTGGACCTCTACTCGCATGAGCTCAACGTCAAGGCGGCCTACACCTTCGACCTCGGCTTCATGTCGGTGACTCCGTCCGTGGCTTACTTCTTCAACCTCGGGCCTGACGTCAACGGCAACGGTGGCATCGCCAAGGAAGCTTCCAGCTACCTGCTCCTCCGTGTTGACGGCAGCATCCCGATCTACAAAGACATCGTCGCCTTGGCTCCTTGGATCGCTTATGGAACGAACTTCCAATACAATCCGAAGCTCACCAGCGCGGGAACGTATGACTTCTTCAACGGTGCCAACAACCTCGAGTTCGGACTCGGCCTGCCTGTCAAAATCAACGACGTGATCAGCGTCTATGGTTATGTGGCCTACAGCTACGCCTTCTCCAACCTCTGGGGCACAACCAACCCGAGCACCTGCTGGGGTGGTGCGAAAGTCACCTTCGCGTTCTAAAACGGAAGCGGACTTCACTTAACGACAAAAACCCTCCCGGTTTCGACCGGGAGGGTTTTTTGTTTCCCTCACCACCATGTCTTTCTGGAAAATTCTGCTCCGGAAACCATGTTCTGGATTTTTCGGCGTCAGCAATCTGCATTTGCCGCCCGCCGGAACCACTCCAACACTCCCTGAATCTCCTGCTGGAGTCGCCACTGACCACGATCGTCCTCACGGTCCCCGCCACACTGGTTGCGGGATTGATCGGGAAAAAGGAAGTGCGGCTGTCTCCCCGGGAGACGATTTTACTGACAGCCGCCCTCTCCCTGATGACCTTCTGCCGGGGAAAATCAACCTCCTGCAAGGAGCCCGTTCACCTCATTGTTTTTCTGCTCCGGTTCTTTCCGGGGGTGGAGGGCTGATTTTTCTTACAGGGCCGGCTTCGCCGCCTGCGGGGTCGGCAGGGAGCTTTGCTTCCATTGGAGCGGGGTTCCCGGGGGAAGGAAGCGAACGGCCCGGCTGATATCCCAGTTTGCCATTCGGAAGCCTCCGATACCGGGCCGAGACATTTGCGAGGGAATGCCGGTTCCGTGGAGCCCGTAGGGAAGCGGAGCGGGATTGTCGGATTTGGCGAGATCAATCCAGAGGATTCCCACGGGATTGTTCGGACCTGCGGGAAGGTATTGCTCGGTTGTCAACACCGGCACCGGGGAAGGAGTCGGAGCACTGTCACCGACAAAAAAGGTATCCGCCGGCTTCGGCGTTTCACGGGGTTCCTGAAGGGTGGCAAGCCGGGGCCGGGGCATGGCATCGAGAACCGTCCAGGTTCCCTTTCCCCTCAAACCCGGCCGGGCCGGAGCCACGGGCATGACGGCGACCAGACGATCGTTGCGATAAATTTCCAGGCGGGAAAGATCCACAATCGCCGCCGTAACGACGTTCGCCGGGTCGACGGACGGCTGGAGAGGCGGATCAAATGCCTTCTCAATCTGGAAGGGAATGACGTTGGGAACACGGAATTCCGTCCCGGCCACGGGCAGGGTCTGGATTCCCGGATTCAGGAGCCGCAGCAAATCCTCCCGACAGTGAAATTTCTCGGCGACAAATTCCCACGGCGAGCGATAGGCCAGCATGGAAGCGGTCGTCATTTCCTCGTAGGAAGGCGGGGGAACTGGCGTCGGCTTGGGAGTGGGTTTTCCCTTTGCGGACGGAGGGGTGTTGCTGGCGGCAGGTTTCTGGGCCTTCGGAGGAGCGATGAAGCGGAAATCCTCCGGTTTGAGGGTGTATTTTGTGACCACTTCGCCGACGTTGGCCTGCGCTTTGGCCTTGAGCAGTTCGGTATCTCCCACGTCTCCCCGCTGGGTTTGATACAGGTAAACCAGCTTTTGAAACTCCAACCCGGTTTTCCCGTCAATGGGTCCGGCGGAAAAGTTCTCGCGATCCAAAAAAACTTGGAGAAGAAAAACCTCCTGATTCAGAATGGCCGACGGGTCGGCGGATGGAGATTTTGCCTTTCCGACAGTCTTCGTGGCGGGAGGTTCCGGCGGAAGCCCCAAAGCAATACACTCCTCAAGAGTGGGAATTTTCAAAACCTGACCGATCCGGATCAAATCGTCCCTGAGTCCATTGGCCGCTTTGATCTGGGCGACGGTAACCCCGTGTTTTTTTGCAATCAGGACAAGGGCATCCCCTTTTCTGACCTCGTGGGAGTTGGCCTGATCGCGAGGAACAACCGCCGGCAGCGCGGCCCCGGGCAGAACGGCGGGAGGAGGCTCGGGAAGCTCCAGCCCCCAGTCTTTTTCATCGGAAGGAATCACACGCCACTTCCATTTGACCGCCTCCTCAAGCCCGGGCTCGACCCCGGAAACCGTCCCGGCCGGGGTCCCCTGCGCCACAACTTCCACGGCAGCAGCCCCCAAAAGGACGGTCGTCAGAAAAAAAACGGCGGTTCGCTTCAACATGCCCGCATTCTTACCCTCTGGAGACATCCCGCGCAAAGCGAAACCAGCGGGATGCCAGGAGGAGGCTCCGGAAGGGAGATTCACTCCATTTTTGTTTTACCGCCGCCACACCGATGATAATGAATACGCGCATGACTGCACTGCTGGCACTTGAAGACGGACGGGTCTTCCACGGGGAAAGTTTTGGAGCCCCGGGAACAACCGCCGGAGAGATTTGTTTCAATACCTCGATGAGCGGGTATCAGGAGATCCTGACCGATCCCTCCTACCGGGGGCAGATCGTTGCCATGACCTACCCGGAAATCGGGAATTACGGGATCAATGAGCAGGATGTGGAAAGCGCCTCGCCCCATGTCCGCGGGTTTGTCATCGAAGAACTCAGCCCGGTGACAAGCAATTGGAGATCCGCCGGTTCGCTTCACGATTACCTCGAAAAAAATGGCATCCCCGGCATTCAGGGCATCGACACCCGGGCGTTGACCCGTCACCTCCGCACGCGGGGTGCCATGAGAGCCTGCATCAGCACCGAGATCCGGGACGGGGAAGAAGCTGTCCGGCACGCGCGGGAGATTCCCTACGAAGGGGTGGATTTTGTTCGCGAAGTCACGACCCCGGCCCCCTGCCACTGGGATCCGGAGCAAACAGCCAGCCGCCAGTGGGTCGTCAGGAAGACCAGTCATGAGGAAGCCGATTTTGACGAAAAGGGGAATGCCTACGCCCCCCTCCCTGCCGCTGTCCACAAGCTGGCCGCCCTCGATTTTGGAATGAAAAAGAACATCCTCCGTTCGCTCCGGCGCAACGGCTTCGATGTCACGGTCCTCCCCGCAACCTCCTCTGCAGAGGATGTGCTGGCCGTGGAGTCTGACGGGATTTTTCTCTCCAATGGTCCGGGAGACCCGGAAGCCCTCACCTATGCGCATGAAATGGTGCGCGGGCTGGTGGGGAAAAAACCGATCTTTGGAATCTGCCTCGGCCACCAGGTTCTGGCACTGGCTCTCGGGGGAAAGACTTTCAAATTGAAATTCGGCCACCGCGGAGCCAACCAACCGGTCAAGGACCTCCGCACGGGAAAAATCGCGATCACCTCGCAGAACCACGGTTACGCCGTCGATCCAGATTCCCTTCCTGAAGATGTTGAGGTCACGCATGTGAACCTGAACGACGGCACGGTGGCGGGATTGAAGCACAAAACCCACCGCGCTTTCAGCGTTCAATACCACCCGGAAGCCAGCCCGGGACCGCACGATGCGGATTACTTTTTTCAGGAGTTTGCCAAAGAAGTTGCGGCGGCCAAGGCGGCGGGAGTATAAGGAGGCACCATGGCAAAGCTGCAGATCTTCCTCCCCGACGGCACCAACATCTCCCACGACCTCCCGGAAGGGAAAACCACCGTGGGCCGGCTGCCCGACAATTCCCTTCAGATTGATGACGGCTCGGTCTCCAGCCGGCACGCGGAAATCGTCTTCGAAAGCGACTCCTTCCACCTGCACGATCTCGGATCCACGAATGGGACATTCGTCAACGGGGAGCAGGTCACGGATGCGGTCCTGCGCCACGGGGACGAGGTGCGTTTCGGCGTCGTGGAGACTGTTTACCACGGGGAAGAGGAATCTCCCGACCAACCCCTGCCCGCCACCACCAGCGCCACAGCCGAGGCGGCCAAGATGAGCAGCCGCCCGGCGGATTTTGTCAGCTCCTCGCCGATTCCAAAAAACGTCCGCAGCAAAGACCCGCTCGCCGCCGCCCTGGTCGCCGTCGCGGTGCTTGGCATCCTGGCATTTGCCGCCGCCACGTTCATCATCATGGGAATGACCGCACCGGTCTGAGTCCCCACCGGCGCGAAAAAGCGCCTCTTTTTTTCATGGAAGAACAAACCGACCTTCTCGCCGTACGCCGGCAAAAATTGGAGTCCCTGCGCACGGCAGGCATCGACCCGTTCGGCCGGCGTTTTGACATCACCGGACGCCCGGGAGAAATCCGCGCCGCCTTCGCGGAGGGAAATCCTGTGCGCACAGCGGGCCGGATCACCGCCCACCGGAACATGGGCAAAAGCCACTTTCTCGATCTCTCGGACAGCACCGGAAGGATGCAGGTCTATCTCCATGTCAAAGAGATCGGCCCCGAAGCCGCTGCGCTTTTCGACCAGATGGACATCGGCGACTGGATCGGCATCGAAGGCGAGACATTCACCACGAAAACCGGAGAACCCAGCATCAAGGCCAAATCGTTCACGGTCCTTTCAAAATCCCTGCGCCCGCTCCCCGACAAATGGCACGGAGTCCAGGACACCGAAATCAAATACCGCCAGCGCTACCTTGATCTCATCTCCAACCCCGAGTCCCGCGAGGTTTTCCTCAAACGCATCGCCATCGTGCGGGAAATCCGGAGATTTCTCGAGGAACGCGGCTTCATTGAGGTCGAGACCCCGATGATGCAGCAGATCCCCGGCGGGGCCGCCGCCCAGCCGTTCCAGACCCACCACAACGCCCTCGGCGTGGATCTCTTCCTCCGCATCGCTCCGGAACTTTATCTCAAGCGCCTCCTGGTCGGCGGATTCGGAAAAGTTTTTGAACTGAACAGGAATTTCCGCAACGAAGGGATCTCGCGCCGGCACAACCCGGAATTCACGATGCTCGAAGCCTACTGGGCATTCGCAGATTTCGAGCAAATGGCGGCTCTGGTGGAGGAAATGGTCTGCCACCTCGCCCAAACCGTCTGCGGCGGCCATGTCATCGAACACCGGAACTCCGAGGGAGAAATCACAAAATCCATCGACCTCACCCCGCCTTGGAAGCGAGCCCGCTACTCCGACCTCATCCGCGGGGTGAAGAGCGACTGGTACGAACTGTCCTCCCAGGCCCGCCGCGAGTGGTGCGCCGCCAACGGGCTCGACATCTCACACTGCGTCGAGGACTTCGAGGTCACCCAGCATGTCTTTGAAAAATTGGTCGAGGAAAAGACCCTCAATCCGCTCTTCGTCACCCATTGCCCGAAAGAGCTCGTCCCTCTCGCGAAGCAGAACGCACAGGACGGCTCGATCGTCGATGTCTATGAACTGGTCATCAACGGCCAGGAGATTTCCCCCGGCTACTCCGAACTCAACGATCCGGACGTCCAGCGCACCCGGCTCGAACAGCAGAGCGGCGGGGAAACCCAGAAACTCGATGACGAATTCCTCCACGCCCTCGAATACGGGATGCCCCCCGCAGGCGGCATCGGCATCGGCATCGACCGACTGGTCATGATGCTCACCGGTGCCGAAAGCATCCGCGACGTCATTCTCTTCCCGCACATGCGCCCGCGCACCTGAGGAAACACCACGCCATGGAAAATCCTCCCCTGGGGGGAACCGTCCGGGGTCGCCGCCGGTTTTGCAAAAGCCGGCCTCGCAAACGCGCAAAGACATGTCTTTTTGTGCGTCGGCCCGGATTGCTGCCGGACCACGGACGGACTCGCAACGTGGGAATTTCTCAAAGTCCGCCTCAGGGAACTCCACATCCCCGCCATGCGCACCAAAGCCGCCTGCCTGCGCATCTGTTCCGGCGGACCCTGGCTGGTCGTCTATCCCGAGGGAATCTGGTATGGAGCCGTCACACCGGAACGCTGCGAACGAATCGTCGCCGAACACCTCCAAAGCGGCCGCCCCGTGGAAGAGTGGATCGCCCGCCGCCACCCACTCAAGGGGTCAGGCCTTGCTTATTGACATTTTTTAACATCCCATCATCCGTCTCTCTGCGCTGCATGCACCCGCTTTCAAATTCCCATTGACCCGGTGCTTCCCGGCTGAAAGCGTCCCCTTTCGTGGCAGGAAAACGACGACATTCCAGCGGCTCCGTGAAGAAAATCTCCCCGGCGGATTTGACCCGTATGAAGGAGGAAGGCCCCTCGGCCCTCGACTACTACCGTACCTCCGGTCTCGCGGAGACGCGCTCCCGCGCCACCAATCTCGCCTTCTCCGGGGCGGTCTCGATTTGCGGGCTCCTCTTTCTCAAGTGGTCTCCCATGACGATGCTCGTGTTCATGGTGGCCGACGCGGTGATCACCGTTCTGTCCGATCTGATCCGCCTGCCCATCGCCGGAAAGTGGATCAAAGCCAGTCACAAACGCGATCACGATGCCGGTCAGGTTTTGCTGATTGCCGACGGTTTGGAGGATGGAACGGGGGAACGTCCGGACAACGGCACGGCTCCCAACCCGGGAGTCATTCTCTTTTTTGGAATCGTCTCCACCCTTTTCCTCGTGCCCGTCCTGGCTGCAGCCACGGAAAAGACCGGAATCGCCCCGCTCCGCGCGGTCATTGAAGAACCGTGGTTTCCCTGGATTGTCGGGGTGGATGCCCTCTGGCGGATCATTTTCGCCTTCTTCAAAGCCATCCGCATCCGGCGATTTTCACCCGGGGAGAAAATGATCTTTGTGGAGAGCGGTGGAGTCGCCGTCCTTTACTGTGGTCTGCTCGTGCTCATCTGGCTGCCCTTGAACTGGGGAGAAAAAGGTCTCCTCATCCTGTTCTTTGTCCTTTATATTTTCCGACTGTGTTTCGGAATCTTTGCCTGCATTTGGACGCCGAAAGCGGTGGCGAATCTCAAGCGACGGATCGTGCAAGGCGATTTCAGCGTGCGAAAAAAACCCACTGCCTCCCCGTGAGAGCCTGCCTGGCACTGCTTTCCTGCCTTCTGCTCTGTTCCTGTGGAGGGGGAAGCTACAAGGGGTACAAATACAAACCCTACACCGTTCGGGGCGTTTCCTACACCCCCATGAGCCCGGAGGAGGCCGTTGGCTATGTCGAGGAAGGGGTGGCTTCGCACTACGATGAGAGCTTCCTCTTTTTCTTCCCCGGGAAAACCGCCATCGGCGAAAATCAATTTTCCTGGTCGGGATCCGCCGCCCACAAGACGCTTCCCCTGCCATGCAGGGTGCGTGTCACAAATTTGAAAAATGACCGCTCGACCGTGGTCCGCGTCAATGATCGCGGTCCGTTCATCGACGGCAGGACCCTGGATGTCACCACCGGGGTCGCCAAGAAACTCGGTTTCCATTCCGCAGGCCTCTGCCCGGTGCGCATCGAGGTGCTCAGCGTCGGCGACGGGGAGTGGAAGATCAAAAGGCGCACCGTGCCACGATAAAAAAAGACACCCTGAGGCAAAATCATTTTTCATGCTCAGGGGAGGGAATCGAGGCTTGTTGACATACGCCCGACGGGCGAGGCAGCCCCCGACGACCCCCGAGTTTTTTCGTTTGCCGGGGAGGGTTTTTCGGAGGATAATTCCTTTTCTTACCCAGCGCATGACGAAGCACCGATTCACAGCCATCCTTCTGGCAGGGTTTTCCCTGTTCCCGCTGTGCGCCCGGGGCGAAAGCACCCAGGAGTTTCAAAAATTCGCCATGCTTCTGCGGGAAAGCGCCATTCAGAAAGTGGAGCCCCAGGTCGTTGCCCCCACGAATTTCCGTTCCGGATTCAACCGTTACCCGTGGAAAAAAGACATCGTGACCACGGTTTTCTGGGTGGGAGAACGACCGACCGTCAACAACCCCGTGCCGAATTACAAAAGCTCCTGGGATGCGCGATGGGCGGCAAACTACGGTGGCTACGACAATCCCGATCCAAATGCACGGAGGAACTTCGTCCCCAAAGGATTCGTCCCCCGGCAAAACCCGTTCTATGTCGCCCTGCCTTACAACGATGTCACGCGCGGAACGACCAAACCCGAATCCCGAAAAGCCATCCCCTGGTTCAAACAGGCCTTCGAGCGGCCCGGAAAATCGGTTTGTAAGGGACGCTGGATCGCCATCCGTTACAGGAACCGGATCGCCTACGCCCAGTGGGAAGACTGTGGACCATTCCGGACCGACCACTGGCAGTATGTCTTCGGAACCCAACGCCCCCTCCCGAACCTCAACCAGGGAGCCGGACTCGATGTCTCCCCGGCCGTGCGGGATTACCTGGGAATGAGCAACAAGGATGTGACCGATTGGAAATTTGTCGAAGCCCGCGATGTCCCCCCCGGTCCCTGGACGAAGTATGGGGACAACAACACCTTTGTTCTCCAACGGCGCGGTGCCGATCTCTTCGTCGCCGACCGCAACAACGCCTACGGAGCCCGCAAGTAACCGGACCTCAACCCCCAACCGCGCAGGATTTCAATTCTTCCAGCGTGGCAAACTCCAAAGTCGAGGCATGGGTCGCCTCGAGAACAACCCCGGGAGCCATCCCCAGATCAAAGGCTTCCTTCCACCGTGCCGCGCAGAGACACCAACGGTCTCCGGGAACAAGACCGGGAAATTGGAATTCCGGCCGTGGCGTGGAAAGGTCATTCCCCCGGGCCTGCGAAAATTTCAAGAACTCCCCGTTGACCACCACGCACACCGTGTGGACTCCATGGTCCCCCTGTCCGGTGTGGCAGAAGCCGTCACGATAAAACCCCGTCCTCGGCTCAAAGCAACAGGGTTCCAACTCTCCTCCCAGAACATTTCTTGCCATTCCCCATGTAGGAAAAAATCCCCCGGCAAGGCAAGGCCCGCGATCAGCACCGGACAGGAAAGAGGGAAACCCGGCGCAGTCTGTTCCAATCCCCGCCGAAATTTGTCCGGCATTGTTACGGGCCTTGCAGACCGGTATGACTTGTCTCCCATGAAATCATTGACCGAACATTTGTGGCTTGAAGTGCCGAACCGCCGGGGGTTTGTCAACATCACCGGTTCCGTTGAGAAACTCGTCCGGAAAAGTGCTGTTCAGGAGGGGCTTTGTCTTGTGAACGCCATGCACATCAGTGCGTCGGTCTTCATCAATGACGATGAAAGCGGGCTTCACCATGATTTTGAAACGTGGCTGGAAAAGCTGGCCCCGCATGAACCGGTCAAAAACTACCACCACAATCGCACCGGAGAGGACAATGCCGACGCCCACCTCAAACGCCAAATCATGGGAAGAGAAGTCGTCGTTGCCATCACCAAGGGGCAACTCGATTTCGGTCCCTGGGAACAGATCTTCTACGGGGAATTCGACGGCCTTCGCCGCAAGCGGGTGCTGGTCAAAATCATCGGGGAATAACCCGGAAAGACTGGGGGTACACGGATTCGAACCGTGAACCAAGCAGTTATGAGCCGCCTGCTCTGACCGTTGAGCTATACCCCCGCCACCGGAACAAATAATCCGCCCCGCAGGTTTTCACCACTCCGAAATTTCTGCATTCCCGTCATTCACGGGTCAGGGTTCCACCCCGGTGAGTTTTGTCCCGTTGTCATACACGGAAATTTTGTCTGTCTTGATGATGTTGGAGTTTCCGGAGGTGAGACCCTGATAGGAGGGGTCGTTGGCGGGGTTCCATGCCGTGGCGGGCACTCCCTGCTTGAGGCTCATGCGGAACTGGGCTTCGCGGCGGAAGGATGTGCCGGTACCGGGCTGGATCAATGTGCCGGAGAAGTCCACATCGACATAGTAGATTTTGCGATTGGCATCGTGAACCCTGAGGGTCGGGGCGACGCGGCCGTTTTCAATGTAGTTGCCGGTGACGGTGACGGATGTTTCGTTGTACCCGGCGGCAAACAGCTCTCCCAGGTCCACGTAGTAGCGCATGGAAAAGGCCGTGGATCCCTGGGCCGGAAACGCGGAGCGGTTGTTCAGCAATGCCCGGATTTCCGTGAAGCCCGAGCCCTGCTGGTTGATCGAGGCTTCGACAAAATATTCATCGTTGATGTCGCCCGCTTCGGAGGCCGGCGGAAAATCCGCCACCGGTTGTCCGCCGGAATTCTGCGCGAGCCGGGCGAGTGCGCCCGTGAAGCCGGCATTGTAATCCAGCGCGACTTCGTTGGTGACGTAGTTCGAGCGGTCGTCGCTGTAAGCGGAGTCGCTGGCGGAGGACGGGCCTCCCACCAACGCGCCGAAGAGGATGTGACGATTGTTGGCGGGGGTGGTGATGTTGCCATTCCAGGAACCGTGGGCTCCGCGGTGGTGGGGATTCACAGGCGGATTGTTGCCAAAACCCACGACGAAACTGCGGGATGAGGGATTCCGGCCCAGCATGTAGTCGATCTGCTGCCTGGCGAAGTCGCGGTAGCGCGTGCCAATGTCTCCGACCTTGTCGGCATAGACGAAAGCGAGAAATGCCGTGGTGGCCGCGTAACGAAGCGAACCCCATTGGTCGAGCCAGGCGAGACCGCCGGGGGTGTAGGCGATCCGGCTGCCGTTGTCGCCCACGGTCCAGAAATTCAGCCACTTTTCCGCCGGCGTCTTGTAGGTGCTCTTGCCGGTGAGCTCGGCCAGCAAGATGGTCACGCCGTAGGATTTGTCATCCCACGAATGGGTCCACTTCATCGACCGGCCCGCAAGGTTCTGGTTGTAGAGCGTCTCCGCCTTGTCCAGATAAGCGGTCTCCCCGGTGGCGCGATACAGCCACGCGGCGGCCCAGGTGAGTTCGTCAAAATACCCCGAGTAGGAATTGTAATAGGACGCCGCGTCCGGAATGGCATCCGTGTATTTCCCGCGGTAGGTGTCGGCAAAAATGAACAGTTTCCGCGCATGGGCGAGCAACAGATCCGCATAGGCGGGGTCGGTGGAGCGGAAGAGGAGCGAGGCGGAGGCCAGCGCCGCCGCGGATTCCGCGGCCACTTCCGAACCGGGTTTCGAGGCGGTGACCGCATAAGAAGGACGTGCCATCGTCATGGTCTCGGGCGGCCCCCAATACGAGTGGTCCAGCGATCCATTGCCAACCTGGCCGTAAAGAACATTGTCGGAAGGATGCGCCTTGATGAGCCAGTCGGTGCCCCAGCGGATCACATCGAGCAGGGCGGTGCTCTGGGCGGATTGCTCGAAACCCGTGCCATACTCGATGCCTCCCCAAGCCAGCAGCGAAAGCGAACTCGCCATCGGCAGGACAAACTTCACATGGTCGCCGGCATCGAAGAATCCCCCGGAGAGATCCAACCCGGCATCGCTGCCATCCCCAAGCGCAGAGTCCCCGCGCCAGGGAATCCGAAAACCCGCGGGCAATTTCCCCGAACGCTGCGCATCATAAAAGTAGAGCGATTTTTGGAGCACCTCCGGATAGTTGAAAGCGGAAGCGGACGACTCGTTGATCGTCACGATTGCGGCTCCCCTGACCACCTGCGCTCCGGTGGCGGAGACCAACTCCAACGTGAATGTCTCCGGACTTTCCACCAAGGCATCCGCCTGGATCGTCACCGGAATGGTCTTGCGTGTTTCCCCTGCCGCGATGGACAGAGTTCCGGAAGCGGCCACATAATCTGACATCGCCTTGGCCGTGCCTTCTTTTGTCTGATACAGGACGCTCGCGGACGATGTGGGGGCAGGAGAAATGTTCACCGGCACTTGGATCACCAATGTTCCCGCAGCCGGTTCGCTGACCGTGACATCTTCCAAACTGATGCCCGGAGTCGGAGTCGGTGTCGGAGTCGGTGTCGGAGTCGGTGTCGGAGTCGGTGTCGGAGTCGGAGTCGGTGTCGGAGTCGGAGTCGGAGTCGGAGTCGGTGTCGGTGTCGGTGTCGGTGTCGGTGTCGGTGTCGGTGTCGGTG
>CAZPEN010000021.1:0-73616 GCA_964585615.1 uncultured Chthoniobacter sp. | reverse complement strand
ACCGAAGAATCATGCGGCACAGAAAAACTGTCAATACTTAACGTAGTAATACTAAAACGCTCTATTCAACCGTCGAGTCTTTCCGGTTTTTCCCTTTGACTGGGGCGATGGTGTCGGAGTCTTTGTAAAGCGTGCGGAGGCGGGCCAGTTCGGTTTTGAGTTCCCCGACGATTTTTGCGTGGGAGGGGTCCGCGTAAACGTTGTGAATCTGTTGGGGATCCTTCTCGTTGTCGTAGAGTTCCCACTCGTTTTTATCGTAAAAAAAGGCCAGGGTGTGGCGGTTGGTGCGGACTCCGTAATGCGGGGGGACATTGTGGGTGGGCTCGCCGTAATAGTGGTAGTAAACGTTCCTGCGCCAGTCCGGCGGAGTTTGTCCGCGCAGGATGGGAACCAGTGAATGGCCGTGGAGGCCCTCCGGAGGCCTGCCTCCGGCCATATCCACGAAGGTGGGCGCATAGTCGATGTTCTGGATGAATTCGGTGAAGCGGGTGCCGGGTTTCACGACTCCCGGCCAGCGGACGATGAAGGGCATGTGGAGGGACTCGTCATAAATCCAGCGCTTGTCGAACCACCCGTGTTCGCCGTTGAAGAAGCCCTGGTCGGCGGAGTAAATGACGATGGTGTTGTCGTCGAGGCCTTCCTTCTTGAGTTCCTCCAGGATGCGGCCAACGCTGTCGTCCACGGATTTCACACAGCGCAGGTAATCCTTCGTGTATTGCTGGTATTTCCAGACTGTGAGTTCCCTGCCCCCGGGTTTGAGTTTTTCAAACTCGGCATTGCGGGCTGCATAGCCGGGATTTTTTGCAAAGTTCGGACCGATCTTGAGGTCTTTGTCGAGAGCCATGTCCTTCTCGATGCTCATTTTCTGTTCGCGGGCTCCGGAGGCACGGGTGGAATAGTCGTCGAAGAGCGTTTCCGGTTCGGGGATTTTCACCCCGTCCAACCAGGCGGCGTATTTGGGAGAGGGTTCGAAATGACGGTGCGGAGCCTTGTGGTGGACGGCCAGAAAGAAGGGTTTGGACGGGTCGCGGTTTTTCAACCACTCCAGGGCCAGGTCGGTGATGATGTCGGTGACGTATCCTTTTGTCCGGAGTTCGGTGCCTTTGGAGCTTTTGAAGTCCGGGTCGAAATATTTTCCCTGACCCGGAAGGATGAGCCAATCGCCAAAGGTGGGAGTGGTTTTCTCCAGGTGCCATTTTCCGATCAAACAGGTGACGTATCCGGCTTCGCGCAGGCCCTGCGGAAATGTCCATGTTTCTTTGGAAATCGGCGGTTGGCCGATGATCGTCATGACTCCGTTTGCATGGCTGTGGAGGCCGGTGAGGACGCTGGCGCGGCTGGGCGCACAGAGGGAGTTTGCGCAAAAGCTGTTGATGAACAACCCTCCCTGTTCCGCGAGCCGGTCAATGTTCGGGGTGATGTTCTGTTCCCTGCAAAAGCCGGACAGCCGGGCACCGTAGGCACCGATGGTCTGAAGGGAATGGTCGTCGGAGAAAAGAAAGACGATGTTCGGTTTCTTCGGGGGCTCTGCTTTGGCCGGAGAGGGAATCACAGTTGTGGCCAGGAGAAGAAAAAGGAAGGATGGAAATTTCATGAGGGAAGGCGGGTGGTATTTAGCTTTTGATCCAGAGGCTGTCAGCGAAAATCTCCATATTCTCTGGAATCTTTCCGTGCATCAAATGCCGACAGGGCAGAAATTTCGCAAAAAACAGTTTGTTTTTTGCCAGGCGAAGGAACGGGAGAAATCACGGGATTCCGGTGGGAGCAACCGGGGCGTGTTTGCGGAGGAAATCCTGTCGGTTTTCGGCAAGATCCGAGAGTTTGGCGCGTTGCTCCGGGGTCAGTTCGGAAGTCAGGGTTTTTTGTGCCTCCAGAAGCTCGGCATCGATTTCGCGGACAGTTTTGGAATAAACGCCCATGATTCTTTGGATGGTGTCCTTGACGAGGAGGTGGGTTTTTTGCTGCTGGGCGGCCGTGAGATCGAGTTTTTTAGCGAGTTCTTTCTCGATGCGGGAAGCGAGGGGGCCGGGGTGTGGGGGTTGCAGGAGCGTGTGTTTGGTGGCGGCGATCCCAAGCACGCCTCCGGTCAGCAGGCCGATGCAGAAGATGGCCGCAAGGTAAAGAAAGGTTCGGGTTTTCAAGTTCATGGGTGAAGGACTTCGTGAAGAGCTGCGTTCGCCAGAAGGACGGTCGGGTTGGCAGGGGCGGCAAGGAGGCTGAAGGACGACACAAGGGCCAGGACGAAAAGCCCGCAGGCGCAGGCCAGTGCGGCGGGGTAGATCGTGGGGAGATTCTGTTCTGGACACCGGTTTTGTCTCCAGGCTGCGATGACCCGGTTTTCGAGCTTTTGCGTGGGGGCGGAGGAGGGAGTCCGCGACAGCGACAGGAGGGTTTCAAGCAGAGGATCAAGAGGTTTCATGGGATGCGGGGCGGGTCCAATTTTTTGAAGGCAAGGTTCAGTTTTTTGCGGGCCCGGAAGGCCCGAATTTTGATGACAGCTTTTGAAAAACCCGTCAGGTCGCTGACTTCGGCGACCGAGTGCCCCTCGGCATGGAGGAGGGAGACAATGAGCCGGTCGGCGGGGGCAAGGATGGCAAGAAGGCGCGAGGCAAGCTCCCGGGCATCTGCTGCCCGTTTTTGCCCGTCCTGCGAGGCATCCCTGACCCGGGAGAGGAGAGCGTCTCCTTCCCCGGGGAGATCGGCTTCCCGGATTTCCCATCGGCTTTTGTGCTTTCTGATCTCGTTGAGGCAGGTGTTGACCGCGATTCGGGAGACCCAGTGGGAAACCGGGAGGCGGCCGGAATATTGGTCGAGTTTGGAGAAGACTTTCAGAAAAATCATCTGACAAAGATCCTCCTCGGTGTCCCGTGCCGGCAGGTGGTTGCGGACAATCTTGAAGACGGACGGATACAGGAGGTGGAAGAACCGCCGTGCAGCGTCCTCATCCCCCGAGCGAACCTTTTGGACCAGTTCCCCGTCGATTTCATCCGCCATTGTCGTTCATCCACACACAAAGACAGACAGAAGACGGGTCGCTTTGGTTACGGGAAAACTTTTTGTAACCAACCGGGAGACGAAATGGTCTGTTCTTCTTGTTCATGAAACTTTTTTCGTTCCGTTCCCTTCTCATTGTTGCCGTGGTGGCGGCCCTTGTCGCGAATATTTTGTGGCGGTTGCCCGAGGCGGCAGACCGGAAGACAGCGGCTGCGATCGACAAAAAGGACATCTGGGGGGCCGCCAACATTCTGCCCACGGTCTCCAATCTGACTGCCATGAGGAAGCAGTGGCAGGAACGTCTGACGACACTTCCTCCGGAGGAACGCAAAAAGTCCGAAGCGCGTTTGCAGGAAGAGACCCGGTTTTTTGTGGAAGCCCGGTTTCTTCCCGCCGAGGAGCGCCGGGTGAAGATGCGTGAGCGGATCGAAATGCTCATGAACGATCCCGGAATCCAGGCCGATTGGGCGGGTGAGCGGATGAAGATGCTGGCCGGGCTCACGCCCGAAAAACGACGCGAAGTCATGAAGTCTTATGTGCAATCGAAAAAGGAACGGAATAGCCATTAATAGTAAAGGCTTTACACTGATTGAGTTGCTGCTGACCATTTCGCTGATCGCCATGCTGGCCGGGTTGATTTTTCCGGCCATGGAAAGCATGAGGACGCAGGCGGAGATGACGGCCTGTGCGTCCAACCTGCGGCAGATCGGCCTGGCGGTGATGCAGAAGGTTCAGGACAACAGCGAGATTTATCCTTTCATCGAAGGAGATCCCACAGATCCTATCTATGAACCCGGAGATGGGGCACAGAGTCTTGTGGACACGTTGCAGCCATACGGAATCACGGACAAATCGGTGCGGTGTCCTTCCGATGTGAAGAAGGACAACTATTTTTCCCGGAACGGCAGCAGTTACGAGTGGTTTTCGTTTATTGACGGGGAGAGGGCGGTGAGCGCGAAAATCTATCTTCCGGAGGGGACGTTGGTGTTGCCATTGATGCGGTTTCCAATTACTGCGGACTACAAGCTGGTGCATACGAGGAAACGGATGAACATTCTCTTTGCCGACGGGCATGTGGATCCCTACACGGGGCCGGGTGTACGGGAGGATGTCCGAAAAGCCGTGCAGGAGGCCTCTCCCTGAATTTCTGGGATTGGATCAGCGCAAATACCGTGGACAAAATGGACAACAATGTGTTAATTGTTGTCGGTGAATCCCCCGTTGTTGATGCCGTTCTTTCGATGGAAAAGTTCCGTATTCCTGTCGATGACGCCGGTTTTTTTTCTGACATTTTCTGTGATGCAGGCGGGCACGTGGGCATTCAATTCTTGGGAGAGTGACAGGGATCTTCCCCAAGATCCGCCCGAGACAATCACCCATGCCATCGCCTTTCGGGTGGAGCCGGATGCTTCCGTTCCAGCACCCTTCAAAGCCACAAAAAAAGTGGCCGATGAGAATTGGGCGGTCTGGAGAGAACCGGAGCATACGGCATCGGTTGTCGTGAGCCGCCGTTCGGAAGGCAGGATCAATCACAGGCAGGTGACAGGCAAAGGCGCGGGGGCGGCTTTGCTGCAGGGACGAATTATTGCCCGGGGAAAAGCAGGGGGGCTCTCGCTTGATTTGGGAGGGCTCGAACCGGGGGGCAAATACCGGCTTGCGCTCTTTGGATTGGGGTGCATTTCGACCCATGATGCCGAGGATTTTACGGTGAGGGCGACGGCTTCCGATGCTTCGGAGCATGTGGAGGAACTGCGCCTGAGTGGATCGAGGGGGGGCTTTTTCACCTACGAGTACACCGTTCCGCCGGACGGCCGTCTTTCTGTTTCCTTTCTTGCGGAGAATGCCAACGGCGAGTCCTCTTCCATGATTTTTTGCGCTTTTCTCAACTCCAGGGTTGTCGAGTGAAGGGGAGGATTTTCAAATGATGTTTTTGCAGGGAGCCCACGCCGTCCGGTCCGTTTTCGTGCCGGATCGCATGAAAATTTCCGGGAAAAACGGGATTGTCTGGAAGGAACCAGAACGCCCGGTGAAGGGCCGGAAGGAAGCAAAGTGTTTTTTTATATGTTGAAGCCAACCGTTGCTGTTTTGTTGTTGGGAGCCCTTGCGGCTCTCTCCGCCGCCGATGAGACAACCTATACTCCTCCTGCGGACGAGAAAGGAGACTGGAGTTTCACCGCCGATTCCTCGTTGCCGGATGTCCTGATACTGGGAGATTCGATCTCCATCGGCTACACGAGGCCGGTGCGCGAGAAGCTGAAGGGGAAGGCGAATGTTTACCGTCCGATGTCGGGGCCGAAGAGGCCGGACAATTGCGGTGATACGGTCAAGGGGCTGCAAAAGATCGATGCCTGGTTGGGAGACCGGAAGTGGGATGTGATCCACTTCAATTGGGGGCTCTGGGATTTGTGCTACCGGAATCCGGAGTCCGGGAACCAAGGGCATCGGGACAGGGTGAACGGAACATTGTCCGTTTCTCCGGAGGACTACGAAAAAAATCTGGAAAAGCTGGTCGCGCGTTTGAAAGCCACGGGGGCAACTTTGGTCTGGGCAAGCACCTCGGTTGTGCCGGACGGGGAAGAAGGGCGTTTTGTCGGAGACGAGGTGAAATACAATGCCGTTGCGGCAAAGGTGATGGAAAGAAACGGGGTGGTGGTTGACGATTTGTTTGCCGTGACCAAAGGTTTTTCCGGCAAATATTCTCTGGGGCCGGGAGATGTTCACTACACTCCGGAAGGCTATGATCTGCTTGCCGCAGGAGTGAGTGATGCGATTGGAAAGGCCCTCGCTGCCCGGCAGGCCGCAAAGTAAGGAGGGCTTCCCGCAAGCTCCAACCTTCCCCGACAGGGGGCCTTCCGAAGGAGATTTTATCTGGGATTTCATGAAAGCGCTGAAATTGCACGCAAAGGTAAAAAAATAGTTGATTTTAGACGAAAATATTTGTCTTTTTAGCAAAATTGATTACCTCTGAGTTTGTGACTGGGGATCAATTTTTGTGACGAGTTTTTCAGATTTTCCATTTTGGGTTCCGAATGTTGATGATGTAGACGGCCACGCCTTGATGCGGGGGCGTTTTACGTTGAAGCAGGCCGGTGTGGTGACGCTTCACCATTTGGGGGCGTCGATGTACCGGATTTGGGTGGACGGGCAGATTTTGGACGAGGGTCCGGCCCGGTTTGATGTGGGCCATCCCGAGTTTCTTGTCTCCCGGGTGGCTCTGGCCGCAGGAGATCATGTGCTTGCCGTACATGGGCATTCGCACGGGGTGACAACCCGTTTGATGGGTGCTGAAGTGCCGGGGTTTTTCTGTGCCAGGCTGGTTTCTGAAGACCGGGCGGCGGTTGAGATTTCCTGGAAAGGAACCGCCCTTGCGGCTTACCAAAAAACCGGGCGGCGGTTGGGGTGTGTTTTGGGACCGGTGGAATGGTGTGACACCCGTCTGATGCCCAAGAAATGGGCGGAACTCTCTTTTTCCGATGAAGCCTGGGGAAAGGTTTGTCCGGTCGCTCTCCGGCTGGGACCGATTGAGGACGCCCGGCTCGGGGAGATTGCTTTGCGTCCAAGAGCGCTGGAATTTCTGAGGGAGGGAACACTGGCAAATCAATCGCCCGTGGACCATGACCCGCCGATGAATTTCATCACCCGGGATCTTCACCCCTCCGAGCTGCCGTCCGATGGGATTTGGCAGAGATTCGATCTCGGGCATGTCCAGCTCGGACGTCCCCGTTTGCAGGTGAATGCCCCGGCGGGTACCCTTCTGCAGTGTGCCTACGCGGAGTCGCTCACGCATGGCCGGGTGAGTCCCTATCTGAAGACCGGCAGCGGCACCAATTCCTGCATGTTGGACACATGGATTCTGTCCGGGGGAGACCAGACACTGGAACCCCTGCAGGCAAAGGGAGCGCGCTTTTTGGAAATCCACATGGTGGGCAACCGGGTGTCGGAACTTTCCCTGGAGTCCGTGGAGTGGACGGAACGCACAAGCTATCCCGACGCACCGGAGGGGGATTTTTCCTGCAATGACGAGCTGCTGAACCGTATCTGGAGCACGGGAGTGCTCACCCTGCGGAGCTGTGCGGAAGACGCCATCACGGACAATCCCCACCGCGAACGCGGGCAGTGGCTGGGGGATGCCGTTGGTGCGGGGATGGATATTCTGGCGGTCAGTTATTCCGACTGGCGTCCGTTGGAGCGCGGGCTGATCCAGGCGGCGCAGTGTGCCCGTGAAGACGGGCTCATTCCGGCGGTGTTTCCCGGAACACGCGAATTCCTTCCGTCCTTTGCGATCCAGTGGGTTTCGGCCGTGCCCCATTATTACCGGTTGGGCGGGCACAAAAAATTGCTGGCCCGTCTTTACGATTCCGGAGTGCGGACCATCGGATCCTTTGATGCCGATCGTGAGCCGTTGGGATTGCGGACGAATCCCCGGCATTGGAATTTCATCGATTGGGGATACCGCGGATCGGCCACGGTGTTCTTCGAGGGGAAAACGGACGCAGCCGGATTCGACCCCGCCCTGTCCCTCATGTATCTCGGGGCTTTGCGGGCTTTGGCGGAGTGGGCCGACTGGATCGGAAAAGATCCCTCGAAATGGGAGGCGGACGCCCGGGAGCTTGCGGGGCGGCAGCATCGGTATCTCGAAGATTTGGCGAAAAGCGACCCCGCCTGCTGGCAGACGCTGGGATTTCATTCCACCGCGCTGGCTCTCGGCCAGAAGGTTGTGCCCGCCGGGCTGGTGTCCGGAGCCGTTGCTTTTCTGAAATCGCATCTCATGGCCTGTTTCCCGAACAATCCTTCGGCGCAACGGCTTTCGGGAACGACCGTGGAGAGCGAACAGTTGATCACGCCGTTTTTCCTTCATCATGTGCTGCCGGTATTGATCGAGCACGGGGAGATGGATTTTGTGCTCGGGCAGATCCGGACATGCTGGGGATGGGCTCTGGACTGTGGGATGACCACCTGGCCGGAAGTTTTTGACACGCGGTGGAGCCACTGCCACCAATGGTCGGGATGCCCGACATGGATCCTGTCCCGTTATGTTCTCGGGCTGAGTCCGCGTTTCGATCTCGGGCGGGATGTGTTCGAACTGAAACTGCATCCCGGCGATCTGGAGTCCGCTGCGGGACGTTTGCCGTTGCATGGTGAAAATGATCCTGTGGAAATCACCTGGAAACGTTCCGGTGACGCAAAAATTTTCTTCACCCTTCGTTCGCCGCATCCTGTGCATCTTCTCCTCCCCTGCGGGCGGACGGTGGATACCGGCGGTGAGTGGCAGGCGGAGTTGCTTGCGACTCCGGAAGGTCCTGCCATTCCTGTTCCCGGGGAAGTCGGGGAACCCGCCCGCGCCTGATCTCCCATTTTATTTGAAAAATCCATGAATCCCCTGCTTATCCGTGCCTTTTTGTTCGACCTCGACGGGGTCGTTGTCTTCACCGACCGCTATCATGAAATGGGCTGGCGTGCGCTTGCCGAGTCGGAGGGGTGGGATTTTCCACAGAAGCTCGCCCATTCGCTGCGCGGTGTTTCCCGGATGGACAGTGTGGATTTGATTCTTGCCCACAACGGCCTCCGGAAAACCGCGGAAGAGAAAGAGGCATTCGCGGCCCGCAAGAATGCGATCTATGTCGATGCCATCCGCGGCATCAACGGAGCCGACGTGGTGCCGGGGGTCCTGGACTTCATCAAAAAGGCGCGGGCCGCCGGCATCCGGACCGCGCTGTGCTCCGCAAGCAAGAATGCGGTGACGGTTCTTGAAGCGCTTGGTATCAGCGGCCTGTTTGACGCGGTGGTCACCGGGGCCGACATCCACCGGTCGAAGCCCGATCCGGAAATTTTTCTTCTCGGGGCTTCGCGACTGGGGATTCCGCCGTTTCACTGCATGGTTTTTGAAGATGCCGTTTCCGGTGTCGAAGCCGCATTGCGGGCGGGCATGAAGTGTGTGGGAGTCGGGCGTGCGGAGGAGTTGCCGAATGCCCCGGAGGTTCTTCCGGACTTCGTTTCGGTGGATTTGGATTCCCTGTTGGAAACCGGCCGCCTGCATCGTCCCGAGGCCGAGCCGTGGGGCATCACCCAGACCGCCCTGCGCGAACGCCGGGGCAGCTATTGGGAATCCATTTTTGCCCTCAGCAACGGAATCATCGGAGTCCGCGGTTCGCTTGAAGAAACGGCCTGGCCCGGGCATTCCTACCCAGCCACGTTTGTGAACGGGGTGTTCGGCCGCAAGCCTTACGAGCATCTTTGGAAGCTGCCCGGCTTTGCCGAGGGGCTTGAAATGATGCTCAACGTGACCGAGTGGACGCGCGTGGATTTGGAAGTTGACGGGGTGAAATTTGCCCCGGATGCCGCGGGGATCGGCGGGCACAGACGGCGTCTGGATTTTGAAAAGGGATGCCTTGACCGGGAGTTTGAGTGGGCTCCCGGCGGGGGAACCGCGAAAGTCCGGGTGCGGACAAAACGTCTGGTGAGCATGGACCGGCGGCATTGTGCGGCCCTTGCCTACGAAGTGGAGGCCCTGGCGGATTGCGAAGTGCGGTTGACGGCATCCACGATTATTCCCTCCGGCCACTGGCACCTGCCCGGCGATCCGGTGCTGGTGAAGGAAATCTCGGAGAAAGACGGTTGCGACGCCCTGCTTTTGGAGCCTGCCGACGGTCCTCACGCGGTTGCGCTTGCGGCAGCCACCCGGTTTGAAGGATCCGGGGCACGGAAGCGGATCGCGGAAGCCCGCTCGGTGAGGCATGAAGCCACTGTCCGTCTCCAGGCGGGGGAAAAATTCCGTTTGGAGAAAAATGTCGCCATCCTCTCGACCGTGGATCGGAGTCCGGGCGGTCTTTTGGGGGAAGCGGTGAAACTCGCGGCGGTTGATGCCTCCGCGGGCTTTTCCGTGCTGGCGGACGAACTGGCCGCTTGGTGGAAGGCCTGGTGGCCGCTCCACGACATCCGCATCGAGGGAAATTCCGCCGACCAACAGGCGATTCGGTTCAACCTGTTCCAACTCCGGCAGAGTTTCCCGTGTCACCCGAAGCTCAGCATCGGGGCGAATTTTCTTACCGGCGACAAGTATTGCGGGCATGTGTTCTGGGACACGGAAATGTACATTTCCCCTCCGGCGCTTTACAGCGAACCGGAGATCGTCCGTCCGTTGCTCGACTACCGTTATCACCTGCTCGACAAGGCCCGCGCCCGCGCCCGTGCCGTCGGCAACAGGGGGGCGTTGTATTCCTGGAACACCATCAGCGGCGAGGAATGCGCGACGGTCTTCGAGGCCTCCACGGCGGAATACCACCTTGTCACCGCCGTTGCTTGGGCGATCCGGCGGTATGTGGAGCAGACCGGCGACACGGCCTGGCTGTGGAGCCATGGCGCGGAGATTTTGTTCGAAACCGCCCGCTTTCTGGAGGATCTGGGAGGGTATGTGCCTCTCCGGGACGGAAAATTCTGCATCAATGCCGTTTGCGGGCCGGATGAGTATGCCTGCGGGGTCAACAACAACTGCTACACAAATGTGATGGCCCAGTGGCACCTGCGATATGCCGCGAAGATTTTCGACCGGATGCGGGAGGAGGCTCCGGGGGAATTCCGTGCCCTTTGCACGCGTTGCGGATTTTCCGCGGAAGAACGCGACGCCTGGCAGCGGGCCGGCGATGCCATGTACATCCCGTTCCGCGGGGATCTGGGCATCCACGCACAGGACGATGGATTTTTGAATCTCGAACCCGTGGACATGGAGAAGATCCCGATGCACACCGATATCCGGGAAAAGATGCATCCGCTCAAACTGTGGCGCACCCAGGTCTGCAAGCAGGCCGACACGGTGCTCCTGCTGTTCGTTCACGGCGATCAGTTCCCGAAGGAAGTGAAGGAGGCGGACTACAATTTCTACGAGCCGCGAACGAATCATGGTTCGTCGCTTTCCGCGTGCATTCATACGATCATTGCCGCCGAGCTGGGCCGCATGGAGGAAGCCTACCAGTTCTTCCATCTCAGTGCCTGCATGGACATCAACGATTTCAAGAGCAACGTGGCCGGGGGGCTGCACTCCGCCTGCATGGGAGGGACCTGGATGGCCGTTGTCAACGGATTCGGGGGAATGCGGGATTACGACCGCGGGCTGGAATTTGCTCCGCGGCTGCCGAAGGCCTGGAAGGAATGCGCCTTCCACATCCGGTGGCGCGGTGCGGAGATTGCGGTGACCATGATGCCCGACAAGACCCGTTACGTTCTCTGCGACGGGGCCGGCGTGGATTTCCTCCATCATGGAAAACCGGTTCACTTGAGCCGGGATGGACATCCGGAAGAGACGCTTTAAATTTCTCCCATGAAACCCATCCCCCTGTTGTTGTCCTCCACCCTGGGTCTTCTTCTCTCCGCTTTGACTCCGGCGGGAGCCGGGGAAGCCGTGCAGCCGAACATCGTGCTGATCGTTGCCGATGACCTCGGTTATGCCGATCTCGGCATCCACGGTTCCGGGGAGATCGCGACTCCGCAGATCGATTCCATCGCCCGGAGCGGAATCCGTTTTACAAACGCCTACGTCAGTGCTCCGGTGTGCGCCCCTTCCCGTGCGGGTTTGCTGACCGGGCGCTGGCAGGACCGGTTCGGTTTTGAAGGAAACCCCGAGCCGGGTGCCGTATGGGGATTGCCTGTCGGGGAGAAAACCCTTGCCGACCGTCTCAAGGCGGCAGGTTATGCGACGGCGGTTTTCGGGAAATGGCACCTGGGGGAGAAGCCGGAGTTTCATCCGAACAACCGGGGGTTTGATGAGTTCTTTGGATTCCTTTCCGGAATGCATTCCTATTTCAAAGCCAACGATCCGCAGTGGGGACCGATTCTGCGGGGAAAGGATCCGGCGGAGCCCGGCAAATACCTGACGCTGGCGATTGCAGATGAAAGCGCGAATTTCATCACCCGGCACAAAGAAAAGCCGTTCTTTCTCTACGCCGCCTTCAATGCGCCGCATACTCCGCTGGAAGCGCCCAGGAACTATCTTGCAAAGGTGGCCTCTATTCAAGACCCCAAACGCCGCACCTATGCGGCCATGGTGCAGGCCCTGGATGACGGGGTGGGAACGATTCTGGAGGCCATCCGCCAAAACGGGCTGGAAGACAAAACGGTGGTGTTTTTTATCAGCGACAACGGGGGACCGATTTTGGAAGGAGCCGCGACGAATGGATCGAAGAACGATCCTTTGCGGGGCGGCAAAGCAGAGGTCTGGGAGGGAGGCATCCGGGTGCCGTTTTTCATCCGGTGGCCGGGACATTTCTCCGGTGGACAGGTTTTCGATGATCCGGTGATCAGTCTGGATATTCTCCCGACAGCCCTGGCTTTGGTGGGGGTTCCGGGGGATGCTTCGCTGGACGGATCAAATCTTCTGCCCTGGATCGATGGAAAAAATCCGGCTCCGGAACGCGGGCCGTTTTTCTGGAAATTCTACGACCAGTTGGCGGTCCGGGAGGGAACGACAAAACTGGTTCGCCCGAATGCCGGAAAGCCCATGGAGCTTTATGATCTGAAGGCCGACATCTCCGAGAGCAAAAATCTTGCCGGTGCGGAGAAAGAGCGTGTCTCCGATCTGAAGGTCCGCTTCGACGAGTGGAACCGCACCAATGGACAACCACTCGACAAGCGCTAACGCACTTTTTTCGAGGGACGCCAGGGTTCGGATTGGGCCTTCTCCGATTCTTCGTGCAATGCGCGTTGGCGGGTCCGGAATTCGCTGGCACTCTCCTTGAGATTCTCAGAGAACGCCCTGCTGAAAGTGATGAGGCTGGAGAACCCGCACTCCTTGGCGATGCTGCCCACCGATTTGTCTGTCGTCGTGAGAAGCCGCTTGGCGTGTTCGAGACGCACCCGCATGAGTTCCCGGGCAATCGGACGTCCCACCTGTTGGATGAACAGCTTGTAAAGGCTTGAGCGGGAAATTGGCACCGAGCGGATGAGTTTTTCCACACTCAGGGGCTCGGAATAATGATCCCAGATCTTCCGCAGCACGATCAACACATGGGGATCGGATACGGCGAGGAAATTGGTGGATTCCCGCAGGACGACAGCCTTCGGTGGAACCCGGATGGGAACCACATGGGGAGTTCCTCCTTCAAAAAGCCGGTCCAATTCCTGGGCTGCCCGATAGGCGAGACCTTCCAGATTCACGTCGATGCTGGACAGGGTCACGGGAAGAAAATCGCACACGAGGGCGGTGTTTCCCAGGCCGAGGAGAGCCACTTCCTCCGGAACCCGAAGTCCCGCATCAACCGCCGCGTTGAGGATGATGGCCATGGTGTCGTCGTTCTGGCACATCACAGCCACCGGTTTCGGCAGGGAGACGAGCGTCCGCTTCGCCCAATTGTGCACGGAGCGGTAATTGACCTCGTGCTCGATTTCGGTGGGATTCCAATGATGCAGCAGGCAGGTTTTTCCCGTGGATTCAATCGTTTGGATGAATCCGGCGGAAATTTCCTTTTCCAACCGGCTGCTTTGGATAAAAAAGAACGAGAAGTTCGAGTGATTTCTCTCCAAAAAATGTTCGGCGCCCATCACTCCCGCCCGGTAATTGTCGGAAAAAACCTGTGGGAATTCCGTGTAGTGGCTGCCGATGTCGATGGTGGGGAGCTTGAGCGACTTGACGAAATCCCTTGTGGTTTGGCGGGAGATGAGGCTGATGACGCCGTCTCCTTCCCATCCTTCCGGAAATTGATGGTGACGGGCCATGTGAGTGTTCAGTACCCAGTCCCGTTCCCGTGCATAGGCCGCAATTCCCCGGTGCATATCGGAGTCGTACCAATCCAAGGCCACAAGAATGCGTTTTCTGTTCACCCCGACAGATTGAGTGGTTTTGGACGAATTGTAAAGCCTCTGGTGATTTATGGGGACAGAGCGACAAAGGAATTTTGGCGTGGAAGGGGAGAGACCCTCCACAATTATTTATGAAGGCTGCGTTTGTCGTTTGCCTGTTATCCAGCGCCGGAATTGCGCTCGGCTTGTATTCTTTCCACAGCGGATGGATGGCGATCCTTCTGTATCATGCCGTTTTGGTGGGAGCCATGCTGTTGGGGAAGCCCCGGAAAGTCTGCCTTCGCGCCGTTTTTCTCGGGTATCGCACGGCTCCGGCACTGGGGTTGGTTCTGTTGTCCTGCGTGGTGGGATGCGGGTTGTTCTGGTTGATCCGCAGCCTGGATCCCTCCGGCAGCTTCACCTTGCGGCAGTTGTCGCGGGCGGGTTTCACGGTTCCGGCGCTGGTGCCCTTTGCTCTGTATGCCAGTGTCATCAATCCGATTCTTGAGGAGCTTTTCTGGCGGGGGAACTACGCGGTTCCCCGGGGCTGGATTTTCGATATTTTCTATGCCCTGTTGCATCTTCCGATATTTTGTTTTTTCGGGAAATTGACGCCGTGGCAATTGGTCATTCCCGTGCTCGGGTTGGTGATGGCCGGACTGGTGTGGCGTCTGGTGGCGAGGCGGCTTGATGGATTGGCCTCGGGCATCATCGGGCATGGTGCCGGGGATCTGGCGTTTCTGGTGGCGATCGGCTGGGCTTTGGGTTGAGATCTCCTCAGGGGAGGGGGCTCATGCTGTTGAGCAGATTGCGGGCGGGGGTGTAATCCGGGTTGATTTGCAGTGCGCGTTGAGCGGCTTCCTGCGCGGCTTGGCGGTTGTTCTGCCGCAGGAGGACTGTGGCCAGGGCGAAAGGCATGTCGGGCGATTCCCTGTCCGCCTCCGCAGCCTTTTGCAGGGCTTCGACGGCGTCATTGAGACGTTCCTGCTGTGCGCAAAGCAGGCCGAGATTGTACCAGCTTCTGGCCATTTCCGGAGCGGAGGCAACGGCGGCCCGGAACGCAGCTTCTGCGCCCTCCAAGTCGCCCATTTCCGCCAGGAGAAGGGCCTTCATGTTCAGAAGTCCGGCATCGGTGGGAAGTGAGCGCAGGCCTTCTTCGAGGGTGGCGAGTGCTCCCTGCGGGTTCTGCGAGGCGTTCTGCATGAGGGCCAGATCTTCATAGAGCGGAGGGCTGAAGCGGTCCCAGGAGATGGCTTTCCGGTACCAGCTTTCCGCGAGTTTCACGTCGCGCTGTGCGTAATACCACTGGCCCATGGAAGCGGCTCCGCCGGGTTGGTCGGCATTGAAAGAGAGGCTTTCGACAAGCTCTTTCCTGTTTCCTGTATCCAGGGGCAGCGACTCCCGCCGACTCCAGGCGGCCCGAAGCCGGACCAGACGGACCGGGTCGTTGAGGAGCCTGGCGACTTCCGGGCTGGCCAGTGCGGGAATCGGGGCCAACCCGTCCACGGCGGCTGCCCTCACGATCGGGCTTTTGTCGGAGAGGGCTTTTGTGAGAGCGGACTGGACTTCCGGGAGATCCACGCGCCGGGCGGCCATGGTCAGCAGGGCGGCCCGCCAGACAGCAAGGTCTTCCCGCTCCGCCAGACGCACGAGATCCGTGGCAAGAGCCTGGGTCGTTTCGCCCGCATAGGCCCGGGCCACAGTCCGCGTGCGTTCCCGCTCGGGACGCGCCATTTTTTCCCCATACCAGCGGTTCGTCCACTCAACCGCCCAATCCACCGACTGGTCGGTGTGGCATTTGTTGCAGGCGTTGGGAATGCCGAGTTCTTTGGTCAGGAGGGGATCGGGAATGTGAAATCCATGGTCGCGCCGGGGATCGCGTTCCATGTAGGTGGTCTGAGTCATGTGGCACTCGATGCAGCGGTTGCCCGCACTGTCGGGCTTGTGATGGCCGTGTGCCAGGGGATCGATGACAATGGCTCCACGCTGGCCGGGAGGGGAGTGACAGGTCAGACAGGTGGAGTTATTGGCCGCCGGCAGCTTCGTGGCGCCGGAATGGGCATCGTGACAGTCGAGACAGGTGATTCCGGCGCGTCCGCCCATCTTGCTCATGAGGAACGAGCCGTATTCGAAATCCTCGTCGCGGACCTGTCCGTCCGGGTAATACAACCCCTGCGTCACGGGCAGGGCGAGACGGTAGTGGTTGTCGTATTCGGAGTCCGGTCCGAAGCCGGGATACATTTCCTCCCGCCGGCTGTGGCAGGCTGCGCAATTGTCCTGTTTGACATCCCAATTGTGCCGGGCGAGCGGAGTGGCGGGGTTTCTCAAATGGTCTTCCGTCACCGCATGGCACTGGAGACAGGAGACGCCCATTTCGTTCCAGCGCGAAGCGTAGGAATCGGAGTCAATGGAGTAGCCCTTGTCGTAGGCGGTCATATGGCACGTTGCACAGTTCGCGTTCCAATTCATTCCCCGACCGGCCCAGGAACCCCATTCGCGGGGGTGACGGCCCGCAGGTCCGAAGACATTGAACCAATCCTTGCGGGAAGGATCCCACGCCCACTCGGTGACCTGCCAACGGCCCCCGCCGAAGGGAATGAGGAATTGCTGCAACGGCGTGTAGGCGAGAACCATTTCCGGGTGGAAGGTCTGCTGCGAGCCATCCGGCATGGGAGCGGTGATTGCGGGCCGGTCGCCTTTCCAGAAGACCTTGGTAGTCAGTTCCGAGGAGGAAAGCGTGTGCTCCGGGACAAAGGCCTCCCGGTCCCGGTTCGCCAGAAGAGGACGGTTGGCATGGGCGTGATGGGAATGTCGCCAAGTTTCAAAGACCCCGGCATGACAGGACCGGCAGGATTCCGATGTCATGGCCCCCTGGCGAAATCCTTCCTTCAAGGAATCCGTTGCCCCGGGGGGGAGCTCCACGCGCCGCATCCGGTTTGCCTGCCACCAAAAAAACGAGACGCTGCCTGCCAGAAGGGCAAAGAGGAGGGTCACGGTGGAGACAGCCAGGATCAATTTCCCTCGTGTCATGGGAAGTTATCGATGAGAGGAGCAGGGAACACGGTTGGCGATGGGGGTGGACAAATTGATAGTACTGGCTTGATATTTTAAAATAAATGCTATTTATGAAACAAAATTCCCCTGCTGGTGTTCAAATGGCAGGAGGATTCATAAGATTCCTCCCCATTCAAAGACAACAACGAACATATGAAAACACATTGGATTACGAGTACGATCATCGCAACCGCCTTTTTCCTCGCCCCTGCAGGCCTGGGATTGGCCAAGGACAAAGAAGGTCCGGCGGGAGTCAAGGGACGGGTGACCGCCGTTGACGCGACAGCGAAAACCATCACCATCAGTGCCGGAAAAAAATCGGACGCATCGGGGCCCCAGACATTTGCTGTGACCACGGCGACGGTCATCAAGATTGACGGGACGACGGCGACGTTGGCCGACATCAAGCCGAAGATGAACGCGAGCGTTGTTCCCGCTGCCGATGGGAAAACCGCCAAGCGTGTGACAATCAAAGAGGCAAAGAAAGCCGGGGCAAGCCCAAGCCCGAGTCCCGCCGCCAAATCCGGAGAATCCTCCGGCGGCGAAGAATAACCGGCTTCCAACACCTTCCGGGCCGAAGAAAGCGTCCGGAAATTTTCGAGGCGGTCTGACAGGCACAGGCCGCCTCGCTTTTTCACAACAATGAAATTCCTCCTTCTCTTCACGGTTCCCGGTCTTCTTTTGGCTGCGGAACGGGAAAAGGCCGGTCTCCCTTCGGAAGCCTCGCGGGCCAGGGAGATGGAGAGCCGGCTCACTGCCGCCAAGACCCAGGAGGAAACGCTCGCGATCCTGCGCGAAGGCTGGGAAAATCCTCCGGCCACTTACCGTCCGCACACCCGCTGGTGGTGGCCCGGAAATGCCGTTACGAAGGAAGGCATCGACTGGCAGCTGGAGCAAATGAAGGCCCGGGGTCTGGGAGGGGTGGAGATCATGAGCTTCCTGAAAGTCTACGATCAGGGGAACATTGAGTTCGGGTCTCCGGAGTTTCTGGACATGGTGGCCCACACGGTAAAAAAAGCCCGGGAATTGGGGATGGAAGTGACTCCTCCGCTGGGCCCGGGTTGGAATCACGGCCACGGCTGGGTGCCGGAGGAGGATCAGGCCAAATCACTGGTGATTTCGGAGCAGGAGGTTGGGGGAGGGAAACCGGAAAAAATTCTTCTCGCCCTGCCCGAAGAACCGCCTTACGCGAAACGGAACGGGAAAAAACTTGAAGCGGTCGTGGCGGTGAAACTCGATGAAAAGGGGAACCCGGATCTCACGCAGCGGGTGGATCTGACTTCCGCCGCCGTGAGCCCGAAGGATTTTTCCGAGAAACCCCAGGTGGAGGTGGGCACGAATCTTCCGGAGGGACAGTGGCGGATCATGGGATTCTGGACGGTCTTCACCGGGCAGAAGTGCGCGGCGGAAGACTTCGATCCCGATTCGAAATTGGTGGATCATTTTGATCCCGCCGCCATCCGCCGATATGCCGGGTATATGGTGGACCGTTACCGGAAACTTTTTGGGAACGAGTTTGGGACGACGGTCGATTCGTTTTTTGGGGACAGTTTCGAGCTCCAGCAGGATTTCCTGTATTGGAGCCGGGATCTTTTCGACCGGTTCCAGAAAGAAAAAGGATATGATCTCCGCCCGTATCTTCCGATGTTGAAGTATGACGGAGCGCCGGAGACCCCCTATGTGCGGTATGATGTCGGGAGTTTTCTCCACGAGTTGGGCATGGAGGGGATCATTGGCACAATGGCGGATTACTCCGCGGAAGCGGGCGTTCAGATGCGCCAGCAACCGCACTATCGCTTTACCACGGAATTGATCGAGGCCTCGGGCCGCCTGCAACGGCCGGAAACCGAGAACACGAAGCGGAGTTTCGATCCGATGTTCTGGCACAAACTCGCGACAAGCGGTGCGCAGTTCTATCCCTCCAAAGACAAACGCTGGGTGTCGGCCGAAGCCTTCACCTTCATCAATGATCGCTACCGCACTTCCATGGAGCAGATCAAACGGGCCACGGATCTTTTCCTGCGGGATGGCATCACACAACTCTACAATCACGGCTATTTTTACACGCCGGAGAAAGAATTGGCTCCCGCCCGGGATCTTCTCTGGATGAACCGGATCAGCCATGTGAACACCTGGTGGCCGTATTACCGCGGGCTGGCGGATTACCAGGCCCGCACCGCCTTTCTTGGGCGACAGGGGCGCGCGGAAGCGGATGTGCTTGTGTATTCCCCCATGCCCACCGTCTGGTCGGAGCGGGCCGAGTATCCGGTTTCCCATGTGCGGGACGTGCCCTTCGGCGGACTGCCCAAGACCCTGATCGCCAGCGGCTACGATTTCGACATGGTGAACGATGATTTGCTCCAGAATCACAGTGAGGTGAAGGACGGGAAATTGGTGATCAATGGTTTCTCGTATTCCGTGCTTGTTCTTCCGCGCGTTCTTTTTCTCTCCCCCGGGACGCTTGCCGTTCTGGAGAAATTTGTGCGCGGTGGCGGCACGCTTTTTGCCCTGAACTCCCTGCCCGGGAAGTCCACCGGCCTCATGGGACACGAGGAGCAGGACAAGAAACTGGGGGAAATGGTCGCCTCCCTGTTTGCCACCGGCGGTGGAGAAAAGAAAGTGGGGGAGGGGGTGACTTTCTTTTTGCCCGATTGCGACGGGTTCGACTACTTGAAGCGCTGGGCGCCCGGGGCCGTGGAATGGGAACCCACGCCGCCTCTTTCCCCGGCGTATGCCCGCTTCGTGGAGCTCCTGCGGAGCCGGTTGGTTCCCGATTTTGAAATCCCGGAAACCCCGCTCAGCAACGGACTCACGTTCCGGCACACCCGCATCGGGCCGGTGGACGCCTGGTTTGTCGCCAACCTGCAGCCTGTGCCCGAGAAAAAAGAGATCCTCCTCAACACCAGGGACCGTTTCCCCCAGATCTGGAACCCCATGACCGCCGCAATCACCGCCGCAAGAAAATTCCGGACAACCGGGGACGGGCGTCTGGCCGTGGAACTCGATCTTCAGCCGTGGGAATCACTCTTCGTTCTGGTAACTCCCCGGGCCGATTCTTCTCTCAAGCCCGCCGCCCCGGAATTTGTGCCAAAGGCGTCCTTTCCGTTGGAGGGCCCCTGGGAAGCGGACTTTGCCGGGCTTGGAGGAATGAAAAGCCACCTGACTCTGGCGAAGCTTGTCGATTGGACGACGCTGCCCGGCCTCGGGAATTTTTCCGGCACCGTGCTTTACACGATGGAGGCGGACCTGCCTGTGGCCTTCGCGGAGAAAGGAAAGACCATCTTTTTGGATCTCGGAGAAGTCCACGAAGTTGCCGAGGTGATGGTCAACGGATCTCCGGCCGGAGTTGCCTGGATGCAACCTTACCGGGTCAATGTCTCCGGTCTGCTGAAACCGGGAAAAAACAAAATCCAGATTCGCGTGGCCAATCTCCTTTGGAATTATGCGGCGGGAATGACCGGGCCCAATCCGATTCCGGAAGAATTGCAGGCGCATTATGGTGCCACATGGAAAAAAAACTACAACGGGTGGAATGCCCTGCAGATCACCAAGAAAAGCAAAAAGGACGACCGGCTGCCTTCCGGGTTGCTCGGTCCCGTGACTTTGAATAGCAATTAGAACGAACAAATATGAATCCCCTCTTCGGCGTCTTTTTTCACTGGCTCGGCGGTTTTGCTTCCGGCTCATTTTATGTCCCTTATCGCCGCGTGCGCAATTGGTCCTGGGAAACCTACTGGCTGGTCGGCGGGTTTTTCTCCTGGATCATCATGCCCTCGCTGATGGCTTTTCTGATGACGAAGAACGTGCCGGTTGTTTTGCAGGGGCAGACGGGATCGACGCTTTTCTGGACTTGTCTTTTTGGCGCTCTTTGGGGTGTTGGTGGGCTCACCTTCGGTCTGACCATGCGGTATCTGGGCATGTCGTTGGGAATGGGCGTGGCGCTGGGATATTGCGCGGCCTTTGGGACACTGCTTCCGCCGGTTCTCAAATTGTTCATGCCCGGTGTGCCGGTTGAGGAAAACATCGCGCAGATTGCGGCCACTGCCTCCGGGCAGATCACGTTGTTGGGTGTCGTGGTTTGTCTTTTGGGCATTGGAGTGGCGGCCCTGGCCGGACTCACCAAGGAACGGGAGATGTCCGATGCGGACAAGAAGAAGACCATCGCCGAGTTCAACTTCCCCAAAGGCATCGCCATGGCCACGTTCTCCGGCATCATGAGCGCCTGTTTCGCCTTTGCCCTCACGGCGGCGAGTCCCATCGGAACCGCTTCGCTGGCGGCGGGCACGGACACGATTTGGACCGGACTGCCGAAGCTCGTGGTGGTGCTGCTGGGCGGGTTTGCCACAAACTTCCTCTGGTGTTGTTATCTCAACATCAAAAACCGCAGCGCCTACCAATACCTCGCCCGCGAGGTGCGTCCGGAACATGCCGGGGATGCGAAGGGGGGCGGTGAGCACGGGCCCTCCGCAGCGCAGTCCTCCTCCGCCGTCACCGACCTGAAGGTTCCCGTGGTGAACAACTATTTTTTCAGCGCCCTTGCCGGGATCACCTGGTACCTTCAGTTCTTCTTCTACACGATGGGCGAAACCCAGATGGGCAAATACGGCTTTGCCAGTTGGACGCTCCACATGGCCAGCATCATTATTTTCAGTACCATGTGGGGATGGATTCTGCATGAGTGGAAGGGAGCAAGCAAGAAAGCCCACCTCCTCATCGGCCTCGGCATCTCCCTCCTTATCCTCTCGACCATCATCATTGGCTACGGAGCCTGGCTCAAAGGCAGCGGTTCCCTTCACTGACATTCCGAGCGCCCCCGCCCGCCGGGGATTCTTTCGGACGCGCTCTTATTTCGAGAGGAAAAACTCCACATCGTCGATGTAGAGTGTGGCCGGTTCGCCGGATGTTCCGGCGGGTTTGGCCTCAAACATCAGGGAAATGGTCGGCAGGGCGTAGTTTTTCCAGTTTTTTGTTTCCTCGTCAGTCGGCGGGCGGTGTTTGCCATTGGCCACGACGTCGATGATATCCTCCGGGAATTTCACTTCACAGGTGATCCACCCGGCTTCCCTGGAGCTTGGCAGGGGAGCCGACGGCACGCCGGGTTTGAGGAATTCCTTCGGATCGGTCTGCCCGCTGCCATAATAGCGGCTGATGAAGGAGATGCTTTCCTGAAACGCCCCCAGGCTGGTCGCTTGAAAGGCACTGAGATGAAGGTAGACCGGCAGGGTGGGGGGATTGGGATTCCACACCCGGAAAGAAATCCTGTCGAAGGCCATGGTCGGCAGATCAAAGACCAGAACACCGGAACGCTTCTGCTTGGAAAATTGGAAGGTCAGTTTGAGCGAGGAACCGGTTTTGTCCGGGGTGGGTTCGTTGACAATTTCCCAGTTGTCCGTGGCTCCCGCAACGCGCAGGCGCCGGGTGTAATCCACCTCGGGCTCGAAGTATTCCCAATGGCAGGGAACCTCGTTGGCCGGTGCTTTGCCTGCCAGGAGCAGGGCCGCAAAGAGAAGAAGACGTTTCATTTTTCAGTTTCCTTCCACGGTTCGACGGTTTCTTCCGGCGTGAGGAGCCAGTCCCCCCCCGCAGGCAGGCGGAGCACCCGGAGTTCGCCATTGCGGGAGACAAGCGGAGCGTTGATTCCGGCATCCGCCACGATTTGGAACTTCTTTCCGGCAAACGCGTAGTTTCCGACAGCGGCATCTTTCCATCCCGGCGGCAGGGCGGGATGAATGCGCAGTCCACGGGCCACCGGCTGGAGGCCCATCACGCCGTCGAGGAAAAACAGGGGGACGAGACCGGATTCGGGGAACTCGCGGAGGATGCCCACGATATCGGAATGGCCCTCCATGTTCGCGGGATCGCGCCGGATTTCATCCTTCGCCGCTTCCGCCAGGATCCCCTCCATGCGGGACATGGCATTCCCGATGCCCTCCGCCCGCAGGCGGGCCATCAGGTCGTAGTAGGAGACATAGAAAATTGCGCCGCCGTTTTGGATCTGAAACCCGAACGCGGCATTTCCACCGGGCTTGATATTCAGTGCTCCATCCCAAGTGTTCACCGCGGGAGGCGAGCCTGTGGCGGCGTCCACGGTATTGCTGCGCGGCGCGAAGCCGAAGGAGTAAATGTCTTTTCCCGTCGAGGTGTCGCCTTCGACCGTGCGTTTTCCATCCAGCCAATCGAAAATCCTGCGTGCCCGGTCCCCGTCGGCAAGTCCCCAGGCGACCGCGGGAAGGTTCACGAAGGTGAATCCATAGTCATGCGATTTGTCCGAGCCATCCACCCAGCCGACATAGCGTCCCTTGTCCTCGCTCCAGAATGTCTCGTTGAATTTCTGTTTCACCAAGGGGCGGAGCTGCCGCAGGGTTCCGGCCCGTTCCCCATTTCCAAGAGCCTCCTCCAGCTCGCCCATCCAGCGCAGCATTTCGTAGAAAAACGCATTGTCGTAGGCAGAGCGTCCGCCGAAGAGCCAGAAGTCCCAATAGTTGTTTCCTTTGCTGGAGGGGGAGCCGTCGATCTCGGGATCGGTGACATTCAACAGGCCGCTGCTTCCTCCCAGTGTGCCGATCAGGTAATCCACCGACCTTCGCGCCTTGTCCAAAACCGTCTCGCCGGTCTTGGGATCCTTGGATTCGAGAAATGCGCGATCGCGGGTCTGGAGGTAAACTTGGGCGACAGCCATCGGATAAATCGCGCTTGTGACCGTATGGCGGCTGTGGCCGAGATGCTTCTCGCTGCCGCCGGACGGCCATGCGTAGCCGTCCGCTCCCACGGGATTGTTGCGAATGTAGTCCCTGAGGGCATTTGCTTCCGGGTGATCCGGCATCCAGGTGATTTTGCTGGCATCCCAGAACAACCATTCGCAGCTGGGGATGCCCACCGCGCCGCCGTCCAGCGGCCGGTCTGTCTGCCACCACGGGCTGTTCCGGGCGAGCACTTCATTTGCGGCGAGTCCGTAGTTCAGCCAGAGGTTGTTCCAGAGTCCGAGTTTGCCGGTTTCTGTTGGCGAGGTGCTGGAGAAGAGCGGGGAGGGGCCGGCCACGGCCTGAAGATTGCCGAGAGCAACGCCGTATTTCCCGTTGGACAGTTTGTCGGCCCGGGGAGAAGTGATCCGGATGCTGGTTGCCGCCACGCCGTGCAGGGGAATCCAGACGGTGTTTTTTCCGGGGTCCGGAAAGAAGGAAAAAGCCGCGCTCATCACCGGATGCCACCGGGTTCCTCCGTCCAGGCTGTATTCGATGGAGAAAAATTCCGGGAAGGGTTCCCTGGGATGCCGGGTGAGAACGACCCAGTCCACGGAACGCGGGGTGCCAAAGTCCAGCGCCAGCCAATTGCGAACCAACGGGGAATCTCCCACGGGGCTCTGCCAGTTGGAAGAGGAAAGCAGCCGGGTCGCTCTCTCGCGCTGTGTCGCGTTCACGGATTTTGAACCCGAGAAAATGGTCTTTGGAGAAAGGAAGTCCGATCGCAGAGCCTGGCCGGAGCCCTTGATCGTCACAGGAGTCGGACGCCATGGAGTGCCGCGTCCCGAAAGGCTCATCGTCATCCATCTGGCCGGGTATTCTCCGGGAGCCCGCCACACATGAGCCATGTCCATGCCCGCGTCCCCATTTACCCGGGCAGACGGGGTCCAAGTCCCATCCCCCCAGTCGAAAATGTAATAAACCATTTCCGGCAAAGCCTTCGAGACGGCCTTGAGCGTCAAGGGATCTCCCACCGTGCCCGCGCGGGGAGCAGGAGGTGCAGCCATCACTCCGCTTGCAAGGGCGGTTGCGGAAAAAACGGGGAGAACAAATCGCAGGAATGTCACGTGAATTTAGCTTTCCATCAATTGTTCGTCATGCGCAAGACGCTCCCATCGTTTTCCGGAATTTTTGAGGTGGGAAGAATCCGTTTTTTGAGCGGCTGATAGCAGAGGATTTTGTTGTCGGTGCCCGGCTGATCCCTGAGGAGGTTGTGGGAATCGAATTATCCTGTCCGAAAATTGCCTGTTGCTGGATCTGGGTTTGTTCGGCTTCTATTCCGAAGACTTTGATGCGGGGGTATTCGGCCCGGGTTTCAAGATTGGGGGGACGGCTTCTTTGGCGTAGGTCTCCAGACGGGCGGAAAGTTCCTTCACTTTTTCGGGATGCTGGTCGGCGATGTTGTTTTTCTCGTAAGGATCCTGAGCCAGATTGAAGAGTTCAAAGGTATCGGTCGGCTCCTTGGAGGGTTCCTTTTCCTTGGAGTCCTCTTCGTCCGCTGCCTGGCCATTTTGGACGAGCTTCCAGTCGCCCTGGCGGATGGCTCCCTTGTGTCCCAGCGTGTTGATGAGGATGTCCGTATGCGGAGACGGCCTGCCCTGGGCGATTGTGGGCCAGGCGTCCTTTCCATCCAGCGGAAGCTTTTGCTCCGGGGAGGCGCCTGCCAGCCTGAGCAGAGTGGGATACCAGTCCACCATGTGAAGGGGTTCGGAAACAACCGAGTTGGCGGGGATTTTTCCGTCCCATGTTGCACTGGCAACAACCCGTGTGCCGCCGTCGTAGAGCGAACCTTTTCCGTCTCGCAGCGGTTCGTTTCTCGCGGAGTCGGATTTGGTGGTGACGCCTCCATTGTCACTCATGAAAATGAACAGGGTGTTTTTCCCGAGGCCCTGCCGGTCGATGGCTTCGACGATTTTTCCGATGCCCCTGTCCATATGGGCCACCATTCCGGCATAGATGCTGCGTTCGGCACCCAGGTTGGCATAGGGGGCCGAGTATTCCGGCGGGCAAAGCAGGGGGGCGTGCGGACTGTTGAAGGCGACATAAAGGAAGAGAGGTTTGTTGGGATCCTTGTGTTCGATCAGGCGGACGGCCTCCGCAGTGTAGAGATCCACAAGAAATCCTTCATCGGAACAAAGTTCCCGGTCCCGCAGAATCGTCCCGCTCCTGGCCTGGTGGGTGAACTTTGTCTTGGATTCGTCGAGACGGTATTGATGCTCGAAGCCGCGCTGCATCGGCTGGTAGGCGGGATCAAATTCCCCCAGGTGCCATTTGCCGCAGATGGCTGTTTCGTAACCGGCCTTCCGCAGTGCTTCGGGGAGAAGACGTTCTTCGAGCGACAGGCCGACTTTGGAATTGGGACGCAGGACATTATACTGGCGGCCGTAGCGGATGGGATACCGGCCCGTCATCAGAGCCGAGCGCGAGGGGGTACAGACGGGAAGGGTGTAGAAGGCCTCCAGTTTGGCTCCCCCGGCAGCGAGCTTGTCGATGTTTGGGGTTTTGATGTCCGGGCCGTGGAAACCGACATCCGCCCAGCCGAGGTCATCGGCGAGAATGAAGACGATGTTGGGTTTTTCCGATGGGGCGGAGGAAGGCTCCCCGGCGGCAAACAAAGAAAGCGAGGCGTATGAAGCCAGGCCAAAGGCCAACGAAAGAGAACAGGGGAGTCGGAGGGGTAGAGGAATGGATTTCATGGCAAGTAAACTTATTGAACACTGCAAAATGTCCTGTGGTTGCAAAATATTTAGAAAATTCCGGTTTGAAGAAGGATCAGTTTGCGGCGCCTGATGCGCTGTGAATTTCCTCGCATTTCCGAAGGGACAGGCCCAGAGGTTCGACGAGGGGCGCGATGGGGACTTCAAGTTCCGAGACGAAGCCTTCGCGGAAGGTGTGTTTGCTTTTTTCGTAGAAATCGATGGTTTTCTGATCGCCTCGTTTCAGGGCTTCCACATACGGACGGCGGAGGCCGCGCATGTAGCCGCAGTGGTGCCAACCGATGAAGAAAGGCAGGGAAAAGAGTTGTTCGACATGATCCGCGTAAGTCCGGCCAAGGGCCGCGTAAAATGAGGTGTTCTCCGGAGGATTGTCTTCCCACAGGGGATTACAGGCGGTGTCGCCATTGAGGACGGGAAGCCGGGATTCCTTGTTAAGAAAGGCGAGAGTCTCCTTTTGTTCCTCAAAGGGGGCGTAATACTGGATGTTGATGACGTCCACATGGTCTTTCATGATGTGGAGGCTGCGGGCCAGTTGTTCGGGAAATTTCCGGTCCCGGTTCATGTTCAGTTTGTCGCCAAGGATGAGATGGTTGGGGTCCTGCCTGCGGATGGCGTTTTTGCGGACGGCGTACCATTGGTGCATGATTTTTTCGAGGAAGGCCTGACTGTCTTCCCGGGCTTTTGCGGGGTCGGCAATGGCCGTCCAGTTGGTCGTGGCTGCCAGTTCGTACCAGGAGGAAACCTTGCAGCCATAGGGTTCCCCGGCTTTTTCCGGCGAGGGATGGCGTTCTTTCATCAGGGTCAACCAGGCTTGTTTTCCCCTGGCTTCGTCGGGCAGGGACATCAGGGCGAGAACCCAGGGATGAAGGGTGCGTTCAGCGGCGGTGAGTTTCTGGAGAGCCGAAGGATTCCGGTCATCCGCAACGGTCCAGGGCGGGCCGTCGGTGTAGGCGTAACCCAGGACCAGCGGGTCGTTGGCGCGTGGTTTCACAAACTCCACGGCATTGGCCTCGATGAGCGCGGCAAATTCGTCGCCAAAGACATCGCAGGGACGTTTTTTGAATGCGGCCGTCAATTCGGAGCGCGACATGTTCCACCCCCAGGGAACGGGGATGTCGAGTTCGACGACGTAGTAGAACGGGCCCGCTTCATGCAGGCTGCTCAAGAGAGGGTTGTGGAAGCCAAAGGTGTTGAATCCCCAGGCCCTGAAGTTTGCGCCCACGCGCCGGGCCCATTTTTCCACAGCCGGCGAGCCGTCGCGAAAAGTTCCTTCCGGGGTCAGGAGACCGTCCCCGTAGTTTTCCGAAACGAAAGCGGTGTTGTTCGGCGACTGCCAGTAGATTGGCTCGACGTGGTTGACCCCGATGGAGAGAAAGGGTTTCCCTTCGGGGGATTTGAACCACCAGACGCCGGATTGATTTTCCAGGCCGACAAATCCCGTGGGAGCCGGTTCGGAGCAGAAGCTGCTTCCCGCAAGAAATCCCGAAAGAACCAGGGGCAGCAATCTTCCGGCTTGATGAAGCGTCCGGGCTTTCACTTCTTGGATTTGCGAAGGGAAAAAAACAGCATGAGCAGGCCGAAAACCAGGAGGAAGCCGCCCCACCAGAGATTGACGTTGATGTGGAGCGAGCGGTCGTAGATTTCCGGGTTGCTGAAAAGGCCGAAGAGGGTGAGCATTCCTCCGAAGAGGGAAAACATCAGGCCGATGGGGAGTCTGAGATCGAAGTTCATAATGGGTGGGGGTTGGGAGGTTTACCAGAACAGGAGGTTGAGGATGATGGTCACGGCCAGAACGACGATGCCGACAAAAGCCGGTGTGGCATACCACGGATCGCCTTCGGATTTGGGTTTTTCCGTGAGCGAGTAAACGAGGCCGGTGAGTTCGGCGTCGGTTTTTGTGCGGGCTGTCACCAGGGAGATGCCGATGGTGAGGAGGAAGCAGGTGACCCAGGCGACGATGGCCATGTAGAAGTTCTGGCCCATCTCACTGCGGAAGAGGAAGTGGGGGGCGATCCACCCGCCCTTGATGCCCGGAACGACGCCCTGGGCGCAGGAGAGACCATGGAAGAGCATGGCTGCCAGGGTGCCGCCGACCAGTCCGAAAAAGGCCCCGTGGCCGGTGGCGCGTTTCCAGAACATCCCCAGCAGGAATGTGGCGAAGAGCGGGGCGTTCACGAAGCCGAACACCAGCTGGAGCATGTCCATGATGTTGTTGAATTTCGAGGCCATGAAGGCGGCCCCGATGCTGATGAGGATTCCGAACACCGTGGCCCAGCGGCCCATCCAGAGGTAGTGGGTGTCGGATTTGTTCGGGGCGAGGTAGCTCTGGTAGATGTCGTAGGTCCACACCGTGTTGAAGGCGGTGACGTTTCCCGCCATGCCGGCCATGAAGGAGGCCATGAGGGCGGTGAAACCCAGACCGAGCAGTCCGGAGGGAAAGTAGTGCGCGAGCATCGAGGGGATCACCATGTTGTAGTCGGGATGTCCGTCGGCACCGGTGGGGAGAAAGGCTCCGCCACTTTGCTGGTTCAGGGCGATGGCGATCATGCCGGGGAGGATGACGAGCACGGGGAAAATCATTTTCGGCCCGGCGGCAATGAGCGGCGTGCGGCGTGCGGCGGACATGGATTTTGCCGCCATGGCGCGCTGGACGACGAGGAAGTCCGTGCACCAGTAGCCGAAAGAAAGCACGAAGCCGAGTCCCATGACCATCGCAAACCAATTCACGCCCATGGGATTTTCAATCGGGTTGCCCATGTGCGCCCAGGATTGGGTCCATGTGCCGGCCGCGTAGCCCTGGGATGTGGCCACGGGAATGAGCTTTTCCTTGAGGGCCGTCCATCCTCCCGCATCCCGGAGTCCAAGATAAACAAGCGGCGCGAAGCCGAGCACGATCATGAAAAATTGGAGGACCTCGTTGTAGATCGCGGAGGTGAGTCCGCCGAGGAAGATGTAAACAAGGACGATGAACGCGCAGACCCAGATGCAGGTCCAGTAATCCCACTTGACGAGAGTCTCCAGAAGCCGGGCCAGGGCGTGCAGGGAGATGCCCGAGGAAAAAATCGTCATGACGGCGAAGGAGATGGCGTTGAAGCCGCGGGTCTTCTCGTCAAAGCGCAGTTTCAGGTATTCGGGGACCGAACGGGCTTTGGAGCCGTAGTAAAACGGCATCATGAAGATTGCGAGGAAGACCATCGCCGGGATGGCACCCACCCAATAGAAATGGCTCGTCATGATGCCGTATTTTGCGCCCGAGGCCGCCATGCCGATGACTTCCTGTGCGCCGAGGTTGGCCGACAGGAAGGCGAGGCCCGTGACCCAGGCGGGGATGGACCGCCCGGAGAGGAAGAAGTCCACGCTGCCTTTCATCGTGCGCTTCAGGGCGAAGCCGATGCCGAGGACGAAGACGAAGTAGGTGACAAGGATCGCATAGTCGATCCCGGTGAGGTGGATGTTAATTTGCATGGATGGAGGTGGAGAGGGGGTTGGAGATGTTGGGAGAGCAAACGGGAATGTCCAGCCCGGCCGGCTGGAGGCCATCCGCCGAGGCGTGGATTTGCACGGTTCCGTCTTTGCGTCCCGCGCGGATGACGAGCAGGGCACGGCCCTGGAAGGCGGAGCGTTCATTGCCCTGCCAGGATTCGCCGGAATACATGTTGCCGTTGTCAACGCCGGCATTGGTGCCATCGCCGGTCACGGAGAAGTGGATTTTGTGGGAGGCGTCGGGAACCGTGACGCCTTTTTCGTCAACAACCCGGACGGTCACGTGGGCGAGGTCCAGTCCGTCGGCCTTCAACGCGGGCCGGTCGCTTTCAAGAACGAGGCGCTTTGCGGTGCCGGCCGTCTGCAATTGATGTTCGGCGATGATTTTTCCGTCCAGGGAAGCGACGGCCTCGAGGACACCCGGCTCGAAGGGGACTTCCCAGGACATTTTTTTCTTCGGGACCCCGGCCATCTTCTTTGTTCCCAGAGACCGGCCATTGAGAAACAACTCCACGGTGTCTCCGGTGCTGTAGGTAAAGACCTTCAGGTTTTCCCCATCCGGCCAGTTCCAATGGGAATCGAGGTATTCCCAGTTCATCTTCACGTCGTTCCAGACGACATTGCTGCCGGGCTGGGGATTTTGGACGGCGATGCGGACCATCGGTTTGTCGGAGTAAAACGATTGCACGTAATAGGAAGCGGGTTTGCGGAATCCGGCCAGGTCGATCAACCCGCGGAACCAGCCTTTGCACGGCCATCCGAAGGATTCGCCGATGTAGTCAAAGCCTCCCCAGTAGTATTGGCCGACGGTGTGGGAATGGTCGTAGTCGAACCACTGCTCGCCGCTGCCATTGGTGCTGATCTCGCTCACGAGAAAGATCAATTGCGGATACTTTTCATGATCCTTTGCGAAGAATGACTGGGTGTAGTTGCAGCTCACGACATCCATGGCGAAACTCATCTCGGCGGGGTCGCTGTTCTGGAACAATTCCCTCGGTTTGGCATTGTAGCGGATGCCATTTCCGCGGGCGGGAAAAAGGCCGCAGGTGACGGCCCTTGTGGGGTCGAGGTTTTTGATGAGACCGGCCATCGCGCGGTATTGCGTGACTCCGAAATCCGGTGCGGTCATCTGGTGGCTGGTCTGTTCGTTGCCCACGCTCCAGATGTAAACTGAAGGATGGTTGCGGTCGCGCAGGACGAATTCGCGGAGATCTTCCGGCCAGGCTTTGTCAAAAGGACGTTCCGGTCCGGTGAACTGGTCGCTCCACTTGTCATAGGCCTCGTCGAAAACCAGAATGCCCATCCGGTCGCAGAGGTCGAGGAGTCCGGGGTGGTAGGGATTGTGGGCCAGGCGGACCGAGTTGCAGCCCATTTCCCTGATGATTTCCAGACGCCGTTCAAAGCCGCGTTCGAAGGCCGCGGAGCCAAGGCATCCGAGATCGTGGTGGAAGTTCATGCCCTTGATGTTGACTTTCCTGCCGTTGACCAGAAGTCCCTGATCCGGGGTGAATGCGATGGTCCGGATGCCGAAAGTTGTTTCCAGAAGATCGCACGGCTTTTGATCCGCGGAGACCCGGCTGACCGCCTTGTAGAGGTTCGGTGTTTCTGTTGACCAGAGTTCCGGATGGGGGACGGTCAGGTCCTGCCTGATTGTGACGGAAGCTCCCGCAGCGAGGTTCTCTTTCTTGTCGGCCGTGGCGACAAGTTTCCCGGAGGGATCGCGAAGTTCCGTGGTGAGAGTCACGCCGGTCGGCGCGGTTCCGTCGTTTTTCACAACCGTTTCGACATGCACATCCGCCGCGTCCGTGGAAATTTTTGGGGTCGTGATCCAGGTGCCATAAAGCGGGATGTGGACGGGATCGGTCGTCACGAGGCGGACATCGCGATAGATGCCGCTGCCGGTGTACCAGCGGGAACTTCCCACGCGGGTGTTGTCGGCACGCACGGCCAGCACATTGGGTTCCCCCGCGGGTTTGAGGAGGTTGGTGATGTCGTGGCGGAATCCGAGATAGCCGTTGTGGTTTTTTCCGAGAGGGGTTCCGTTCAGCCAGACATCGGCCGCCGTATAAACCCCGCCGAAATCCAGAGTCACGATTTTTCCGGGGGGAGGGGAAGGGAATGTCCTGCGATACCAGCCGATCCCGCGCGGCAGAAATCCACAGGCTCCGCCTTGCGCGACTTTTTCATCAAAGGGCCCGGCAACCGCAAAATCGTGGGGCACGTTCACGTTCTGCCACGAGCTGTCGTCAAACCCGGGTTCCTGTGCGCCGGGGATGTCGCCGGGGTGGAACTTCCAGTCAAAATTCATGAGGGTCTGCGTTCGTGCCGCCTCGTCCGCACCACATAACGCAACAAGACTGCCGGCCAGGATGGCGACAAACAGGACCGGGAAAGGTCCCGAAAGTTTTTTGAATGGTTGGGGAGAGGACACTTGTTGGCGAGGGGAAATGTCAGGCGGTCACCCGGCCTTCAGATGAGAGATGACAATCCATTACTCAGAAACTTTGAAGTCGGCATTGCTGAAATTTTGATATTTCATATAAAGTTGAGCAAATATTTATCATTTTGTTTGAAAGTAATTCAACCATCAAACGCAAAAAAAACGGGGATCGTCCGTTTTTCCGCCGAGTCTCCCGCATTGAAGCGCTGGTTTTCCGTGGTCCATCCTGATCAAACTCATGAACACTTCCGAAGCTCCTCCCGCCGCTTCCCGGCCCGTCCGTGATCACATTCCCCTGTCGAACAAACTCGGGTATGCCTGCGGGGCGATGGCGGACAACCTGATAATGAATGCGTTCTCGGGGTTGATCCTGCCGGTCTACAACATTGCGTTGTTCATCAATCCCGCCCTGCTGGGCTGGGCGCTGGCCATTCCGAGGGCGTTGGATGCGGTGATCGACCCGATCATGGGGAACATTTCCGACAATACCCGGTCTCGTTGGGGGAGGCGTCGACCGTATATCCTGGCCGGGGCGGTGACCTGTGCGCTGGTGCTGCCCCTGTTGTGGATGTCTCCGTTCAAGACCGACTGGGGGGTGTTCTGGTGGGTGACGATTTTTGGGATGGTCTATTTCCTGGCCTACACGGTGTTCATCATTCCCTACCAGGCGTTGGGGTTTGAGATGACGACCGACTATGACGAACGCACGCGGTTGCTGGCCTGGCCGAATTATGTCGGAATGACGACGTCATTCCTGCTGCCGTGGCTGCCGCGGTTGATTGAGTATGACGGTTTCGGAGGGGCCGTTTCCGGGGCGGTCTGCGTGAGCATCGGCATCGGGGTGATCGTTCTTTTCGGCGGGATCATGCCGGTGATTTTCGGACGGGAAATCGCGGGAACCTCGCACCAGAAGCAGACGGGCTTTTTGGTCGCCTTGAAACAGGCGGCGTTGAACCGTCCGTTCCTGATCGTCGCACTGGCGAACATCATCGTCCTTGCCGGGTTGGCGACGTTTGTGAACCTCAGCCTGTATGTGAACATTTTTCTGATTTACGGGGGAGACCGGGACGCGGGGCTGGCACTTTGCGGGCTTGCAGGTTCGGTTTACGCCGCTGTTTCGTATCTCAGTGTCCTCCTGGCGGTCTGGATGGGTACGCGCATCGGGAAAAAGGCGGCGGCGCAGATTCTTCTCGGAGTGACTCTGATCGGGGTGGCAAGCCTCTGGTTCACGCTGCGGCCCGACATGCCGTATCTTCAGTTGGTCTCCACCGTGATTGTCGGGCTGGGGTTGCAGGGGACGTGGATGACTTTTTTCACCATGGTCGGGGATGTCTGTGAGGAGGACGAACTCCAGACCGGGCTGCGCCGCGAAGGGATTTTCAGTTCGGTGGGGGCGTTTTCCCGGAAGATGGCCGTTGCCGCGGCTTCCGTGCTTGGAGGCACGGTGCTCAATCTGATCGGCTTTGATGCCGGGGAGGCGGCAAAAACCGGAGTCCCCGAGGCGGTCGGGCGTGCCTTGAAACTGGATTTTGTCTGGGGCCAGGGCATTGTGGTGTTGCTCGGTCTCATCGTGATCAGCTTTTACCCGATCACCCGGAAGCGGGCGATGGAAACGCAGAAGATTCTTGCGGTCCGGAGATCGGCCGGTTCGCTGTAAAGCGAGTCAACGGAGTTCAATGACGAGGACTTCGGGTGCTGACAGAGCCAGGGTGAGAGTGGTGCCGGAAGGGTCGTGTTCGATTTTTCCGATGGAGTCGTCCAGAGGTTTGAGCGTCAGGGATTCCACCCAGCGGTTGGTGTAGTCCTCCAGGTGATCTCCGACAAATCTCTCGGCTTCGCGGCCGGTTCCCATTTCGCGCACGGTGCCAAGGCGGTCGGGGTGCGAAGCAAAATCCTCGTTCAACAACCCCGCGTCCGCAAGATCCCGGCGGATGGCATCGTTTGGGGAAGTTTCCGGAGACAGGCGGACAAAGCGGGCGGTGACCGGGGAAGGAACAGGCAGGCTGGAAGGGATGCGGAATCCGACGGTCTCAAGCGCATGGTTGGAGCTGTCGGCATTGTAGGCGGAGATCATCAGAAGAATGCGGTCTTTCTGGAAGGAGGCGGCCATCAGGCAGTCTGTCCGGGCGGGAGATTGTTCCAGGGGTTCGAACAGGAACGTTTCCCCGCCAACCATGTATTCCATCACGCTCAGGATCCAGGCCTGGCTGGTGAAGAGACCTTTCAGTTGATTCTGTCTGTCCCGGAATTTGCTTTCCAGCGGCCAGTGCCAGAGGCGGTCGATTCCGGCTTCGCGCAGACGCCACATCATTTGGCTGGTCAGTGCCGCTCCCAGGGCACCCGGTTCGGCGCTGACGAACTGGCCTTTTTCCACTTCTCCAAAAGGGGCGATCCCAAACTCATGGATTTCCCGGGAGACCTCTGTGAGTTGCGGCAGCCTCCGAGCGAATTCCTCCCAGACTTCACGGCACTTGTCGGCGCTGGTGACGGGGCTGTTCCCGGGTCGGTAATAACGGGAAAAGGCCACCCAGTCGAAGGGGGCCACCGGATTTCCTTCCTTCGGGAGACAATGGCCGGCCAGTTGGAAAGCCTTCACATTGTGGGAGTGGTCCAGATTGCCAACGCTGGCGCTGGAAATGTTGAATGCGCCGAATTTTGCTTCGGGGAAAACGTCACGCACTGCGGTTGCAGCGGCGGTGTAGTGCTCTTGAAATTGTTCCTGGGAGCCGTTGAAACGCTGCAGGGCGTTGTTTTCCGTGCCGACCCGGAATCGCAGGTGGTGGCCGGCGTCCGGTCCCATGATGATCTTCAATTCCAGACAGAGCGCGTGGATGAAGTCCTGCCATTCCCGTGTGTCGCGCGGCGGGGAACTTTGCCCGAGCGAAGAGCCTGCGGCCGGCTTTTCGGGGAAACACCAGGGAACGTTGTCGAGCACGAGGGTGAAATCTCTGTACCCCTGGTCGAGATAGGGCTGGAGACGGGGCCGCAGGAGTTCCATGCGATATTGGATTTTTCCCTGTTCGTCGCGATACGCCAGATCCTTCGTTTCCATCGCGGAACCTTCCTTGGTGATGCACCCCCCCAGCAACCGCACAATGCTCAGGTGATCGGCAAAGGGGACTTCCTGCGGGAAGGGACGTTTGCGATAGGGAAAATCCCCGCATTGCAGATAATCCGGGATCTCAACAAGGGGGTAACCGCTTTCAAGAAACGGACCGAGTGCCGCGCTGTATCGCCAGAAAGGCTCCAATTTTCCCAGTGCCACCGGCGGGCGGAACTCCGCAGGGGATTCCGTATGTGCCATCAACTCTGCCGTCGACGGGCCAAGGAGGGTGACAAGCCATGCGGTGGAGACAAAAGGGAGCGAAAAGAAACAGAGGCGCATGGGTTGCGATGAAACCCGTTTTTCGGGATGGAGTTGCGAAATGGATGGAATGAAAAGAAGGAGCTCTTTGCAGCACGTCGGGGGGAGGTGGCTCTTTGATCATCTCGTCACAAGACGGGAGGAGATCTCCCGTTGGGCGGGGGCAAGCCCCCCAATACCGCGATCATCAACACATCATGCAGGCTGTGTTCCCTTCCCTGCTCCACTTGTTTCCATGCGTTTGCCCTGCATGAGCGGTGCTTTACAGAGGCTTTTGGCGATGGTAAACACACAGGAGGACATGGGAACACAAAGGAGAATTTCTGGCGGAACTTTTTGTGTTCCTTTGTCTTATAGGCGCGTAAAGTGTTTAAAATCAACGTCCTCATAGCTCAAGTGGATAGAGCAGGGCTCTCCTAAAGCTCAGATGGTGGTTCGACTCCACCTGGGGACAGTTTTCAGGCTATTTTTCCTTCTTTGCTTGTGGGGTTCGGTCGGCGGAGTGGGAAAAGGGTGCAGGACAAAAAGCTGACGATTCTGGGTTGCCTCAATGAAAAAAGACACTTTGGGGTAAAATAGTTTTGTTTCCTTTGGCGTGACGCGAGGCTTGTTCCTAAACGCCCGGAGGGCGAGGTAGCGGCAGCCCGAGCCCGAAGGGCAGAGCTCGGGCGCTGGCGCCAAGCCAGAGCAAGCCGGTCGTTGCGCTTTCAGGCAGTCCAGCGGACCGGGCGACAGACCTGGAGACGCAGGACGGCGCATGGCACGGGGCCAAAAGCCGGTCGAGCGTGGCGGCACTGACCTCCAAGATCTGCTCTCTGAGCTTCGCAAGCAACCCGAGCACGCATCAGGCGATGGCTGTGGAAGAAACACGCCAAGACCCGAGAACAGTACGGGAAAGCTTACAGCAACGAACGCCTTCACAATCACTATGGCTTGATCAACTTTCCCATGTACACCAAATGGCAGACCTCGTGAAGCAAACCGAAGAACGGCATTCCGAGAGCCGGATGCGAGAAATCCGCACGTCCGGTTCGGTGAGGGGGGAAGGGAAGTGGCGGTCATTGGCCTTGGCTCCTCTTCTCCCGTGACTTCTCTCCCTGCTCTACCCGAAATTTTTACCCCGCCGAACGCGAATCCTTGACAGGCAGTTCATTAGTTGAACTAATACCGGCTTTCTCACGAACATGATTTCGGCACCATCCCAAGCCCGTTCGGGCCCGCATCCCATCCTTCTCTGGATCTTTTCCTCCATCGGCAAAAAAACCATCGTCGCCCTCACCGGCATCTGTCTGGTTCTTTTTGTCACCGGACATCTTCTGGGAAATTTCACCATCTACCTCGGCCCGGACTGGCTGAATTCCTACGCGCTGCATCTCCAGAGCCTGGGGCCCCTCCTGTGGCTCATCCGCCTCGGTCTGCTGAGCATCCTCGTCCTGCACATTTTCTTCACCATGCTCCTGTGGAAAGAAAACCAGGCGGCAAAACCGAAGAAATACATCGCCTCGGATCCCATCAAGACAACCGTGTTCGCCCGGACGATGCGCCTGAGCGGCCTGATCGTCGTGGCCTTTATTCTCTTCCATCTGGCCCATTTCACACTGGGCATCGTCGATCCGTCCTACCTGCACATGGAAACAATGCTCGACGGGCATGAGGTTCACGACGTTTACAAGATGGTGGTCACCGGCTTCAGCAATGTTCCCGTGAGCATCATCTACATTGTCGGTCTCTTCCTCCTCATGATGCACCTCAGCCACGGCATCGGAAGCCTCTTCCAGACACTCGGCCTCACCAACCGCCGCCTGCATCCCCTCATTGAGAACGTCACCCGCGCCTACGCGTGGCTCCTCTACATCGGCTACATTTCCATCCCCATCTCCGTCCTCACCGGAATCGTCAAATGACACTCGACTCCAACATCCCCGCCGGTCCGCTTGATAAAAAGTGGACGTCCTTCAAAAACACCGCGAAACTCGTCAATCCGGCCAACAAGCGGAAATTCGAGATCATCATCGTGGGCTCCGGTCTTGCCGGAGCCGCCGCCGCCGCGACACTCGCCGAGCAGGGCTACAAGGTGAAATGCTTCTGCTATCAGGACAGCCCGCGCCGCGCCCACTCGATTGCCGCACAGGGTGGCATCAATGCCGCAAAGAATTACCAGAACGACGGCGACAGCGTTTACCGCCTGTTCTACGACACGATCAAGGGCGGGGACTTTCGCGCCCGTGAAGCAAACGTCCACCGCCTGGCGGAGGTCAGCAGCCTGATCATCGACCAATGCGTCGCGCAGGGCGTTCCCTTTGCCCGGGAATATGGCGGTCTCCTCGACAACCGCTCGTTCGGCGGTGCCCAGGTCTCCCGCACATTCTACGCCCGCGGCCAGACAGGACAACAGCTTCTCCTCGGCGCCTACTCCGCCCTCAGCCACCAGATCGCCCTCGGCAACGTGGAAATGTTTTCCAAAACCGAGATGATGGATCTCGTCCTGGTGGACGGTCACGCCAAAGGCATCGTCGTCCGCGACATGACCACCGGAGAAATCACCTCCCATGCCGGAGATGCGGTGCTCCTCTGCACCGGTGGCTACGGCAACGTGTTCTATCTCTCCACAAATGCCCGCGGCTGCAACGTCACCGCAACTTACCGTGCCTACAAACGCGGCGCGCTCTTCGCGAACCCCTGCTACACGCAGATCCACCCGACCTGCATCCCTGTGAGCGGCGAATACCAGTCGAAACTCACCCTCATGTCCGAGTCGCTCCGCAACGACGGCCGCGTGTGGGTTCCCAAACGCAAGGAAGACTGCGGTAAAGCCCCGCAGGACATCCCCGAAGACGCCCGCGACTACTACCTCGAACGGAAATACCCCAGCTACGGCAACCTCGCCCCGCGTGACATCTCGTCCCGCTCCGCGAAGGAAGTCTGTGACGACGGTCGCGGGGTCGGCCCCGGTGGCCTCGGGGTCTACCTCGACTTCGCCGATGCCATCAAACGCCTCGGCAAACACGTCATCGAGGAACGCTACGGCAACCTCTTCGAGATGTATGAGAACATCACCGGGGAAAATGCCTATGAACGCCCGATGCGGATCTATCCCGCCGTTCACTACACAATGGGCGGACTCTGGGTCGATTACCACCTCATGAGCAACATCCCGGGACTTCACGTCCTCGGCGAGGCGAATTTCTCCGATCACGGCGCCAACCGCCTCGGAGCCAGTGCCCTCATGCAGGGACTGGCCGATGGCTATTTCGTCATTCCCTACACCCTCGGCAACTACATGGCCTCGCAGTTCGGCAAGAAAGTAAATCCGAACGCCCCCGCCTTCGCAGAAGCTGTCGAGGCCGCCAAGGCCCGCGTCAACAAGCTCATGAGCATCAATGGCACCCGTTCCGTGGACAGCTTCCACCGCGAACTCGGCAAGCTCCTCTGGGACAAATGCGGCATGGCCCGCAACAAGGAAGGTCTCGAGGAAGCCCTCCGCAAGATTCCGAAACTCCGCGAGGAATTCTGGTCGAATCTCAAGCTCCTGGGCTCGAAGGACGGCATCAACATGGAACTCGAACGCGCCGGTCGCGTTGCCGACTTTCTGGAATTCGGCGAACTTATGTGCCTCGACGCCCTCAATCGCAACGAATCCTGCGGCGGTCACTTCCGCACGGAATACCAGACTCCCGACGGCGAGGCCCTTCGCAACGACGAGGAATACGCCTACGTCGGTGCCTGGAAATACGAAGGCGAAGGCCAGGCACCCACACTCATCAAGGAACCTCTCGTTTACGAAGAGGTCAAACTGGCGACCAGAAGCTACAAATAACCGGAACTCTCACCCATTCACGCATCATGAAATTCTATTTGGAAGTTTGGCGCCAGAACGGCCCGGGCTCGGCCGGAAAAATCGAGCACTACGAGGCAAACGACATCCCCGCCGAAGCCTCGTTCCTCGAAATGCTGGACATCGTGAACGAAGACCTCACAAAAAAGGGCATCGAACCGATCCAGTTTGACTCCGACTGCCGCGAGGGCATCTGCGGAAACTGCTCGCTCACGATCAACGGCATCCCCCACGGCCCCGGCCGCGGCACCACCTGCCAGCTCTACATGCGGAAATTCCGCGACGGCCAGATCATCACCATTGAACCGTTCCGCGCCGACGCCTTCCCTCTCGAACGGGATCTCGTCGTCAACCGCGAAGCCTACGACCGCATCATGCAGGCTGGCGGCTTCATCTCGGAACGCGCCGGTTCGGCTCCCGATGCCAACTCGGTTCCCATCCCGAAAGTGATCGCCGACCAAGCCATGGACTCCGCCGCCTGCATCGGCTGCGGAGCCTGCGCCGCCGCCTGCCCGAACAGCTCGGCCATGCTCTTTGTCAGCGCAAAGGTCACCCACCTCGGCCTCCTGCCCCAGGGCAAACCCGAGAACGACCGCCGCGTCCTCAATATGGTCCGCCAGATGGACAAGGAAGGATTCGGCAATTGCTCGAACTACTACGCCTGCGAGGCCGTCTGCCCCGCCGGCATCCCCGCTTCGGTTATTGCCCACATGAATCGCGAATACTCCGTCGCTTCCATCAAGGAATCACTCGGAGTTTCCATCTAAGACCAAATTCCTCCTCGATGCGACCGGCTCCGGGCTCCTGCCCGAGCCGGTCGTCTTGTTTTTTGGGCGCTCCTCCCCCTGGCAACCGCGAAAGTCTTGACGAAAAGCATGAATCTTCATCATTTCTGAGCGATTATTATCGCTAATGAGACGCTTTCTCAGAAAATAACCACCGTGAAAGACGCGCGAACACTAAAGCTGGGGGAGATCGGGCACAATCGGCCCATTGAGATTGTCGGCATAAGCAGTGACTGCGGACGCGCAGGACGTCTGGCGGCACTGGGCTTTCTTCCGGGGCAACGGGTGCGGATCTCGCGCGTTGCGCCGCTGGGAGACCCCATTTCCATTGAAATGGCGGGACAGGAAATCAGCGTGCGGCGTGCGGAAGCCGATTTGATCGAAGTAAAGGAGATGGCCTGAAATGACAGTGACCGTTTCCGCACCAGACAGGCCGGTCCGGATCGCCCTTCTCGGCAATCCGAACACCGGAAAATCCACCCTTTTCAACCGCCTTACCGGCCTCCGGCAGCACATCGCAAACTATCCGGGAATCACTGTGGAAAAAAAGACCGGGGCTTTTCTTCTCGGCTCGCGACAGGTGGAAGTGCTGGATCTGCCGGGCACCTACAGCCTTGCCGCAGCTTCCCCGGATGAACGGGTGGTCATGGATGCCCTCGGGGGAAAAGCCGGCCATCCCGCACCGGATCTCATCGTCTGTGTTCTCGACGCCACAAACATCAAACGCCATCTCCTGCTGGTTTCCGAAGCCGCGGAACTTGAAATCCCCATGGTCATTGCCCTCAACCAATGGGATGCCGCGAAGAGAAACGGTCTCCGGATCAATGCCGGTCTCCTTGCCGACCGCCTCGGGGTTCCGGTCATTCCCACCGTGGCCAAGAAAGGCCTGGGCCTGCCGGAGCTGAAGAAGGCCATCGAACACGCGATCGCCGAACCGAGACGAATTCCCCGCATCCTCTGGCCGGAGTTCATTGACGAAGCCCGCGACATCGTCCGGAATGGCCTCTCCCAGGCGGGAGTCGAGGTGACCGGCCCGGAAGCCTTGCGGATGATTTTCGATACGGACAGCGCCTTTGCCGCCCGGGTCGGCCACAAGGACATGCTTCCCGCCATCCTCCGGGCCGCCCGGGAAAAAATCCGCGCCCACGGCCTCAATCCGGCCTCGGCCGAGCCGGTTCTCCACTACCGCCACATCGGGGGACTGCTGGACGGGGTGATCCAGGGGGACGGGATGGTCGCCCGCACAAGAGACTCCATCGACGCCCTGTTGCTCAACCGCTTCTGGGGAACCCTCATTTTCTTTGCGGTCATGTATGTCGTCTTTCAAAGCCTTTACGCCTGGGCCGGGCCGCTGATGGATTTGATTGAATCCGGCACGGCCTGGCTCCAGGGCGTGATTTCTCCCCTGTTGGAAAAGACGCCGGTGCTTCAAAGCCTCGTCTCCGATGGCATCATTGCCGGTGTGGGGGGCGTGGTGGTCTTTCTGCCCCAGATCCTGCTGCTGTTCCTCTTCATCGCCATCCTGGAAGACACCGGCTACCTTGCCCGCGCCGCCTTCCTCATGGACAAGCTTTTCGGATGGTGCGGGCTCAATGGAAAAAGTTTTGTGCCCCTGCTTTCAGGATATGCCTGCGCGATTCCCGGTGTGATGGCGGCCCGGACGCTGGAAGATCCGAAAGCCCGTCTCACCACGATTCTCATGACTCCCTTCATGAGCTGCTCGGCCCGGCTCCCCGTTTATGTTCTTCTCATCGGAGCCTTCGTCGAGCCTGTTCACGGACCACTCGTTGCGGGATGGACGCTCTTCCTCATGCACTTCGTCGGAGCAGCCGTGGCCATGCCTCTGGCCTGGTTCATGAACCGCTGCATCCTCAGGATCAAAGCCCAGCCGTTCATTCTCGAAATGCCGGACTACCGGGTCCCCACATTCCGGAATGTCGTCATTCGCATGTGGGAACGCGGTCGTGAGTTCATCATCCGGGCCGGCACGGTCATCCTCGCCTTCTCGGTGATCATCTGGGCGTTGTTGTATTTCCCCCGTCCGGAAGAAGTGGTCTCAACGACCCGCGCCCATTTTATCGCGGAACAATCCGCCCTCCTTTCCCCGGAGAAAGTGACCGCGGCCCTGGAAGACCCGGAATCCGACCTCTCCCAAAAACTCGGCCACCGGATCGAAGGAGCCTACATCGAGCAAAGCTATCTGGGACAGTTTGGAAAAACCATTCAACCGGTCTTTGATCCCGCCGGCTTCGATTGGAAAATCACCGTCGGAGTCCTCTCCAGTTTCCCCGCCCGCGAAGTCATCATTGCCACGATGGGCATCATCTACAATCTGGGAGCGGATGTGGACGAGGGTTCCGACGATCTGCGCTCGATCCTGGCCCGGGAAAAATGGCATGAGGGTCCGCGGAAAGGCCAGCCGGTCTACACCCTGCCGGTCGTCATCGGCCTGATGGTTTTCTTCGCGCTCTGCATGCAGTGCGGGGCCACGGTTGCCGTCATTGCCAGGGAACTCAGTTGGAAATGGGCCATTGCTTCTTTCACCAGCATGACCGTTATTGCCTGGGTGGCCGCCGTGTTGATCTACCAAATCGGCAGCCGCCTCTGACCAGCCATGTTGATCCAGGAAAAACTCGCCGTCGCAGCAGCCCTCGTCGCCGCCTGTGGTTTTCTCGTCAAACAGGGAGTCGCCTCCGCCCGCAGGAAGAGAAATACCAAGACCTGCGGCGGGACCTGCGGGTGCGGCAAAGGGTCGCTCCCCATTGGAAAAAACGCCCCCCTCCACTGACCCGTCGCTCCCAGGCGTCGTTCAACTCCGGTTGATGACCAGACTCCGCGGTTCGGTCATCTCTTCCATCGCATAGCGCACACCCTCGCGTCCGAATCCGCTCTCCTTGACACCGCCATAGGGCATGTTCTCCACACGGAAGGTGGGGACTTGGTTGATCATGACCCCGCCGACTTCCAACTCCTCGAAGGCCACAAGCGCCTTGCGCACATCGTTGCTGAAAATCCCCGCCTGGAGTCCGAAGTCCGAGTCGTTGACCAGAGCCAGTGCCTCCGGAAACGAATCGTAGCTTTGCAACACAGCCAACGGAGCAAAGGCTTCCTCACACAGTGCGGGACAGGACGAAGGCACGTTCTCCAGCAGCACCGGGCCGAGCAAAGAATGGCCCTCCACATGCAGGGGAGTCAACCGTCGTGCCCCGCGGTCCTCCGCCTCTTTGATCCAGCCCAGGATTTTTTCCCGCTCTCCGGAATTGATCATCGGTCCGACAATCGTCCGGCGTTCCGAGGGATCGCCCACCGTGACATGGGCGGTAATGTGTGCGACCAGCAGATCACGAAATGCAGCATGGATATCCCTGTGGACGAGAATGCGCTGGACACTGATGCAGGATTGTCCGGCGTAGCCATAGGCTGCTGAGGCAATCTTCGGAACCGCCGCCTTCCAGTCGCAATCCGGCTCGACAACGACCGCCGCATTGCCCCCGAGTTCGAGAGCCACTTTTTTCTTCGCAGCCTTCGCCTTCAACTGCCACCCCACCGCAGCACTCCCGGTGAAGCTGACCATTTTGATGCGCGGATCCCCCAACAACGGATCGATATGCCCGTGCTGGAAGGGCACCGTGTTGATCTGGCCGGCCGTGACCCCGGCAGCGTCGAGCACCTCGGCGAGAAGAAGACTCGAAAGCGGCGTCTTCAATGCGGGCTTGAGCACCATCGTGTTCCCGGTGGCCAGACAGGGAGCTACTTTGTGGGCCACCAGATTGAGCGGAAAGTTGAACGGCGTGATGCCCAGAATCACCCCCATCGGAAACCGCTTCACCAGACCGAAATGCCCGGCCCCTGGAGCGCTGGCATCCATCGCAATCCCGTGTCCCTCGTCGGCCAGCGCAAGTGCCGCGGCAAAGCGGAAGGTCAGTCGCGCCCGCTCCGTCTCGGCTTCCGCAAATGTCACGGGCTTCCCCGCCTCGGCGACAATCGTCGAGACGAAATCCGCGCGGCGCTCATCGATCAATGTGCAGATGTTCTCCAGAACCGCCGCGCGGGCATCGGCGGACATCTTCCGGGTCTTCCGGAATGCTTCATGGGCCGTGGCCACGGCTTCTTCAACCTGTGCGCCATCCGCCACACAGACATCCGCAAGGGGACTGCCGTTCCAGGGATTTCTGACCTCCTGGGTCTGCGCGGAGGTGACATGCCGGCCATTGAGGAAGAAAGGTTTCGGGGTCATGGTTCTCAAATTCTTTCCACTTCGCGTTTTTCAACAAAGATCGGGAGTCCTTCCCGCGTGAAACTGTTCATGAGTTCCTCGGGATCCAGCGCCTCGGGCATCATGACGCCACGCTCCGGGATCTTTCCGGTTGCCAGAAGTTTCGCGGTGAGTGCGGGAGGAATGCCCGTTTGCACCAGCGTAAGCGAGTATCCATATTTCTCGTAAGTGTCCCGGTGGCTGTCCATCGAATAAACGAAATATTCGACCCGCTTGCGATCCTTCGTTCCGCGCACCTCGGTGCCCACACAGGAATACCCGTCCACCGTCGCGCCAAGCTGTGCCGGCTTCGGAAGATGTGCGCTGGCCACCCTCACGGGGGAAACTTCCACCCCGTCCACGCGGACTTTTTTCCATGTGTCGAGATTCAACAACTGGAGCGATTTTGAAATGTTCACCACCTTGTCGGGCACACTGTATTTGAACACCGAATAGCGGACGCCTTTTTCCACGAATGCAGGATGGATGCCGAGACTGACCCCCTCCTCGTGCGCCACGGCGTAGGTTTTCTGAAGGCCGATGGGATCCGGAAACCGCACCCATTCCACCTCGGTTTCCAGCGGCTTCCCGCTGACAACGCGCCCGTCTTTCACAAAGTAAGGCGGCGCTCCGAGTTCCTCGAAAAACGTCTCCGGAGAAAAAAGCACGGCAAACCGGTACCCGCGAACCTCCGCATTGTCGGCATCCAGCACGCGAATGCTGGAGGCCGTGTCGAGCCGGTCGATCGCCCAGCGGGCAAAGACATTCACCGCCCCGGGATCCATTCCCATGCAGAGAATTCCCGCGAGGTCGCGGTCGAGAAAAGGCTGGTGGAATTTCTCGATCTCGGCCTCGAAGGAATTTTTCCCGGGCCGCTTCACACCCGGCGCGGAGTAAATGTCGGCCGCCATGTCGAGGTAGTGCGAGCCCGCCCGCAGACAGGCTTCGAGAACCGAATGGTTCGTCTGGCACACGCACGCATTGCACGTCACCGTCACCGCATGTTCCTTCATCAGTGCCGCCAGCCCGTCAATATCCATCGCGTTTGCCTGCACGACAACAAAGCGGTTTTTCGGAGTTTTTGCCGCCAGGTGTTGTGCAAAAACCGGGTCCAAATCCGCCAGGACAATCCGGTCGAAACAATCGTATTCGTGGAGTTTTTGACCGATGACGGAACCGACTCCGCCGATTCCAATAACCATTGCATTAGCCATAATAAAGCGCCCTTCGGGCTTTTGCAGGATAGCCCGGAGGTCGTGCTCTGGCAAGTTTTCCACCGCGCGCAACAGGCGGCGGGCGGCGTTACCCCCTGTCCGCCAAATTGATACGGGATCCCTCAATCACGGCAATCCGCCCCTCCCCGTCTTCCACAAAAACCCCGGAAAGCGCGGGGATTTCCTGAAGAAAAGTCCGGCGTTCTTCATCTCGCGCAAGAAAACAGGCCGTGGAAAAGGCATCGGAAAATGCCGCCATTGAGGCAACCGCCCAGGTCCTTTTCGGGAACTGCGCGGCATCACGCAGTGGGTGGACAATATGATCTCCCTGAATGCCTGTTCCGGAGGCACTGAGAGAAGATCCTCCGGGCAACATCACAATGCGCGTCCCTGCCGTTGCCTTCAGTTCCACGGGCCACACCGTCCGCCCCATGGCCAGGTGCGTGCTGGCTCCGGCGGAAAGCAGTGCCTCCCCAACTCCCAACTCGTGGAGAGTGCCCGCCATCCGATCCAACGCACGGCCCTTTCCGATACCGCCAAGATCCAGCTGCCGTCCCGCCTCAACACAAATGATTTCCGGCCGCTCCGGATTCAGTTGCAGGCACCCGCGAAGCTCCACGGAATTTCCGGATCGTTCCGGATCAGTCAGTGCGCCCAGGGTGATGTCAAAAAGTCCGCCGGTCCGCCCATGCACTTCCAGGGCGAGTTTGAGGCAGTTCCATGTCTCCTCATGCAGCAACAGGGAACTGCCTGCGGAGAGGTTGTTGATCGCGGAGATATCGCTGTCCTCCCGATAACGGCTGAGCAGCGATTCCAGCTCTTCAAGCTGCCGGAAGCACTCCCCCGCAACGGCCGAAGCCTTCTCCCCATCCGACAATCCCAGGCGGAGGGTGAAAAGAGTGTTCATGGCCGGATGCGTCCGCACCTGCCAGGGACCGGATGGAAGGGACGGGGACATCAGGGCACTTTCGTGTTTTTTTCCCAGAGATCCCTGCGAACAAAGACCAGAACAGGTGTGTCCGCGCGAAGCCCCTCGGGAATGGCGACATGGGTTTCGGAAAGCCTCTCACCAAGCGCTGCCGCGAATTCCGGCATGGCAACAACCAGGGCATGACCGCGGAGATCCTCCGGTGGCTCGGGCCAGTATCCGACTTTGGGAAGGTTGCGAAAATACCACGGCAGCGGCCAGTAATGCGGCCCGATTACACTGACCATCTCCCTGTTCCGGTCGCCGGATTCCAACCACTGGATCGAACGCCGGGTCCAGGTTTCCACCCCCGGAACCGTCGGCACATAGGCAAAGGGATTTCTGGCGTCGGAAGGGTATCGAAACGCGACGCGCCAGGTTTGCAGCCCTTGAAAGGCAATCCACACCGTCAGCAAAATTCCCGCCACCACCCGGACGGGCATCCGTGCCCGCAGGAGGGCGGCGGCACCAATCCCCGCAGCGATCAAAAAATGCAGCCACGGCACAAGCATCAACCAGGGCGTCTTGTAGGGCAGCAGCGAATACACACCCGCCTGAAGAAGCCCGGACAAAAAGCAGAATCGCGCCGCCGCCGGAAGCGGAGTGCTCCCGGTTTTTTGAAACAACGAAAAAATGGCCAACAAAAGAACACCGCCCTGCCACCACCACAGCCGGCCGTGATGGGAAGGCAGCAGGAACATTCCCGCATAATATCCCGGAGGTTTTTCATGACCGGCTCCTGTTTGGTAACTCCAATACGTGGAGAAAAAATCCCATGCTCCGCCGGGCCGGCTGCCCAAGACGGAGTAGAACACAACGATCACCACAAGAAACGCCAGTCCCGCCCCCAGGATCTGCGGCCCCAGGCGACGGAACAAAGCCCCTGAAGGACGATAGATCGCGACGCCAACAAGTGCCCAGGAAACCGGGGTCAACACAAACGTCTCCTTCGTTGCGGCGGCCAACCCAAGGCAAATCCCCACAGTCCAAACCGGAACACGGTGCCGCCACCCGAAGCCCAGAAGCAGAAGGGCCGCCATGAGAAACAGAGCCAGCAGGTTTTCATGGATGAAAAGCCGGTTGTAATGGACAAGAAAAGGGGAGATGGCAGCGAAGGCGGATGCCCAAAGCGCGGCGTTCGAGCCGATCAGCGGCGCGGACATCAGAAACACCACCACCACGGCCAGACCGGACAAAGCCGGCAGCATCCGGAGCGTTGATTTGGTGAGAGCCTGCCAGGAATCTTCTCCTGCCAGCCTTGCGGAACAAACCGCCGCAAAAACAGGCAGGGGACCGTGAAAATGCCGTGGATTGAAGCCGATAACCGGCCCCTGCTCACCGGCCCCCGCTGAACCAAGCCGGGAGGCGGCAATGCGGGCCTGGACAGCCTCGTCAAAATGAAACGGGGCCAGGGAAAGATCCGCAAGCCTCACCCAGGTGGCAACGAAAACCACAAGCGCGCACGCCACCGGGAAAAGCAGGGGCTTCATTTCAAGCCTCCCTTTTTTCGAGGATGGAGAACCATCCTTCGCGCGGACTCAGGAAACCGGAATGCCGAAGACTTCGACCTCGATGTAGTGGTTTGCGTCGCTGGATGTATTTCCCTTGCTGTAGAGCCGGACATAACGCCCCCTGGCCCCCCTGGCATCGACCAGCAAACCGAAACGGGAATCCACATAAGGTTTGTCCGAACCTTTGCCCATTCCCGAGGAATTGTCGAAATCGTTGTTGAAGACAGTGGTGACACCGGTCTTGAACTCGGGGTCGTCGGAAATCTGAATGACCACATCATGATAGGCACGAAGCTGGCTGTGAAAATGCCAGACCCAGACGGCGGAAACGGCTGCCGTCTGCCCGAGATCAATCTGCACCCATTGCGGACCGTCCATCAGCTCGACATAATATCCCTCGCCACCTTCCTTCTCCCCGTCGGTGATGAGAGTGAGTTCCCCGACCACGGGAAAGTCATCGCTGGCTGTTACCGCCTTGCCCTTGGAAAGAAGCACGGTTCCGGCGGGAACATTCAACACCGGTGCGTCTTTGGGAGCCTGGACAAGATCCGGAACATTGATCGGCATCGGGGTGCCTTCGATCACCTCCGGCGGAATCTCCGTGGTGAGAGGAACGGTGTCCGCCGCCCGGGCACCGGTGGCAAGAACGAGAAGGAGGGTGGAGAGAACGAGCGGTTTCATGGTCATACGTGGAGGTGTTCGGTGTTGAAAATGATGGTCTGGCCGCTTTCCGCTGCAGGATTCACCCAATAGATCGGGGCTTCCGATTCGAGAGCGTGGCGGGCGTCGCAATTCAATTTCGCCCTGCCGCGGATCGCGTCAAAAAAGTTTTCCAGGTGCGGTTGGTGGGGCGGTTTGTTGAGCCCGCCGGGCAACTGATAGGTCTCCGGTGCGGCGGATTCATAGGAAGCGATGGCATCCGAAGAATCTGCGGCGGGTTTGGGGGCGGCACTCTTTTTCAGATACCCTTCGGCAACAAGCCTGTCCCAGCTCGGCGCGGTGCCGGCTTCGCGGTAAATGTTCGTGTAGGCGGCCCGCTCGGAAATGTCGATCGTGCCGTCGATGCCCATGAACGATTCAAAGTACCCGCCGCCCGCGCTGGTGGTGGTGAGCACCTGATAAAACGCCCGAGCCCCGCCATCCGGAGTGTTGTAATCAAAAACACACATCACGTTGTCGAAGTGCTCGCGGTCCTTGAAGTAATTCCGTCCGCCGGAAGCCATGACCCGCGAGGGCTGCATTCCGAAAAACCAGTTGAAAATATCGATCTGGTGGGCACCCAGGTCGGAGATCGGGCCGCCGGAAAGATCCTTGTAGAATCTCCAGTTCAAAAAGCGGTGCTGCAACTCTTCCAGGGTGAGGGTCTTGCCGGGACGGCCGAACCCGTATTTGAGCAGGGTCTGTTCGTCGGGCAGGATCGAGGGCTTCACCTGGATGTCCTGCGAGGAGCCGACCGCCCGGTTCCACTGGCCGTTGGCATTGACGATCTGGCCGCAGATTTTCTGACGGCGGAGCAGTTCGTCCAATGTGTAAATGTAGCGGGGATTGCTGCGGCGCTGGTGCCCGATCTGGCAAAGCTTCCCGGTGCGCTCCATCGCGGCCACCATCTTCCGGGCATCTTCCAGATTGTCGGACATCATCTTCTCGCAATAGACATTCTTCCCGGCTTCGAGCGACCAGACCGTGTGACGGGAATGCCAGAAGTCGGGAGTCGCCACCACGATGGCATCCAGGCTTTTTTCCTTGGACAACATCTCCTCCGCGTCGGTGTAGCGCACGGGCTGGTTGCCAAAGGTGTTCTTGATGCGGGAAAATGCGCTTCCCACGCGGTTCTTCATGATGTCGCAGACCGCCGCATAATGAAGGCCGGGGATGTTCTTCATCGCGTTGAAGAGCACCTCGTGCTGTTTGCCAAGGCCGATGAAACCCACGTTGATGGTGTCGGATGAGGCTGTCGCCGCACGCAAAAGGGACGGTGCCCCGAGCACCAGCCCGGCGCCGACAAGCCCGCCCATTTTCAAAAAATCGCGCCGGGAGCCGGCCAAAGAGGGGAAAGATTCCATAAGGGGAGCGGAGAAATTACCACTTGCGACCGAAGAGCACGCACTTGTCGCGATCCGAGTAAATGAGGGCCATGGCGATCAAGATAATGTGGATTGCCAACCACGCAACCCCGGCATCCTGCTTGAGCAGTATCAGGCCGAAGGTCAGGCTCGTGTAAAGAAGCCCCATCGCAAACAGGGATACCCTTGGAAAAATCCCCAGAAGCACGGTGATCCCCAGCAAAATCAGAGAGGGACCGAGAATCTTGTCGTAGATGTTCAGAAACGGACCGGGAAGCAGCGGCTCCGCCAAAAACTGCGAACGCAGGGCTTCGGGAATTCCATGATACTGCGCCAACCCATACACCTTCTCCGATGCCGAATCGGTCAGTCCATAGGTGTTCGGCTTTCCATCGATAAGAATCGCGGCCTCCGAGGCCTTGGTCCCGGCATATTTCTCGATGCCCGTGGCCAGTGCCCGAAAACCCAGCCAAATCCGAATCGTGAGAAGACCCAGAGCGGGACCGAGAGAAGAACAGGCGGAAGGGAGAGGGGAGTCGCTGGATTGCATTTTGTGATAAAAAAATGAGATATTGTTTTATGCAAATACTGTCAAAAAACACAACTCTTTTTTGCAATTACCAACTCACAGACACATCGCTTTATTAAATATGAATTTCATGTTTTCAATCGTCATTACCTAATAAAAATAGAAATTACTTCATGTATTTCCTGCCTTGCAATTTTTTTCTTCCAATGACTTTCCTGCTATCTCAGGGGAAAAATTTGTCATATATCGTCAATTTTTCTTTGAGTTTTAACCAAATGTCTGCTTCTTTCCACAGCAAGCCATGTCCCCCGACAAACCCGTTTTTCATTTCTCCAACGCCTTCTGTTCCGCCCGGATGCTGGAGGTCTTGTTTGATGCCCTGCCGGAGGCCCACTGCTTTGCCAAGGACCGGGAATCCCGGTTTCTGGCGGCAAATCGAAGTTTTCTCCGTCTGATGGGAGTTTCCAGCCTGGAGGATCTGCTGGGGAGGACCGATCGCGATTTCAGCGCGGACTTCCTGGCGGATGCGTTTCTGGCCGATGACCGGAAGGTCATGGAAACCGGCATCCCCATCGTCAATCAGGTGGAACTCGTTCCAACGGGCGATTCTCTGGACTGGTTGACCACCACGAAGATCCCCCTTTGCGACAGGACAGGAAAGGTGGTCGGACTCGCCGGCATCACCCGGCTGACGCGCGACAGTGACACGCTTTATCGCGACCACCCGGAAATGCACCGGATCGTGGATCACATCCGCACGCATTACAGAAAACGAATTCTTGCCGTGGATCTGGCGCGGGTGGCGGGAATCTCCGTCAGTTCCGTCGAACGCTTGTTCCGGAAGACTTTCGGCATCACACCGAACCAGTACATCAAGCGGACCCGGCTGAATGCGGCCTGCCATGCCCTGCGCGACACCGATTTGCCCTTGGACAAAATTGCCGGATCCTGCGGATTTGGCGACCAGACCGGAATGACCCGGGACTTCCGGCTGGAATTGAATTTGACGCCCCGGAAATACCGCCTGAGATTTCGCAATGGCGGACCGAAGCAGCGCAAACCCTCCCGGAAACCCCTCCTGCACACCACCCCATGAAAGCCTCCATCCGCGTCCGCCTCTCTCTCATGATGTTTCTCCAATTTTTCATCTGGGGGGGCTTTTTTGTGACCATGGGAACGTATCTGCTGAATGTCTTTTCCGGTCAGGAAGGGCTCAACAGCATCATTGGACGCGCCTATGCAACGCACAACTGGGCCGCGCTCATCGCCCCGTTGTTCGTGGGATTGATCGCGGACCGGTTTTGCAATGCGGAGCGGGTGAACGGCGTGTGCCATCTCGCCGGGGCCGTGCTGCTCTGGATCGCCGCCGGCACACAGGAACCCGGGGCCTTCATCTGGACGATGTTTTTTTACTTCCTGCTCTACATGCCGACCCTTGCCCTCGTGAACGCCATCTCCTTTGCCAACATCGGGGAACCGGAGAAGGAATTTCCCGGCATCCGGGTGTGGGGCACCATCGGATGGATCGTGGCGGGCTTCCTTGTGGCGCAGACCGTGATCGGGTTCGTCGACCTGCCCCTGCTCCAGGCGCTCACCGGAGTGGGAAACACGCAGATCACGAACATTCCGCTGAAGATGTGCGCGATCGTCTCGGCAATCTACGGGGTTTACAGTTTCACATTGCCGCCCGCCCCTCCCGCCGCAAAGGGCCTGCCGATGGATGTAAAAAAAGCCCTTGGACTCGATGCCCTGCGCCTGTTCGCCCGTCCAAGCTTTGCGATCTTTGCCATCTGCTCTTTTCTCATCTGCATCCCGCTTGCGTTCTATTACGCGCGGACAAACGACTTCATCGCGGCGATGGCCTTCGGGGAAAAATCCGCGGCCTTCATGACGATCGGGCAGATTTCCGAGGTCGGCTTCATGCTCCTGGTGCCGTTTTTTCTTTTGCGGCTCGGCGTGAAATGGATGCTCCTCGTCGGAATGCTGGCCTGGACGCTGCGCTACGGTCTCTTCGCGGTGTTCCCGGAATCAACAGCCATGCTTCTGCTCGGTGTGGCCCTGCACGGCGTCTGTTATGATTTCTTCTTCGTCACCGGCCAGCTCTACACCGACCGGGTGGCATCGCGGGAAATCCGTGCCAGTGCCCAGGCGTTGATCGGTCTGCTCACTTACGGTGCCGGCATGCTCGTGGGCAATTACGTCCTCGGACTCTGGGGTGACCATCTCGCCCTCGACGGACAGACCAGGGCCGGATGGCTCGCCGATGCCTCCTCCTTCTGGGGAATGCCGGCCCTTGCCGCCCTTGCCGTGGCCGCCCTCTTCTTCCTCACCTTCCGCGACAGGGAGGTCGAGCAGGCCATCCGCAGCGAGGCCCGTTCCTGAATCCCACCAAATCCCATCATGAAAAACCCCTTCTCCTTCACGGATCAACACTTCTCAAGTCTCCTCATCCCGGCAGGGCGTTTCCTCCGCATCCTCGGCCTCACCACCTGCCTTTCCCCGCTTCTCGCCGGTGCGGCGGACGGGGATGGATACGAATCGCTTTTCGACGGCAAGACCCTTGCCGGCTGGAACAAGGCTTCCGGCGATAAAATTGGAAAAGCCTATTCCGGCGGTGAATGGAAGGTCGAGGACGGGGCGATCGTCGGGTGCCAGGCTCCCCCGCTCGTCGGCTCTTTCCTGCGAACCGACAAAAAGTATCTGAATTTCGACCTGCTCATTGATGTGAATCCCGACTGGGGATGTGACAGCGGGATTTGGATCCGCACCGATGACAGCGGAAAATGTCTCCAGATCTTTTTGGACTATCTGCCTGGTGGGAGCGTTGCGTTTATTTACGGACAGGGAACCGGAGGTTTTGCCTCGCAACCCTGGCAGCTCGAAGCCATCGAGGAAAACGGCAAGGTGGTGGGCGTGAAAGCCGTGGACAAATATGACGGCGTAAAAGTGGACGGCCTGCTCTACTCGGCACCCGCGGCGGATTTCAACAAAGTCTGGCGTCACGGGGAATTCAACACCCTGCGCATCCGCTGCGAAGGCCCCCAGCCACTGATCACCACCTGGGTCAACGGTGTGAAAATGATGGAACTCGACGGCACAAAATTCCTCGGGAAAAAAGTCCCCGACCTGCGGGCCGGGAAATTTGACGCCCCCCCCGTCTGGGACCAGAAGAAGATCTTCGAAAGCAACGGCGGCCCCGGGACAATTGCCCTCCAGATTCATCCCGGCAACCGCTGGAGCGGATTCGACCGCTACAAAAACATCAAAATCAAAACCCTGCCCTGATACCTGCCATGAAAAACATTTCCCGCCGTCATTTCCTGAAACGCTCCACCCTGCTGGGAGCCGGAGTTTTCATGCTCCCCCGCTTTTCCATCGCCCAGTCGGGAAAGAGCGCGAACAGCAAGCTCAACCTGGCCCTCATTGGCGCGGGCGGCATTGCGAGCGTTGCCGTCAAAGGAGTGCTCAAAGAGAATCTTGTCGCCATTTGTGATGTCGATGAAGCCAACCAGACGGTCTATGCGGACAAAAATCCCCAGGTGACCACCGCCGCGAAGTTCAAGGATTTCCGGGTGATGCTGGACAAAATGGGCAAAGAGATCGATGGCGTCCTCGTCAGTACCCCCGATCACACACACTTCGCCGCCACCATGGATGCCATGCAGCGCGGCAAACATGTGTTCACGCAGAAGCCGCTCACCCACAACATCTGGCAGGCCAGAACCCTGCGCAAAGCCAGGGAAAAATACAAAGTCGTCACCTGCATGGGCAATCAGGGACACACCTTCGACGGCATCCGTCAAATGAAGGAATGGCTCGAAGCGGGTGTCCTTGGAAGTGTCTCCACCGTGGATTCCTGGTATCCGGGACCGAAATGGGCTCCGACGGGAAGCACCGGTCCTGCGGTCTGGCGGAAACCCTCCACGTTTCCTCCCACCCCCGAACCGGTTCCCGCCGGTTTGGACTGGCCGCTGTGGCTCGGTCCCGTGGCGGACCCCGGCTACAACAGTATCTACCAGCCCAAGACCTGGCGGGGATTTTCCCAGTTTGGAACAGGCATGATTGGTGACTGGTTCTGCCATATCTGCGACGGTCCGGTGTGGACGCTTGATCTCTATGAACCCACCGTCATCGAAGCGGAGAAAATCGACGGACCGAATCCCGGCATGTGCCCGGATGGCTCGATCGTCCGGTGGGATTTCCCCGCCCGTGCCGGGATGCCTCCCTGCACCCTGCGGTGGTACGATGGCGGCAACCAGCCTTCCATCCCTGAAAACTGGACCTGGGGAGCCCTTCCCAAATTCGGTTCCATTTTCAAAGGCTCGAAGACAACCGTGTTCCTCGACGAACGCTCGAACAATCCGCGCCTGATCAGCAAGGAAGAAATGCAGGCGTTCAAACAGGCCGGACTTCCCCCGGAAAAATATCCCCGTGTCAAAGACGGCCCGGTGGCCGAGTGGATCCGCGCGATCAAGGGCGAAGGCCCGGAACCCGGCTCGAACTTCGACTACGCCTCTCGTCTCACCGAAATCGCCTGCTTGGGAGCCATCGTCCAGTTCTTCGGCGGACGCATCGAATGGGATTCCAAGAATATGAAAGTCACCAACCGTCCGGAGCTCAATGCCTACGTCAAGGAACCCATGCCGGCGGGCTGGGCCTACGGCGAAGATCTTTGGAAGGCATGATCGCTTCCGCAGCCATCCCTCTGATGAAAAAAATCTGGATTCCTCTCGCCCTGGCGGCTTTGGCCGTTGCCCACCTCCCGCTGTGCGCCGGGGAGGAAACCCCGCCGCCAATCATGGGGCGCTGGCAGGGCAAAGTCATCAATCCGACCAAAGAACACGGTTACCTGCAAACCCATCCGGATCTTTGCGCGGAAGTCATCGCACTCGGCGGTGACAAATACCATGTCCGGCTCCTGCCGCATTTCTTCAGGCGCGCCCATGTCTTCGCGGAATTCGATGCCTCCGCGACCAATGGAATCCTTCGCTTCAACGAAGGCGGATGGAAGGGAGAAATCACCCCCTCTTCCTTCACCGGAGAAGCCTTTGCCGACGGAAAAACACCCCTGAAATTTTCCCTGTCAAAATCCGGTTTCGCTTCCCCCACGCTCGGCATGAAACCGCCCGAAGGCGCAAAGGTTCTCTTCGACGGAAAGAACCTGGACGCCTGGCAGAAAGCCAGGTCCGAAGGCGATGCCCAGTGGCAGGTGCTCGAAAACGGAGCCTTTGAAGTCATACCCAAAAACAAAAATGCCGGGGCAGGAGGCCCGATCCGGACCAGGGACCAATTCGGCGACGTCCATCTGCATGTGGAATTCCGCCTCCCCTACGAACCCGAATTACAGGGTCAAAACCGCGGCAACAGCGGGATTTTTCTCCAGGGTCTGTATGAAGTGCAGGTTCTGGACAGCTTCGGGCTGGAAGGACTCTGGAACGAATGCGGCGCCATTTACCACACGGCTCCCCCGAAAGTGAACGCCTGCCTGCCGCCCGGAGAATGGCAGACATACGACATCCTGTTCCGTGCCGCCCGGTTGAACCCCGACGGTTCTGTCGTGGAATATCCGCGCATCACCATCCGGCAAAACGGCATTCTCGTGCAATACAATGAGGAACTGCGTGAAAGCACCCTCGTTGTCACCAGCACACAGAAGCCCCTTCCCGTCCGCACCACCGGCCCCGTCGAGCTTCAGGATCACGGCCATCCCGTTCAATACCGCAACATCTGGGCCGCCCCGCTGCAGGACGCCGCAGGGGATTTGACAAAAGTCTCAACATCCCATTAGCACGGGCATGAACTCGATTTTCCATCGGCGTCATGCTATAAATACACATCCCTTCGTCCTGCTGTTGCTTCTGTTTTCTTTTCTCGCAAACACCCCCTCCTCCGCGGACGAAGATTCCAAACCCAACATCCTCTTCATTCTTGCTGATGATTTGGGTTGGAACGGCCCGGGCTGCTGCGGCAACAAGTTCGCAGCCACTCCCAACCTCGACCGCCTCGCCTCCGAAGGAATGCGCTTCACCCAGGCGTATGCCGATTCGCAGTGCTCCCCGAGTCGCGCTGCTTTTCTGTCGGGTCAATACGGCGCCCGAACCGGGCTTTTCAAAGTGCTGAACGAAAAAGAACCGCCCAAGGCATTCCTGCGTCCGCCGGAGGAATGCAAGGGCCTGACCCCGCGGACCGCCACGCTGGCAGCAGCACTCCGGAATGCCGGTTACACCACGGGGATCAGCGGGAAGTGGCACATTGCGGACAACAGCACGGTTGGTGCCCTGCTGAAGCGGGACAATGGAAAATATCTCGACCGCTACGGATTTGATTTCGGAGGCAAGGCCGGAGGCCGGAAAGAGACCAGAGAAGACAAGGCGGCCAAAGCCATCACGAATGACATCATCGGCTTCATCGAGCAGAACAAAGACAGGCCCTGGTTCGCCTATGCGGCCCACTTCATCCCCCACGCGCCCCTTGCCGCCCCGGAAGAACTCATCAAGAAATACGAGGCTCTCGGCTACAAGCGCAGCGCGACCGCTGGCGGAAAATTCACCGAACGCCCCACGGCCGACTATCTCGCCATGCTGGAGCACATGGATGCCCAGGCCGGCCGTTTGTTGGATCTGCTCGACACGTTGCATCTCGCCGACAACACGGTGGTTGTCTTCGCGGGAGACAACGGCGGGCTTTCCCGCGTTTTCGACAACTCTCCGCTGCGCGAAGGCAAGGGTTCGCCCTACGAGGGAGGCATCCGGGTGCCGTTCATCGTCCGGTGGCCCGGGCACGTGAAGCCCGGCACGACAAGCGACGTGCCGGTCCACTTCGTGGATCTGTATCCAACCTTCGCCGCCATCGCCGGAGCCCGATCTCCCGAGGGACACATCCTCGACGGCCAGAGCCTCCTCCCGCTGCTGCTGCAGAAGGGAACATTCGACCGCCAGGCGCTCTACTGGCACATGCCCACTTACACCACCAACTACGGCCGCACCCCCTGCGCGGTCATCCGGAAAGGCGACTGGAAGCTCATCCATTGGTTCGGCGACTTCCTCGACACCACCGGCTTCACCCCGGATGACAAACCCTACGGCAAACTGGTCGTCGGTCTCCGCACCGAACTCTACAACCTGCGCGATGATCCCGGCGAAAAGAAGGATCTTGCCCCGGCGCAACCCGCAAAAACCGAGGAACTCCTCGCCGACCTCCGGACCTGGTGGAAAAAAACCGGCGCGAAGTTTCCGGAAAAAAACCCGGACTACGACGCCGCTTCCTGGTGGACGGGAACGGATGACGAATCCGAGTCCGGAACGAAAAACCACTCCCCGAACCATTGAGGATCCATGACCCTGGGAACGGTTTTTCTCTGCAGCCCCTGCGGCGCTGCGTGAGAAATCTCCGGATCCGGGCTCACTGCTGGTCCGGCGGCGCGGGTTCGACGACAAGCGAACCCCGCATCTTTGCGCGATCCGGCGGGCCGATCCGGTTGGGGAATTTTCCAAGCCGTTTCGGTCCGGCGGCCTTGTCATAGGGAATCGCCCCGCGTTGATACAGGTATTCGGAAAGCGCGGCGTTGACCTCCCGGGTGGTGCGGATCGTGTCGAAGGTGACCCCGCTGCGAATGCCGTCCACCACGTTGAAAAGCGAGGTCAGGGCCATCGGACCGGAAACGAAAAATGTCGCCACCCCACTCACTCCGGGGGAAATGTTCGACCCCCCCGTGGTGACAATCCGCAGGAACGGTCGCGGATACGGCCCGGAAAGGTCGTAAACAACCACCGTGGCATCCATGAGCGTCGCCCCGGCCCCGAGACCGACCACCGACCGCAGGAACCGGCTGCCCTGGTAAACCCGGTCGAAATTCCCCCGGACCAGCCAGTAATTTCCGCGCGGCAGGGGGGCGTTCGACGCCACGGCTTCGGCCTTGCCGACATATTTCGGCAGGCGACGCACAAGGTTGCGGGTCATGAGTTCCCGCAGTTGGAACTTGAAGTTTTCCAGTTCCGCGCCACCGCGATCCACGCGCAATTCTTTCTGCGTGAAGGAAAACGGGGCAACGAAAACCTTTTCCGGAAGACGCGACGGCGGATTCGGCTCCAACCGGGCGACATCCTTCACGCTGACGGAGGCACAGGAAGAGAGAAATCCGGCGCAAAGAATGGAAACGAAAACTCGGTGAAAATCGGGCGAAAAGTAACGCATGCGGGGCTTTGTTCTTGATGAGACAGGTCTTCCTGTCCATTAAAAAGCGAGATGATCATGCTGCTCGCATCCGGAGCCGGAACCCCCTGTGAAGTGAATCCCTGGATGATCCTGCCGTTTGCGGCTCTTCTGCTCCTGATTGCCATCGGCCCCGTCCTTCTGGGTGAGTGGTGGCACCACCATTACCCGAAGGTGTCCGTCGGGCTCGGTCTGGTCACGGTCGGCTACTATTTTTATGTCCTGCACCAGCCGGAACGCTTCGGCCATGTCGCCCATGAATATGTGAGTTTCATCGCCCTCATCGGATCGCTTTTCGTCGTGGCGGGCGGAATCCACATCAATGTGAAAGGAGAGTCCCGCCCGCATACAAACGTCCTGTTTCTCCTCATCGGTGCGGTGATCGCGAACATCATCGGCACCACCGGCGCCTCAATGCTGCTCATCCGCCCCTGGATCCGGATGAACAAATACCGCATCACGGCATTCCACATCGTCATGTTCATATTCATCGTGAGCAACGTGGCCGGCTGTCTCACCCCCATCGGGGATCCCCCGCTGTTTCTCGGCTATCTGAAGGGCGTGCCCTTTTGGTGGATGCTGGAACAGGGGTGGCCGGCCTGGGGCATCGCCGTGGGGTTGCTTCTCGCGGTCTTCTACATCGCCGACAGCATCAACCTCCGCAAAGCCCCCCGGAAAGTCATGGAAAAACAGACCGCCCACGAGAACTGGAGATTCGACGGAGCCCACAATCTGGTTTTCATCGCCATCATCCTCGCCGCGGTCCTCTACAACAAGTCCCTGCCATTTCTTGTGCCGGAGATCATCATGGTGGTTGCCTCTGCTTTCTCCTTTTATCTGACTCCGCGCCCGGTCCACGAGGCCAACGACTTCACCTTCGCTCCGATCAAGGAAGTGGCCTGGCTGTTCCTCGGTATCTTCGCCACCATGGTCCCGGCGCTGGATTATCTGGGTCGCCATGCCGCCGACACCGGCATCACCAGCCCCCTGCAGTTCTATTTTGCCACCGGAGCCCTTTCTTCATTTCTCGACAACGCCCCGACGTATCTCACATTCCTTTCCGCCTCGATGGGCCTGCACCATCTGGACATGAACAATCCCGCGGATGTCCTGGGAGGAGTCGCGGAGTTTCCGCGTGAAATTCTCGCCATTTCCCTCGGGGCGGTTTTCTTCGGGGCAATGACCTACATCGGCAATGGTCCGAACCTCATGGTGAAATCCATCGCCGATCACTCGAAAGTCCACACTCCGCACTTCTTCGCCTACATCTTCCGCTTCGCCCTCCCCATCCTCCTCCCCATTCTCATCCTGATCAGCCTCCTCTTCTTCTCTCCCTGGCGAATCTTGTAGCCAGCCCCCCCCACCGCCGGTCAAATTTGGGCAAGCCGGAGATTTGACGCCCGGCAACTCCTCCCCATTCAGGCTCTCCTCCTCTTCCCGAAAAAAGGAACCTCCCCAACTCCGGTGCCGGATTTTGGATTGCGCAATCGCCCCCGGGCGATACAGTGCCGGAGACATTTGCTTTTCCCACGCTCCTCCGGGCTTTCCGACATGGATCCCCGGTGGAAGATTGGAAAAGCGGGACAAGCCGGCGTGGCGGAATTGGCAGACGCGCACGACTCAAAATCGTGTTCCTTCGGGAGTGTGGGTTCGAGACCCTCCGCCGGTATTACTCTGAAATGCTGATCAATAAAGCATCTAGTGCTGGTTTGTAAAATTTTTGGAGAGAAAGAGGAAATGTCAGGAAGTCACCGGAAATGGCCAAAAATTGCCCCAAATCTATCCCGGCATTTTACAGCTTCATTCGTATTCCAGCACGCTCTCGTTGCTCCTGCTGTTGTCGCTGCTGCTCGTGCCGTTCGTTTTCGAGGATTCGGATGAAGATCCGAAGGGTTCGCAGGACCCCGACAAGCAATTGACCTCCCCGGAAGTAATGGCCCGGAGCAATTCGTCCGATTGAAGCTCCTCGGGCAAGGAGATCAGCCAGCTCTCTTGCCGGGTTCGGATGTGCAAGCCGCGTCCAGGAACGATTTCCAGCAGGTCTATTTCCATGACCGGCAGCGCCCGGTTTTCCACGCACAGCCACCCCGTAGGTTTGGCGTTTGGGTCGATGCGATTTGCGTGCTGTTTCCAGACCGGGCTTCTCGGTGGAGTGGATTTGCGGTTGAGCGGACTGTCTGCGGGACTTTCGATCATGGGACTTGAGTTGGTGGAGTTGGGAGTGGATTTCCGCCAGACGGCGAGAGTTGGAAGAAATGAGTTTGTTGATTCCGGCTTTACGCAGTTTGCAGCCATTGCGGGTCATGGCAGACGCTTTGGGGCCGAGGTGCTGGGTCGCGGGCCGGTCAATTCCTTGGGCTTTGAGCGAGCGCCGGCTGATGTCTTCGGAGGAACCGGATTTTTTCAAAGCGCGATTGCAGCGCACCCCCCACATTTCCCGGATTCGCTCGACTTCGGCAGGGCCGAGTTTCCGGTCATCGAGATTGCGAATCTTCACTTTTGAAAAATCGCCATTGCCGTCCACGGAGCGGGTTGTCATGAAAATGTGGCCGTGGACATTGCGATGATCCCCTTTCGTGTTCGGGTGGTGCAGGCTCACGCAAAGCGCCACTCCGTAGGTGTCGCGCAATTGGAGGCCGAACCCCCGCACGAGGTCCCACTGCGCTTTTGCTGATAGCTCATGCGGCACGGCTACATCCATTGCCCGCCCGACTCGGGCATCCCAGCGTTTCTCGGCCCGCTCCGCGCGTGCGGCCAGTTCGGCGGGCTGCATGTCCGGCCCGATGATTTGCCATTGGATGACATCGGCTTTGTGCTTGGACCAATCATGCTTCTCGCCAGTGCGCTCATTGGTCAGTTTGCAGCGGGTGTCGTAGGCAATTTGGGCAAAGGCACTGTGGCCTTTTGCCCGGCTGATCGGGCGGATGGACAGGTGGAAAATCGCCATGTCAGCAACCGGGGTTTCGGGCTTGTAGGAAAGGAAAACCGGTGTCCGGCACGCGGTAGCGGGCCTCCCCCGCCAGCGGCGGGGCGCACATGCATCGAGGGAGAACCCCCGCGATGCGTAAGTGCGCTTCGCCTTTCTTCGAAAGGCTCCGGTAGCTCGGAAGTCTCAATTGCATGGTTGGCCGGTTATTTTCGGGAAACGGCCACTGTGGGGGCTTCCTTCGCAATCAGGGGAAAGGCGGAGATCAAAATCTCCGCGTCCTGTGGCGAGGCTTTTGAGAGGAGGTCTGGCAGGAGGGATTGATGATCCCGGAGAACCAGCGCCCCAAGAATGATCTTGGCGCGGGTGAGTTTTTTACGCTCGGCGGTTTGGGCGGCACGCTTGAGGAGGCGAATTCTCTCCTCAAGTTGCTGCCGTTCGGTTTCAAGCCGCGCAATTTTCTGCTGGGGTGATGTGGTGATTTTCATGGATGGGTTTATTGGTGTTGAAAGAACAAAGGAACGACGAAGGCGAATGCCCGCTTGCAGGCCGACTGAAGGAAGGGGCAACCCCGGACCAAGAACGGGAGTTTCACGGCACACGCTTCTTTTTTCCTACAAGGCGGAAAAAGCTGCTTTCCATGAAACGCCGTTTCACAAAGGAGCACCTGTTTTGTGACATCCGCCTGCATCACGCCATCTTGGTTTCCACGAGTTTGCGTTCGCTGGGCATCAAGGGCGGCAATTCCCCTCCGGCCAATCGCTGATACGCCGTTTCCACGGATTCCGTGGCGACAAGAAGATCCCTGCCCTCCCGGATAATGAGAAACCATTTTCCGCCAGCATGGCGGGTAGCCCAAAGCATCCGGTCCACGAGCTTGACCGAACCAAGCACGGAGATGATTTGTTTTTTGGTCAGGGCCAAAGGACGCAGTCCGTCTATCAGGACGCACTGGTGGGAATGATCTGTTTTCATGGTTGCAGGATGCTCGAAAATCAAAAATGGGATGCTCCCGTTTGGGAGCAACCTTGCTCTCGGATTTTCATGTTAAATTTTGGTGTGAATGCCCGGCAGATTAGCCGTCTGCTTTCCGTGGGGTTCTCCAAATTTGGAGAAAAATAGAACCGCTGCGTGCGGAGAATTTTTATCAGCCCGCCTCCATTTCCAAAGACGCTTGGTTGATTGCGGTGCGAACAATCTTGCTGCCTGAAAAAGTTTTGTTCCCAATTTCATTGGGAGCAGGGTAGCGCTGGAAAAGGGATGCCTGTCCCCGAGTTCAGGGCAAAATGATTTTCTGCAAAAATTTTGCTAATGGCCTCAGACAAGATGCAAAAAAAACAGTCGGAAACGGCAGTGTATATCGAATTCGATACAGCCTTTTTTGGAAAGCGAAGGGGCTGTGTTTACAGGAACATCAAGAAACCGGTTTGTAAGAAGAAATGGCCGGAAAACTGCTGGCGTTTTCAATGGCAGACGGAAAAAGAAGCAGGTGCCGAATTCCGCACTCGTTTCCACGCGGAGGAACCCGGACAATGTTTCAGCAGGAGAAGAACCAAAACTCCCCCCCTATCCCGACTCCTCTGCGGAGGATTGCAGCCGGAAATGCGGCGACAGCCGCCGCCAGAAACAATGAGTAATCAAAACCGGAGCAGGCTCCACGGTAATAATCGCCTCCCCATTGAAGCGAAGGGTTGCACCGTCAAGAACGCTGTTCTCTCCAATAAATTGCATGATGCCATGGGCGCTGCCTTGGAATCTGAGCCTATGGAGAGCCAGCGCTCTAAAATCTCAGAGGCTGCTCGCTTCCTGTACGCCAGTCGAATTTGTGACTTCGTCAGACTCTTGAGATGGACTTCCTGCGATCACATTCGCGCCAATAGCTGGAGGGATTTCTGAAGAAATGGGCGCACCGAAAAAACCATGTCTCCCGGGATCCAGTCCAAAAACAAGAGCGAGGTTGAGCCCTCGTTTGGTAAGAGGGGAACCGCTTTTGAGTTTATACCCTGTCAGCGTATGAAGCAAATTGGGATTTCCCAGCGTTCCACCTGTCCCAGGTCCGGCAAGCATCGGATCAGCTTGAAGTGCCAAAATGCGCGAACCAAGCCTTTCTTGATCATTCGCGGCTTCCATCCAGGCGGCAAAGCTTTTGTAGATTACCCCCTTCCAGTCCACATAGAACGGCTGACCGTCCGACCAATACGCATTGTTGAGGAATTGGATGTCTTCTTGATCATCGACAACAGAGACAAGTGTTTCTCCTCCGGAGGTGAAAAACAGATTGTTATGGACCGACACGGATTTTGTCGGCGAAATAACCGCGATCGCGCTGGGGTTGCTTTGAGACTCTGTTCCAATCCCGAGTACATTTAAAACGAGTTGAAAGAAACCGGGAGGTTCGGCCGATTTTTTCTCAGCTGGAGAATCGAGGTAAATCGTATTCTGGTAAATATGAATATCGCTGATCCGGTGAGTGTCCTCACCGTTCCAAACATGAATTGCCCCGTATCCCAGCTTGCGGCAGTCATTTTCCGAAATGTTATAGCGGATGGCAATATTCCGCATGGCTTGGGGAGCAAAAGCATATTGCGCGAGCAGGAAGCCAGCGGCGTCATTGTCGTGAGAATAGTTGTATTGCATCACAGAATTTGTCACTCCCCCGTCGAAATCAAACCCATCCCCGTCGACTCCAATCGTACGGTTTCTGTAGGATTCGTTGAACTGGAGAAGGATGTCGTTTGCGTCCCATGCCCAGATTCCGGCAGCGCCGGAAAACTCACTGCCGTTATTGTGGGCGATACATCTTTCGACAATCCCTCCGTCAACAGATGACAAGGTGATTCCCGAGCCCCCCTTCATGTTATAAGCCTTGCAATCGCTGAGATGAATGCCGCGATGCGCATAAATGGCCGGTCCCCAGGGTCCCCACGTAAAGATGCCGGCGCGGAGATTGTCGTGCGTGGAGCAATTGGTGATGCTCACATCTCTGTAGCCAGTTTTTGTATTCCATGCTCCAATTGATATTCCGTGCTTTCCGAAACCGGAAACCTCAACACGGTCAATCCAAATGTGGCTGGCCCCTTTGTCCTTGGAGGAAAGAAGCAGGATTCCGCTTTGCGTATTCAAGTCGGGACCACTGCCCACAATTTTCAACCGAGTAATGCGAAGTCCCGAAGTATTGAACACATCAATACCCCGCCCCACCCCGGCAAAAATCGCGGCCTCTTTCTCTCCGGTCTCCGGATAGGAACCGATCACCATCGGATTGGCCGGTGTTCCCCCATCGTGGATGTCCAAATTGATCGGTCCTTGAAATATTTCCCCTCCCTCGAAGAGAATGCGATCACCTGGATGGAAGGCGATACGATTTACCTTGGCAACAGTTTGCCAGGCATTCTCCGGAGAGAGTCCAGAATGCTGATCATTACCAGAGGGGCTGATATAATACGTGGCTGCGGATGCAGATGCACTGCAGAGCGCACAGAAGCCCAGCATGCGACAAAAAAAGGATTTCCATGAGATATGCACGCGTCACCATTTCACCATCGCTCGAAGGGATCAAGTTTTGTGCGCGGTTTGTCAGCGCAACATGGGCGGTATCGCGGGGAAGCGAATTCATCTCATCCACATCGTCTATATCGGCGGCATCGTTCACTTGAGAGAGGAAAAGAGGAAAGAAGAGAGAAAAAAACCTTGCGCCCTGCCTCCGCCGGGCATTATTACTTCCTCTAATGTCTGCGGCAAATCTCCCTTCGCCTGCGGGAAACTTTACGATTGGTGGCAATCCGCCCAATGCGCTCCATGTGATGGGGCTCCCAGATCCGTAGCCTGTTGCCGAGAACTTCGGCTCCATTTTTCCTTTCCAGAATTTCCCGAATTCATCGGGATAATGGCTGGGAGTTCGAGTGCTCGAATTTTGAGAGAATCATTTCCTCTTCAGGAGATCGCGTCATGAGAGCTGCTTTCATGATCAGGAAGAGAACAAAGCGTGCTCTGAAAACGCTTTCCACCGCCACGATAAACAAACTGAAAAACACCATGAAACGACTGAGATACAACATCAAATTTCCCATCACAGAACCCCATCAACTTGCCCAAGATGAAGCTTATTTCTTCCTCACTGAAAACGAACGGGAGGTCGTGTTCCGTTTTCACGACTACGGCGAGATCTACAAGCGTCCCGGTCTGTATGAGCAGCTTTTCTACGAACGCCTGAAATGCAACTCTCCCCAGAAAGCCTGCGACATCCTGAGCGACGTCCTCCGGGAGAACCGTCAGGAAATGAGCGAACTTCGCGTTCTGGATCTCGGTGCGGGGAATGGCATGGTCGGCGAAGTGCTGGATGTCGCCCGAATGATCGGCGTGGATATCAGCCAGGAGGCGTTTCTGGCATGCGAACGCGACCGCCCGGGAATTTACGACGGGTATTATGTGGCAGATTTCTGCCAACTGAATGCCGACACGGAGCAGGAACTTCGCGACTGGCAGCTCAACTGCCTGACCTGTGTGGCGGCACTTGGATTTGGGGACATCCCAACCAAGGCATTTGCCACAGCGTTCAATCTTGTCCTGCCGGGAAGTTGGATCGCCTTTAACATCAAGGAAACGTTCATGCAAGAGAGTGATGATTCCGGTTTTTCACAACTCGTGAAATATCTTCTGATGAGCGACGTTTTGGAGATTCATCACATGGAGAGATACAGGCACCGCGTCTCCATCGATGGCGCTCCACTTTTTTATTACATGCTCGTTGGAAAAAAGGAATCGGACATCCCTGCGGCGATCCAAGAAAAAATCGCATGCACCTGATGTGACTCTCCTCAGGGGCGTGACCGGGTCTCCGATCGCCTTCTCTTCACGACATGATTGAGATCGAAAATTTGCGGAAAGATTTTCAGGGAACGACGGCAGTGGCTGACATCTCCCTGAAGGTCCGGCAGGGGGAAACGCTGGTGCTGCTGGGCACCAGCGGATGCGGCAAGACGACCACCCTGCGAATGATCAACCGTCTCATTATTCCGACTTCAGGAACCATCCGGGTGGATGGACGCGACACTTCCCGGGAGGATCCGGTGCAGTTGCGGAGAAAGATCGGGTATATGATCCAAGGGGTCGGACTTTTCCCCCACCGAACGATTGAGGAAAATATCCTGACCGTGCCACATCTGCTGGGATGGAGCGTCGAACGCTGTCGCTCCCGTCTGGGGGATCTGATGGAAATTGTCAATCTGCCGCAGAACCTTTTGGTTCGCTACCCGCACGAGTTGTCTGGAGGGCAGCGCCAACGCGCCGGTCTGGCGCGTGCGCTGGCTGCCGATCCTCCCATTGTGCTCATGGATGAACCTTTCGGAGCTCTCGACCCCATCACCCGCCAGCAGGTCCGGGGAGAGTTTCGGAAGATCGAATCTCTGATGCGCAAAACCATCGTGCTCGTAACCCATGAAGTGACCGAGGCTTTGGAACTCGGAGACAGGATCTGTCTGATGTCTGCCGGACGCATCGAGCAAATCGGACCGGCGGTGGAGTTGTTGTTTCAGCCGAAGTCGGATTTTGTGCGCGGTTTTTTTGAGGGGGGACGCCTGCAAACCGAATGGATGGCGGTCACTTTGGGCGACTTGCCTTTGGATGCGGATTCCGCAACCGCCCGGATCTTTGGCCTGCCAAAGGAACTCACGGTATCCGAGGCGCTTTCCCTGCTGGAAAATGATAAGGAAGCGGCCTTCCTTCGCGTCCTATCCGCTTTTTTTGAGTATAAACGTGCGCTGACCGGCAGCGACGGAAGAGGAGCCTCCGTATGATCGCCGATCTGCTTTCGTTTCTGGCAGCCAACCAGCACGCCCTTTGGCAGCGGACGGTGGAACATCTGGAATTGATGATCATCTCACTGTTTGCGGCAACGGCGGTGGGGATTCCCGCAGGGGTCGTTGCCACGCGCACCCCCAGTCTTACCACCCCGTTCATTACCTTGGCCAACATGGTCCAGACAATCCCCAGCGTGGCGTTGCTGGGATTTTTGCTGCCGGTGTTGGGCATCGGCCGCAGCACAGCCTCGGTCGCCTTGTTTCTCTATGCTCTCCTGCCCATCATGCGAAATACGATCACCGGACTGCAAGGCGTGGACCGGGGAGTCTCGGACGCAGCACGGGGGATGGGAATGAGCGCGAGGCAGATCCTTTTGGGCGTCGAGTTTCCGCTGGCTTTGCCCATGATCTTTGCCGGCATACGAACCGCGGCGGTCATCAATGTCGGAGTGACAACACTCAGCGCCCTGATTGGCGCAGGAGGACTCGGGACGTTCATCTTTCGCGGGCTGGCCACGAACAACACCGCCACCATTCTTCTCGGCGCGATCCCTGCTGCGATTTTGGCCCTGCTGGCGGACCACTTGCTGGCGGTGTGCGAACACCTGATGCGCCGCCGGGCTGGGGCATGGGCGATTCTCATGGCCATTCTTGCCGTTGGCATTGCGGTTTTCGGATGGCGGCATCTGCCCGCAAGGGGAGCTTCCAAGACGATGCGATTCGGATTTACGTCGGAGTTTATGGAGCGCCCGGATGGGTTCAATGCCTGGCGTCGCCACTATTCGCTGCCCCCGTTCGAAAGCCGGGAACTCGACCCCGGCCTTCTTTACTCGGCCCTGGACCTCGGAGAAGTGGATGCGGCCTGCGGTTTTTCCACCGATGGCCGCATCGAGGCTTTTGCCCTGCGCCCGTTGAATGACGACCGGAAATTCTTTCCTTCCTACGATGCCTCTCTGCTTGTTCGGGAAAAGACCATGGAAAAGTATCCCGGCCTTCAACCGTTATTGGAAAAGTTGGGGGCTTCTCTGGATGAAAAACTCATGCGCTCACTCAACAAAAAGGTGGACATGGACAAACAATCCCCCGCTCAGGTCGCCGAAGAATTTCTTTCGAACTGGGCACCGGCCAATGGCATCGCCTGGAGCGCTGCGCTGGCCCGTGACAAGGCACAAACCATGACGCGACAAAACATCACGGTTGGGACAAAAAATTTTACCGAACAATACGTCCTTGGGCAGATTGTCCGACAGTTGGTGAATGGAGCTTCCGGACTGCAAGCAGGTCTGAAGCAGGGATTGGGAGGAACCGCGATTTGTTTTCAAGCTCTTGAACGCGGGGACATCGACCTGTATCCCGAATACAGCGGAACCCTGCTCTCGTCCGTACTCAAGCTCCCTCCCGGACGTGTTGACGAGTTGGCACGGACACCCGGAGAGGCGGAGAGGTATCTCCGGGAACAATTGACCGCACAATACGGATTGGCGTGGCTGCCACCCCTCGGTTTCAGCAACACCTACGCGATTCTTGTTCGTGAAAATGACCCTCAATTTTTGAACACCCTGACGTTGTCGGGCCTGCGGCAACTCATGAGCAAACTCCAGTCGGATCAGTGAGTGATAATCTGGAAAATTCAGACAAATAATTGCCCGACTGTTGCGAATGGCCCGATGGAGGTGTAGTTTACTATGAGAATTCTGTCGAAACGGAGGGATATCAATGAAGTGGTATCCAGTCTGTGCATTATGAAAGGCGTTTTTTGTATCCTACTATGCAGCTTGGTTTTGACTGGTTGCGGTCTTATCGGGGTCAACCAAATTGCACCGGCTCCCCATGGAGTCGATGTCAACTCGGCCATGGCTCCAGATGGCATACGCCCGGAGAAATGAGTCCGCCGGGGCATTGACAACGGAGCGGAGGAATCGCTAAAAAGCCGAAAGTGTTTATTTTCGTCTGCAAACTTGCTTTTGCCATTATCAGCGGCGTAGTGATGACGGCTCTCCTTTGAGAGCTTTTCGTTTTGCTTTCGATCCGATTTGTCTTGCAAGCTGCATGGCGTATTTTTTGAACCGTTGTTTTTTAAAAACAGCCTTGGGTTCGGAGTTTCTACAGGGGAGGTTCAACGACTTGTTGCTCATTCCCGCCGCCCTGCCCTGGGTTCTATGGATTCAGTACCTGCTGGGCTGGAGAGTCTCAAAAGCGTATCCTTCGCCAGATGAAATCGCCGGGCATTTGTTTGTCTGGTCGGTGATCGCCGAGGGTATTATACCGATGATGAGTCATCGCTTCACCGCCGACCCGATGGATGTGATGGCATACTGTCTGGGAGCGATGTTCGCCTCTGGCCTCTGGAGTGTGGAAGCGGTGTGGTTTGGCCGCACAGGGTTCGACAGGTTGGCTCCATTTTATGATGCGATGGAGAATGTGCTGACGGGAGGTCTCATGATGCGAGTCCGCACGGCGTTCTTCGAGCAGTGGCCGGAGGAAGGGGAGGTACTCTTGGTCGGAGAGGGGCACGGACGGTTTCTCAGATGTTTCCGACATGCCAGACCCCGATTGAGTATTACCTACCTCGATTGCAGCCTGGAAATGCTTGCCATCGCCCGTCGGAAGTTGAAGCGGACCGAGCTGAGCGAGGGAAAAACCACCTTGGTGTGTGCGGACTTTCGGACTTGGCAACCGCAAAAATACGATGTGATTTGCACACAATTCTTCCTGGACTGTTTTCATGGCGGGGAGTTGCGTGAAGTTGTGGAAAAGCTGGCGAGATCGGCAAAACCGACGTCACGATGGTTTCTCGCAGATTTTCAGATTCCGAACCGGGGATTCGCACGCCTCCGGGCTCGGCTGATCGTGTCGTTGATGTATGGATTCTTCCGTCCAGTCGCTGGCATTTCGGCAACGCATTTGGAGTCTCCGGGAGCGCTTCTTCAAGAGCAGGGATTCATCCTGAAATTCCGGAATGAATGGAGCCAAGGACTTCTGTATGCCTCGTGGCTGGCCCGCGATGGCACGCCGCCGGTTCGATCTCACGCATAAGGCATTCGTTTGCGGGAGTCGACGCTCGTTCTTCGCACGAGCCATTTTGGGAAGGACTGGCCTTCCTTTTGGGATCAAGCACAAGCCGTCATTGCTCATCCATCAGTGCCAATTGGCAGCGTAGAAGGTCATGCAAGGTAAAGATACCGAGCGGACAACTTGCCGCATCCGTGATCACGAGCATTCCATACGGAGCGTCTACGAGTAGGCGCTCGGCATCCTGAAGAGTGGTGTCCAGAGTGGCAACCGCTGTCGTATTTGAACACTCGCCGGAATTTTCACAGTTCTCGCGGGAGATCACCCCAAGCAGGCGACCGTTGATATCCACTACCGGAAATACGGCATAGCGGGTGGAGCGCAAGATTTCCGCAGCCTTGGTGGGATTGTCGTTTGGAATCGAGCAAGCGGGGAATGTGGCCAGCGCGGCCAGTTTGCGGGATTTCCAGTCCGCAAACGTCTCAATCGTACGATGCTTTCCCAAGTCCACGCCATCATCATCAATGACCTGCGCGTAGAAATTCTCGCGGCAGAGTTTTCGGCTGACAAACTGACTCACGAGGGCACCGAGCATGAGCGGTAGGACAAGGGCAAAATCATGGGTCATTTCGAAAACGATGAGAATCGAGGTGGCGGGTGCCCGGACCACCGCTCCCAGGCAGGCACTCATGCCGGTCACCGCCAACAGCGACGCTGTCGCTGGAGGCAGGTCGAAGAACAAGTGGGTGACTCCTGCGAGCAAAGCCCCCGCGAATGCGCCCAGAAACAAAGTGGGCGCAAAAATCCCTCCGCATCCGCCCCAGGCGTAGCTGGCGGTGGTGGCAATCCATTTGCCCAGCAGCAGCGCAGCCACGGTGGCAAGTCCAAGCGATCCAGCCAGGCAGGCGTTCAAATCTCCGTAACCCAGCCCGAGGACTCCGCTGTGGCCGGTGCCGACAAATACCAGTGAAGCCGCCGCCCATGTGACCAGCGCACCCGCGACCGGACGAAGAGGCAGAGGGATCTTTGAGCGATTCCGGATGCGCTGGCGCCACCCGAGCGTAGCATTCTGAAAAGCACCCCCTGCCAGTGCGGCGAAAGCGGCAACAGGCGGTACCAGAAAATACGCTTTCCAGTCAAAATGCAGGGCATCCGGCAGCGCCAGAACAGCTTTTTCACCTCGCGCCAGGTAAAGCACAAACACCGAGACGAACGAGGCGAGCAGGATACGGCCCAGAAGACGGCTGTTGAGGTTTTCGAGGACTTCTTCGAGCACAAACGTCACGCCTGCAATGGGAGTATTGAACGCGGCAGCCAAACCTGCCGCCGCTCCGCATGCAGCCACTGCCCGCTCTTGAAGGTTGATCACACCCAGACGCTTGCCGATCAGGGAAGTCAAACCACTCGCAAGGTAAACGGTGGGACCCTCCCGTCCCAAACTCATCCCTCCACCAATCGAAATCGCACCCGCCAGGAATTTTACCCAGACCGCCCGGCCGCTGATTCGTCCCATGTCGCGCCAATAAGCAACTTTCAGCTGAGGAATGCCGCTGCCGGCAGCCTCGGGAGCCCACACGGCAAGCATCCAGCCTGTCACGAGTCCCACGGCGAGAAGAACCCCCAAGCCGCCTGCGGCAAAAACCCACGGCCCCCCCCGCTCCAGAGGAAGCCAGATCACGCGGTGCAAAACGTGGATGGCATCATCAAAAGCCAGCGCAGCGAGGCAGCCGGCGATGCCACAAATGACGGTCAGTCCGATCTCCCGCACCCGGCGGGTCATCGGGAAAAGATGGTTTCTCACGCGAATGAACTCTATGTCTCAGGGGCAGACTGAAAAGCGTTTTCCAAAAAGGAAAAACCGCTCAAAGCAACCCCGCCTCGCCCTTGCGGGCCGGGTTGGATATCCTCAGCCGATCCCCAGCAGGATCTGGCCTTCCTCGACGCCATCCCCCGGTGTGGCGAGAAGTTCAAGCGCCTTTCCCCCGGACGTCCGCGTAGACGTGAATGTTCATCTCCATGGCTTCCACGATGGCCAGATCATCGCCGACGGCAACTCGTCGCCCGGAATCGGGGGGAGAATCCAGAGCGTCGTTCAGAAACGTGCAAACCCCGCTGCCATCGACACGGGAAGCACGGACTTCAAGATGGAGGTCTTTCAGCGAACATCCAAGGATCGGACACAAAGACAATGTGGATAAAACCTGCAGGCGAATCGTTCACAACACACTCCATAGCTGCTTTTTTGTCTTCGATCTCGATGGTCAAGGTCATGCTGACCGGTTACGGCAGTTCGTCGTCCGCAAGGGGCGGAACATCAGGGGCATTGTCCAGAAACGCGCGAAAGCCGCCACCATCGGAACGGAGGGCACGGCTTTCAAGATAGGGGTCTTTCAGCGAACGGGCCAAGGATTGAGCAATGGCAACGCTGATAAAATCCACCGGTGAGAGGTTGTGTTCGCTCGCGACGCGCTCAACAACCGCCTTGGCTTCATCTTCAATCTGGATAGTCAACGTGCTCATGGTTGATATTCTGCTATCACGCTATCATATCCAGAAATGCCCTGGGAGCAAGTATCCTGATCCCCATCGAGCGGGCAACTGTGAAATTTTTCAGATTGTAGGTCACAATAGCCTCACTGCCGCTGGCAACGGCCAAATCAAGAATGAAATCGTCGTCGGCATCCAGCAGAGCCGGACGAGTCAGAAAATAAATGGAGGCTCGATTGGCGCGTGCAGCAAGATCGTCAAGGAAACGGGAAATATCAGCGTAATCGAACCCTTCGCGTTGCAAAACTTCCTCGTATTCCAGCAACATGGCCGTGGAAATGTTCCATTGCCAACGATCATCTCCGGCAATGAAGTACGAAAGGAGGCGGAACGAGCATCCGTTTCTGGATCGCCACGCGGCAACGAGCACATTGGTATCAATCACCGCTTGGATCGGACTCACG
>CAZPEN010000020.1:0-74016 GCA_964585615.1 uncultured Chthoniobacter sp. | reverse complement strand
TAGAACCGAAGAATCATGCGGCACAGAAAAACTGTCAATACTTAACGTAGTAATATTAGAGCGAAATACCCACTTCCGAACTCTCGGCAACGGTCAGATAGGAAGCCAGTTCATCGCGGGTATATTCCCCGGAAGGCAGTATCTTCCCATCGGGCAGAAACACGGTGACTCTTTTGTCAAAGGACACCGTTCCGGCATCCTGCACATCAAGAAAGTCTGTAGAAATTTGCAATGTGCCTGAAAGGAATGAAATGGAAATTTGGTCATTCCAATCAGGGTCATCAGACAGGAGCCTCCCTTCACTCGGGGAAGTCATGGGGGATAGGGAAGCCCCCACATTAGTGATTCCCCAGAAAGTTTCATGAGGAGACAAGTAACCCTTGCCTGAAACATCCCAACTGTCTCCCGCATCCCAGTACGCGTCGTAAGTGATCACTGTCTGGTGAGGAAGCAAGAAAACATGAGGATCTCCCCCGCCAACTGCCACCACGACAAGCCCTCCCGTCGAACTGCTTCCTCCAGTCCATGGATTGGTTTCTTCAGGAACAACCGGGTAAAAACTCCCGCTGTCATCCCCCCACCCCTCGCTGGAATATCCCTTGTGAATCACCGAGCCAATCTTTCCGCCGAAGCTCAACACGCTTCCGCTCTTGTTTCCAACAGAACCCAACAAATTTCCGTCAACCCGGACAGAAGCAATCTTCCCGGCAGCCTCCACGCAGCCGGAGCCTTCGCCATAGCCACCCTGTAAATCGCCGTGGACCACCACACGGCTGATCCCTTCTTCGCTGAAAACACTTCCCGAGCCACGGGAATCCGCTCCTTCGAGATTTCCGCCCACTTGGACATGGCGCACCGTTTCCATCGACATAACCGATCCCGCGTAGTCGGCCGTTCCGCCAACAATGTCGCCCATCACCACCACCTGAACGATCTTCCGGCCCGTTTCGATGCGGCCGGATGCGTATCCGTCTCCCCCGATGATGCTTCCCCCGATTTTCACGGAAGAAATGCCGGTGTGACCGTGAATCATTCCGGAACGCTCACCTGCGCCCCCGACAAGATCGCCATGAACCGTGGCATAGGAAATTTTCCCATTGGAAAAAACCATGCCGGAATATCCTTCGGTCCCTTCTCCCCCCGTGACATCTCCGCCAATCACAATATATCCAATGCTCCCGGAAACAACCGATCCGGAATACATCCCACTCCCTCCGGTCAAATCTCCTCCAATGGAGATTTTCCCAATCCGGCCATTGACGGAAATGGAGCCGCTGTAATCATCATCCCCGCCAATCAGGGAACCGCCGATTTTGGCCTGAACAAGCTGGGCAGTGTCCGATCCTGTCACGGAAAGAAGGGCCTTGTTGATGTCGTGCGTCACCTTGAAGTTGTTCAAGTTTCCAACAATCACCGAGGTTATATCGGAAAAATCCGCTGGATTCTCCGTGAGACCGAGAGAATCCACGCTCAGTGACAGCAACCCGGCGGTGGCCGCATTGGCATTCCCTGCCGTGATTTTTCCCAGGGCTCCGTCCACGACGACATGCCCCAAGTCAATTCCCTCCCCCAAAATGGCCTCGATATTCACCAGGCCATCCCCTCCTCCCGCCTGCCTGGCGACAATGGTCACCCCCAGGCGATTCAATTGAGCAGGAGTCAAATCCAACAGCGACAAGTTGATTCCCTCCAACTTCTCTCCACTCACATCACCTGGAGCAAACGAGAGCACTTCATCCCAGGACTCTTGCGAGGTCAGGATCTTTTTGCTGAATTTGACCGTCACCTCATCGCCATCCACATCCTGAAAAGTCACCGTCGAAGCATTGACCAGGGCTGCCGGGGCAATTCGATCTTCAAACCTTTCAAGAATAACCGGAAAATTTTTGCACATGGAAAAGTGAAGATCCTCTCCCTGTTACAAAAACGATTTATTTAGCGCAACAAAAACCGTTCAAAAACCGCCCGTTTCAACCAAGATCAAAAATCACTCCCCGTCGCCGGAGAGATGATCCCGGAAGGCGTGCTGGAGTTTCAGGGGGTCGGGAATTTTGATGGTCCGACCGCGAACGGCGATGAGGCCGGATTCGCGGAGTTTGGCCAGGGTTCTCGAGAGGGTTTCCTGGCGGGTGCCGAGTTCGCCGCTGAGCATCGTCTTGGTCATCCCAATGGCGACTTCCGCAGGCTTGTGGGAAATCGGACGGGGGCAGCGGCGGAGAATCCAGTTCATGAGACGCGTCTCGGAGTCCTTGAGGGTGACGCTTTCCAGCGAGGAGATGAGTCCCCGCATGTGCAGGCTCATGGAGGCCAGGATGCGCAGGGCAATGTCGGCCCGCTGGCGCAGGATCTGGAGGAATTCCCACTTCGGAACAAGGATCACTTCACTTTCGGCAACGGACCGGGCGTCGGTGAGATACCCGGATTCGCTGACCAGCGAATTTTCCGCAAAGGATTCCCCCGGGCGGAAAAGGTGGATGACCTGCTCACGTCCGTCCGCCGCGACACGGTGGACATTGATGATGCCCCGCCGCACAATGTAAAAGCCGTGCGCCGGTTCGCGCTGGCGGAAAAGATATTCCCCTTTGCGGAAGGTCTTCAGCAGGGAAAACTCCGCGATCATGGCCAGATCATCATCGGGAAGACCGGCGAAAACCGGAGTTCGTCTGAGCGAAAAAACAATCGCGGTATTCCGAAGGGTTTCGTGAGGACTGGACATGAAGCGGAGGATTATGACAGGGGTTCACCCCGGAAATCAAGCCGCCGCTTGCTCTCTTTTCCCCGCCGCCAAGAGGGGGTGAACCGGTTGAAACCAAGGTCCGCCTCCCCCATGGACGTTGAAAAGCGGCGGGTATTCCCTATTGGCAGGCCTCGCATTCCCCCCCATTGCGCATGGCTTCGAGTGAGCAGGCCATCTTTTCTTCGGCGGTATATTCCTTCCTGGCGGCGGCCACCACCCCGCGCAATTCCTTTTTCACATTGGTGGTCGGTCCCTCGATGCTCGAAGCCCCCAGGGTACGCAGGTAGTAGGTGGTCTTGAGTCCGGTGTGCCAGGCACGCCGGTACATGTGGCTGAGGATCTTGATGTCCGGCTCGCTGATGAACAGGTTCACCGACTGGGACTGGTCGATCCACTTCTGGCGCCGGGCGGCGGCATCGATCACGAACTGGTAGGGAATGCCGAACACGGTGAGGTGCTTGCGGCACAATTCCCCGGGAATGCCCTCGATGTTTTTGAGCTCGCCCTCGAAATACTTGAGCTGTTCGAGCATGTCGTCATCCCATTTGCCGATTTTTTTGAGATCGCGAACGAGTTCGGTGCTGAGGATGGTGAACTTCCCGCCGAGGTTTTCCTTGGCGTAGAGGTTCTTGTAGTTCGGCTCGATGCAGGGGGTCGTGCCCATGATGTTCGAGATGGTGGCCGTCGGGGCAATGGCGAGAACATTCGAATTCCTCATGCCCTGGGTCTTGATTTTCTGGCGCACAGGCGTCCAGTCCATGCGCCCGCCGCGCGGCACGTCGATCTTGAGACCGCGTTCGCGTTCCAGAAGATCGATGGTATCCTGGGGCAGAAGCCCGCGGTCCCACTTCGACCCCATGTAGGAACTGTAAGTCCCGCGCTCCGCGGCAAGATCGCTGGAAGCGGAATAGGCATACCAGGCAATCGCCTCCATGAACTCATCGTTGAAATCCACCGCCGCATCGCTGGCAAAGTCGAGCCCCCGTTTGAAAAGGGCGTTCTGGACCCCCATCACACCCAGCCCGATCGGACGGTGGCGCAGGTTCGACCGCCTGGCGGACTCTGTGGGGTAGAAATTGATGTCGATGACATTGTCGAGCGCACGGACGGCGACATGGATCGTCTCGCGGAGCATGTCGTGATCCAGCGAGCCGTCTTCCTTCATATGCGTGTCGAGCACCACCGAGCCGAGATTGCAGACGGCGGTCTCGTCTTCGCTGGTGTTCAGCGTGATCTCCGTGCAGAGATTCGAGGAATGGATGACTCCCGCATGATCCTGCGGGCTGCGGAGATTGCAGGGATCCTTGAATGTGATCCACGGATGCCCGGTTTCCAGAAGCATCTTGAGCATCTGTTTCCACATCTCGATCGCGGGCACCTCGCGGCCGGTGATTTTTCCTTCGCGGGCAAGCTGCTCGTAGTGCAGGTAGCGTTCCTCGAATTTCTGCCCGTAGGCATCGTGCAGGTCCGGTGCTTCATTGGAACGGAAGAGCGTCCAGTTTTCGCGGGCCTCCATGCGCTTCATGAAAAGATCGGGCACCCAGTTCGCCGTGTTGAGGTCGTGGGCGCGCCGCCGGTCGTCCCCGGTGTTGCGGCGGAGTTGGAGGAAATCCTCGATGTCGTTGTGCCAGGACTCCAGGTAGGCGCATCCGGAGCCGCGGCGTTTTCCACCCTGGTTGACCGCAACAAGCTGGTCGTTGTGAAGCTTCAGGAAAGGAATGACTCCCTGGCTCTCGCCATTGGTGCCCTTGATATAGCTCCCGGTGCCGCGGACGGCCGTCCAGGATCCTCCGAGGCCGCCGGCCCACTTGGAAAGGTAGGCATTGTCGGCAATGCCACGCTGCATGATCGACTCGATGGAATCGTCCACCTTGTAGAGGTAGCAACTGGAAAGCTGGCTGTGCAGGGTGCCGGAGTTGAAAAGGGTCGGCGTGCTGGAGCAGAAGCGGCGGCTCTTGTAGAGATTGTACAGCCGGATCACCCACTCCTCGCGGTCGGCGGGTTCCTCAATGAACAGCCCCATGGCAACCCGCATCCAGAAAAACTGCGGAGTCTCGATGCGGCGGGCGGGTTTGCGGGTCTTGTCCACGATCAAATACCGGTCGTAGAGGGTCTGGATGCCGAGGAAATCGAAATCCATGTCGGCCGTGGGGTCGATGGCATCCGCCAGCATATCGAAATTGTAGGAGAGGAGCTTCGGGGAGAGGCGCTCAATGGACACCCCGTGCCGCAGGTAGTTCCTGAAGGCCTTCCTGTGGGCGGCACGCAGTCCCTCGATCCCGTCGCGCATGATTTTCCAGTCGAGGACTTCCTCGTAGATGTAGGAGAGCATGATGCGCGCGGCAAACTTGGCGAAGTCCGCATCGCGTTCGATCAGGGTCCGGGAATTGAGGATCACCGTGTTCTTGAGAATTTCCTCGGTAACTTCGCTCCCGATCGAGCGCCGGAGTTCGCGCTCGATGTGGAGGGCGTCCATGTTGAGGTCGAGCCCGATCATCGCGAACTGGATGCGGCGCTTGAGTTCGGTTCCGTCCCAGAAAACATTCTGTCCGTCCCGCTGGCGGACAACGATGAGCGAGTCCTGCTGCTCGGCCGACTCTCCCGGCTGGGAGGCATTTTCCTCACGAAGCCGCGTCCTCTGCGCACGGTAGAGGATGTAGCTCTCGGCTACTTTGTAGTACCCCTGGCGCATCAGTTCCTCCTGCACCATGTCCTGAACATCTTCGATGTGGACGAAGGCCTGGTCGCGGAAGCGCACCCGCTCGGTCACGGCAAGGGCGATGTCCGCGGCCGCCTCGGGATTTTCCTTGGCGGAAAGAAAAGCCTTCCGGCACGCGGTCTCGATCTTGGCCTCGATCCACGGCACCACCGAGCCGTTGCGGCGGATCAGGCGCACATTGAGCGGGGTGGAGCCGGAACCCTCGGAAGCCGCCGCCTCGGACGTCGAACGGACCGAACGTTTGAAGACCAGGCTCTTCGCGACGTCATGCGCGTCATTTTCAATGAGCGCTTTCTCGATCAGGAGCGAAAGATCGTTCTCCGAGAGCTTCAGCCCGCTGCCTTCGCGAACCTGCTCAAGGAGACGCGTGGCGACGGAATGCGCGACATTGGCCACAAACCCGCGGTTTTCCTCGTTGAAGATGTCTTTTTCCTCCCGCGAGAGCAGCAGATCGGTGAGGGCGGCCCCGATCTCATCCGCCACATCGGCCAGATTGAAAGCGTGTTGCTCGCCGGAATTCCGGTAAACCAGGATTTCCGGGTGCGGCACCGCATCCAGATCCAGGGCATCCCGCCAGGCAAAGCCGGGTTTTTGTTCACGGGGAGTGGTCACAAGCCGCTTGAGGGCGATGTCTTCGGCGAGAGAAATTTTGCGGATCATACGGTTTTTTCGGGTTGGAGTGCTTTTGCGGGGGGCGGAATTTTCCTAGAGATCGTCGTCAGAGATGCCGGAGGTATCGACCGCGCGGCGGTATTCGGTCACCCGGCCTTCGAAGAAATTGGTTTCCTTCTTGATTTCCATCATCTCGGAAAGCCAGGGCAGCGGGTTGGCGATCGGGGGGTTCAGGGGTTCGAGTCCGACCCCTTCGAGCCGCCGGTCGCCGATATAATCGATATAGGTCGTGAATTCCCCGGCGGTCAGTCCCACCGCCGAAACCGGCAGGCAATCGAGAATGAATTTTTTCTCGAGTGTAACCGCCTCGCGCATCGTGTTCCGGAGATCTTCGCGGAATTCCGCGGTCCAGACATCGGGGTTTTCATCCACCAGATCCTGGAAAAGCTGGCGGAGGAGCTCGATGTGGTTGGACTCGTCGCGCAGGGTGTAGCTGAACATCTGGCCGATGCCCGGGAACTTGTTCTGGCGGTAGAGAGCGAGAACCATCCCGAAAAGCCCGTAGAACTGGGTTCCCTCCATGCACTGACCGAACATGAACATGTTCTTCGCCAATGCCTGCTTGTTCGCCGTCACGGTGAGATCCGTGTCGCGGCGCAGCGCCCGGCTGTTGCTCACCACGAAATCCGTCTTGTTCTTGATCGTCTCAATGTCGTCGAACATCGCCTCGCACTCGTGGGGATTGATCCCCAGCGAGCTGATCATGTAAACCAGCGAGTCCGCGTGGATGTTCTCCTCGTGGGCATGGCGGCCGAGAACCAGCTTCAACTCCGGCGCGGTCACCGCCTCGCGAATCACGTGCAGAATATTGTCCCCGACGATTCCCTCCGCCGCCGAAAAATAGCCGATCCCCATTTTGATGATCCAGCGCTCGACCTCGGAAATGTGGCCCGTGGTGTCCCGCCAATGCTCGCAGTCTTTCTGCATCTGAATGTCTTCCGGCTCCCAATGGTTCGCCTTCATCTTTTTGTAAAGATCGTAGGCCCACTGGTATTTCAACGGCAGAATGTTGAAGAACATGGTCTGGCGGCCGTTGATGACTTTTTTTGCCGCGAAGGCCTCTTCCGCTTTGTCCCGGTCCAATACAAATTGCCGGTCTCCAAGTGTGATCGTGGTGGTTGCCATGTGGGTATTTCTCTGTTTTTTGGGAAAGCGGGCGGGGGGCGGCTTCACCGGAAGTCTGCCCCTCCTTCCCCTGTTTCCTGCAAAGTCCCCCAACCATTTCTTTTTGCGAGAAAATCGTCAACAAAAAACCTTTATATGGTGGTTATTTTTTCTCTCAACCACCATATATTGTGTTTTTTGTGATTTTCCTGAAAAGGTGCCATTTCGTCGTTTTTCCTTGTTCTTGAACAAGTTTTGCCGATTTGTGCCCCCAAAAGCCTCCCCCGGAAACCACAACTTTTTTCCTCCCCATTCAGACGGCGGCGGGAATTGCACATGCCGTGGAACGTCGGATCCCGCTTCCGGAAATTTCGGTGTTTTTCTGCACGACGAAGATTGACACCGGGTGGCAAGTTGCTAGTTTCTCCCTCCCGCCAAATCTCAAATCCTATGGCACACACCGAAATTATTCTCACCGCCAACATCCCGTCGCTCGGCGCGGAAGCCGATATCGTCAAAGTCCGCCGCGGATACGCCCGCAATTTTCTCCTCCCGCAGGGCAAGGCGCTTGAGGTGACCAAAGGGTCGCTGCGCCAGATCAATCATTTGAAAGCCAAACGCGCGGAGCGCGAAGCCCGTGAAGTGACCGCCGCAGAAGAGTTGGCCGCCAAGATCAACAAACTCAAGGTTTCCTTCGTCCTCGAAACCGGCGAAACCGGCAAGGCATTCGGTTCGGTCACGGCAAAGGACATCCACGACCGCATTCTCTCGGAATTGAAGCTCGCAGATCTTCCGAAACATGCCGTGGTTCTCGACAAGGCCATCAAGGAAACCGGTGACCACGACGTGAGCGTGAAGCTGCATCCCGATGTCACCGCCACCCTGCACCTCAAGATTTCCGCCCCTGTTGTGGAAAAGAGCGGTGAAGAAGAGGGCGACGACGCCGAGAAGAAACCCCGTCGCCGGGTCTCCTCAAAAGCCTGAGTTTTTTTTGAATGCCTGCCGGAGCTCCCGTGCCATCTGAGGAGGCTTCCGTTCCAACAAACGGAACTCCCCCGGGAAAAGGGCGGGGCAAAAAGGGGGATTATTCACAAAAATCCGGCAGTTATTTGCCGGATGTTCACCGTGCGCTCCCGCAGAGCCTTGACGCCGAGAAGGGGCTCCTGGGTTCGGTCCTTCTGTCCTCCACCGTTCTGGATGATTCGATCACCCAGATTGGGGCCGGCCATTTTCACCTCCCCGCCCACCAGAAAATCTTCGAGATCCTGGTGGAAATGCGGAATGCCGGGAAGCCGATCGACCTTATTTCGGTCACCCAGATTCTGGAAGACCGCAGGCTCCTCGACGAGGTCGGCGGCGCCTCGGTGGTCACGGACCTCCTGACCTTTGTCCCCACGGCGGCAAACGCCGATTATTACCGCGAAATCATCCGCGAAAAATATCTTCTGCGGCGGGTCATCTCCGTCTGCACGGAATATGCCGCGCGGTCCTACGAGGAACAGGGCGACGTGAAGATGCTCCTCGACGAGGTCGAGGCGAATGTCCTCAAGATCGGCGAGGAACGCGTGAACACCGCCATGCCAACGATGAAGGACATGGTGAACAAGGCGATCACCAGCATTGAGGAACTCGTCAAAAACAAGGGTGGCATCACCGGACTTTCCACGGGATTCCGTGCCCTGGACAATCTTACGAGCGGCCTGCACGAGGGGGAGATGTTCGTCATTGCAGCCCGTCCCTCGATGGGAAAAACCGCTCTGGCCATGAATATTGCGGAGCATGTGGCCCTCGACGCCGGGAAGCCGGTGGCGGTCTTCAGCCTGGAAATGAGTTCCCAGCAACTCGTCCAGCGTCTCCTCTGCTCCCGGGCACGGGTCAATTCCAGCAAACTCCGCGACGGTTTCATCGGAAAGCAGGAACTCGGCAACATCGGCTCGGCGGCGCGCGTGCTCTCCACGGCCAAGATGTTTGTCGATGACTCCCCGGGACTCAGCATCCTCGAACTCCGCGCCAAGGCGCGCCGCCTCCACAAACGGGAAGGCATCCAGCTCGTGGTCATCGACTATCTCCAGCTCCTGCGCTCGACCTCACGCCGCGCCCAGGACAACCGACAGATCGAAATTGCGGAAATTTCCGCCGGGGTCAAGGCCCTCGCCAAGGAACTCTCCATCCCCGTCATCGTTCTCGCCCAGTTGAACCGGAATCCGGAACAACGCAGCGGCGACAGCAAGGGCCGGCCGCGCCTGAGCGATCTCCGCGAATCCGGAAGCATCGAACAGGACGCCGACGTCGTCGGCCTCCTCGTCCGCGAAAAATACTACGCCGAGGACGAGGAATCCCGCAAGGAAGCCGAAGGCAAAGCCACCCTCATCATCGCCAAGCAGCGCAACGGCCCGACGGACGACGTGCCGCTCACGTTCCTGGAAGAATACACCCGGTTCGAAGACCGCGCCGAGGAACGCCGCGAAGAGTAAATCTCAAACAGCCCTGCCGTCGCCGACCTGCTCCAGAAGGCTCCGGTAGGAGGCGATGTCTCCGGCAAGAAACTCTTCCAGAAACGCCCGAATCTCTCCGGGCATGGTTTCCCCGGAAGTGGGGTTGAGTTTGATGTTGAGATGCCGGTTGAAATAAAGCGCCCTGGTGGTCACGCCAAGAAACCGCTCCACCCCTTCCAGCATGGCCTTCGGAGAAGAAGCTATCCGGTCGTAGACCCCGATGTAGAGGTTTCCCGGCCGCAGGTGCTCTTTCCACGCGGCAATCATCGCGGGGTAACCCGCCCGCTGCTTCTGCCCCGATGTCTCAAAATAGGCCCGGAATTTGTCGAACCCCACGGGCTCGTTTTTTCCCCGAACGAGTGTCTTTTTCGCATGGGACCAGGCCCGTTCCACCGGATCACGAAGCATGATGATCCCCTTGAGTTCGGGGTTCAACCGCACGATCTCCGCAATCAATTCCCGGGGAAGAAGCGCATACGAGGCCGTGGCCTCGCCGATGAGCTTCGGATGGTAAAAGGCCAGCGACTTCCGCAGGCAGACGTAATGCTTCTTCAACCGTTCCCCCAGCGGCTCCCGATACGATTCCAGATAATCCTCCAGGCTCGGAAATAGATACCGGGGATGCCCGGGCCTGCCCAGGGTGCTGAAAAAATATGTCTCCTTCATCCGGTGCAGCAAAATCTCCGGATGAAGATGCAGGTTGAAATACAACCATGTCGTCCCGGTCCGCTGGGGACCAAGAATCAGAAAGTTGGGAAAGCGGGTGAGGTCGGGGTGTTCGCTCCGCGTGGGAATCAACCGGGGTGTCTGGGTCATCTCGCCGTGGTCGGGTGAAGATCGGGAACGGATGGGCTTTCGCCCGCTCCCCCCTGCTCCTTTTTCAAATCAGAGCGATTTGAGAACGGCCTCGATTTTTCCGAAATCGGGAAGATCCTTTGGAGTCGGAGTCTGCTCGCTGTAAACAATCTGCCCGGCGGAATCGATCACGAAGGCGGCACGGGCGGAAGTGTCCCCGATCCCGGCCAACCCGGGGAAAAGCACCCCGTAGGCGTTCGTGACGGTCTTGTTCAGATCACTGAGAAGTTTGATCGAAATCCCTTCCTGCTTCGCCCATGCGGCCTGCGCAAACGGACTGTCCACACTGATGCCGAGCACCCCGGCCTTCAGCCCGGCATATTTTTCGAGTCCGGCCGTCACATCGCAGAGTTCCTGCGTACAGACACTCGTGAAGGCCAGGGGAAAAAACAGGAGCACGGTCGCCTGTTTGCCGAAATTCGAGGAGAGGGTGACGTCGACGAGTCCGTCGGACGTCATGCATTTCAGGGTGAAGTCGGGAGCTTGGGTTCCAATCTCTAATGCCATGATTTTTGTGGGTTTTCGGGAGTCAAGTTTGGCCCGTTTTTTCCAAGTGTCAACTCCTCCAGATCTGCGTGTCGGCGCTGCATTCAACCTGAAACCGGCTTCAATACCACACTTCAAACAGATTCCCGGGAACGCATCGAAAACCGGGGCACCGGTCTCCCTCCCCACCCGGATCACGGCTCGAGAGACAGACTCCGCGGCATGGACAGAGCCCTGCCCACGCCACGGAAAATCTCCCACCGCAGTCTTACGAGAGCCGGTGAACCACCACTTCTCCGCCACCGCCGGTGGTGCCGGCCGACAGGAAAGCCTGCTTTTGAACGCTAATTGTGATGATTCCGAAATTGGCTGCGACAAAACCGTATTGATCTCCAACAGCACCACCGTCCACCGTTCCGGCGATGGTGATGGAGCCAATCTTGCTGTAATGTCCGGCGGGAATGAAAGCATTGACGATGTCTTGAGGCGCAGCGGCATCTCCCGCTCCGTAGCCATTGACGCCGGATTGCGCTCCGGCGGAAACACTGCTGGCCGAGGTGAAGTTGGCTCCTGCGTAAACCAGCGCACTGAAGGTTTCGCTGCCGCCAACGCTGATGTCCCCGATATTGTCGGAAGAATAAAAACAACCCGGAGAACGTGGCTCCTCCCGCCAAAATCGATTGTCCGACGGAGAGTCCGGCAATGGAATCGAACGTGATTTTCACCAAACTGCCGGCAACGGAGACAGCACCGAGATCGTTCCCATCGCCAAGAACCGCTCCCAAGTTCACCAAGCTGTCTCCCGCCACGCCTTTTGCGACCGATATTTTCAATCCGGTCCCCGCAAACTGGGGGTCGCTGAGATCGATCCACTCCAGGATCTGTGCGTCCGTATTGTTGTTTCCGGAAGCAAAGCTGCCATTTTTGAAAGAAAACAGTCCCGCGGAGAGAGGTCACGGGCACATGGACAATATCCCCATCCACATCGTTGTAATCGACGGATTTGGAGTTGATCAGAGAGGCAGGGAGTTTTGCCCGGAATGCAACACGTTTTGTAGAACGCAGTTAGCGGAATTAAGGCCGCCCGGCGCGCCAGGAGCGGGAATTTCCCCCTTCCGGGCAGGTTCGGAAGGGGGGAGAAAATTTCCTTCCAAGCATTTCGTTGCCCTTTGGGACCGGGTTGGCGTAGTCTGCCCGCCGCATCATGCCCAAGGATACTTCCATCAAAAAAATCCTCCTCATTGGCTCGGGTCCGATCGTCATCGGGCAGGGCTGTGAATTTGACTACTCCGGTGTGCAGGCCTGCAAGGCGCTGGCGGAGGAAGGCTACGAGGTGGTGTTGGTCAACTCGAATCCCGCCACGATCATGACGGACCCGGAGTTTGCCGGGCGCACGTATGTCGAGCCGATCACGCCGGAGGTGATCGAAAAAATCCTCGAGCGCGAGAAGCCGGATGCGGTTCTGCCGACGCTGGGCGGGCAGACGGCGCTGAACGCGGCGATGGCGCTGGTGGAAAACGGGGCGCTGGAACGCCATGGAGCAAGGCTCATCGGCGCAAATGCGGAAGCGATCCAGCGGGGTGAGGACCGGTTGATTTTCAAGAACATCATGCTCGAGATCGGGCTGGACTGCGCCCATTCCGGCGTGGCCCACACCCTGGACGAGGCGGCGGCCGTGGCGGCCCAGATCGGGACTTTTCCGCTGATCATCCGTCCGGCCTTCACGCTCGGCGGGGCCGGTGGCGGAATCGCCTACAACCGCGAGGAACTGGAGGAAATCGTGCGGCGCGGACTCGACCTCTCGCCGGTGAGCGAAGTACTGATCGAGGAATCCCTTCTGGGCTGGAAAGAGTTCGAGATGGAGGTCATGCGGGACCGGGCCGACAATTGCGTGGTCATTTGTTCGATTGAAAACCTGGATCCGATGGGCATCCACACGGGAGATTCGATCACCGTGGCCCCCATCCAGACGCTGACGGACAAGGAATACCAGGCGATGCGCGACGCAAGCTTTGCGGTGATCCGGGCGATCGGGGTTGAAACCGGGGGCTCGAACATCCAATTCGCCGTGAACCCGGAGAATGGCCGCATGGTGGTCATCGAGATGAATCCGCGCGTCTCGCGCAGTTCCGCCCTGGCTTCAAAGGCCACGGGTTTCCCGATCGCCAAGATCGCGGCCAAGCTCGCCGTCGGCTACACGCTGGATGAACTCAAGAATGACATCACGCGCGAGACTCCGGCCTGTTTCGAGCCTTCGATCGACTATGTCGTCACGAAGGTTCCGCGTTTCACTTTCGAGAAATTCCCGCAGGCAGATCCGACGCTGACGACCCAGATGAAAAGTGTCGGCGAAGCGATGGCCATCGGGAGGACGTTCAAGGAGTCGCTCCAGAAGGCGCTGCGTTCGCTGGAAATCGGACGTTTCGGCCTCGGCGCCGACGGCAAGGACACCGGGCCGGATGCCGCCACGATCAAACAAAAGTTGCGCATCCCCGGAGCCGACCGGATTTTCTTCATCCGTCATGCCTTCCTGTCCGGGATGGGCGTCGAGGAAGTCCATGAACTTTCCCAGATCGACCGCTGGTTCCTCGAACACATCCGGCTCATTGTCGTGGAGGAGGAAAAAATCCGGTCCGCGGGATCGGTGCCCGACTTCCGCCGCGCGAAGAAGTTTGGATTTTCGGACCGCCAGCTCGCCCATCTCACGAATTCGACCGAAGCGGAGATCCGCGGGCAACGGAAGGCAGCGGGTATTTTGCCCACCTACCGGCTGGTGGACACGTGCGCGGCGGAGTTTGAAGCCTACACGCCGTATTATTATTCCACCTACGGAGACGAGGACGAGACCCGCAAGAGCGACAAAAAGAAGGTGCTCATCCTCGGCGGAGGACCGAACCGGATCGGCCAGGGCATCGAGTTCGACTACTGCTGCGTCCACGCCGCTTTCGCGCTCAAGGATCTCGGCTGGGAAACCATCATGGTCAACTCGAACCCGGAGACGGTTTCGACCGACTACGACACCAGCGACAAACTGTATTTCGAGCCGCTCACACTGGAAGATGTGCTCAACATCTACGAGCGGGAACAGGCGGATGCCGTCATCGTGCAATTCGGCGGACAGACCCCGCTGAACCTCGCCGCAGGGCTGGCCGCGAACGGATGCCACATCATCGGCACCCAGCCGAAGAGCATCGAAATGGCGGAAGACCGCAAGCATTTCTCCGCGATGCTCGACAAACTCGGTCTCCGACAGACCCAGGGCGGGACCGCCACCAACGAGGAGGAAGCCGTCGCCGTCGCTTCCCGCATCGGATACCCCGTGCTCGTCCGTCCGTCCTTCGTTCTCGGCGGACGCGCGATGGAAATCGTTCATGACGAAGCGGACCTGCGTCGCTACATCCGCACGGCCGTTGCCGCCAGCCCCGAACGTCCGGTGCTCGTGGACCGGTTCCTTGAGGATGCCACGGAGGTCGATGTGGATTGCATCGCCGATGGCGAAACCTGCGTGATCGGCGGGGTGATGGAACACATCGAGCAGGCCGGCATCCACTCCGGCGACAGTGCCTGTGTGATTCCCAGCTTCTCGCTCGCCCCGGAAACCCTCGCCACGATCAAGAGCGCAACGAAAGCCATGGCGAAGGAACTGGAGGTGCGGGGCCTCATGAATGTCCAGTTCGCCATCAAGGACGGGGACGTCTACATCCTCGAAGTCAACCCGCGTGCTTCCCGCACGGTGCCCTTCGTCAGCAAGGCAATCGGGGTTCCGCTTGCAAAAATGGCCGCAAAAATCATGGCAGGGAAGACTCTCCGCGAATTGGGATTCACGGAAGAAATCATCCCCGCCTATTACTCGGTCAAGGAAGCCGTGTTCCCGTTCATCAAATTCCCGGGAGTGGACATCATCCTCGGACCGGAAATGCGTTCGACCGGCGAAGTCATGGGCATCGATCCCGATCTGGGCATCGCCTATGCGAAGAGCCAGATGTCCGCCCAGCCGCCCCTGCCGACGAAAGGCAATGTCTTCATCAGCGTGAAGGACAGCGACAAGCCGGCGGCCATTGAGGTGGCCAGGGAATTTGCCGAACTCGGATTCATCATTCACGCCACCTCGGGCACGGCGAAGCTCCTCAAGGACGCCGGAGTGCCGGTCAAAACCCTGCTCAAGATCCAGGAGGGGCGCCCCAATGTGCTGGACCTCATCAAGAACGGTGAAATTCACTTCATCCTCAACACCCCAAGCGGACAGCAACCGCGGCGGGACGAGGTCGTAATCCGCAGCGCCGCCGTTGCGGCACGGGTCGCCACGATGACCACCCTGCGCGGAGCCCGCTCCAGCGTGGCCGCCATCCGGGCCATCCAACAGGCGGGTTACGGGGTAAAAAGCCTGCAAGAGTATCATGCGTAGAGCTTTCTTCTTGCGTTCAGAAAGGATTTCGCCTTAGAAACAGTTGTTATGAAAGCTGCCGCCCTCCTGATTCTTATGACCTTTGCCGTCACCGCTTATGCGGACATCCAGGCTCCTCCCGCATCGGATTACGGTCCGACACGCAAGTTGGGACGCGGTTTGGGGAACATCGCTTTTGGCGTGACGGAAATTCCCGACCAGATCATGGCGGTGAATTATGCCGAAGGAAATTCCGCCGCCTGGAGCTACGGTTTGGTCCGCGGAGTCGGTCGCTTCTTTGCCCGTCTCGGCTACGGCCTCTACGAGGTGGCCCTGTTCCCGGTTCCCACCCACAAGGGCACTTACTACCCTCCTTATCGCAGTGACATCCCGTGGATCAATTCCGGATATCAGGAATTTCCGCCGGAACTCGGGTTTGACACCCGTTACAACTACGTCCGCGACTACCCGCGCAATCCGAACTGATCGCAACCGGCCTCGCTTTCAAACGACCGCCCGCAGGAACCCTGTCGGCGGTCGTTTTTTTATTTCCCGCGCGCGACCCAGACCGTTTCCTCCGCCCCCGCCAGGTGGTTCTCGAGGGAAGCCAGGAGGAACAGGCAGTCCGAAAGCCGGTTGAGGTAGACCATCGGCTCGCGGGCGACAGGCTGGGAATCATCGATCAGCAATGCCTCCCGTTCGGCGCGCCTTGCCACAGTGCGGGCAATGTGGATCTGTGCGGCTGCCGGAGTGCCGCCGGGAAGGACGAAGGCTTTTTTGAGCGGCACCTCGGCCATGATGGCATCCATTTGCCCCTCAATCTCCCGAATATCCCCCTCCGTGATGCGGGGAGATTCCCCCGGACGGAGCACCGTGGCCAGATCCGATCCCAATTCAAAAAGACGCGCCTGGAGTGCCAGCAACGCCTCGCGAACAGGAGCGGTCGGTCCCGCGGCAATCGCAGCCCCGAGCAGTGAGTTCACTTCGTCCAATGTCCCGTAGGCCATGACCCGCGGGTGGGTTTTCCGAACCCGCTGGCCGGAGAACAATCCGGTTTCCCCCCGATCGCCTGTGCCCGTATAGATTTTCATGCGTTTCCCCTGAATCGCACGCGGCATCGCAAACTCCAAGCCGGAAATCCCGCCCCCCCGCCGCGCGGATTCCCTTGACCACGGCACGCAGGCAAAGGAAAACAATGGCACCATGATTTCTTTGACCGTGCCTGTTTACAATGAGAAGGAGGCCCTTCTGCCCCTTTTTGAGAAAGTCAGCAAAGTCATGGACGCCCACGGCCTGCCGTGGGAGATCATCTTCGTCAACGATGGCAGCCAGGATGGCAGTGCGGAAGTCCTCGACGGGCTGGCGGCGACGAACCCGAAGGTCAAGGTGGTCCACTTCCGGAGAAATTTCGGACAGACCGCCGCCATGATGGCCGGGTTCGATTTTGCCGGCGGCGAGACGATCATTCCGATGGACGGCGACGGCCAGAACGATCCGGAAGACATCCCCCGCATGTTGGCCAAACTCGACGAAGGTTACGAAGTCTGCTCCGGCTGGCGGAAGGACCGGCAGGACAATGCCCTTCAACGGAACATCCCCAGCATCCTCGCCAACAAACTCATCTCCGCAGTCTCGGGTGTGGCCCTGCACGATTTCGGCTGCTCGTTGAAAGCCTACCGCGCGGAGGTGATCAAGGGCGTCCGCCTCTACGGGGAGATGCACCGCTTCCTCCCGATCTATGCGAAATGGCACGGCGCGAGGATCGCCGAGATTCCCGTGAACCACCATGCCCGCACGTCGGGAAAATCGAAATACGGCCTGGAGCGGGTCGTCAAGGTGATCATGGATCTCGTGACGGTGAAGTTCCTGGACAAATACATGCTCAAGCCGATGTATCTTTTCGGTTTCTGGGGGCTGATCTTTTTTGCGGCCTCGCTCTTTTTCACCGCCTGGACCTTCTACATGCGGACGCAGGGGTATTACTTCACATCCACCCCTCTCCCGATGATGGCGGTCTTTTCCTTCATGACAGGGATGATCTGCGTCCTCATGGGCCTGCTGGCGGAGATGATCACGCGAACGTTCCATGAGTCGCAGGGGAAATCCATCTACCTCATCAGCTCGACCCGGAATCTGGACAAGACACCGGAGGACCGCTGATGTGCGGAATCGCCGGATTTCTCGGCAGCGGAGACCGGGGCGATCTGGAGGCCATGACCTCGCGGCTGTCGCACCGCGGTCCGGACGCGGAGGGGTTCTTCATCGAACAGGACCGGGGGATTTTCTTCGGGCACCGGCGGCTTTCCATCGTGGATCTCGGCGGCGGGGCGCAGCCGATGGCCTCGGCGGATGGACGCATCGTTGTGGTCTTCAACGGGGAGATTTACAACCACGTCGAACTCCGGAAGCAACTTTCCGAAAAGGGACACCGTTTCCTCACCGACCACTCGGACACCGAAGTGCTTCTCCACGGCTGGCGCGAATGGGGGGAAGACCTGCCCAACCGGCTCAACGGCATGTGGGCGTTCGCGATCTGGGACAGGGACCGGCAGCGGCTCTTTCTCAGCCGGGACCGCTTCGGGAAAAAGCCCCTCTATTATTTCCAACAGGCGGGAACATTCGGCTTCTCCTCCGAGCTCACCTCCCTCCTGCAACATCCCCGGGCTCCACGAAACCTCTCGGAACTTGCCCGGGTGAAATTTTTTGCCCATGCGCTGATCCCCGCTCCGTTCTCCGCCATCGAGGGAATCTGGAAACTCCCCGCAGCCTACAATCTGATCGTCGAGGAAAGCGGTTCCGCCTGCCGCGTGTCCCGGTATTGGCGGTATGTGATCGAACCCCGCGAGCCGTCCGGAACGGATGAAGAACTCGCCGCGGAACTGCGGGACTGCGTTCTCCGGGCTACACGCCGCCGCTTGATGGCGGATGTGCCGCTCGGGATTTTTCTGAGCGGAGGCATCGACTCCTCGCTCATCGCCGCCTTGGCCGCCCGGGAGACCGGAGCCGCCGGGCTCAGCACCTTCACCATCGGATTCACGGAACCCTCCTTCGATGAATCCGCCCCGGCACGCCTCATGGCACGGCACCTCGGCACCGCCCACCATGAGAAAATCCTCGATCTGGACACGGCGGTGGAGCTGCTGCCGGAAATTTTTGACAAACTGGATGAGCCCCAGGGAGACGGCTCCCTCCTCCCGACCTGGTTGCTTTCGCGGTTCGCCCGCGAGAAAGTCACCGTGGCCCTGGGGGGCGACGGCGGGGACGAGCTTTTTGCCGGGTATGATCCCTTCCGCGCCCTGCATCTCGCCGGACTCTATTCCCGCCTGGTGCCCCGCCCGCTTCACAAGGCCCTCCGCATGTTGGCCGGGTTCCTGCCCGTTTCGCACGCGAACATCAGCCTGGATTTCAAAATCAAGCGCACGTTGCGCGGGCTGGAGCACCCGGCGCGGTTGTGGAACCCGGTCTGGCTGGGAGCCCTCGAACCCGCGGAATTGCACCGCCTCACGGATTCCCGCTTCGACATCGAAGACATCTACGGGGAAGCCATCCAGGCATGGGAAACCTGCCGGAACGATGATCCGGTGGATCGCACGCTGCAATTTTACACGGAGATTTATCTTCAGGACGGAATCCTCCAGAAGGCCGACCGGGCCAGCATGTTGAACTCGCTGGAAGTGCGGAGCCCCCTGCTCGACCTCGAGGTGGCGGACTTTGCACGCCGCCTCCCGCATCGTTTCAAACTCCGCGGAAACACCACCAAATATCTTCTCAAACTCGCGGCGCAGCCTTTGCTTCCGGAAGAAATCATCCAGCGCAAAAAGAAGGGCTTCGGCTCCCCGGTCGGAAAATGGCTCCGCACCGGCCGCATCGCCCCCCGCGCAACAAATCCCCTCGTCCGGGAGAAACTGGAAACCCATCTCAAGGGCCGGGCGGATGAACGTCTCTTTCTCTGGTGCGAGTCCGTCTGGCAGGAGTGGCTGGCGCGAAACAGGACGAACCCATGAAAAAAATCCTGCACGTGATCGACAGCCTCCACCTCGGAGGAGCACAGGAAGTTGTCCTGAACCTGGCCACCTGTGGAAACCGGGAACGGTTTGCCCACGAAGTCGCAACCATGCACGGGCACGGCGTTTATTGGGACCGCATGGCGGCGGCGGGAATCCCCCTCCACTCGCTCTCGCCGCACAAACTGTTTCCGTGGTATGCGGCCAGCCTGCCCGCCCTCCTCCGGCGCGGGCACTTCGACATCCTCCATTGCCACCTCATCGCCTCGAACATCTTCGCCAAACCGGTCGGAAAACTCTGCCGGGTGCCGGTGATTCTGAATCACGATCACACGAACGACGACTACCGCGCGAATGACCGCCTCCGGCTGGCACTGGACATCTTTTCCAACCGCTTCGCCTCGCACCTCATCGCCGTCTCGGATTCCTGCCGCCGGTTTCTCATCGAACGCGAGAACGTGCCCGCGGAGAAAATCACCCTCATCCAGAATGCCATCGATCTCGGGCGGTTCTCGGCGACCTGCGGCCAACGCGACGAGGCCAGAAGAGCGTTGCAGATTCCGGAAAATGCCCCGCTCGTCGCCGGGGTCGGACGCCTGAATCCCCAGAAAAATTTCTCCCTCTTCATCCGGATCGCAGAGCAGATCCTGAAGCACCATCCGGACACGGTTTTTCTTCTGGCCGGGGAGGGACCGGAGGAAACCCTCCTTCGGAATCTGGCCCGTGAATGCGGAATCGGAGACCGCCTGCGTTTCCCGGGCTACCTCGCGGACACCCGGCAGGTTTATCTGGCGGCGGATGTCCTCCTCATGCCGTCGCTCTTCGAGGGCCTGCCCATGACCCTGTTGGAAGCCATGGCCATGCGGGTGCCGGTCGTGGCCTCCGCGTTGGATGGCATTGCGGAGGTGATCGAGGATGGCCGCGACGGATTTCTCGTGCCTTCCGGCGATGTCCGGGGTTTTTGTGACAAAATCCGCCTGCTGCTCGGCGCCCCGGCCCTTGCGAAGACCATCGGAACCGCGGCTTCGGAGAAAATTTCCCGCCGTTTTTCCTCCGCCAGAATGTGCGCGGATGTGGAACGGATTTACGACCGCTTTTTGGCATGAAGATCCTGACCCTTTGCTACGAATACCCCCCGGTGGGAGGAGGCGGAGGCCGCATGGCCCACAACGTGGGTGCCGCACTCGTCCGACGGGGGCATCAGGTTCGCGTTCAGACCGTCCGGATGCCGGATCTTTCCGCTTTGGAAACCCGCGACGGTGTGGAAATTTTCCGCACAGCCGGTTTCCGCCGCCGGGCCGACCTCTGCACTGTGCCCGAGATGTTCGCCTATGTCGCAACGTCTTTTTTTCCGTCGCTCGGCCACATCCGGGAATGGAAGCCCGACATCATCCATGCCCACTTCGCGGTGCCCACGGGAGCCCTGGCCCTCGCCTGCTCGCTCCTCACGGGTGTTCCTTACATCCTCACCGCCCATCTCGGGGATCTTCCCGGAGGCAACCCGGACCAGACCGACTCCCTCTTCCAGATCCTGAATCCTTTCATCCGCCCGATCTGGAAAAAAGCCGCCGGTCTCTCCGCCAGCAGCAGCTTTGCGGCAGGGCTCGCGAAAGATGCCTACGGGGTTGATCCCCGCATCATCCCCAACGGCATCTCCATGGAAGGCCGGGTGACAAATGTCCGCCCGCCATCAACCCCGCTGGCACTCACCGCCATCGGTCGCTTCAACCCCCAAAAAAATTTCCCCTGGCTCATCCGCGCACTCGCGGGATCCCATTTTCCGTGGAAACTCACCCTCATCGGTGACGGAAGCCAGCGGGAAGAAATCGAATCCGAAATCCGAACCCACCATCTCGGCGACCGGGTGACCCTTGCGGGCTGGGTCGCGGAGAGCACCATGCGGGAGGTCCTTTCCCGCTCGGATGTCCTCCTCATGCCCTCCACTTCGGAAGGCAATCCGGTGGCGGCGATTGAGGCGCTCAAATCCGGTCTCGCCATCCTGGGAAGCAACATCGGCGGGCTTTCCGATCTGGTGGAAAACGGACGCAATGGTTTCGCCGTTCCTCTCGAATCCCCGGAACCCTTCCGGGAAAAACTCTCCCTGCTCGCCTCCCACCCGGAGGAATTGCACCGGATGAAGCTCCAAAGCCTGGAGATGACCGCACGCTTCGATCTGGAAAAAATCGCCGCGGATTTTGAGACGCTTCTTTCGGATTCCCTGACCCGGGCCAAAGCCGGTTGACCGGACAGAAAACGGGTTACTTGGCGGCCCGCGCCACGGACGCAATCCCCTCTTCGAGACTCCAGCGGGGGCTCCAGCCGGTGGCGGCTTCAAACTTTGCGCGGGAAAGCAGGCTGGACTGCACGTCCCATGCCACCGGGGGAACAGGGCAAACCGGCACCGCCTTGCCGACGGCTGTTTCAATGTGTCCCAGCACATCCATAATCATGTCCGAGCGCCCGGAACAAATATTGAAACACCCGGTCAGACGCTCACGGATCACGGCACGGATCGCCGAAACAAGATCCTCCATGTGGAGAAAATCCTTCCTGGAAACACCGCCACCCAGAAGCTTCAGCGGACGACCGGTCTTCAGGGCATGCAGGGCCGCCCCAACAATCCCCTGGGGCTTTTCCGGAGAGTAGGCAAATCCATAGGGATTGGAAATCCTGAGCGAGCAGGTCTCCAGCCCGGCCTGCGAGGAAAAAGAGTCGAGCAGATTTTCTCCCGCCAGTTTGCCCAGACCGTACCACCCGTGAGGAGTCGGCCGGTCGGTTTCCAGCGCAGGCGTTTCTCTCTCCCCGTAAATCGCCCCACCCGAAGAAAAAAACACAAACAACGGACGCGATTTCGCAGGAGCCTTGGCGATTTCGGCCAGCAATCCGGCCATGAGCGGAAGATCCTCGGTCCAAGCACTCTGCGGATGCGCTTCCGCCGTCGCCGGCATCGAACTCCAGGCGCAGTGCAGCAGCACCCCCGGACGGGCAAGCAGCCCGGACTGGAGCAGATCCTCATACAAAATGCATCCCCCGCCTCCGGTGCGGGACACCGCAACCACGTTCCCTCCCAATTTCCCGGAAAGAACCGCCGGAAGCCGTCCCCTGGCTCCGGTGAGAATGATGATTTCGGGTTCTTCCATGGGAATTTGCAACAAGGACTCCGTCCCGGACAGGCCCGGAACCCTTCTCTCTCGTTTTGCGCAGGATTTTACTTCTTCCGCGCCGCTTCCGTCCGGAGCTGGCGCTCGGCCTCCACCCAGTCGCTGGTGGAATCTCCCGGCCATCCCATCTTGTGACGGCGTTCCGCGATGAAGTAGGCCCTCAGGGCAATGTCTTCATCGGAAATGGAGACCGGCTTCTTCTTGGCTGCGGGGGCCGCCTTCGGCTTGGGAGCCCTGGCTTTTTCCTTTTTGGGCTCAAGGACCGCTGTCTCCTCCGAAGCAACGGAGGTCTTCTTCGACTTGGCCGGAGCTTTCTTTTCCGACTGTTTTTTTTCCTTCGCTTCCTTTTCGGATTTTTTCTTGGACATGGCGACTCTGTTTGTGCAACCGAAACGCCTGTTGTTGCAAAATAAATCTTCAAAAAAATGCGCTTTACAATACCATCAGCGCATGGCCGCTTTCCTGATCCGCTGGTTCGTGACGACAATAGCCGTCTTCGTGGCCGAAAAGCTCATCCCCGGGATTTCCTGCGATTCCACAGGGGCTCTTCTCGGGGCAACCCTGCTTCTCGGCATCATCAATGCCTTTGTCCGCCCGCTTCTCCTCCTGCTGAGCCTGCCGTTCATCATTGTCACGATGGGCCTGTTCATTTTTGTGGTGAATGCCCTCCTTCTCCTGCTGGTCTCCACCATCATCCCTTCCTTTCACGTGGACGGATTTTGGAGCGCCTTCTGGGGAGCGATCATCATCAGCCTGGTCAGTTGGGTTCTGAGTTCCTTTTTCCGCTCCAGCGACGGGAAAGTCCATGTCATCACCCACCATCCGTCGATCAAAAAGGCCGACGCCCGCACGATCGAATGATCCGGGCAACGGTGGGAGGCAGTCCCTGGGGAACTCTTGAAGAACGGATGAACCCCGCCTCATGAACTTTCTGGAAACCGGAAGCCCGCAGGTGAAGATCTGCGGAATCACAAATCCCCCGGATGCTGAAATGTGCCTTGCCGCGGGCGCGGACGCCCTGGGGTTCAATTTTTACCCCGGTTCTTCCCGATATATTGAGCCGCAGGAGGCCATTCCCTGGATCCGGGCTCTCGGTGACAAAGCCGCCCGGGTGGCGGTGGTGGTGAACCCCACCGCGGATCTCCTGGAAAAACTCCGGACTGCGGAGTGTTTTGAAATGATCCAGTTCCACGGAGACGAATCACCGGCTTTCTGTGAACAGGCGGGATTTGCCCGATGGATCCGGGCCATCCGCGTTCCGGATACCTCGGTTCTTGCAGGGGCGCTGGCTTTTCAGACCCCGAACATCCTTTTCGACAGTTGGTCGGCCGGCTCCTACGGCGGCACGGGTGCGAGACTCGACTGGGACATCATCCGCGATTTTTTGGTCCTGCATCCCGAACGCCGTTTCCTCCTCGCGGGCGGGCTCAACCCGGGGAATGTCCGCCAGGCGGTCCGGATCGTGCGCCCCCGGGCGGTCGATGTCGCCAGCGGCGTGGAATTGAAACCGGGAAAAAAGGACGAATACCTGGTCCGGGAATTTCTTCACGCAGCCCGCAGTCGATGAGCCGCTTGCCGGCTTTCGTCAATTTCGCTCCGGGTGATCCGGAGCCCCGGCAAGCAGGTGCATCATCGGTCCCGAGTGCCGCATGATGTCTTTCCAGACCTCCCCGGGAGTCTGCATCTCGATGATGAGGCGCGTCGGGGGGACAACAATCCACGCCATGTCTTCGATTTCCTTCTCCAATTGCCCGCGACTCCAACCCGCATAGCCGGCAAAAGCCCGCAACCCCGTCAGCCATTCCTCCCCGATCTCCTCCTCTCCCACCCGGCCGACAAAGGCCCGGAAGGCCACCACCGTGGGATGATCCCTCCACTGCAGGCTCGCCAGCAGGATGTGCTCCGTCTCCACGGGCCCCCCGTAATACACCGGCACCTCCGGCAGCCCGGGAATCTGCGAAAGCGTCTGGTCCAGCGGACGGTTCAACACCAACCCCGTCGCCCCTTCCTCGCTGCTGTGATGTGAGAGAAACAACACCGTCCTGCGAAAATGCGGATCCCTCAACGAAGGATGCGCCACCAGAATGGAACCCGTGAGATTTTCGTCCGGATTCATGACACAGGACCGGCCTCCCGGGCTCCCTTGCGCACAAGGTTGAATGCCGGGGTGGCCATCAGCGTGGTGACAACGGCCATGACAACCATCATGGTGAAAAGTGTGGGCGTAATCACCCCGCGTTCAAGCCCGATGTTGAGAATAATCAACTCCATGAGCCCCCGCGCATTCATCAGCGCCCCGATTGCGAGTGCCTCGCGCGGAGGCTCTCCATGGAACCACGCCGCCGCCGCACAGGCCGCGCCCTTTCCGACAATCGCGAGAAACAACAACAACAGCGTCACCCCCAGCAGCTCCGGAGCCACAATCAGGCCGATTTTTGTGTTCAGCCCGGAATAAATGAAAAACAGGGGCAGCAGGAAGGCCGTTGTCATTTTCTCAAGATGATTGTGAAGTTCCCGTGCGAAAAATCCCTTCGGCACGGCCACTCCGAGAATGAACGCTCCAAAGACAGCGTAGATGCCGATCCTGTCCGTGAACCAGGCCCCGAGCATCACCAGCGACAGCGTGGTGCCGAGCATCGCATGGGACATTCCCCCCCGTTTTTCGGTCTTGTCTGCAAGAAATCTGAACAGCGGAGCACCGGCCATCCGGACCACCACAACATAAGCCAGACCACCCCCGATGGCCGTCACCGCCACCCCGGGATCTCCCGCGAAACTCGCCAGCACAATCGCCAGCACACACCAGGCCGCCGCGTCATCGATCGACCCTGCCGCCAGCGCCAGCGTGCCCAGGGAAGTGCCGGTGAGTCCCCGCTCGTAAATGATCCGCGCCAGCATCGGAAACGCCGTGATCGACATCGCCGCCCCCATGAAAAGCATCCCCTCCCCAATGGAGGTCTTTTCGGAAAAAAGCGGCCAGTGGGGAGCCAGCACCCACGCTGCTGCCGCCCCCAGGGCAAACGGGGCCAGGATCCCGGAAGCCGAAACCGCCGCCGCACTGCGGAACCGCGATTTGATCAGCCCCGCATCAAACTCCACCCCCACCAGAAACATGTAAACCGCCAACCCCACCTGGCAGACCGCAAAGAGAACCGGCTTGGAAGCCGCCGGAAAAAGCGCCGCCTGCCACTCCGGAGCCAGGGCCCCAAAAACCGAAGGGCCGAGCACCACCCCCGCAATCATTTCCCCCACCACCTGCGGCTGCCCCAACCACGCCGCCAACCGGCCGACAACGCGACAGAAACCGAGAATGACGGCCAGTTGCAGGAAAAAGAGGACGGATGTCTCAAAAACGCTCACGCGCCGCAGAACCTACCCCACAACACCCCCGCAAGGAAAGCCCTGTTGTCCCTCCCCCCAAGCCCTCCTTGAGTTTTTTCCCCGAAGTGGGAGACTCGTTTCCTTTCCCAACCAATGAGCACACCTTTCGCATTTGTGATGGCCGGCGGCAGCGGCGAACGCTTCTGGCCGATGAGCCGCCAGAAGACCCCGAAGCATCTTCTCCGGCTTTTGGAGGAGCGGACACTGCTCGAAACCACCATCGCACGTCTTGAAGGCGTGGTGCCACGGGAACAAACGTTTGTTCTGACCAACATTGCCCAGCTCGAAGGAACGCGTGCCGCCCTGCCGGGCATTCCGCCCGGAAACATCATTGCCGAGCCAGCCAAACGCGACACCGCTCCCGCCTGTGCCCTGGCCACCGCCATCGCACGCGCCTCCGCCCCCGATGCCGTCTGCATCGTCCTGCCGGCCGATGCCATGATCCACGATGTTGCCAGGTTCCAGGCCCAGCTCCGCGACGCTCTGGATGTCGCTTCCGTCGGAGAGACCATTGTCACCCTCGGCATCCCGCCAACCTTTCCCTCCACCGGTTTCGGCTATCTGGAAACCGGCGAGCCCCTGCCGGATGGAATCCACGGCAGTCGGATCCGCCACCTCATGCGCTTTGTGGAAAAACCCGATCTCGACACGGCCGCCCGCTATGTCCGGGACGGCCATTTTTTTTGGAACGCCGGGATTTTTCTCTGGCGGGCGGAAACTTTTTTACAGGAAGCAAAACGTCAGACACCGGAACTCGCCGCCTTCATCGAAGGCCTTTCCTCCCTGCAAAATCTTCCGGCCCATCTCGCGGAAAAATTCCCGGCACTCCCGAAGATTTCCGTGGACTACGCCATCATGGAAAATGCCTCTTCCGTGGCCACCGTGCTGGCAGAGTTCGATTGGGATGATGTCGGCGCCTGGACAGCCCTGCCCGCGCATCTGGGCATGGACTCCCACGGCAACAGCACGCGCGGACCGGTTGTCCGGCACGCTTCGGGCGGCAATATCGCGGTCTCCAACGGACGAACCATTGCCCTCTGCGGCGTTCACGATCTGGTGGTGGTGGAAACCCCCGATGCCGTACTTGTCTGCCACAAGGATGCCGTGCAGCACGTCAAGAACCTCCAGCCCCACCTGCCGGAAGAATTGAAATAAGGCGCTGTAAATAAATAAAGGTGCCAACCTTGCTGGTTCTTTTGGCGTCTGGCGGCGTTGCTCCTCAGTGACAGATCACATGGGATATGCTCCTTCGTCGCGCCTTGCCAGCCGCCAAAATCCCTGCGCCATCTTGCCACCTTTATTTATTTACAACGCCTAACCGGACCTATGCCGGATAGGCGCCGGTGACAAAGCGGTGCAGGTCTTCGATGGTGTTTGACTGGGTCAGGATGATCCAGTTGACCAGATCTCCGATCGACACCAGTCCGGCCAGCCGCTCGCCGTCCATCACAGGAAGATGCCGCACGTGGTTCCGGGTCATGATCTCCAGGCACTCTTCGACAGAATCCTCCCCGGTGACGGTGATGACATTTTTGGTCATGATGTCGATCACGGGAGTTTCCCGCGAGATCCGGCCTTGGAGAACAATCTTTCTGGTGTAGTCCCGCTCCGAGATCATCCCGAGCAGCCGGGAATCTTTCATCACGGGAAGCGCACCGATATTTTTCTCCGCCATCAGGGCGATGGCTTCGTAGACGGTGGATCCGGCATCGACAAACCAAAGCTGGTGTCCTTTTTTGTCGAGGACGGAACGAACGGGGGTGGTGATTTCCATGGGATTTCCTCCAGTTGCTGGGTTGACGTCCGGATTGTCGCCCCAAATCGGGCGTGACGCAAATCCGAATTCCGTCCGGCCCCGGGCGGCGGGGGAGGCTTATGGAAGAAACGAAAACGAGACGGGCACGGCATCGGTCGCCAGGTGGCCGGCCGGTGAGAGCGTTCCGTCAGCCCCGTGGATTTTCATCGAGGCGATGACTCCGTCTTTCTGGCCGCCGACAACAAGCCATGTCCCCGAGGGATCAACGGCAAACTCCCGCGGCATATCAACCGTTGAATGTGTGTTCTGAACGAACTTCAACTTCCCATCGGACTGAATTTCAAAAACCGAGATGCTGTTGTGCCCGCGGTTGGAGACGTAAAGCCAGCGGCCGGACGGATGAAGGACAATCCCCGACGTGGTGACTCCGTCGTGTCCGTTCCCCTCCGGAAGCGTCGGAATGGTTTGTATCAAACTCAATGCTCCGGTTTCACGGTCTCTTACAAAAGTGGAAACACTCACCCCCATCTCATTGTTCACATAGAGAAAATCTCCCCCGGGACCGAGCACCGGATGACGCGGCCCTCCGCCGGACGGAACTTTCCCGGAGGGAGGATCGCCCGCAATCATCCTGCCGGTCTCCCGGTCGAAGCGGAATATCCACACTTGGTCGGTGCCGAGATCGCAGACATACACGAACTTCCCGTCCGGAGTCGAAATGGCACCATGCGCGTAAGGCTTTTGCTGGCGGACAGGATTCGGCCCCGAACCGGAAAAGACCACGTCCGCAGTGGCCTCGCCCAATGCCCCGTCCGGCAAAATCGGAAAGCAGGTCACGCTTCCGCCGGTGTAGTTCGAGGCAAAAACATGCGTCTCGCCGGCCCAGACATGGCAGGTTCCTTTTCCTCCGGAGAGCCGGCGGTTGAGCGGGACAAGCGAGTGATCCGCGAGAATTCGAAACGCGGCCACTTCGCCTCCCTCCTGCTCAATGGCAGCATGGAGAAATCGTCCGTCGGATGACACCGCGAGGAACGAAGGGCTTTTGATGTCGGCGGCGACCACGGGTCCGGACAGCTCTCCGGTTTCCAGATTCAGTGTACAGCGGAGGATGCCGGCCTGTTTTTCGGGAACGGCATTGGTGCCGACAAAAAGGGGAATCTCTCCTGCTTCAATCATGCCCATGAAAACTACTGTGGCGAGGACACCCTGAGCAATCCCGGAGAGGACTCTGCCTCCCAAAAAATCTATCGCCACAGCCAGATGGCGACGACAATTGCCAGACCGACACGATACCAGCCAAAGATGTCCATCCCGTGCTTGTTCAGGTAACCGACCATCCACTTGACGGCGAGAACCGCGGAGAACCATGCGGCGAAAAACCCGACGGCCAGCGACAGGGGGCCGAAGGTGTCGAGCATCTCGCGCCCGTGCTTGAGCGTATCGTAGGCGGTTGCGGCGGAGAGGGTCAGCACGCCGAGGAGGAAACTGAACTCCACGGCTGCGGGAAGGGAAAGTCCGACGATGACACCGCCGACGATCGTGATCAGGCTGCGGCTCACCCCGGGCCACATGGCCAGGCATTGGGCCACGCCGACAACCACCGCCATGCGCACGGTCAGGTCATCGAGAGTGAGCCCCACGGTCCGGTCCGCCTTGCGTTTGCGAAAGAAGGAAACCGCAAGGATCGCAACGCCTCCGACAAACCACGCGGCCACCACCGGCCACAACCCCCACTCGTCTCCCCCGAAAAGATACTTCTTGATCGTCTTTTCCAGAATGAACCCCAGAACGGCGGCGGGAATGAATGCGGCCAGGATGTTCAGGGCCAGTTTGCGTCCGGCCTCGTCGCGTCCCAGCATCCCGAGCGCCATCCGGCCGACGCGGTGACGGTAAAGACCGAGCACGGCCAGGATCGCCCCGGCCTGAATGCAAATGGCAAAGGCATCGGATGCCTCGCTGGAGGCAATGCCCATGAGCCGCTGGGTGAGGAGAAGATGTCCGGTCGAACTGACCGGAAGATACTCCGTCAACCCTTCAACAATGCCGAGAATGAGCGCCTGCAGGAGATCCATGAATCCGCGCTCCGGGGAGAGGTCAAAAATTAAATCGCGTTTTCTCCGACTTCCTCGGTGCGGATGCGGACGGCATTCTCGATCGGAAGGACGAAGATCTTTCCATCACCGATTTTGCCTGTCTTTGCGGAGGAGGAAATCGCGGCCACAGCCTTCTCCACCATGGCATCCGTCACCACCACCTCGAACTTGACCTTGGGAAGAAAATCCACGGTATATTCGCTTCCACGATAAATTTCGGTGTGTCCCTTTTGGCGTCCGAAGCCCTTGACCTCGGTAACCGTCATCCCTTCGATGCCGATTTCGGCAAGTGCTTCCTTTACGTCTTCCATTTTGAAGGGTTTGATGATGGCCTCGATCTTCTTCATAGGCTCGCATTTAGAGCAATTGCCGTTCCTCTTGCAAGCTTGATCGTTGAGAAAGATACATGAAACCCATTCACTGGCGCCGATCCCGATTTGGAAAGTACCTCCGCCACCTGCCGAGGGTGAAGCACATCCGCGGAACCTGGTTGCACCGGCGTCTTGGCGACAAGCTTTTCCACCCGGAGTTGTGGCATCCGACGCGGAGGCGGTTTGCCGCAGGGTTTGCCGTGGGAGCGTTTTTCGCCCTGATGCCCGCGCCGTTTCAAATGTTGGCGGCGGGATTGATCGCCTACATCACCCGCGTGAATGTTCCCGCAGCCATCGCGGCCACATGGATCAGCAATCCCTTCACGTTTCCGGTCTGCGTTTATTTGCAATACCGGCTCGGGTGTTTGATTCTCGGGATGGGCCCCTCCTCGGTCCCCACGCACGATCTTCTGGAACTGCTGAAAAAAGCTCCCGTTCCTTTCCTGGTTGGAGCCTTCCCGGCGGCGGCGATTCTGTCGGTGATCAGTTACCCCCTGGCACTTCTGATGTGGGATTTTTTCACATCCCGCATCAATGCAAGACGCCGGACCCGGGAACAGGCGGGTTTGTGAACCGCAACCGGAGGTTGTGTTTTTGCGGAGACTTGCTTAAACCCACAACCGATGGCCGAACCAGTCCGCTTCCAACATTTTGAAGTTCCGCTCCGCGAGGACGGATCGCTTCACGAGTTGGGGCGTGGGGCAATGGGCATCACCTACAAGGCCTTTGACACGAACCTGCGGTGTTTTGTCGCATTGAAGGTCATCAATGCCGCCTACTTGAGCAGCGAAGTGGCCCGGCAGCGGTTCCTGCGCGAAGCCCGGGCGGCGGCCGCCCTGCGCCATCCGAATGTGGCGACGGTTTTCCATCTGGGCGAGGAAGGCGGCGACTGCTTTTACGCGATGGAATACATCGACGGGGAAACCGTCGAGGCGATGATGAAACGCGAGGGGGCGATCCCGGTCCGAACCGCGCTGGAAATTGTGCTCCAGGTCGCCCGCGCACTGGGTGCCGCACAAAAACAGGGGCTCGTGCATCGCGACATCAAGCCGTCGAATCTCATGATCGTCCGGGAAGACGAGGGGGAATTCACGGTCAAAGTCATCGACTTCGGGCTGGCCAAAAGCGCGGCGGGAAACGCGGGGGAAGACACCGCCACCCTCACCATGGGCGGATTCCTCGGCACTCCGCATTTCGCAAGTCCCGAGCAGTTGGAGGAACGCGACCTGGATGTCCGGTCGGACATCTATTCTCTCGGGGTGACCCTGTATTACATGCTGGCCGGACGGGCTCCGTTCAGCGGATCGCTTGCCCAGGTGATGAGCCAGCATCTCCACCGCGAACCTCCGCTCGAAACCCTGGCCGACCAACCGAAACCGGTGGTGGATTTGCTCCGGCACCTGCTGGCGAAAGACCCTTCCGGCCGTCCCCAGACACCGGGCGATCTCCGCCGCGAAGTGGAGACCTGCCTGGCCGCATTGAAAGACAGCCCGGCCTCCTCCCCTCCGGCGTCACCGGCAGATCCGGAAAATTTCGAGACGCAGGTGATGGATGCTCCCGCCGCCACCAGCACCGAACCCGTCGGAGGAACCGTGTTGGCGGGACGATTCCGGCTCACCGTTGAAATCCGCGCTTCCGACTTTGGCCGCCTCTTCAAAGCCGTGTCTCTGGAATCCCCGGGAACGGATGTCGCCATTCTCCTGTTGGATTCCTCATTCCTCACCTCCTCCGCCGCCTTCACCCGCATCGAGGATCAGGTGCTGGCACTTCAAAAAATCTCCGCCCCGGCATTGCAAAAAATCTTTTCGCTGGAACGCGCGGAGAACACCAGTTTTCTCGTGCTGGAATGGATTGAGGGCCCCAGTCTCCTTGATCTGATGCGCTCCCGGAAGGCGTTGCCCGCATTGGAAGCCCTTCCGATCCTGCGGGAACTGGCCGCGGGATTCTCAGCACTCCAGGCGGCGGGCTTTCCCTGTCCCGACATTGCCTCTCACGAAGTCACCCTCTGCGAAGCCGATGTCTCCCGCCCGGTCACGGAGTGGCCCGCGGTGAAGGCCAAATTCAATCCCCTCTCGCCCGGCACCCCCATTGCCTCGCCGGACGCCACACTGGTGACATCCGCCTTTGGCCTGCTCAAGGACAGCGGGGCCTTTTCCGAGAATGAGACCCGGGCATTTGTCTATGCCCTCGGCTCTCTCGCGTATGAAATGCTGGGCGGAACCAAGGGAGGAGGTTCCCATGGCGGCCCCGTGCCCATTCCCGGCCTCCCCGAAGCGGCGAACAACGCCCTGCGACGGGCGCTGGATCCTTCAGTTTCCTTCGAGTCCATCGCCGATTTCCTCGCCGAACTCGACACACCATCCGCCGGTTCCCCATCCGCAGGAAAATCCCTCCGCCCCGCCCCGGCAGCAGTCACACCGCCTCCTCCCCTGCCGGTGGAGAAATCGAAAAAAAAGAGCCCTTTGGTGGTGATGGTCGCCGTTGTTGTTCCGGTGGTGCTGATTCTTCTTGGAGGAGCCTCTTTTCTTTTTCTCTCGAAGCCCGTTGCTCCGGCCCCGGCCTCTCCCACCCCCGCTCCCACGGCAACCGCCACTCCCCGGCCGACAGCAACTCCCACCCCCACTCCCGATCCGGTGGCAGAGACGCTTTCAAAGGCCAGGGACATCGCCCCCAGGGATCCTGTCGCCGCCCTCGTCCTGCTTGTCGATTTGCTGAAAACCCAACCCGATCTCCCGCAGGTGAAGCAGACCGTGGAGGAATTCCTTGCCGCCACACGGGAGCGCTGGCAGTCCCTCACCCCCGGCCAGATCGCCGCCATGGGAGAACCATTGGAAGCCGCCGCCGGCATGGATTTCGTGGATGCGCAATTGCTTCTTGGAGAACTCCTGCGCGAAACGGATCCCAAAGACGCCCTCAAATGGACACTGGCCGCGGCCAACAACGGCAACACCGACGCCATGGTGCTGTCCGGTTTGATGCTTTCCAACGGCCTCGGTTCCGACAAACCCAATCTCCCCGAGGCGGCCAACTGGTTCCGGCGCGCCGCCGACCAGGGCGATCCCCGCGCCATGTTCGCCCTGGGAGAATGCTACCTTCTGAGCAACGGCGTGACACGCGATCCCGTCAAGGCCATGGAGTGGCTCCACAAGGCCGCCGAACTCAACGATGTCCAGGCCCTCAACAAACTCGGGGACATCTATGCCAAAGGCCCTCCCGGCATTGCCCGGCAGGATTTGAAAAAGGCTTTCGAGAATTTCTCCGCTGCCAAGGATCTCGGCCACCCCGCCGCCTTCGGCAATCTGGGAGCACTCTTCATGACCGCCCCCGCCGGCATGAAGGACGAGAAACTGGCGGTCGAGATCTTCCAGCAGGGCATTGAGAAGGGGGACCCCCGCTCGATGTATTTCTACGCCGTGTGCCTCGAAGACGGCATGGGGGAGCTTCGCAAAGACAAGGCCGCCGCCCAAACCTGGTACATCAAGGCCGCCGAAGCAGGGGTGCCCAAAGCTGCGGAATGGTGTAAAACAAACAATATTCCCTTCACTCCTCCGGTCCGCCCCGCACGTTGATCGAGGATTTTCGAAAAATCCAACTTTCCAGTGGCTCCCGGAGCCGGGGAGTGCTTATACCATTGTTTGCCAAAAAATCCTGATGAACATCCACGAATACCAAGCCAAAGAACTTCTCGACCGGTTCGGCGTCGCCAACACGCCCGGAGGCGTTGCCTCCACACCCGAGGAGGCTGAAAAAGTCGCCCGCAACCTCTCCACAAACAACCTCGTTGTCAAAGCCCAGGTCCATGCCGGCGGCCGCGGCAAGGGAACGTTCACCAATGGCTTCCAAGGCGGTGTCCACCTCTGCAAGACCGCCAACCAGGCCCGCGACATCGCGGAGCAAATGCTTGGTCAGACACTCGTCACCCACCAGACCGGCCCGCAGGGACGCGTTGTCCGCAAGGTGCTTGTCTCAAAGTCCGTCGAAATTGAGCGCGAACTCTACTTTGCCATCCTCATCGACCGCGCCATCTCGGCCCCGGTAATCGTGGCCAGCACCGAAGGCGGAGTGGACATCGAATCCGTTGCCGCCCACAGCCCCGAAAAAATCGTTCGGATGCCGGTGGATCCGCTTCTGGGGCTCCTCCCCTACCAGAGCCGGAAACTCACGAAGCTTCTCGGCATGGCCTCGGGCGAGATGCGGCCGGCCTGCAAGCTTTTCGCCAGCCTCTACAAACTCTTCCTCAAGTGCGACTGCTCGATGGTTGAGGTGAACCCCCTCGTGGTGACAAAAGGCGGCGAAGTCCTCGCTCTCGACGCAAAGTTCAATTTCGACGACAACGCCCTCTTCCGCCACCCCGAGATCCTCGCCTACCGCGACATCGAAGAGGAAGATCCCCGCGAGGTCGAAGCTTCGAAGTCGAATCTCAGCTACATCGGCCTCGACGGCAACATCGCCTGCCTCGTCAACGGTGCCGGCCTCGCAATGGCCACGATGGACATCATCAAGCACAACGGCGGGGAACCCGCCAACTTCCTGGATGTCGGCGGCGGAGCCACCGAACAACAGGTCACCGAGGCCTTCAAAATCCTCATCTCCGACAAACGCGTGAAGGCGATCCTCGTGAACATCTTCGGCGGCATCATGAAGTGCGACATCATCGCCCAGGGCATCATCAATGCCGTGAAAGCCGTCAATCTCCCGGTCCCGCTCGTCGTCCGGCTGGAAGGCACCAATGTCGAATCCGGCCGCAAGTTGCTCGCCGAATCCGGCCTCCCGTTGGCCGCCGCCACCGACATCGCCGATGCCGCAAGGAAAGTCGTCGCCGCCGCCCAGGCCGCCTGAACCCATCCCACTCCACAACCTTCCGCACTTCCAAAAATGGCCATTCTCGTCAATAAAAACACCCGCCTGCTCGTGCAGGGTATCACCGGAAAAGCCGGCGGCTTTCACGCCCGCCAATGCATGGACTACGGCACCAATGTCGTGGCCGGGGTCACCCCCGCCCGCGGCGGCGAACTGTTCGAAGACAAAATCCCCGTCTTCGACACCGTCCTCGAAGCCCGCAAGGAAACCGGCTGCAACGCCACGATGATCTTCGTCCCCGCGGAATTTGCGGCGGACTCGATCATGGAAGCGGTGGATGCCGGCATCGAGCTCGTCATCTGCATCACCGAAGGGATTCCGGTCCTGGACATGATGCGCGTGCGCGCCGGAATGAAGGGCAGCGCCAGCCGCCTCATCGGCCCGAACTGCCCCGGCATCATCACTCCCGGACAGTGCAAGATCGGGATCATGCCCGGCTACATCCACAAACCCGGAAAAGTCGGCGTGGTTTCCCGCTCCGGCACCCTCACCTATGAAGCCGTCTGGCAGCTTTCCAGCCGCGGACACGGCCAGTCGACCTGCGTCGGCATCGGGGGAGATCCCATCAATGGCACGTCGCACCTCGATGTCGTCAAGATGTTCAACGAAGATCCCGACACCGAAGCGATCATCATGATCGGGGAAATTGGCGGAACCGCCGAGGAAGAAGCCGCCGCCTGGCTCGGCATCCACGGCAACAAACCCGTGGCCGCGTTCATTGCCGGTGCCACGGCTCCTCCCGGACGCCGCATGGGCCATGCCGGCGCAATCGTCAGCGGAGGCAAAGGCACTGCCGCAGGCAAGATCGAAGCGCTCCAGGCCGCAGGCATCGAAGTGGCCGCCACTCCCGCCGACATGGCGGACGCCCTCCTCCGCCGCATGGCGCGGGGATAACCGGAAATCAAAGATCGAGAGCGGCGAGGGCCTGGACGACAGGCCCCGCCTCCAGCTTGCGCAGACGATGGACGCCGTCCTTGTCGGGCGGAGCCTGGAAAGCCAGGTGACGCGGCCCGGGAAGATGCCAGTTCGGCATGTGCGTGGGACCGAAGAGCGTGAAACAGTCCACGCCAAAGGCGGACGCCAGGTGCGAGGCCGAACCGTCCACTGTCAGCACCGCCCGGGCATTCGCGCACAGCCACAGAAATTGCCGCAGCGTGGTCGCCTGGATGGTCGCGGAGGTGGCGGCGGCAATCCGCCCGCAGTGTTCCTGTTGCCAGCCGGCTCCGGCATTTGTCAGAACGATGCGATACCGTGCTCCAAGTGTCCCGAGAACGGCAGCCCAACCCTCCGGAGTCCATGTTTTTTTCCGCCATCCGGCGGTGGGATTGAGCAAAATATAACTCCCCGGCTCCCACCCCGCGGGAGCCCAGTCGGACGGCGGTTTGGTGAGAAGCGGGGGCCGGAACGGCTCCGCAGCCGGCACCGGAGTGTTTTCCCAGAAAAACCGGCCCACATACGAATCGCCGAGTTCGGGATTCGTCGGCTTGGGAAAAAGAAACGGGTGATACCACTGAAGCTCCGCCCTTTCCGGCGGAATGAGGTGGCGTTTGAGAACCGGCGCCAGCACCGAACGCAGGGCCGATTTGTTCAATGGATCGAAGCAATACAGCGCACCGGAGGGCTGCAACGCCAGACCTTTGACGAAAGCGACCCCCGGCATGAGGGAAAGCAGGTCGGCGTGGCCGTTGCGTGTCATCACCCGCACGGGCGGACCGTGATGCGCCCGAAGCCGGGACAGGGCGGGTTCCAGGAGAACAAGGTCACCGAGTTGTTTGTGAAAGACTGCGTAACATCCGGCCATCGCCGCGCACCATCTCACCCTTGGGAGCCCGATCTCAAGCCCGAACGCATGGCTTGCGGTTTTTGTCCGGAAGGGTACGCTCGGGCCGCAAGATGCTCACCCGTCCGAATCCGACCCATTCCCACGGAGAATTCAAACTTCGCTACGGCCACCCGCTGCCGTTCGGGGCAAGCCATGTTCCGCACGGGGTGAACTTTTCCATTTTCAGCGCCCATGCGACCGCCTGCACCCTGGTGCTGTTCGAGCGGGGGGAGGCGGAGCCGATGGCGGAAATCCCGTTCCCTTCCGAGTGCCGTCTCGGCCAGGTCTGGGCGATGACGGTTTACGATCTGGATTACGAGAAGATCGAGTATGGCTTCCGTTTCGAGGGACCGTATGACCCGCGCGAAGGGCATTATTTTGACCCCCGGAACATCGTCCTGGATCCCCATGTGAGAAAAATCGCGGGGCGCGAAGTCTGGATGGGCGGACACTCGGAACGCACCCCCCAACACCGGGGACGGATTCCACACGAAGAATACCATTGGGAACACAGCCGCCCGCTCCGCAGCCCCGAGAGCGAACTCATCATCTATGAGATGCATGTGAGGGGGTTCACCCGGCACCCCAGCTCCGCAGCCGCGCACCCGGGAACTTTTGCCGGAGTTGCGGAAAAAACCGCCTACCTCAGCGAGCTGGGAATCAACTGCGTGGAGCTCATGCCGGTCTTTGAATTCGACGAGACGGAGAATACCAGAACGAATCCCGCCACCGGGGAACCTCTCTGCAATTACTGGGGCTACAGCACAGTCGGTTTTTTTGCCCCGAAGTGCAGCTACGCCTCCAGCGCACAGGAAGGCCGGCAGGTCCACGAGTTCAAGGACATGATGAAGGCCCTGCACGCCTCCGGCATCGAAGTCGTCCTCGACGTGGTCTTCAACCACACTGCCGAGGGCGGAGCGGACGGCCCGGTCATTTCCTTCCGGGGAATCGACAACAAAACCTACTATCTGGTCGATGCCAAAGGCCGCTTCCTGAACTACACCGGCTGCGGCAACACGGTGAACTGCAACCACCCGGCGGTCCGCGGTTTTGTCATCAACTGCCTCCGGTATTGGGCGGCCGAATACCACATCGACGGATTCCGCTTCGACCTGGCATCGGTGCTGGGCCGCGACTCCTCGGGGGCTCCCCTGCTCAATCCCCCCCTGCTCGAATCCCTCGCCTACGATCCGGTGCTGGCAGGCTGCGACCTCATCGCCGAGGCCTGGGATGCCGGCGGGCTCTACCAAGTCGGCAATTTTCCCTCCTACGGACGTTGGATGGAGTGGAATGGAAAATACCGGGACTGCGCCAGAAAGTTCCTGAAAGGCGACCCCGGCATGGTGGCGGAAATGGTCCAGCGGATCATGGGGTCCCCCGATCTCTACGCCGCCGCCCGCCGCAAACCCACCGCCTCCGTCAATTTCATCACCTGCCACGACGGCTTTACTCTGCGCGACCTGTTTTCCTACAACGAAAAACACAACCTCGAAAACGGCGAGAACAACAACGACGGAGCAAATGACAACTCCAGTTGGAACTGCGGGGCCGAGGGCGATACCGACGACCCGAAGGTGAACGCCCTGCGCCTCCGCCAGTGCAAGAACGCCATGCTCCTTCTGTTTGCAAGCCAGGGAGTCCCGATGATTTACATGGGAGACGAATGCGGACGCTCCCAGCGCGGCAACAACAATGCCTATTGCCACGACGAGGATTGGAACTGGCTGAACTGGGAACTCGACGACGACGGTCGCGACATGCTGCGATTCACCAGGACGATGATCGCCTTCCGGAAGGCGAATCCCTCTCTGCGTCAGTCGGAATTTCTCACCGGCCGCGACCAGGTCGGGAGTGGCTATCCCGACATCAGTTGGCATGGCGTCCTCCCCTGGAAACCGGACTGGAGCGCCCCCAGCCGCTCTCTCGCCTTCATGCTCTGCGGCCGTCACGGAGAAGCCGCCGGAGGTCCGCCCCATTTCCTCTACGTGGTGTTCAACATGTTCTACAAACCCCTCTCCTTCACCCTCCCCGTGCTCCCGCGGGGCATGGCCTGGCACAAGTTCGCCGACACCGCCCTCCCGGCCCCGGATGACATCTGCCAGCCCGGAGAAGAACAACCTCTCACCCTCCAGAAACAATACGCCGTGCGCGAGTGGTCGGCCGCCATTCTTATCGGAAAATGACCCCCGCAAAAGACCGCCCCGGCACCCCGGAAAGGTTTTTTCCAAGAATACCCTTGCACGCGGACGTCTGAGAGGATACATATCGCCCCCTTTCTTTTCATTCAGCGACCACATGGCAACAAAACCCAAGAATTCCCCCAAGGCCAGGCCCGCCGCAAAAGCGACGGCCAGGAAGGCCCCTGCCAAACCGGCGAAAAAACCCGCGCCAAAGGCAGTCAAGCCGGCTCCCAAAGCGGTGAAAAAAGCCGCTCCCGCGCCTGTGGCCGCAAAACAGGCCAAAAAGCCGGTCGCTCCCGCACCCCGTGCCATGACAAAACCTTCCGGAAAACCGGCTCCTTTCCAACTCACAGGCTTCCTCGCAAAACAACACGAACGCCTTTTGATCCTCAAAGACACCCTGTTGGACTCCATGAACGGGGTCGCCAAAGACAGCCTCCGTTCCCGCGCCGAAGGCAGCGAAGCCTCCGCGTTCGGAATGCACCAGGCCGATGCCGGCAGCGATGCCTACGACCGGGATTTTGCCCTGAGCCTTCTGTCGCAGGAACAGGATTCCCTTTACGAGATCGACCAGGCCCTCAAGCGCCTGGAAACCGGCTCCTACGGAGTCTGTGAGATGTCCGGGAAACCGATTCCCCACGCCCGCCTTGAAGCCCTGCCCTTCACCCGCTATACCGTGGAGTGCCAGGCCGAAATCGAGAAACGCAACCGCTACAGCCGGGTCCGCCAGCCGGTGGCCTCGCTCTTCGGCCTCGGAGAAGACGAAGGCGGCGACGGCGACGAAGACGATTCATCAAACGACAGCAAAGACTAGACCATGCCACAGGAAAACATCACTCTCGAATGCACCGAGGCCAAGGCCGAGGGAAAACCCGCATCGCGTTACATCACCACCCGTAACAAGAAGAGCCCGCGCACGCCAACCCGCCTGGAGAAGAAAAAATACAACCCCTTCCTCAAGCGTCACACGCTCCACCGCGAAATCAAGTAGTCATCTGTCATGCAGCCGAAAACTCCACAACGCCGTTCCAATTTCCGCAAAGCGAACCGTTCGATGCCACGCCGTCGCGTGGACCTCAATCTCGAGGCCATCGATTACAAAAATCCGGACCTCCTCAAACGCTTCGTCACCGAAAGCGGAAAGATCCTTCCCCGCCGCGTCACCGGCATGTCCGCCCGCCTGCACCGGAAGATCACCCGCGAAATCAAGCGTGCGCGCGCCGCGCTCTTGATGAAGTAATTTTCCCTTCCCCGAAATGAACCTCTCCTGGCTCGGTCAATACCGGGACGTGGGCATCCTGCTCCTCCGGGTGGGAATCGGGATCATGATGGTCCTGCACGGCTGGCCGAAACTCGCCGGCGGGCAGGAAATGTGGGAGAAAGTCGGGGGGGCCATGTCGCACCTCGGTATCACCTTCTGGCCCGTCCTCTGGGGCTTCCTCGCCGCCATGAGCGAAACCCTGGGAGGAGCCCTCCTCGCCATTGGCTTCCTCACACGCATCGCCGCCCTTTTCCTCACCTTCACCATGGTCGTCGCCACGGTCATGATGTATCACGTTGGCCATGGTGCCATCAGCGAATGGAGCCACTCCGCCGAGATCGGCATCGTTTGCCTTTCCCTCGTCCTCATCGGAGCCGGCAAATTCAGCGTCGACCGCGCCTGAAGTTTTTTTCCTGACGGGACGCCCAAGCGTGTTGGGTGGCTTCCCGCCCGCCGAGAGTACAATCGCACTCAGAAGCATCTGGCGAATGAGGGGGTCGCAACCAACGCGTTGGCAACGCCGCCGTTTGCCAAGAACGAGCCAAAGCGTTCTTTCATGGGAAAAATCGTCTTCGCGCGAAGAACTTCTCGTCGCCCTGGTCGGGAGTCAAGTGGATGCTCATGCGGGAAATACTCAGGGGGGGGTCACTTTTTGAAACAAAACTGTTGCATACAGGCCCCTTCAAGACTGAATGTATGTGCAGTCGGGTGCTGCCAGTCAGCTCGATATGGTTCGCCCAGCCTGACTTCATTTCTTTTTTTGAGCAGCCCACGTCCAAAGCGTGGGCTGTTCTGTTTTGATTCGCAGCACTTCTGCACGACAAAATTCTACAAGCTCTGACTCTCCGGGCCATACATAGAGGCCATCGAGTCTCGCGAAACCAGTGTGGGTGGAAAAATAGAAGTGAGGAAGCTGTCTGCGGAAATACTCGTAAGAAAAATCCTTTTGCCGAAATGCGCGGTAGATATTGTAGCCGCAGAGGTCCGCCAGTTGGATGCCCGCCGAAAGCCTGCTGTCTGTAAAAAACGGGTATTCAATGATATGGGAAAAATTGCTGAAGCGATTTCCCTCACGTTGGAAATAGGCATGTTTCATGCTCAGTGCCCGGTTGATCGTTTTGTCGGTATCGTCCATCACGATGACCGCCGAATGCTTCGGGTGGGCCTCGGCCAGATAGGAGTCGATCCGTTCAAGGAGCAATTCGTAGGCTTTCTTGTGCAGTTTGATGTGGTCGAGGTGCGATTGGATGTGCCGCTTGTCAACGACGACTGAGAGAATCTTGAAATGGCACTCTCCAAGGGCCCCATAGTAGCAATCGGTTATTCGCTTCAAATCTTCGGCGGATAACTTTGAAAGAAACCGGCTTTCCTTGGCCCTGAGCTTTTCGTGTCGCATCCAAGTCGATTTGACCTCGCAATCCACCAGTTCCAATCTCTCCTTGTGGCGCTTCCAGATTTGATCCGCGAGTTCCAGCTTGAGATTTGAAATCCGCCTGTCGAAGTGCTTCCAGCGGGACTCGAAAAGACCGACAGCCGTCAGCACATACAACGGCTCCTTTTGAAAGACGGTTCCGTCCTTGTGCTCGCCCGTCACTCCCGGATCCCTCGTGCCACTCTCGTCGATGTAAAAGAAATACATGCGCCCTCAACTCTCCAAATATCCGGACAGTCTGTGTTCCTGCCTGCAAGTTGTCGAAATGTTTTCCCGGGCATCACGGAGAGCAACCCCCGAGAAACTCCATCCCCGCCGCCTCGCCTTCTTCGATGGCGATTTCTACCGCCCGCTTCGCGCGTTCGAGCAGCGATTGCGCCTCCTGACGCGCGGCGTGGGCGGATCGGATTTGGGAGATGATGGCGTCGCTGTGATCCAGCAGCACTTCGGGGAATGGGATTTCCATGAGGTTTCCTTCGCCGAAGCGCGGGTGCTGGTTGCCTTCCTGGCAGTATTTCAAAATCGTCTGCACCGGCTTCGAGCGGAGGAAGACCATCAGAAGCTCTGGGCTGATGCCCGCGCGTGGGCGAAGGACGATGAATTCGGACGAGCCGACGGCGGGAACTGAGTCCGAGGTTCTGACGACGGCGATCTGGCGCAGGTAGGAGCGAAGGCGTGAGATCGCGACGTCGCCGTTCAGGAACCGCTTCTTGGTGCTGCCCAATTCCTGAACGGGAACGATTTCCTTGCTGTCGTCGAACGAGGGCTTGAGCGCGTCCGTGACGTCGAAGTTGCGAACCTCTGTGATTCCGTGCGGATCGAGGGGGTCGAAAAGGTCGCGGATCGAGTCGCAGCAGTCGCGCAAAAGCCGGTGCCGCATCGCCGATAGTTTTTCGATCGTGGCATAGCGGGCGGGCGCGAAGAAATCGGAATCGATCCGCCCGGCAGCGAGTGCTTCGGAGGCGCACCGCGTATAGGTCAGTGGCTCCGGTGGCTCCCAGCTTTCCAGACCGAGGGCGCGGAGGAGGGTTTGATCGGCGGCTGATTGGTCTATTCGAGCTTTTAGCAGCAGCGCCTCGCTCTCAAGAAACCGCCGTTCAATCTGTTTCTGGAAGTCTGATGAAAAGTTCGGCACACGAAGTTTACGAATCAACTCTGTCGAGATTGTCGGTTGAGCGACTACTTTCATTCCTCCTTCCATTTGAAGAAAGCCATACGGTGTGTTGAAGAAAACTGCGGCAAAGTATGGGTTCAGCGAGCTACGCTTAATTGAAGCAGCAATGACGTTTGGACTTATCGTTGCCCGTTCATGCACAAGAAGGCTGCAACCCACATCACCAACCCTGGCAAACATCAAGTCTCCCCGCTTAAATATTTTGAGCGACTGGTTGAAGACAAATTCTTCAGGCAAAAAAGCAATCTCTCCGGCATCAGACCTCATCTCGCGAAGGTTGAAAGGCCGAATCATCGGCAATCCAGCTTCGACATAGTTTGTATCAAGTATGGTGGAACCAAAAGGCCCGCAAGACACGCTTTCACAATAGTCTCCAAGGAACGGCCATATGGATGCCTTTGCTCTGACTCTGATTTGCTCTTTTGTAAAAAAGCCGGAATCAATGCGTCCAGTGTCGTCTAAAGATAGAACCTCATTGAGAGGCATGACTGTTATTTCCAGCCCCTCCAACAGCCTTGCGTAGCGCTTGGCGTTGAAGGGGCGGCTCAGAAAAAACTTAGTTTTTCCTTGGCGGCGAATTCCTCGAACGCTTCCGCGATGCCGTCCTGGGTGAGTCCGTCGTGGTTGAAGAAATCGTGTTGGACGACCCAGTGACCGTGGGTGTCGCGGAGGCGTTCGCCATTCGCGTCCTTCACGTAGATTTTGTCGCCGCTGTTGTCCTTGCTCTGGAGGCGCTGGGTGGCGAAGAAGATCGGGTAATCGGCCACCTTCTTGCAGAGCGGACCGGCGGCGGGATCGTCGTTCCACTTCTGGACGAAGAGGACGCTGGTTTTTGTGCCGGTGTGGGGTTTGAAGGTATTTCCGTGGATGCCGACGACGGCGAGGATGCGGCAGCGTTCGGCGATGAACTCGCGGACGCGTTGGTCGCTGGAGTTGTTGAACCGTCCCTGTGGGAGGACGACCGCCATGCGGCCGCAGGGGCGGAGGAAGTCGAGGTTGCGCTCGATGAAGAGGAGGTCGCGGCCGACGGCGGATTCGAGCTTGCCCTGCCCGCCGTCCTTCGCGCGTTTGTGCGCGAGTTCGTAGGGGCTGAGCATGTCCGTCTGCTTCACGTCGCCCGCGAAAGGCGGGTTTGCCATGAGAACGTCGAATCCGAACGCGCGGTAGTCGTTCTTCTCCGCCATGAGCTTGCGGAGTTTTTTCCAGCCCTCGTTGTAGATGTCGATCCACTCCGGCTGCTTGGTCGTCTCGTCCCAGCGCTTGTAGTCGAGGGTGTTCAGGTGGAGGACATTCGTCGCCCGCGATGAGGTTGAGGCAGCGGGAGACGCGGACGGATTTCTCGTCAAAGTCGATGGCGAAGACTTTATCCTGCACGTATTTCAGGCACCGCACCGGCTTTTTTTCCATCGTGAAGAGGTGCGAGGCAGGCTTGCCCATGTCGTCGAGGATTTTCCGCCAGACATGGAAAATGCTGTGGACGGTGAATCCCGCGCTGCCGCAGGCGGTGTCGATGATCGTCTCGGTCTCCTTCGGGTTCAGCATCCTCACGCAGAGGTCGATGACCCAGCGCGGCGTGAAATACTGGCCCTTCTCGCCCTTCGAGGATTTGTTGACGAGGTATTCGAACGCCTCGTCCACGACATCGAGGTTCGAGTTGAAGAGCTTCCACTTTTCCAGCGAGCCGACGCAGACCTGCAAGTGCTCGGGAGTGAGGCGGATTTTGTCGTCGTCAAAAACGCCATCCCATTTCTCGCGGGCCTCGTCGAAGAGGTGCTGAATGGCCTTCTTCGTCTGGGCGGCGGTGTTCACGTTCCGGAATCGGAGATGCGGGGAGAAGTCCGAGTAGCAGGAGAGTTCGTCGTAAAGCTTCGTGAAGATGAGCTTGAACACCTCCTCGAAAACATCCACGCCCGCATTCGCGAGCACCTCGTCCTCAAGGTCTTCGATGAGCTGTCGGAGGCTCCGTCCCTTGCTGCCTTCGGCATCGCGCTGCTTCTCGTATTCCAGAAGCGTGTCGATCGTCCAAGGCTGACCGGCGATCATCTCGATCGTCTCGTTTGCGCCGGGCAGCGCGGGAATTTCCTCGAAGTAGTTCGGGTTTTTCCTGTGCCAGACGATGACCTGCGTACCGTCGCTCCAGACGGCCAGCGGGGCACCGGTCGCGTGGGTGTAGCTCTTGAGCTGTTCCTTGCCGCCTTTTGCGGTCGCCTGCTTCACCTCGATGATGATGTAGGGAACCGTCGGACGGTCAGCGTCGAAAATCACGATGTCCGCCCGCTTCGAGCTGTCGCGCCCAAAAGTGATCGGATATTCCACCTGAATCCTTGAGAGAGGGTATTTGTAGCGGTGGAGAAGCGTGTGAAGCCAGAGCTGACGGACGATCTCCTCGGGTTTTGCCATCACCTCCTTCTGTCGGACGAGGCATTTCAGATAGGGCTTGTCGTTTTTCTTGATGACGAGCTTTTCGACCGCGTCAATGGTCTTGTCATCAAAATGGGCGGTGCGGGTAAACTGGGCAAAAAGCCCGGGGAAAAGGTCGGCGATGGGCATATGCTTTGCTGGAACAGGGGAAGAAAGTGGGCTTTCGCAGGGGAAGGATCGAGAAAAAAGCAGGCCTGGGTCACCGAAAAGATGCTTTCAGTGCGTTCGCCCGATTGGTTTGCTCCCGCCGGGAAATCAGATCGGTTCGCCGAGGCTGTGGGAGATGTTTCTCACCAGCGAATCCATCGTCGCCACTTTCATGAATTGATCGCGGGTCCACACGAGAGGAGCAGAGTCCGCCAGCATCCAGACGGCGAGTTTCCGGGAATCTTCCTGCGCGAGTTCCGCGCGTTTGCGGCGGCGTTTTTCGTAGAGGGTGAAAGCTTGGGGAATGAACCTGGCATCGGTGCGGGTCAGTTCATCGGCCATCACTGCGGCGGATTCAAGGGCCATCGAGGCTCCCACGCCGGCGGTGGGAAGAAACGCGCAGGCGGAGTCTCCCAGAAGGGCGATCCGGCCGCTGGTCCATCGATGGGTGCGGTAATCGCTCAGGTTCCAGAAAAAAAGATCGTCGGTTTTTGCCGGGAAGCCGTTCATGATTTCCGCGGCTCCCCCTCCCATCCCCGAAAACAGCTCCCGAACACGGAGTCCGTCGCCATCGATGACATCCGGGCCAAGCAGATGCCTGGGGCCGGCAGCCACGGCCCCGACCACGGAAGGCGTGGGATAGAGCCCGACAAAGCGGCCTTTGCCCCAATACTCGCGAACAGTGTCCCTGGGCAGATCCACCCCCGACCACCAGACCCAGAGCCCCCATCCGGTCTCATGGTCCGGCTCTTCGCCAAAAATGATGCGCCGGGTTTTGGAGTGAATGCCATCCGCGCCGACCACGGCATCAAAAACCCCGGTTGAACCGTCGGAGAAGCGCACGTTCACACGACCATCCCTCTGTTCCAGATGCTCCAATCCCGTTCCCATGCGCAGGGGAACATCCGGTGCGGCAGACCGAAGAATCTCCAGGAGATCCTTGCGCAGGAGCTGCCCGGTATAACCGAATTCCGAACCGATGACCGACACATCGAACCGGTGCAGGAGATCGCCCTGGCCGTTGTGAACTTCGTAGGTTTTGAAGGAAGAACTCCGCTTCACAAACTCTTCAAATTTCCCGAGTCCATGCAGGACACGGTTGCCCATCGGGTAAAGTGTCAGCATGTAACCGGCATGTTCCAGACTCCCGGAACGCTCGACCACCCGGCATTTGATCCCGCGTTGCTTCAAAAGGGCGGCAAGCGCCAGCCCTCCAATACCCGCACCAACGATGAGAATGTCCATTTGTAACAGGGTTGTGGAAAACCCTATCAGATTCCCGGGCCTGCGGCGAGCGGCGATTTTCCGATGCCGCACTTGGGACGTGACGTGCGCCTCCGGCGGGGATAGGTTCTTCTCCATGAAGACCGTTCTTCTTGTTCTCCTCGCATGGGTTCCGGCGGCTCTTTTCGCCGGTGACATCGCCGCCTCCGACAGAATCACCGCCGTCACGGTCTATTCCGACCGGGCCCGGATCACGCGCGTCGCGGAGGTGGAACTTCCGGCGGGAGAAAACATCGTCCGTTTCAGCGGACTTCCGGTCGCCCTGGAGGACTCCAGCGTGCAGGCTTCCGGGAAGGGAACGGCAGGGCTCAAAATCCTGGGCATCGAGGTCCGCAACGTCCTGTCCGAACAAACCGTGAATGACCGTGTCCGGGAAATCCAAACCCAGCTCGACCAACTCGGCGACCAGCGTTCGGCACTGGAAATCGAAAATGCGGACCTCAACGAGAGAAAAGTGTTTCTCAACAAAGTGCGGGACAGCCTGGTCGTTCCGGCCAAGGAGGCCGCCGCCGCCCCCTCGATGCAGAACGTCAAACCGCTGTATGATTTTTATGCCGCCGAACTGAAAAGCCTCGGGGACCGAGCCCTGGCCATCGCCCGGGAACTCCGCGCACTCGCGCCGAAGGAAGATCTGCTCCGGCAGGAACTGGCACGCCTGAGCGGCGGCGGGGCGAAGGCCACAAAAGACGTGCTGGTCGCGGTGCGTGCCGAGCGTCCGTCGCGTGCGGACATTTCCCTTGGCTACAACATGCGGAATGCCTCGTGGACTCCGGTTTACGATGCGCGGCTGGATTCCAAATCCCAAAAGATCGAACTCACCTGTCAGGGCATCGTCCGCCAGCAGACCGGAGAGAACTGGGACAACGTGAAACTCTCGCTCTCCACCGCCCGGCCAAATGTCGGGGCCCGGATGCCGGAACTCACCCCCTGGTGGCTCCGGATTCAGGAAATGCTCCCGGTTTCCGCCTCCATGCCGGCGGCACCGATGCGGCGGAACGAGATGTCCGCGCGAGACCAGCTCAGCGCAAGCCGGGCGTTTTCCGATGCCGACGCGAAAATGAAAGAGGAGGCCCCCCTGGAAATGGAAACGGCGGAGATCAAGACGGATGGCTTCTCGGCGGTCTTCGAGATCAAAGTCCCCGCCACGATCCCGGCCGATGGCGAACCGCACAAGGTGACAATCACCACACAGGTTTTTGACGGAAAACTGGAGTATGTCGCCACGCCGAAACTTTCCGAGACGGCCTACCTGCGGGCGCGTCTGACAAATTCCACCGGAGCCCCCATCCTCGGCGGCGAGGTGAATCTTTTCCGGGACGGGGATTTTGTCGGTCGCAGCCGGGTGAACTTCATCGCGCCGTCCGCGGAGTTCGATTTCTATCTCGGCGGCGACGACGGGGTGAAGATTACCCGCAAGACCCTGCTCGACAAAGCCTCCCGCAGCGGGCTCATCCAGAAAAAGGAAACCCTGGAGAAGAAATTCGAGACGACGCTGGAAAGCTTCAAGGAGACTCCCGTGAAAGTGACCGTCCTGGATCAATTGCCGGTCTCGCAGGATGCCTCGGTGGTTGTTTCCAATGTCCAGTTCAGCCAGCAGCCGGGGTCGTTGGACAAGGAGACGGGGAAGGCCGAATGGGTGCTCGATCTCAAACCGAAGGAGAAAAAAGTCCTCACCTCCGGATTCACGGTCGAATGGCCCGAGGGCAAAACCGTGCAGGGGTTGTAACCGCGGCAGACATCCGCCGCGGCTCTCCCCGCCTGGGAATTCTTTCGCGGGCAGAGGATGCCCGCTTCTCCCCCTACTTCGCCGCCTTGCCCTGGCTGGCCACGGCGTTCATGGCGGCGGCAATGGCCTCCTGATCACCAAGGTAGTAGTGCTTGATCGGCTTGAGATCCGCATCGAGCTCATAAACGAGTGGCACACCGGTCGGGATGTTCAGACTGATGATTTCCTCGTCGGAAACATTGTCGAGGTATTTGACCAGTGCCCGCAGGCTGTTCCCGTGGGCGGCAACGATGACCCGCTTGCCGGATTTCACGGCGGGAGCGATTTTCTCGTGCCAGAGAGGCAGGAAGCGTTCGACGGTGTCCTTGAGGCATTCGGTGAGCGGGAGTCCCTCGATCCCGGCGTAACGGGGATCGTGGCCGGGCCAGCGTTCGTCGGATTTTTCGAGCGGCGGGGGCGGAATATCGTAGCTGCGGCGCCAGACCAGAACCTGCTCGTCACCGTATTTGGCCGCCGTCTCGGCTTTGTTGAGACCCTGCAGGGCCCCGTAGTGCCGTTCGTTGAGGCGCCAGTCTTTTTCGATCGGGATCCACACGAGATCCATCTCCTGAAGCACGCTCCAGAGGGTGTTGAGCGCCCGTTTGAGGACGGAGGCATAGGCGATGTCGAAGACGAATCCTTCTTTTTTCAGGAGTTCCCCGGCGGCTTTGGCTTCCGCGCGGCCTTTGTCGCTGAGTTCGACATCGGTCCAGCCGGTGAAGCGGTTTTCTTTGTTCCAGGTGCTTTCGCCGTGGCGGATGAGAACGAGTTTATACATGGTTTGCAAATGCGTGAGCTGTGGTTTATACAGCCGGGAATCCTGAGTTGGCAAGAAACCGCTTCATGACTTTCAGCACTCTCACTTTCAATATGCAAAACGGCCAGCCCTGGGATGAGGCCGATCCGGACAATGTCAAAATCGACCTGGAACAGACGGTGGCTTTCCTCCTCCAGCAGGATGCCGATGTCGTGTTCCTCCAGGAAGTCGAGCAGGGATTCGAGGGAGGCGCACAAATCCAACCGCCGCCCCACCATGCTTTCCTGAAAAAACACCTGAAAGGCTGCGATTCCGTCTTCGCCTACCCGGTGGCCAACGAAATGGAACTCCCCTTCGGCCTCGGGCTCGCGATTTTTTCGAAAACCAAATTGCGCGATTTCCAGAGGATCGACCTCCCCGCCGCCGATGTGGAATTCGAGTATGGCGGCACCCGGAGGAAACCCTCCCAACGCCTGCTCATCTCCGCGGGCACGGTCATCCAAGGCCGGAACATCCGCCTCCTGAACACGCATCTCCAGGCCTTTTTCATGATCGGCTCCACGAGCGCGGAGCATCCGGTGCAGCGGGACATGATCTCCGGGGAACTCCGCCTCCAAAGCGGCCCGGCAATTCTGGCGGGGGATCTCAACAGCGCTCCCGGCGAAGGAGTCGTGGAACAGTTCGGCCTGGCGGGATTCCAGACCGTCCAAAATACCGAACCCACCTGGCGCCGAAAACCGTATGTGCTGGACCACCTGTTCTACAACTCCTCACTCCGCCTCGAGAACCATGCTGTGATCCAGACGCCGGCCTCCGACCACCACGCGATCCGCGCCGAATTTTCCTTCGTCTGAATGAAGCTGGTGTCCTGGAACGTCAACGGGCTCCGCTCGATCCTGGGCAAAGGCCTCCCCGCCTACCTCCGGAACGCGGAGGCCGACATCGTCTGCCTTCAGGAAATCAAGGCCCGCCCGGATCAGGTGGATCACGATTTCGACGGTTACCACATGTTCTGGAATCCCGCCCAAAAACCGGGCTACTCCGGCACCGCCCTCCTCTCGCGAAAGAAACCTCTCGCCGTCACGAATGGCATCGGACGCGACGAACATGACCGCGAGGGACGCGTGATCACCGCGGAATTCCGGGATTTCTTCGTCGTCAATGTCTACACGCCGAACTCCCAGCGGGAACTCACCCGCCTCGACTACCGCACCCGCGAGTGGACCCCGGCCTTCATCGCCTTTTTGACGGATTTGAAAAAACGCAAGCCGGTGGTGTTTTGCGGAGACATGAACGTGGCCCACCGGGAAATCGATCTCGCCCGTCCGAAGGAAAATACCCGCAACGCGGGATTCACCCCCGAGGAACGCGAGGCTTTCGACCGGGTGCTGGATGCCGGGTTCCTCGATACTTTTCGCGAATTCGAGAACGGAGGCGGACATTACACCTGGTGGAGCTACCAGAGCATGGCCCGGGAACGGAACATCGGATGGCGGATCGACTACGTGTGCGTTTCTCCCACCCTCCGTCCGGGACTGACCTCGGCCTTCATCGAACCCGGCGTCGGCGGCAGCGATCACTGTCCAGTCGGCATCACTCTGGGCTGAATTTTTCCAAAAAAATCCTTCAAGCGGAACTCATTCCACGCCAACTTCTTGCAAGATAGGTCAGACGGATTGAAAAAAAGAGTTCGCTTTTTTTTGAACATCTTCCCCCCACAGGGGTCAAATCTCTCGGTTAAGGCAGCAGTTCGGGCCACCGCGGATCAGTTTTCCTTTGTTTTCTGATCATTTCCGCCGGTGGCCCGAATCTTTTTCCGGCAGGAGCCTTTTCCCTCCCGTTCGCCAACAAGGAGAGCTTGCCGGGAAGCCCGCTCTCGGATATCGGGAGCTTTGCATGCAGGATATCGTTCTGGTCGTGGAGGATGAACCCGATGTTGTGGACCTTTTGCGTTACAACCTCGAGAGGGCCGGCTTTCAGGTCTTGATCGCCACCTCCGGCGACCGGGGCCTGGAAATGGCACGGGAAGCCCGCCCGGATATCATTGTGCTCGACCTGATGTTGCCGGGCATGACCGGACAGGAAGTCTGCCGCGCTTTGAAGGGCGATGCGAATACGGAAGCCATCCCGATTGTGATGTTGACGGCAAAGGGAGAGCCAGACGAACGGGTCAAAGGTCTCGAACTCGGGGCGGATGACTATGTCACCAAGCCCTTCAGCCCGCGTGAACTCGTTCTCCGGATCCAGGCTCTTCTCAAGCGCCACCGCATGGTGCCCCGTTCGGAAGTCATCCAGGTCGAAGGCATCTATCTCGACAAAACCAATTTTGAATCCCGTCTCGACGGTCGGCGATTCGACCTCACCACCACCGAATTCAAACTTCTCAGTCTGATGCTGGAACGCCGGGGAAAAACCCTCTCGCGGGAAATCCTGCTCACCGATGTCTGGGGCTACCAGAACACCGCCATCGACACCCGCACCGTGGACACCCACATGCGGCGGCTGCGGGAAAAACTGGGCAAGTATTCCAACCGTCTCGAAACCATCCGCGGCGAGGGCTACCGCTTCAACGCGGTGGCGGGGGCTTGAGCACATTCTGGATCGCTTTCGGGACGGTGGCGGCAGCCGCGGGCGCTTTGTTTCTCTATTTTGAGATCCTTCGGCCCTTTGTTCGTGTGAGCCGTTCGATCAACCGGCTGGCCAACCGGGATTTCGCGGCCATCCCCCTGCCCTCCACTCCCGGAGTGTTCAAGGATCTGATCCGCGACACCCGCAGGATCTCCGAACTCCTCCAGCAACTCGACCGTCAGATCACGGACGAGGGCTTCAGCCTCCGGGCGATTCTTTCGGGCATGGCAGAAGGGGTCCTCATCGCCGACCGCTCCCAACGCGTCCGCCTCGTCAACGATGCCCTTCTCCGCCTCTTCGCATTGAACGAGTCCCCGCTCAACCGCCCGGTCATCGAAGTCTTCCGCAAACACGAACTTCAAAAAGCGGTGGAAATGGCCCTGGAAGAGGAAACTCCCCAGGAAATCGAAATCACCGTGGAGGTGCCGTCCTCCCGCAGTGGTTATCAAATCAAGCATCTCGACGTGCATGTGGGCAGCCTGGTGCCCAAACCCCAGACCCAACCCATGGCCGCGCTTGTCGTCTTTCACGACGTCACCGCCATCCGGAAACTGGAAGCCACCCAGCGGGAGTTTCTTGCCAATGTTTCCCACGAATTCCGGACGCCGCTGGCCATCATCAACGGTTACGTGGAAACCCTCATGGACGGAGCCCTGGAAGATCCAGACATGGCCCGCCATTCGTTGAAGGCCATGCACAAAAACACCCGCCGACTGGCCCTCCTCATCGACGACCTCCTCACCATCTCCCGATTGGAGGAACGCGCCAAGTTGCTGGAATTCCAACCCACCAACCTCCGCGGATTGCTCGACCATGTGCTGGAACACCTCGAACCGAACATCGCGGAGCGCGGAGCCGAAATCCACATTGACTGGGCGGACGATGCCCTCCACGCGGAAGCGGACGGTCGCAGACTGGAACAGGTTTATTCCAACCTCATCGGAAATGCCCTCCGCTACGGGGGAAGCGGGCACCTCGTCCTGAACATCACCGCCTGCCGGCAGGAAAACGACATCCGCATCACCTTCGCCGACAACGGACCGGGTATTCCGCTCGGTGATCAAGCCCACATTTTTGAGCGCTTTTACCGTGTTTACAAAGATCGCTCCCGGGACGCCGGAGGCACCGGACTCGGACTTTCCATCGTCAAAAACATCGTCGAAGCCCACGGCGGCGGTGTTTCCGTGGAAAGCACCCCGGGCCTCGGTGCCTCGTTCCATGTCTGCCTCCCGACTGTTCAAAGCCCTTCCCCCGCAAGGGAGACCCGCTGAGGTTTCTCGCAACTTTCAAAAAAAACCCGTGTTCCATTCCATACAACAACGATGCCCATGAAACGCACTCTCTTCCTTCCCGTCCTGGCCGCCTGCACAGCGCTGGCCGTCGCGGAGCCTCCGACAGAGGGCACCGGCCCGCGACCCACCCCTCCCGCTTTTTCCGGTCCCGGAAACCAGCCCGGCGATGCCTTGCGCGAAAAAATGCGCAAAAAAGTGAAAGACAATTTTCCGCCGGAAATCCGCGCCCGCTTCGATGCCGCCCGCGAAAAAGCCCTTCAGGATCCCAGAATTCAGGAACTCAAAAAGAAGGCCGACGCCGCCAATGGGGAATTCCTTCAGGCCATGCGCGAAGCCATCATGAAAGCAGACCCCGGGCTGGCGGAGATGGTCAAAGAACGCTTCGGAGACAAGATGAAAGATGGCAGGGATGGAAAACCGGGCGAAGTCCCCGGGTTTGCCAACCTCAGTGAAGGCGACCGCCAAAAACTCATGGCCGCCCGCGAAAAAACCAAAAGTGACCCTGCCGTCCAGGCGGCAGAAGCCAAAAAAAATGCGGCCAAAACCCCCGAGGAGCGCCGCATCGCCGCCGAAGAATTCCACAAGACCATGAAGGAAGCCCTCCTCAAGGCCGATCCCACACTCGGCCCCATCCTGGAACAAATGAAGCCACCCGTCCCGCCGCAACATCCGCCTCTCCCTCCTGCAGAGAATGGAAAAGCAGGCATGGAAACCGGAGCCTGAGCTTTCAGCCCGAAAACAGCGAGAGAAGGGGATGAGATCATTTTCCCCTGCACGAACCTTCTTCTTCCCTTCGCGGGAGGTTTGCTTACAGCATGGCGTTTTTCAACTGAAAAGCAGGATCAGCACCTGCGCACAGAGGATGCGCAGGAGCATCGTCAGCGGGTAAACGGAAGCGTAGGCCACGGAGGGGGCATCGCTTTTGACCAGCGTGTTGGCAAAGGCCAGGGCCGGGGGATCGGTCATGCTCCCGGCGATGATGCCGCTCAGCGCAACATAGTTCATCTTGAAAAACACCCGGGCCAGCACCCCCACGATCAGGATCGGCAGCAGCGTGATGCAGAAACCCGCAATCAGCCAGGAAACCCCGGCCGGACTCAGCAGGGTGGGAATGAATTTCGAACCCGCCTTCAGGCCGACGCAGGCCAGGAAGAGGACGATTCCCATTTCCCGCAAAGCCAGGTTCGCACCGGCCGGCATGTACCAAACCACGGAGCCAATCTGTCCGATGCGGCTGAGAACAATGGCCATCACCAACGGCCCTCCGGCCAGCCCCAGCCGCACGGGCACGGGCAGTCCCGGCAGGGCGATGGGAATCAGCCCCGCAGCCACTCCAAGCGCGATGCCCACAAAGACAGGCAGGAAATTTGTGTGGCCAAGATCCTTCGGGGAATTGCCGAGCAGGGCGGCGGCCTGGTCGAGCCCCTGTTTGTCCCCCACCACCTGCAAGGTGTCGCCGAATTGAAGTTTAGTATCCGGGTCGGCGGCCATTTCCAGTTCCCCGCGCTGAATCCGCGTCACCACCGCATTGTATGTCGTGTGGAGCGCGAGCTGCCGGAGGGACTTCCCGAGCGCGGCCTTGTGGGTCACGATGATCCGCCGGAAGAGAATGTGGGCTGAGCCATCAAGCAGATTGAGATCGGAAACCCCGCCGACAATGCGCTGAAAACTGTCGAGTGCCTCCACGGTGCCGACGGCCAGGATCGTGTCGCCAACGTGAATGACTTCATCCGGCGCCGCCACCCGCACCTCCCCGCCACCCGCACTGCACAACCGGGAAATCGTGATACCGGTTTCCTTGAGACCGGGAATCCCACCGATGGGAAGCCCGTCAAGATTCGTGTTGGTGATTTTGAGATTGCGGCGTTTCAGCGGTGGCGTCTGACTGCGGCGTTCGGTCTCATAAGCCGCCAATTCCTGTCCGGGATCGATGCGGAAGAACGCCTTCAGGAGAAGGATGCAGACGATGATCCCGAAGACTCCCCCCGGATACGCCACCGCATAGGCCAGGGCGGGCAGGGCCTTCACGCCGGCGTCGATCCCGGGAATGACCGCCAGCGCCTGTTGGGCCGCGCCGAGCGAAGGGGTGTTCGTGGTGGCCCCGGAGAACAGGCCCGCCGCGGCAAAGGGATGGATGCCCATCAGCCATGCCAGAGCAAGCGTCAGCCCCGCGCCACCGATCACAATGGTCGCCGCACAGATGTTCGCAGGCAGTCCCTGCTTTTTCAGGGAAGCAAAAAAACCGGGGCCGATCTGGAGTCCGATGGTGAAGACAAAAAGGATCAAACCAAATTCCCGCACGAACTCGAGCACCTCCTGGTTGATGTGCCACCCGAAATGCCCGAAGAACAAACCGGAAAAGAGAACCCCGGTGATCCCCAGCCCGATCCCCCGGAACTTGATGGCGGAAAGGGCCAGCCCCGCAATGGAAATCAGTGACAGAATAAGAACGGCCTGGGCGATTTCATTGCCGCCCGTGAACTTTGTAAGAAACTCCATGATGAAACCGGGGAGTTTCCACTTTTGGCAACCCGACATCAATCAATTTGCCGCAGTTTGTTTCTTTGCAAAAAAACCGGCGTTACGCCCCGCCTGACGACACGACCCACCAGGCGTAAGCCTCGTTCCAATCCACGGGTGAGATGGAAAGGATCTCCGGAACTTCGTAGGGGTGCAATTCCGTGAGGCGCCTGGAAAATACCTCCTGGTTGGAAGTGGCGATCTTGAAGAGAACCACCGCTTCTTCGTTGTCTTCCAAAACCCCGTTCCAAAGGTAAATGGATCTCGCCCCGGGAAGGATCGTTCCGCAGGCGGCGAGTCTTTCGGACACCAGTGTCTTCACGATCCGCGCCGCCGTCTCCCCGTCCGCAAACGTCGTCAGAACAAGGCGGATCATGCCGGGACAAGGGCGGGTTTGCGGACGATCCAGCCTCCCCCGACCACGCGGTCCCCATCATAAAACACAGCCGCCTGCCCGGGGGTCACGGCCCGTTGCGGTTCGTCGAGCAGCACCCTCGCGCGTTGCCCGGGAAGGGCTTCCACTTCCGCGCCGGCTCCGGGATGGGCGTAGCGGATTTTGACGGTCACCGGTATCGGGCCCTCCGGTTCCCCACCGTGCCAGGTGACCCGGTCGACCTCGAATTCCTTCCGCACCAAATCTTCCTCGTCCCCGACAATCACCCGCGAATGCTCCGCATCGATATCCACCACATAACGGGGCTTCGGAGACCCTCCGGGAAGCCCCTTCCGCTGACCGATGGTGAACATCTCGATCCCTTCGTGCTCTCCGAGAAAATTCCCCTGCGTGTCATAAATGCCCCCGCGGTGAAAATCCCCGTCCCCCAGATGCCCGCGCAAAAACGCCCGGTAGTCATTCCCGGGCACAAAGCAAATTTCCTGGCTGTCCACCTTGTCGGCCACCTTCAACCCGAGTTCGCGCGCGATCTCCCGAATCTCCGGCTTGGTCATGCCGCCCAGGGGCGTCAGAGAATGGAGAAGCTGGTCCTGGTTGAGGCTGAAAAGAAAATACGACTGGTCCTTGCGCGAATCCCTGCCCTTGCGCAGGACCGCACGATCGCCATGGCGCTTGATGATCGCGTAGTGCCCGGTCGCGATGAAATCCGCCCCGAGCGCCCGGGCTTTGGTGCGCAGGTTGCCGAACTTCAGATGTTCGTTGCACATCACACAGGGGTTCGGCGTCCGGCCCGCCCGGTATTCATTGGCAAAGTAATTGATGACGACCCGCTCGAATTGATCTGCCTCATCCACCACGTAATGGGGTACCCCGAGCCGGTGGGCCACCCCGCGCGCATCGGCAATCGCCGAGGGCCCGCAGCACTTGTCCTCCGCCCGGGAAAGACAGTCCTGCGGCCAGACCTTCATCGTCACCCCGATCACGTCCCAACCATCGCGCTTCAAAAGCCAGGCCGTCACGCTGGAGTCCACTCCACCGCTCATTCCCACCAGCACACGTCTCCCGTTTCCCTTCATCGCGGGCACTATACGCGGACGCCTCCCGGCGTCAAACCCCTCAATTCAGGGCATCCAAAGCCGCCTGCACTTCCGCCGCATGTTGACCGGTCCTGGCCTTGGGGGATGTCCAGACGACTTTGCCATCCTTGATGAGGAACGACTGCCGGCTGCTGAGTCCGGTTCCCAGGATTCCCGGAACCCCGAAGGCTTCCGCCACTTTGCCGTCCTTGTCGGCAATGAGGGAAAAGGGAATCTGGTATTTCTCCTGAAACTTCTTCTGGGCTTCCGGCGTGTCGCGGCTCACCCCGAGGATCTGGAGATTTTTTCCGTGCAGGTCCGCGAACGAATCCCGCAGCGAGCAGGCCTGCGCGGTGCAACCCGGCGTGTCGGCTTTGGGATAAAAGTAAACCAGCGTGATTCCCCGGGCATAAAGGTCGGCGAAGACGACCGGTTTTCCGTCCTGGTCGGTGCCGGTGACCATCGGGGCCGGAGCACCGACTTCGATGGCATGGGAACGGTTTGTGAAAAAGGAAAACATGGCGAGTATCAATACGATTGCACGGGCGGGCATGAACGGACCATATTCGCGGCCCGGACGATCCGCAAACGACTTTTCCGCTTTGAAAAAACTCCCGATCCTTCTTGCCTCTCTCCTGGCAGCCGTGTGCCAGGCCCTGCCCCGGCTCTTCGACCGCGCCGCCAGCCTCCGCTCGGTGGGAACCGGACTGGTTTCCGATGACGCCCCCTGGGGCGACCGTCTTTCTGCCACGGCCTTCTCTCTTGACGGCCCGGGCTTGGTCGACACCCTGCGATTCGTCGCCGGCATCCTGCCCTGGTTTGTGGGATTTCTGATTCTCTTTCTTGGTGCCTCCCTCCTGCGGGGACGGCTCCGCACCCCGGCTTTTGTCCTGATGGGGATTCTCTGCCTGGCTGTCTCGGCCGGGGGAATCGGAAAAACCCTTTCTTCCGCAGCCCGTCAGATCAAGGCCCCGGAACTTCTGGCTCCCCTCGCCCTTCTCGAGGCCGCCAAAAGCCGGGAAGGACGGCTTTTCATCAATGCCTCCGCCCTGCCTTCTGCCGCACCCTTCGGCGGAAAACTCATCGACCATTCCCTTTCCATGCGGCAAATCTCCGAACTCGGACTTTCCCCGGAAAAATGGAGAACGGAAGACCGCTCCAAACCGTTTGCCGCAGTGTTGCTCGGAGGCAGCCTTTCCGACGCTTCTCCGCTGCTCGCGCACCTCCGGGATTCCCCGGACTGGTTCATCGCCCGCATTGACAATCAGGGCCTGCTCTTCCTTCGCGGAGAAACACCGGATCAGGCCGCTTCACAAATCCCGGACTTCGCATCTCCACGCGACCGCGCCCTCTACCTCGCACAGTATGCCCTCAATCTCGATGCCGCAGGATTCAAGACCCTGGCCTCCACCACCATGGAAGAGGCCATGAACCTCGCTGAAAAAGATTACGAAGTCCTCTTCCGGGCCGCCTCCCTGGCCGCCTCCCAAAGCCGCTGGGAACGGGCCCGGAAACTGGCAACTGCCGCCACCCGGGCCCGGCCCGGAGCCTATGAAGGAGATTATCTTCTCGCCCTCTCCCTCTTCGAAACGCGGGCCGTGGAAAAATCCTTCGACCTCACCTCCGCACTCCTGCGCAAATACCCGGACGATTCCAATGTGCTTTTGCTCCATGCCCGCGCCGCCCGCGCCCTGCACGATTATTCCGCGGAGACCTCCACCCTGGAACACCTGTTGCATCTGGCCGAAAAAAATCACGCGCCCACCGCCCGCATCCACATCCATCTCGCCCAAGCCTGGGCCCAGCGCGGGTTTCCCAATCAATCCCTCCAACACTATCGCGCCGCCCTTGCGGAAGGCCTTCCCCCGCGGGAAGAAAAAGACGTCCGGGAAGCCATTGCAACCATCGAAAAAAACCGCCTCCCCACCCAGCCACCGCGATAGCCGCCCGTCTCCACAACCCATTTCATGCAACAATTTTGCGCACTGTGATTGACACAATGGTCAGAATTTGTGAATATTTTCAGCCGCAGCACAAAGCCGCGCCTTAACCCACTCCGAACAGACTATGGCTGAACCCAAGAAGGAAACCGTAAGAATCGTTCTCCCGGCCCGCCGCGATGGATCCCCCATCGCTTCAAGCCCCCGGGAAACGGCAATGATCAATCTTCCGCCCAAGCCTGTTCCTGTTCCCGGTTCCGCCCCGGCGGTGCCCACCGGATTGAAGCCCCCTGTCTCTGTTACTCCGGCTCCTTCGATTCCGAAGCCCCCTTCGATTCCCGCCATTCCGAAGCCGCCGTCGGCTCCCGGCTCCATGGTACCTCCCCCTCCGGTCCCCCCGTCGACCATTCCCAAGCCCCCTTCGGCCACGGTGCCCCCGGTGGTGCCCAAGCCTCCGGTCCCGCCTTCCGCGGTCACCCCGCCTCCTGCTCCGCCGACCGTCCCGCCTTCCGCTGCAGTTCCCAAGCCTCCTTCGGCTCCCACGACCCCGGTTGCCCCCGTGGCCCCGATCAAACCCGTGGCTCCCGCTCCTCTTCAGGCCGAAGCCAAAAAGGAGACGGCAAAAATCCCCGCTTCCACGCCCGGTGCCAAGGGCCTGCCCCAGGCAACCGTCCAGTTGCAGAAGAAGCCGGATGCGTCCACTCCGAAGTCCGTCGCCTCCACCGCCGCCATCACCGTTGCGGTCCCGTCCGAGGCTGCCTCTTCCTCGGAGGATCTGAACCCGGTTCTGGGAATCGCTGCCTTGGTGGTTGCGCTCCTCTCGCTGGGCGTCCAGGTGTGGATGATGATTGGTTGATCCCACTCATCGTTTGCATTATTTCCATTCGCAGCCATTGTCATTTTCTCTATGTCCAGCCCGCACGTGACCGAACTCAAGGATTCTGATTTTGAATCATTCATCAAGAATGCCACCACGCCCGTCCTTTTGGATTTCTGGGCCACTTGGTGTGCTCCGTGCCGCATGTTGACGCCGGTGGTCGAGGAGATCGCCTCCGAAAACGCCGGGAAGTTCACCATTGCCAAAGTGAATGTCGACGAATGTCCCGCGGCTTCGTCCCAATTCGGCATCAAGAGCATCCCAACCCTCATCTACTTCAAGGGCGGAGAGAAAAAAGACCAGACTGTCGGAGTTTCCGGGAAAGCGGATATTGTCCGCCGCCTCGAAGCTCTTCTCTGAGACCTGCTGCTCCGTCGTCCGATTCCCGCGATCCCGCGTGGAGTCGGCATCCCGAAAATATCGAAGAAGGAGAAACGGGAGTTCCTTCGTGCATGATCTTTGGTTGATATTCCTTGGGAATGAATTTGAATCCTCTTTGTGAAGATTCATTCATTTCAACCGGCGGCCCTTCCGTTTCGGCGTCGGAGAGCGAAGAAGCCTGGAACCGCTTCTTTCCTGTGATTTTCATGAAATCTCCCGCTCTGCTCCTCCTGCTTTCCGTGCTTCTTTGTTCTTGTGGGCGGACCTCTTCCCCGAAGGCGTCTGCCGTTGCTCCAGTGCCGGTCCGGGTGGCGGCGGTTGAAACCCGCACACTCCCCGTCGAAATAAAAGCCATCGGCTCGGTGGAACCCATCGTCTCCGTGCAACTCAAATCGAAAGTACTGGGAGAGATCCTCCAAGTCCACTTTGGGGACGGTGCGCAGGTGAAGACCGGCGATTTGCTCTTCAGCATCGATCCCCGGCCTTTCCAGGCGGCGCTCCAACGGGCTGAGGCAAACTTGTCGATTGCGAAGTTCGTTGCGGAAAATGCCAGCGAGCAGGCGTTGCGTTACACCACCCTGATCAACCGCGGGGTGGCCTCCAAGGAGCAGACTTCCCAGGTCCTTTCCGCAGCGGAATCCCAAAAGTCCGAGCTGGCTGCGCGCCAAGCCGATGTGGACGAAGCTCAACTCTCGGTCGAATGGTCCCAGGTCCGCTCCCCGGTCTCGGGCCGCGCCGGAGCGGCCCTGCTCAAAGCCGGCAATATCGCCCAACCGAACGGGGACACCCTGGCGGTCATCAATCAAATGCAACCGATCTATGTGGCATTTTCTCTTCCCGAGAACTCCCTGGCCGATGTGCGGGAACGGATGCAAACGACCCGGCCTTCCGTGAGTGCCTTTGATCCCGATTCCGGACGTCTTCTCGCAACCGGCGAACTGACATTTGTGGACAACACCGTGGACCGCACATCGGGAATGATCACCTTCAAGGCCACTTTCCCGAACAGCGACGAAAGCCTCTGGCCCGGACAATTTGTGGATGTCACCGTCCGACTGGCCGAGGAATCGGGCCTGGTGGTTCCTTCCGTTGCGGTCATGGAAGGACAGCAGGGCGCACAGGTGTTTGTCGTCGCTGGCGACACCGCCTCCTTGAGAAAAGTGGTGCCGGGTCGCTCGGTGGAGGGTTTGACTGTCATCCGGGAAGGACTCCAGCCGGGAGAACAGGTCATCACCACCGGCCAGCTTCGGGTGTCCCCGGGGAGCAGGGTGGTTGTCAAATCTCCGCCGACCGCTCCTGCAAAGACTCCCGAAAAATGAATCCGGCCGGGCTGTTCATTCGTCGGCCCATCATGACGACACTCGTCATGGCGAGCATCCTCGGCTTCGGACTTCTGGCCTGTTTTCAGCTTCCGGTCAGTGATCTTCCCAGCGTTGATTTTCCGACCATCAATGTTTCCGCCGGCCTTCCCGGGGCAAGCCCGGAAACCATGGCTTCTTCCGTCGCCCTTCCCCTGGAAAAAGAATTTGCCACGATCTCCGGAATCGAGTCCATGACCTCGACGAGTTCGTTCGGTTCCACCAGCATCACGCTCCAGTTCGATCTTTCCCGGGACATTGACGCGGCGGCACAGGACGTCCAGGCGGCGATTTCGCAGGCCCAGCGGGTCCTGCCGGAAGACATGCCGACACCGCCGTCTTTCCGCAAGGTCAATCCCGCCGAGCAACCCATCCTCCTCCTGGCGGCCAGTTCCGATTCCCTTCCCTACAGCAAGGTGGACGAATACGCGGACACCCTCATCGCGCAAAGGCTGGCCTCCGTTCCGGGAGTCGCCCAGGTCGATCTCTACGGTTCCCAAAAATATGCCGTGCGCGTGAAGGTGGATCCCCGGGAACTTGCCGCCCGGGGAATTGGATTCGACGAGGTCGAAAACGCCATTGCGGAGGCCAACTCCAATGCCGCCACGGGCCAGCTGGACACCGGCACAAAATCCCGCACGGTCGAGGCCACCGGGCAACTCACCCGGGCGGAGGATTTCCGGGAATTGATCGTCAGCTACCGCAACGGCGCACCCATCCGCCTCCGGCAGATCGCCACGGTTCTCAACGGGGTCGAAAATGACAGGAACTTCGGTTGGTACAACCAAACACGGGGCATCGTGCTCGCGATCCAGCGCCAGCCGGGAGCAAACACCGTCGCCGTCATCGATCGCATCATGGAACTCCTCCCCGGATACAAAGCCCAGCTTCCGGGAGGAATCCAGCTCGACGTCCTTTACGACCGTTCGCAATCCATCCGGGAATCCCTGCGCGACATCGAACTCACCCTCGTGCTGGCCGTGGTGCTCGTCGTGTTGGTGATTTTTCTGTTTTTGCGGAATGTGCGTGCCACCCTCATTCCCAGTGCCGCCATTCCCCTTTCCATCATCGGAACATTCGGGGTCATGCACCTCCTCGGTTTCAGCGTGAACAATTTTTCCCTGATGGCCCTGATCCTTGCGGTCGGGTTTGTCGTCGATGACGCCATTGTCGTGCTCGAGAACATCATCCGGCACATCGAAAAAGGAGCCACTCCCATGGAAGCAGCGCTCCGGGGCGGCCGCGAAATCGGGTTCACCATCCTGTCCATGACACTCTCCCTGGCAGCGGTTTTCATTCCCGTCCTCTTCATGGGGGGAATTCTCGGGCGGTTGCTTCAGGAGTTTGCCGTGACCATTGCCGTGGCGATCCTGATCTCGGGGGCCGTCTCGTTGTCCCTCACACCGATGCTTTGCAGCCGCTTTCTCCGACAGGCTCACTGTGTTTCGGGTCATCCCGTTTTTCGATGGTCGGAAGCGGTTTTTTCCCGGCTCCTCTCCATCTATGGACGCACCCTGCGGGCGGCAATGAAACACCATCTTCCGGTCAGTCTCGGTGCGCTGGCCCTCGCCTTTGCGACCGTCTGGCTTTTTCTGATCGTGCCAAAGGGATTTCTCCCCAATGAGGACACCAACCGGATCATGATCACCACCGAGGCCGAACAGGGGGTCGCGTTTGAAAAATTGGTCGATCTTCAACAGGAAGCGGCGGCCCTCGTGGGCAGGAACCCGCATATCACAGGCTTTCTGTCGCGGATCGGAAGCAGCCAGGGAGTCTCCCTGGGAAACACCGGACGGTTTTTTGTCAGCCTCAAACCGCGCAGCCAGAGACCTCCCATCGACCGGATTGTCGCGGACTTCCGCAGGGATCTTTCGGGCATCGCCGGGCTCAAGGTCTTTCCGCAAAACCCTCCCACCATCCGCATCGGCGGCATGCAGACCAAAAGCCTCTACCAATTCACCCTGTTCGGTCCCGACCTTGATCAGCTCTACGCTGCGGCAGGAGTCATGGAAGACAGAATGCGCGGGATTCCCGGCATTGTCGATGTCACCACCGACCTCCAGCTCACCAGTCCGCAGGTTCTTGTGGACATCAACCGCGACAAAGCCTCGGCGCTCGGAATCAGCGCCGCCCGGATCGAACGCGCCCTGGGAAGTGCTTACGCCGCCCGTCAGATATCCACCATCTACACCCCGAACAACCAATACCGCGTCATCATTGAAGCCGCCGACAGCTTCAAACGGGAGGCGGAAGACCTTTCCCGCCTCTACATCCGTTCCGACAAGGGACGGCTTGTCGCCCTGGATACCATCGCCACATTCAAAACCCAGGTGGGGCCGCTCAGTGTCCAGCACCTCGGCCAGCTCCCCGCAGTCACCCTTTCCTTCGATCTCGCCCGCGGCACATCGCTCAGCGACGTGGTGCCCCGGATCAACACAATCGCCCGGGACGAACTCGGCGAACAGATCGGCTCGCAATTCCAGGGAACCGCCCGGGCTTACCAGGCCTCTCTTGGCAATCTCGGATTCCTCCTCCTCATGGCCATTCTGGTCATCTACATCCTCCTCGGCATTCTCTACGAGAGCTTCATCCACCCGCTGACCATCCTTTCCGGGCTCCCCTCGGCGGGATTCGGGGCGCTGCTGACACTCTGGATATTCGGCATGGAGCTGAATGTTTACGGATTCGTCGGCCTTCTCATGCTCATCGGCATCGTGAAAAAAAATGCCATCATGATGATCGACTTCGCCATCGAAGCCCGCCGCAGCGGCAACAAGACGCCCTCCGAGGCCATCTTCGAAGCCTGTCTTGTCCGCTTTCGTCCCATCATGATGACCACCATGGCAGCCATGATGGGCACCCTGCCGATCGCTCTCGGGCTTGGCGCGGGGGGAGATGTGCGCCAACCATTGGGTCTCTCGGTTGTCGGAGGTCTGCTGATTTCCCAACTCGTCACCCTCTACATCACGCCCATCGTCTATCTTTACATGGAACGGCTTCAGAACCGCCTCCGCAAAAAACCGCCGGTCCCCGGGCTTCTCCCCGCACGGTGAACGCCGCTTTGTATTTGAAAGCCTGCCCGCCAAAGGCTACCAGTTCTTTCACACGACCATGAACAATCCCGTTTTCAACCAAAACCGCATCCGCTCGATCGAAGTGACCCCCGGAAAAACCATGACGGTTTCCGGAACAATCCACAAGACCACCCTGCTCGCAGCCGTCACCGCGGCGAGCGCGACCCTCGCCTGGTCGCTGGCATCAACGCCGTTCGCGATGCCGGTTCTCCTGGGGGGAATGCTTGTGGCGCTCATCGCCGTTTTTGCGGCTTCGTGGAAGCCCGCCCTTTCGCCCGTGCTGGCTCCGGTGTATGCCGTCTGCGAAGGAGGAGCCCTCGGGGTGATCTCCGCGATGTACAACACCCAAAGCAACGGGATTGTCCTCCAGGCGGTCCTCATCACATTCGGCATTCTTTTCGCCATGCTGGCCCTTTTCCAATTCCGCCTGATCCGGGTGACCGACAAGTTCCGCTCGCTCGTCTTCGCCTGCACGCTGGGCATCGCGTTCCTTTACCTTGCAAACATGGTGCTCATGCTTTTCGGAGTGAAGATGCCGTTCCTCCATGCCTCCGGTTCGATGGGCATCGCCATCAGCCTCGGGATCATTGTGATTGCCGCCATGAATTTCCTCGTCGATTTCGACAACATCGAAAAAGGAGCCGAAGCCGGAGTGCCGAAGCATTATGAATGGCTGGCCGGCCTGGGCGTCATGGTCACTCTCGTCTGGCTCTACGTCGAGGTGCTGCGCCTTCTCCTCAATTTGAACCGTCGCTGAGGACCGTCCGGTCGGAAGCACCTGTCTCCACCACCAGTGCCTCCAACCGCAGGGCTGCAATTTTTTTGATTTCTTCCCAGGCCCTGCCGGTTTCCACTTCCCGGGAATTGTCCAGCCGTTTGCGAAGCGCAGAGAGGATGGTTTCCGCGGAGTTCAATTTGGCGCAAACAATGAAAGGAAATCCGAAGCGGGCGGTGTAGCAGGCATTGAGCGTCTCCAGCTCCGCCAGCGAGGCCGCGTCGAGATCGCACAGACCGGCACTTCTCTGCTCCTCTCCGGATTCCTTTGTCAGCAATCCCTGCCGCGCAAGACGTCCGCCCAGCTCCGGATGGGCGCGGATCAATTGAAGGAGCGGTTCCGCTCCGGCGGCTTCCACGGTGGCAGTCAGCGCATTCAGCAACGCCTCGCGCGAGGCAAACGGCCGACGCTCCCAGGTGGCGGCGGCAATCCAGGACGAGCGCTCAAAAACTGGCCCGATTGCTGCTTGGAAGGATTCTTTGTCGAGTTGGTTGATTTCCCGAATCGTCATGATCAATACCTTCCAGCAGAACTCATGCCCGGTGGCCGGATTTTATTCGTGCCGGAGAACCCGGGGGTTGTAGAAAAGGGCCATGGGCGGCGTATTTTCCTTCCGGCTCAACGGCGAAGCAAGAACTGTCCAGGGGTTGCATCCCGGCACGACGCTTCTGCAATGGCTGCGGGACAACGGCCTGATGGCGGCAAAGGAAGGGTGCGCGGAAGGGGATTGCGGAGCCTGCACGGTGGTGGTGGTGGACCGGGATTCGCGGGGAAAGCGCACGTTCCGCACGGTGAACAGTTGCATCGCCCTTCTTCCCACCCTGGCCGACCGCGATGTGTGGACGGTCGAGGGCATCGGGGCCCGGGGTCTGCACCCGGTTCAGCAGGCGATGGTGGAATGCCACGGTTCCCAATGCGGCTACTGCACGCCGGGGTTCGTCGCCTCTCTTTTCGAGGGCTATTACCGGGAGGACATCTCTTCGCCTGAAGATCTGAACAACCAACTTGACGGGAACCTCTGCCGCTGCACGGGGTACCGTCCGATCCGCGACGCGGCCCGCATGGCATGGTCGGGAGAAAAACCGGCGGATGATTTCTCGAGGATCCTGGCGGACAGTCCGCCCGCCCCGGAACCGCTGGAATACGAAACCGGAGAAGGGATTTTCTTGCGCCCCCGCTCGCTTGACCGGTTTTTCTCGCTTGTCGCGGAACATCCCGATGCCCGTTGGATTGCCGGCGGGACCGAACTCGGCGTGGAAGCCGCCAAGGGCTTCCGGAAATTTCCCGCCCTCATCCACCTTCAGGACATCCCGGAGTTGGGAGCCTTTTCGGAAACTTCCGATGGCATCACTCTCGGGGCCGGTCTGGCTTTGACGGATGTGATGGACCGCGTGAAAGAATCGCTCCCCCCGCTGCACGAGATGCTCCGGTGGTTTGCCTCCCGTCCGATCCGCAACCGGGCCACTCTGGGCGGGAACCTCGCAACGGCCTCTCCCATCGGGGACACGGCTCCCGTGTTGCTCTCCCTGAACGCCTCCGTGGTCCTGGCTTCGCGGAACGGCTGCCGGGAGCTGCCGCTGGAAAATTTTTTCGCGGGCTACCGGAAAACCGTTCTCCAACCGGGAGAGTTGCTGCTGGCGGTGAAAGTTCCCTCTCTGTCAAAAGACGAAAACCGGATTTGCCGGGCTTTCAAGATTTCCAGGCGCCGGGAAATGGACATCAGCATCGTTTCCGCCGGCATCTGCATCGAGCGGGATCGGGAGGGCCTCATCACCCGTGCCCGGCTTGCTTTCGGAGGCGTGGCCCCCACCCCGGTGCTGGCGGAGAAGACCATGGCCTTCCTCGTCTCGCGCCCGTGGAATCCGGAGACACTTTCCGAAGCCGGAAGTCTCTTGGAATCGGAGTTCCAGCCCATCAGCGACGGACGCGGCAGCGCGGAATACCGGCGCGGCATTCTCGCGGGCATCCTCTCCGGATGTCTGGACGGAACCGCTCCTCTGGAAAGCCTCCCGCCGCGGATTGAGACCTGCGGACACCGGCACGAAAGCGCCATCCGCCATGTGACCGGCACCGCGGGTTACGTGGATGACGAGGCTCTCCGTCGTGGCACGCTGGTTGTCTGGCCGGTCTGCTCGCCCCATGCCCGCGCAAAGATCCTGCGCATGGACGCCGGGGCAGCGGCGAAAGTCCCCGGCGTGGCGGCGGTCCTGCTGGCAGCGGATGTTCCGGGAACGAACGACATCGGGGCTTCGCGGCATGATGAGATCCTGCTGGCGGACCGGGAAGTTCACCATGTCGGCCAACCGGTGGCAGTCATCGTGGGAACCTCCGGAGATGTTTGCCGGGCGGCAGAGAAGCTTTTCCAAATCGATTACGAGCCTCTCCCTCCCGTGGTCGGCATTGCGGAAGCGATCCGGGCGGGTGATTTCCTGACCGAGATTTCCACCATCGCGCGAGGAGATGCCGGGAATGCGCTGGCTGCGTCTCCGCTCACCATCGGGGGAGAATTTGCCTTCGGAGGACAGGAACATTTCTACCTCGAAACCCAGGCGGCCTGGGCGGAATTCACCGAGGACGACTCGCTCACCGTCCACTCCTCCACCCAGCACCCGAGCGAGATCCAGGCCATCGTGGCCCGCGTCCTCGGCTGGCCGCGGCACCGGGTGGTCGTCCGCTGTCCGCGCATGGGCGGGGGATTCGGCGGCAAGGAAACTCAGGGGGCCGGGATCGCCGCCCTCGCCGCCATCGCCACCTCGGTGACCAGGAAACCCTGCCGCGCACGGTGGAACAGGGACCAGGACTTTCAGCTCACCGGAAAACGGCATCCCTTTCTCTCCCGCTTCCAGGCCGGTTTCGACAAAGAGGGCCGCCTGCTCGCGCTGACCGTCGATCTTTTTGCCAATGGCGGATGGTGCCTGGATTTGTCGCAACCGATCTGCGACCGCGCACTGTTCCACCTCGACAACGCCTACTTCATCCCGGCCGTGCGCTTCACCGGCAGGGTCTGCCGGACGAACCTCACATCGCAGACCGCATTCCGGGGATTCGGCGGCCCGCAGGGAATGCTCGTCATCGAAGAAATCCTCGACCGGGTGTCGCGCCATCTCGGCCTGCCGCCCGAGGACGTGCGCGAGCGGAATCTTTATCACGGAAGCGGGGAGACAAACACCACCCACTACGGGCAGGAAATCGGAGACAACCGGATCCGGCGGATCTGGGGCAGCCTGCGGGAATCGTCGGCTTTCGACGCGAGAAAAAAAGCCCTCTCGGCGTTCAATGCCCGCAGCCCGTTCAAACGCCGCGGCCTGGCGATCACGCCGGTGAAATTCGGCATTTCCTTCACCCACACCCCCTACAACCAGGCGGGAGCCCTCGTGCTCATCTACTCCGACGGCTCGGTCCAGGTGAACCACGGCGGCACCGAAATGGGACAGGGGCTCCAGACAAAGATCCTGGGCATCGCCGAAAAGGAACTCGGCATCCCCGCCTGGCACATCCGCACGATGCAAACCCGCACGGACAAAATCCCGAACACCTCGGCCACGGCCGCCTCCTCCGGAACGGACCTCAATGGCGCCGCAGTCGCGGATGCGTGCCGGACATTGCAAAACCGCCTGGCTCCGGTCGCGGTCGACCTCCTCGCCGCCAGGGGCGACACCCTGGCCTGCCCGGACAGGCTGGTTTTCCATTTTGGAAAAATCACCTGCGGAGGCCTGCCCTCCGTCACATTCGAGGAAGTGGTGGCCGAAGCCTACCTCCGGCGGATCAGCCTCTCGGCAACCGGCTATTACCGCACCCCGGAGATCCATTACGACCGGGCTGCGGGACGCGGCAGGCCGTTCTATTACTTTGCCTGCGGAGCCGCCGTGAGCGAGGTCGAGGTGGATTCCCTCACCGGTGCCCTGCGCGTGCTCCGGGTGGATATTTTGCACGATGTCGGCAGCAGCCTCAACGAGGGCATCGACCGCGGACAGATCGAAGGTGGGTTTGTCCAGGGCATGGGCTGGCTCACCGGCGAGGAATTGATCTGGGATCGCCGGGGCCATCTCCTCTCCCACGGCGCAAGCACCTACCAGATTCCCTCCATCGGGGACGTGCCGGCGGATTTCCGGGTCACCCTGCTGGAAAATGCCGCCCAACCCGGAACGATCCACGGTAGCAAGGCCGTGGGAGAACCTCCCCTCATGCTGGCCATCTCGGTGCGGGAAGCCATCCGCGATGCCGTGGCTTCCTTTTCCAGGAAAAACTCCCCGGTTCTCCTCTCCTCCCCGGCCACCGGGGAAGCCATCTTTCGCGCCATTCAGGCGGCAAAGAAAAACGATCCCTCTCTCGCGGCCAGACCGGACGTGGTGTCGTGGTGAACTTGAAACCGGGGACCTACTCCGCGATGTCCTCGTTCCACAAAAGGGGCCGCGCCGCAATGAATTCCCGCATCATCCGGACGCATTCCTCATCCTGGAGAACCTGCAACTCCACCCCGCTTTTCCGAAGCCAATCCTCCGCCCCCTGGAAAGTGAGATTTTCCGCGATGACCACCTTCGGGATTTTGTAAAGAAGCGTCGTGCCACTGCACATGGGACAGGGAGAAAGCGTGGTATACAGAACGCATTCCCGATAAACCGAAGCCGGCTGCCGCCCCGCATTCTGGAACGCGCTCATCTCTCCGTGCAAAAGCGGATTGCCCTGCTGCACGCGCTGGTTGTGGCCCCGCCCGATGATCCGTCCCCGGTGGACAATCACCGCTCCGATCGGAATGCCCCCCTCGGCCAGTCCCTGTTTCGCCTCGTCAATCGCCGCCTGGAGAAATGGATCGCGCATGGCGGGATTTTGCCGGAAACCCGGCCGGTCGTCCATCGTGCTTTTGAAGGAGAACAGCATTGCAATCCCCGGCGCATCCCTTTTTCATCACCCCGCAATGATCGAACGTTACAGTCTTCCCGAAATGCGGTCCATCTGGACCGAACAGCGCAAACTCGAAATCTGGCTGGAAATCGAGACTCTCGCCTGCGAGGCCATGGCCGACATCGGTCAAATCCCCCGTGAAGACGCGGAACAGATCCGCGCCAAGGGAGCTTTTGAAATCGGAAATGTCCGGGAAATCGAAAAGCGCACCAACCACGACGTCATCGCGTTTCTCGAAGACGTCGCCTGGCGTGTCGGTCCGGCCGCCCGCTGGATCCACCAGGGGCTCACCTCCTCCGATCTCCTCGACACCACGATCGCCGTCCAGATGCTGCAATCCTGCGACATCCTGACCGGGGACATCCGCTCGCTCCGCGAAGCGGTGGCCAAACGCGCCATCGAACACAAATTCACTCCCATGATCGGCCGCAGCCACGGGATCCATGCGGAACCGATCACCTTCGGCCTCAAGCTGGCCCTGATGTATGACGAGTTCTCCCGCGCCCTCGAACGCCTGGAGCAGACCCGCGAACGCATCCGGGTCGGAAAAATCAGCGGTGCCGTCGGCACCCACGCCCACCTGGATCCCCGCGTGGAAAAATCCGTCTGCGAGAAACTCGGCCTCAAGCCCGCCGCCCTCTCGACCCAGATCCTCCAGCGCGACCGGCACGCGGAATTCATGACCACCCTCGCCCTCGTCGCCTCCAGCATCGACCGCTGGGCGACGGAGTTCCGCCACCTCCAGCGCACCGAAGTCCTCGAAGTGGAAGAGTATTTCAGCGCCGGACAGAAAGGCAGCTCGGCCATGCCCCACAAGCGGAACCCGATCACCGGGGAACGCCTCAGCGGCCTGGCCCGGGTGATCCGCGGAAACGCCATGGCCGCCCTCGAAAATGTCGCCCTCTGGCACGAACGCGACATCAGCCACAGCTCGGTCGAACGCATCATCCTTCCCGACAGTTGCACGCTTGTGGATTACATGCTGGTGACCCTCACAAAACTCGTGGACAAACTTCTGGTCTATCCCGAGAACATGAAACGCAACATGGAACTCACCGGCGGCCTCTACGCCAGCCAGTCCGCCCTCCTCATGCTCACCGAGAAAGGCATGGAACGCAAAGAGGCCTATGAAGCCGTCCAGCGCGCCGCCATGAAAACCTGGAAAGAAGGCGGCGGACTCGCCAGGAACCTTTCCGAGGAACCCACCGTTTCCAAGCATCTCCGCGCCGAGGACATCGCCCACGCCTGTGCGCCGGAACGCCACTTCCGCTTCGTGGAAGAAAAGTTCCGGGCCGTGGGAATCGAAGGATGACCGTGGATGCCCCCACCAGAACGCTTCTGGAGGAAGGAGTGGTCCGCAGCGAATGCCGGCGGGTCGTCATCTTCCTCTGCGTTCTGGGGATGATCCTCCTGGCGGTCTCTGGATTTCTTCTTTTCCCGGACACCATCGGGGCCGCTGTGGCGGAAGACCTGCGAAGTGCTTTCCAAACGGCCTCCCTGAGGGTTTGGGGCGTCCTCTCTCTTCTGGCCGCCTTTGAAGTCTTCGTACTTGTCCGGCTGCGGAGCCTTCTCAAAAAAGGCGAGGTTCCCGGAATGGCCTTCCGGTATTTTCAATCGGCCATCGAAGTCAGTTGGGTCACGTTGCTCCTCTTCCTTTCCATGCACATCATCGGGCCGCTTCAGACGTTTGCCGGCCCCGTTTCCTTCCTGTATTTTCCGGCCATCGCCCTGTCTGCCCTGAGCCTGGATGCACGTCTGAGCATCTGGAGCGGACTCGTCGCCGCCGCGGGATTCGCCCTCCTGACAATCCTCTGGCTCCCCCTGGCCGTTCCCGTGGAAGGCCTCCCCATGCTGACCTCCCGCCACCAGTTCGGCATCCGCACCATCCTGATCCTCCTCGCGGGCGTCGCTTCGGGCTTCGTTGCCGGCTCGCTCCGCCGTCAACTGCTGGAAACCGTCCACACCCGGCGCGAGAAGGATCTCGCCGTCGCCATCTTCGGCCAGCACGTCTCCCCGCAGGTCGCCAATCGCCTGCTCAACCAGCCCCGGCAAACCTTTGGCGAGGAACGGGACGTCTGCGTGATGTTCCTCGACATCCGAGATTTCAGCGTCTTCGCCGCCGAGAAAAGCGCAGGCGAAGTCATGGAATTCCTCAACCTCCTCTTCAATGGACTCATCTCCTGCGTCAACGCCCACAAGGGCATCGTGAACAAATTTCTCGGCGACGGTTTCATGGCCGTTTTTGGCGCACCGGAAAACGACTCCCTGCTCTGCCAAAATGCCGTCCTCTGTGCACAGGCGCTCCTCGCCGAGGTGGAACGCCTGAACCGGAGCGGAAAAATCCCGCACACCCGCATCGGCATCGGTCTCCACATCGGTCCCGCCGTCACCGGCATCGTGGGCTCCGATGAACGCCGGGAATACACGGTCATCGGAGACACCGTGAACCTCGCCGCCCGGATCGAACAGGCCACCAAGCAATTTCACTGCTCCCTGCTCGTTTCCCAGTCCGTCCGGGGAGCCCTCCCGCAAGACCGGTTCCCCGGCGAGGATCTCGGCTTGGTGGAACTCAAGGGCCAGGGGAAACCCACCAGACTCTTCAAGCTGGCCTGACCTCCGCCGGAAAGGGGAAAATAACCCGCTCACACAGGCAGGATCTCTTTCTCCCCCTCAAATCCCCGTCGCCCTGGTGCCGTAAAGGAAACCTCCCGCGAAGCCGCCAAGTCGCGAAGGAAAGAAGAAGGCTCACGCGGAGACGCGGAGGAAAAAGCCGTTCAGTTCCCCGTCCGGCGGATCCCCAAAGGGGATAAGTCCGATAGCCCGGGGTTGCGAGGAACGAGCTACCCTGGGAAAGTGTCCCCCACGATCCAACCCCAACGGGGTTGCGGTTGAAAGACTCACGCCAAACAACGAACTGGCACCATTTCAGCAATAGAAGAAAAAATGTCCTGCATCCCCGGCTTTTTCTCCTTCCCCTTTTTCCTTGCCCCAAGCGTCCTATTGCAACACCCTTCCCCCCATGCCTCCGCGAACAGGTTGTGAAATAAAGTAACAGCGCCTTTTTACAATAATGCGGAGCGCCTTTCCATTACACGTTCGGCAAAAAATAGGCTCTTCCGCAAAAAGTGTGCTTACAGAGGGGAAAATCGACTTTTGCGAGGGGCTGGAAGGGGCGGAGGAATCGCGGGTTGAGCCGCCGCAGGCCATGAAACTCCTCACGTTGGGACCGGGCAGCACGGGAAGAAGTCAGGAAAGATACTTTTCGGAACGAAAAGTTATAACCACTTCTTCTGGAGCGAGTAGCGGAGATCAAGGAAGAAACGGAATAAGCGCCGGAGGCCGAGCGAAGCGAGTTATGCCGGATTCTTCCTTGAGCGGAGTGGAGCGCTCTGGAATGGCTTGGTCGCTTATCCCCCTTTCCCTCTAGAGGCTGTCCGAAAAGTCTGAACTAACAGGAAAAGGGAAGATGGCGGAGAGC
>CAZPEN010000019.1:2339-76484 GCA_964585615.1 uncultured Chthoniobacter sp. | reverse complement strand
GACAACTCCTACCTTCTTCACCTCCTCGGCATCAAATTAGATGCGTGAGCCCTGAAGCGGACATTTTCCTGCATTGCCTCGGCCCGGCACACCGTGTTGACTGTGCGGCTGGAAGTTTTTCCCACTCATGCTGGCCGTTCACGAAGTCATTGATCACACGATGGAAAATTTTCCGGGTTACGAGCCCGGGGATTTTGTGGTCACCATTGTGGAAAAGGGCGGGTCCGACCGGAAGTTCTACCGCATCCGTGCCGCCGACCGCTCGATGATCCTGGTGAAGTATTCCGGCCACAAGGAGGAGAACCGCCACTATGTCGACATCGCCCGCTTTCTCACTTCCGCGGGATTGCAGGTGCCGCACATCTATTTGCACGACCCCGGGGAAGGACTCATCTGGATGCAGGATCTCGGGGAAAAAGATCTCTGGTCCCACCGGGACGAGCCTTGGACGGTCCGCCGCCCGCTGTACGAATCCGCCCTGATCGAGGTCTTCAAGATGCACTCCGCCGCCACCCGCAGGCTGGAAGGCTGCGGGCTCACGCTGGAACGCGAATTCAACGAGCAACTCTACCTGTGGGAACAGGGGTATTTTTTTGAGCATTGTCTCGGGAATTTTTTCCAACTCCCCGCGGGAGATGTGCGGCGGCTCTCCGAACTGCCTGCACTGCACTCCGCCGCCACCCGCCTGGCCGCCCTCCCCCGCGTTCTTGTCCACCGGGATTTTCAATCACAGAACATCCTCATCCAAAACGGCACGGCCTGGCTGATCGACTTTCAGGGAATGCGTCCGGGGCTGGCCCAATACGATGTCGCCTCGCTGCTCATGGATCCCTACGTGGCTCTCGCCTCCACGGAGCAGGAAGAACTCCTGGGCTTCTACCAGCGTCTGGCCCGCCGCTCGGGAGTGGATGTGCCGGAGGATTTTGTCGAAATCTTCCACTGGTGCGCCCTGCAACGCCTCATGCAGGCGCTTGGTGCCTATGGATTTCTCGGATTGCAGAAAGGTCGCAAGGACTTCCTTGCCCACATTCCCGCGGCACGTCGTTCGCTCCGCGAGATTGCAGTCCGCCTCGACGGACTCGATGAATTTGTCCGCGTATTGGATTCGTTGCCATGAACAAACAACCTGAAACAGCCATCATCCGGCGCATCACCCCCTCGCTCGACAACGCCCGCTATGCCATCAAACGGGCGGTCGGGGAAGAAATCGTCGTCGAAGCGGATATTTTCAAGGAAGGCCACGATGAAGTGACCGCCCTGTTGAAATGGAGGCAGGCAGGGGCCGCGACCTGGCGGGAGACCCCTATGAAGCCGCTCCTCAACGACCGATGGACCGGCTCGCTGTGCGTGACCGCTCCGGGAGCCTGGGAATTCACCATTGAGGCCTGGGGGGATGTCTTTTTCTCGTGGCAGCACGAACTCGAAAAGAAATTCGCAGCGGGTCTCCGGGAGCTTCAAAGCGAAATCCTCGAAGGCGCAGGCTTTGTCGAGGCCGCCGCCTCACGGGCGGGGAAGCCGGATGCCGCGACCCTCAAAAAATTTGCTGCTTCCCTGAAAACTGCGAATCCCGAGACCGCGCACGCCATCGCCCACGATCCCACCCTCTGCGCCTTGATGACCATCCATGCGAACCGCTCGCTGGCAACAGTCGCGGAGCCGCTGCATCCGGTCTGGGTGGATCGCGAACGGGCGACTTTCGCGGCCTGGTATGAATTTTTCCCCCGTTCGGCGGAGGGCAGGCCGGATGCCGGATCGACCTTCCGGGATTGCCTCGGACGGATCGATGACGCGAAGGCGATGGGCTTCGATGTGATCTATTTCCCGCCGATCCACCCCATCGGCACCACCAACCGGAAAGGCCGCAACAATTCGCTCAGGTGCGAACCCGGCGAACCCGGTGTCCCCTATGCCATCGGCAACTGCAAACAGGGCGTCAACGGCGGCGGCCACAAGGATGTTGCCCCGGAACTCGGCACGCTGGAAGATTTCGACTGGCTGGTCGCCCAGACCAAAGCCCGCGGCCTCGAAATCGCGATCGACTTCGCCATCAATTGCTCTCCCGACCATCCCTATGTGAAGAAGCATCCGGAGTGGTTCTTCAAGCGCCCGGACGGCACGATCAAGTATGCCGAGAATCCCCCGAAAAAATACGAGGACGTCTATCCGCTGAACTTCCACAACCCCGACTGGCGCGGTCTCTGGGACGAACTCCGCGATGTGCTCCTCTTCTGGTGCGGCCACGGGGTCCGTATTTTCCGCGTGGACAATCCCCACACCAAACCCGTTTCCTTCTGGGAATGGGTCATCGCCGAGGTGAAGGAAAAATTCCCCGACACCGTCTTTCTCAGCGAGGCCTTCACCCGTCCGAAAATGATGCAGGAACTCGCCAAGGCCGGGTTCAACCAAAGCTACACGTATTTCACATGGCGAAATTCCAAAGCCGAGCTGGCGGAGTATTTCACCGAGCTCACCCAGTCCGATCTCAGGGAATTTTTCCGGGCGAACTTCTTCACGAACACCCCCGACATTCTTCCCGAATTCCTCCAGAAAGGCGGACGCCCCGCCTTTCTCATCCGCGCCGTGCTCGCCGCCATGGCCTGCCCGGTTTACGGCATCTACAGCGGCTTTGAACTCTGCGAGAACACCCCCCTTCCGGGCCGCGAGGAATATGCCGACTCCGAGAAATACCAGTTCAAGGGCCGCGACTGGAATGCTCCCGGAAATATCAAGGAATTCCTCACGAGGCTGAACACCATCCGCCGCCAGAATCGCGCACTCCGGGAATACACCAACCTTCGCATCCACCCCGCCGAGAACGACAACATCCTCTGCTTCAGCAAGACCACTGCCGCCCTCGACAATCTCCTGCTCATCGCCGTCACCGTCGACCCCTGGCAGCCGCAGACGGCCTTCCTCCATGTCCCCCTCGCCGATTTCGGCATCGCCGAAGACGAAGCCTACGTCGTCGAGGATCTTCTCACCGGGGAATGCTTCACCTGGCGCGGCAGCAGGAATTTCATCGCCCTGAATCCCCACACCCGGCCCGCTCACATCTTCCGCATCCGCCGCTGGCAGGACCGGGAAAACGGACGGGATATTTTTGCCTGAAGCCCTTCCGCACAGAGCCCATTCCATCCCCGGTTCCACCAAAACGCATTGGAAAATGAAGCAAAAAAAATGCGGCTGGAGGCGGAATCGGAACGTCGAACCATGAGTCCCCGCGCTTCGAACCCCGGCCCGTTTCCCCGATATTTTCCTTCGCCGACAAATTTTCGTGATTTTTGTCTTGCGCATGGGGACGGGTACTTTAGTTTCTCACCTCCCGCATGACGCCGGGGCGTTCCGGGGCTGTACCATTGTGCAAGTCCCGTTGGCCCGGGAAATCCCGCGGTTCGAGAAAAGAATTTACAAATGCCCACAATCAACCAACTGGTCCGCAAAGGACGCCGCAAAGTCACGGTCAAATCAAAATCGCCCGCTCTGGTGAACTGCCCGCAGCGCCGTGGCGTTTGCGTGCAGGTCATGACCCGCACGCCAAAGAAACCGAACTCCGCTCTGCGCAAAGTCGCAAAAGTGCGTCTCACCAATGGCCAGGAAGTGATCGCCTATATTCCCGGTGAAGGCCACAACCTTCAGGAACACTCGATCGTCCTCGTGCGCGGGGGCCGTGTGAAAGATCTTCCCGGTGTGCGTTACCACATTGTTCGTGGAACACTTGACAGCCTTGGAGTGGACGGACGCCGTCGCGGACGTTCCAAATACGGAGCCAAGCGGCCGAAGCCCGGCCAGGAAGACGCCAAGGGAGCCAAAGGCAAGAAGAAGTAAGCAAATAGAATTTTAAGATATGTCCCGCAGACGCCGAGTCATCCACAAAGAAGTCAAAAAAGACGCCCGTTACGCCAGTCCGGTCGTTGCCCGCCTGATCAGCGCAGTGATGCGCCGGGGGAAGAAGTCGATTGCCGAACGCATTGTTTACACCGCCATCGACAAGAGCCGCGAAGGAAGCGACACGGTCGATCCGTTGGAGACGCTCAACAAGGCGATCGAGAACGTGAAACCCCGTCTGGAAGTGAAGTCCCGCCGTGTTGGTGGGGCCACTTACCAGGTTCCCATGGAAGTTCCGGCCGACCGGCAGATCGCCCTGGCGATGCGCTGGCTCGTGACTTTCGCCGGAAACCGCAAGGGAGTTCCTATGGAAAATGCCCTGGCCTACGAGCTGAAAGATGCCGCCGCCGGGCAGGGAAATGCGATCAAGAAGCGTGACGACATGCACAAGATGGCCCAGGCCAACCGTGCATTCGCCCACTTCCGCTGGTAGCAGCCTCTTCGCATCGTCCGATGCGGGCCAAGTGGGAAAAACTCTGGGAATTCCTCCGGGAAATTCCCCCGGCGCGTTGCCTTCGAATCGCGCTGTTCCTCTGGGTGGTCTACGCCGGCGTGATCGCCGGTATTGTCGCGGTGAATCCTTCGGGACGTTCCGCCACATTGGAGTATCAGCGCGCCACCGATAACTGGTGGAATGCCAGAACCCTCTACCGCAGCCGGAACGGCTACCTGTATCTCCCGCAGTTTGCCGTTCTCTATACACCATTTGAGATCCTTCCGGACCGTGTCGGCGAACCGTTGTGGCGGTTGACCTGTCTGGCATCGCTGGCCTGGGCGCTTTGGGCGGCCTCTTCCCGGCTTGCCCCGGACAAACGGACGGCTGTTTTTCTCGTGGCTACGGTGCTTGTTTTGCCCTCCACATTTGCCAGTGCTCGGAATGGCCAGGTGAACATGCCGCTGGCCGCATTGTTTTTGCTGGCCGCCCTGGCACTTGCCCGTGAGCGCTGGTGGTCGGCGGCGATTTTTCTGGTTCTCACGCTTGTTCTCAAACCGATTGCCCTGGCTCCGATCCTGCTCTGCGGGGTGCTCTATCCGCGCCTTCGGGTTCCGTTGATTGTTTCTTTGATCGTCGCGGCAACTGCCCCTCTGGCGCACTTTCATCCGGCTTACGCCGCCGGGGAATACAAGGCGTTTGTCCACAATCTCCAACAGGCGGGCAATCCCAAGGGGCAATCATGGTGTGATTTTGCGGGAATGCTTCGCGTGGTGGGAATCCACCTGCCATCGGCTCTCCAACTGGGAATCCGGGCCGTGGCCGGGCTCTTGACGCTCGGGCTGTGCTGGAAAGCGGCAAAAAGTTCAGACAGGCTTCTTTCCGCATTCACCGTACTCCTTCTTTCCACGGTGTATCTGATGCTTTTCAACCCGCGCACGGAGACGAATTCCTATGTCATGCTCGGGGCGTTTGTTGCCGTTTGGGCGGCGGTGGAGGGCCTGCTCTTCCGGCGTTACGGTTTGGCGGCCTGTCTGGTCTTGATGGCCGTGCTCTTGGGAACGGAAAACTACGGGTGGCCGATCTTTCCGCTGACCAATCTTTGGGCCAAAGCCCTTGCCACCAGCGTGCTGGGTGGTTGGTTGGCGGTGCGGATTCTCAGAACTCCGCCTGATCGGCCGGTTCTGATGGCTTGATCGCAGAACCTTCCGACGGTTTTGGGACAACCCCGTATTCCGCCGCAGTCGGCTGTCTCCCCGCACAAAATCAAAAGATTTTCTCTTTTGTTGTGCCCCCATCGGAAACCACGGGCCCTGCAATCCCTGCTCGCAGAATGCCGCCCCGGCTGGTAGTAACTTTCCCTGTATGGAACCCATCGTCACCTACAACGTCATCCCCAAACTCCCCCCCGCCCTGGAACCCCTCCGGGAAATGGTTTACAACCTCTGGTGGACATGGGAACCCGCGGCGCGGCGGCTCTTCCGGTTTCTGGATGTTCCCCTCTGGGATGCCACGAACCACAATCCGCTGAGGATGCTGCAAACCTGCCGGCAGGCACGGTTGCTTGAGGTGGCGGAGGACGAACATTTTTTGAAGGATCTCCAGTCGGTCCATGCGCGGTTCCGCGCCTACATGCAGAGGAAAGACACTTATGGAAAACTTCGGCGTGAAGAAACTCCGCTCCAGAATCCGGTGGCCTATTTCTCCGCGGAATACGGATTTCACGAATCCTTCCCGATCTATTCCGGCGGCCTGGGCATCCTCTCCGGCGACCATTGCAAGTCCGCCTCGGATCTCGATCTGAATTTCGTGGCGGTCGGCCTCCTCTACCGCGACGGGTATTTCAAGCAGCAGATCAACAAGGACGGCTGGCAGGAAGCGGTGAGCCTGAACCAGAATTTCCATCATCTGCCGGTCCAGGAAGTCAAGATGGAGGACGGTTCACCGCTCAAGGTGTCGGTGGCCTTCCCCGGTCGCGAGGTGAAGGCCAAGGTGTGGCGGCTCGCCGTCGGCAGGATCAATCTCTACCTGCTCGACACAATGCTGCCGGAAAATGCGCCGGAAGACCGGGTCATCACCTCCCAGCTCTACGGCGGAGACCAGGAATTCCGGGTGCGGCAGGAGATCGTGCTCGGCATGGGCGGCTTCCGCGCCCTGCGCGCGATGGGGATTCACCCGCAGGTTTTTCACATGAACGAAGGCCATTCCGCCTTCCTCGGGCTGGAACGCATCCGGGAATACGTGAGAAACGAGGAACTCGACTTCAGCTCGGCACTCCAGGTGGTCGCGGCATCAAGCGTCTTCACCACTCACACCCCGGTCCCTGCGGGAAACGATGCATTTTCCCATGAGCTCATGGCGAAATACTTCGCCGCCTTCCCCGCGCAGGTGGGCATTTCCTTTGATCGCCTCTTCGCCCTGGGACAGGCCACGGTCCATCCGGAAAACACGTTCAGCATGACCATCCTCGCCCTCCGGACCAGCCGCTTCGCCAATGGCGTGAGCAAGCTGCACGGGGAAGTCAGCCGCGGACTCTGGAAAAATGTCTGGAAGGACGTGCCGGAACAGGAAGTCCCCATCACCAGCATCACCAACGGAGTCCACATCAAAACCTGGGCCGCAGGCGAATACCACGACCTCTACGCAAAATACCTCGGGGCGGATTGGGAAGATCAACTCACCAACACCGATTTCTGGCGCGGCGTCATCGACATCCCGGATGAAGTCCTCTGGAACCTGCACCAGTTGCTCAAGCAGCGGACGATTGAATTCCTCCGCGAGCGCATCCACGCCCAGCGCCTGCGCAACGGGGAAACTCCGGAAGAGGTCCGCCATGCCAACCGGCTCCTGAATTCGGAGGTGCTCACCATCGGGTTCGCCCGCCGCTTCGCGACCTACAAACGCGGCACCCTGCTCTTCCGCGATCCGGAACGCCTCCTGAAGCTGGTCACCAACCACGAACGCCCGGTGCAATTCGTCTTCGCGGGAAAATCCCACCCCGCCGACGACGGCGGCAAGAAGCTCATTCAGGAAGTCTGCAAATATTCACGCGATCCGCGTTTCGGCGGCCGGATTGTCTTTGTCGAGGATTACGACACCAATGTCGGACGCCGCCTGTCGCAGGGCGTGGACCTCTGGCTCAACACCCCGCTTCGTCCCCTCGAAGCCAGCGGCACAAGCGGAATGAAGCTCCCTCCCAACGGCGGCCTCAACCTCAGCGTGCTCGACGGCTGGTGGCCGGAAAGCTGGAACGGAAAAAATGGCTGGGCCATCGGGGCGGAAATCACCTCCGGTCCGGAAGCCCTCCAGGATGAAGTCGACATCCAGAGCCTCTTCCATGTGCTCGAAAACCAGATCATTCCGCTCTACTACGCCAAGCCCGACGGCCTCCTTCCCCTCGCCTGGATCCAGCTCATGCGCGAATCCATGCGGACGGTCGTCCCCGTCTTCAACACCCATCGGATGGTCTCGGAATACAACGAACGCCTCTACGAACCCGCCGCAGCAGCCTTCACCGCACTCAGCGCCAACCATTGCGCCAATGCCGCCGCCCTCAGCGAGTGGAAAGCCGGCATCCGCTCCCAATGGCCCCAGATCCGCGTTCTGGACTATTCCATCAGCTACGAAATTCCGGACGGCAAAACAGCTCACGAGATCTTTTACGTGGGCGAAAAAATGCGCGTCGCAGCGCAGGTCCATCTCGGCGCGGTGAAACCGGACCAGGTCCGCGTCCAGGCCTATTACGGTCCGGTGGAAAAAAACCGCATCACCACCGCCGCCACCACCGACCTTCAAATGGAAAAGCACATCGACGACGGCAACTACCTCTTCTCCGGGCTCATCCCCGCAAGTGAAAGCGGAAGCTACGGTCTCAACGTTCGTGTCCTTCCCACCCATCCCCATCTCACACAGGACCACGAACTCCGACTCATCACCTGGGCCCGTTGAGAAAAAAAACCGCAAACGCTCCGGGGCAAACGCATTGAAAACCACCTCACGAGACGCTGTTTGCCGGAGACCGGGCACATTCGCGCCTCCGCAGACCATCTCCGCTCCCGGCTTGGAATCTCCGAGGCTGTTTCCCAAATGATGCTGGCCCTTTCCACCTGCTGGAACTCCCGCCGTCACAAAAGCGGCCTCTCCATGATCGAGGAAATCCTCGGCCTGGGATTCCGCCGCATCGAACTCAGCCACGGCATTCCCGCCACCCAGTTGGAAGGCATCCTCGAAGCCCGGAAAAAGCACCGCTTCGCCATCAGCAGCATCCACAACTTTCTTCCCTCGCCCGTGGAGATCCTCGCCGATGCGCCGGATTGTTATGAATTCACCTCCCACCGGGCCCAGGACCGCGAGCGGGCCGTGCGCCTGACACGCGCCACCATCGACTGGGCGGAAAAACTGGAAGCTCCCTTCGTCGTCGTCCACTGCGGGCGCATCCGCTCGCTCGACGTCACCTCCGGGCTTCGCCGGATGGTCGAAGACGGCGGGCTCTTCGGGCGGGATTACGTCCGGGCCAAGCTCCAGGCCGTCCGGCAAAGGGAACGCATCGCGGAAATCTATCTCCAGCGCGTCCTCGAATGCCTCACCGATATCGTCGACTATGCCGGATCAAAGGGCATCCGGATCGGCATCGAGAACCGCGAATTCTACGAAGCCGTCCCGACCGAACGCGAGTTGGTCACCTTCCTGCGGCGCCTCGACTCCACCCACGCCGGTTACTGGCACGACTTCGGCCACGCCCAGATCAAGCACAACATGGGATTGCTCGACCACCGACAATGGCTGGAAACCGCCGCCCCCCTCGCCTTCGGCTGCCATGTTCACGATGTCCGCTGGCCGTTCCGCGACCACTGCGCCCCGTTCACCGGCGAAATCGACTTTCCCCATCTCCTTCCGCTCTTTCCAAAATCCTGCGTCATGGTATTTGAACTCTCTCCGCGCACGCCGGTGGAAGACCTCCGCTCCGCCAAAGCCCGCTGGACCGAACTTTTTCCCGCATGAAAAAACATCTTCTCACAACCCTCCAGGTCCTCGTCACCGCCGGCCTGCTCTGGTGGATCTTCCGCAATCCCGAACAAAACCGCCAGATCCTGGAAGCCCTGCGCACGGCGAATCTCTGGTGGTTCCTCCCCGGCATCGCCGCCATCGGCATCGCCATCCTGCTCCAGACCCAGCGCTGGGTCATCCTCCTCCGCGTTCAGGACATCACCGTCTCCCGCTGGCGTGCCCTGCGGATCATGCTGGCAGGCATGTTCTTCAATCTCTTCCTCTTCGGCTCCACCGGCGGAGACGTCATCAAAATGTTCTTCATCATGCGCGAAGCCCCCGACAAGAAGGCCGGCGCCTTGCTCAGTGTCTTCATCGACCGCGTCGTCGGCGTGCTCGCCCTCGCCACCGTTTCCGTGGCCGTCATTCTCCCCCGTTTCTCCGACCTTTGGTCCCATGAGAAAACCCGTGCTGGCGTTCTCACCGTGGCCCTGATCCTCGGAGCGTCGCTCGCTTTCATCCTCTTCGCCTGGATGGTCGACCGGCTGAAACTCACTTCCAAACTCCCCCACTGGCTCCCCATGCACGCCAAGATCACCGAAGCCGCCGCCGCTTTCTCCGAATACGGAAAAGCCGGACGCTCCGTCGGCGCGGCCTTCCTCCTCTCCATCCCCGCCCACCTTTTGATCTTCTCCACCTTTTACTTCGGTGCCCGCGCCTTCAACTCCGACCTCAGCCTTCTTGGCATCTGCTGCGTGATGCCCATCGTCTCCACCGTCACCGCCCTCCCCATCAGCCTCGGCGGCGCGGGCCTCCGCGAGGGACTGTTTCAGGAAATCCTGGGGTCTCTCTACGGAACCTCCAAAGCCATCGCCACCGTCATTTCCCTCTCCGGATTTCTCATGAGCGTCTTCTGGAGCCTCGTCGGCGGCGTGGTCTACCTTCTCTACCGCTCCAGCACGCACAGCACCGCAAAAATTTCCGAAATGGAAGAAACCGTCAGCGACCGCGAACACCGCATCGAAGAAAACGCCGAAGCCGGACGCTCCATCGAACGGTAGGCGGACGGAACGGCAGCCCGCACGCTTCAGGGAAAAAATCCGTCGCAGGGGCATGATGCCACAGCCCCGCTTTCCATGGCACTGCCTCCCGGCGCTCAGGCGGGCTGGAGCACGAAGCCGGGGGTGGCAATCCCGGGCCAAAGTTCGTAGGCGATCACCGGCTCGTCAGTACCACCACGACGCGGACTTTCGGGGATGCCGATGGCGCGGGCGGCGGCGATGCTCAGTTCGCCGATCTTGTTGCGGGGCCCCTTGTCGGCAACCACGCCGTCCACGCTGCGCCCTCCGAAACTCACACGGGCCTTGCAGCCGCGCACGATCCCGGCGGTGTTCTGGATGATGATCGGCGGCACGACGATATACGGCACGGTCTCGGAGTCCACATAGGCGGAGGGGTCGTTGGCGGCTTTGTCGGGATGGCGGTACCAGGTCTTCGAGGCGATGATCCCGCCGGGGAAGACTTTCGGTTCGTTGTCGAGTCCGAGAATGACGATGTCACGCGCCCAGGGCTTCGCGCAGACGACTTTGCCGTTGCGAATGGCCATGCCGCCGTTGGCAAGATGCTCGGTGCCGGAGTTGTCTTTCCTGTAGGCAGCGGGACCGCCGCCCTGGCCGTTCGCCCCGTCGGCGTCGATGTCGGCATCCGCCTTGAAGTGGACACGACCGTCGTCGTCCTGGCGGATGGTGCAGGTGAAGCCTTCGTTGGTGATTTTGCCGATGGTTTTCATGGTTTTTGCCGGTTATTTGGAGTCGAATGCGGTGGTCGCGCGGCGGAGGATCTGCTCGAAGCTGGAGGGGTCGTAGCCGAAGGCGAAGGAGATGATGGAGACGAACCCGGCGAACCGGATGTAGGTCATGAAACCGTCCAGCGTCGCCTGGGTGCCGGTGCCGCCGGAGATGAGCCCGGCATTCAGGTCGGTGTTGGTGGCGAGCAGGACGGTGGCCAGATACACGAGATAGACCATGAGCCCCCGCACGGCGGAGATCACGGGTTCCTCCCGGAGGAAGGTCAGGCGGTGGCGGGCGAGGGAGATTTCGGCAGAGAGTTTTTTCTGTTCCTCCCAATTGGTCTTGAGGTGATTGTCGCGTTCTTCGCCCGGCGTCTCCACCGCCTGGGCGGCCTGTGGAACACGGAGATTGCCAAGGCAGCCGCCAAAGTACCCGGCAAGCACACTGAGGAGGGCGACGTTGGTGGGGGTGAATGCCAGGCTGGCGAAGGGCAGCCAGGCCAGGTAGGCGATCCCGTCGCCGAAATCCCGGAGTTCCTTCTGTCCGGGATTCCAATGCCGGGAGAGCGTGGTCCGCAGTTCCTGACCCTCTTTCCAGAAATCATCCGGAAAGGCGACCAGATCGAAGACCAGAGCAAAGTTCAGGAACCCCTGCCTCACGAGGACCCCGATTTTTTCAAAGTATTGGTGGGCGGTGCGAAAGTCCCGAATCCTCGGATCGTCGCTGTAATACACTTCCTGCCCCCAGCGGGGCCTGGTGGGATCGGCAGCCGGTTTCTCGATGTCGTTTAGAAGCGCGAGATAACCGGATGTCCGCTTGAAAATGAGAAATTTCCGGGCGGCCTCGGCGGCCTGCCAGTATTCCCTCCCGAAGAGGGACTCCTCTTCTCCCGCCCCGGAGGCCCGGGCAAGTCGCTCGCTCAAGGTCCGCTCGACGAGCAATTCGCTGAGGGCAAACCCCACATAGACGATCGCAAGCAACGCCAGGGTCAGCAGACAGTAATTTCTCACCCACCGCATCCCGGGAGTAATGACCCGAAGGCTCTGAAAGACGGGCTGGCTCATGCGAAGAGTCCTGATGGGGGTTTTCCCCTGAAAAGAGGCAAAAAAGCAGCGCGAAGGATGCCCGGAGCTTCCCCAAGGGCGCTTCCTGCTCCGTGGAGGGTGTTCGGAACACCCTCGAGGAGGCTTTTTGCAGGCTTTTCCATGTCGGGAAGACAAAAACGGGTGTCCGGAGCGCCCTTGAGGGAGTGTTTTTCTTCCTCAGGAGGGCTTTTTGCAGGGGAAATGATGTCCGGCACACCCTCCACGGGAGTTTTCCCCCCCTCTGGCGCGTTCAGACCGGAAACCGAAGCGCCCCCTTGCCGGGATGTCTCTCTCATTTCGTCTCAGGGTTGGACTGGCTCGGGGGTGGTGCGGCGGGCGGCGAAGCGCTGTCCAACCCGGTCGAGGAGATCGTCAAGGCCGGCTCCCTTGCCGGAGCGTTTGGCGGCGGCGTAGACTTCAAGGGCGGCAAGGTAGGCCTCGGACCCGGCAACAATCTGCGTGTCCTCGACGAGTTCCAGCAGCCTGGCAAGACGGGCACGGACAGGTTCGAGAGACTGCCAGAGGGCGAGGTCTTTTCCGAAGGCAGCCACGTCGAGGTTGCGTGGAAGGAACGAATCGTCCCCGCGGGCAAGCTCCAGCGAACGCTCGACGAAGGCACGGGATCTGTCGCCCATCTTGGGCAGGGACTGGCGCTCCCCGGGCGTGAGATCGGTGAGAAAGGGCAGAAGCCCTTCCAGGCTGTCGAGGTGGGTGGCGATGGTTGTGGCTGCCGCGCTCTCAAGCGCGGCGTCAATGCGGTTGGGTGTGCTCATGGTTGTGGTGGTGGGTGAAATTTCGGGTGGTGCTATTTTGAGGATTTCTTTGAAGCGGCCTTTTCCTTCTCGGTCTCTTCTCCGGCGGCCTGCTTCATGTCGTCGAGGGAGGGAAGACCGTCGGCCATGAATTTCTCGACAACTTTGATATTGCCGCAAACGGTGTCGTAGAGTTCCAGTGCCCCGGGTGTGAGTTGGGCAGAGGGAATCTCGGCCTCAGTGCCTTGCTCGTGGATGAGGGTTTTCAGATAGACGATTTCCGCGTCCTGAATATTGGCGAGCGCCTGCTGATAAGCGATGGCACGCCCCTTGGCGTTGAAAATTTTCCCGAGATCGGGAGTGAAGGCACTGGCAAAAGCGAGAGCGGGCGGCGCGGCAGGCCCGGCGGAAGCCATGCTGGTGATGCCGGCAAGAGCCGCCAGGGCGCTCTGCGCGGTGGCGGCGGTATAGCGGGCGAGTCGGGCTCCGGTGAACTTCGACTGAAAGATGGCGGCGATATGATCGGCGTAGTTCAGCACGTCGATATCGGAAATCCGATAGTCAATATAGGGATCATCTTGAAGCTTTCCCGCCTTTGCCGCAGGAAGAACTGAGGCTCCCTTGTCCCCGGCAGGGAGCAGCTCCTGCCCCACGATGCCGGCTTCACCGACGGTGCGCTCGTGGGTGGCACGCATCCGGGCGATCTGGACCAAGGTGGGTTCATAATGCTCGAAATGGCGGTAACGCTGCACCATGTGGTCGGCCCCGGTGGCGTAGGGATCGTAGGCACAGCCCCCAAGAAACAGCAGCAGGAGCAAGGCAGGAACCGCCAGCCACCGCCTGTTTTGAAAATCTGGAATCATGGAACTACGGAGTGTCGAGAGCCGGAGCAAATGGGCGGAGGTTCTTTGGACGGTAGTGGGGATCGGCTTTCCAACGCTCCTTCACACTCGGGTGCAGTGTGGCATTGACGGGAATGGCACGCTCCACCCTGCCGGCAATATCAAAGGCTCCGCGATCTTCGGAAAAGTGCTGTGCGGGAGCGGTGGACATGCCGCCGGGGATCTTTGTTTTGTCAAAGGAAAAACCGAGCGGACGGAGGGATTCCAGCATCCATTCCAGAGCGATGTTCGCAATGGACACCTTGCTGACAGAACCTCCTCCAATGCAACTGTGATCACCCGCGAACCAAACCTGCTGCAATTGGTCCGGCACGTTGGGATGGGCCTCCATGAGGGTCACATCGAAAACCTTGCGATGCTCGTCGATGGCTGCGGCATGAAATGCCTGTTTGATGATGGGGGAGAGCCTCGTGTCGTGGAAACGATAACGGGCATCGTCCCACTGCCCGACAAAGGGGAGAAAAGGCAGATCAGGAATGCCCAGCGAACCAACCGTATCAAAGCAACAAAGTGCCGTGATCTCGGGTTTTCCGGAATAGAATTGCTGAAAGTTCCGGCTCTCCCTGTCGGAGGGATGATTGAGTCGATCCCGATAAATGCGAAGGGCGGCCGGCACTTGTCGCAAGTGCTCGCGCTGGACAAGCCCGCAGTTGAAAATCATCCCCGCAAGACTGCGCACGGTGTAGGAACCCCGGCTGAATCCAAAAAGGAAGATCTCATCACCGGCTTCCCAATTCAGTGCCAGAAAGCGGTAGGCATCGACGATGTGTTTGTCGAGTTTGGCTCCGAACGCACCCCCGCTCAACCGATCGTCCCCCGCCTCGGTGGTGCCGACACCGGGATCATAATAAACAAGCTGGGGAACTTGGGCTGCGTCCGTGGAAAGGATGCTCTGGAGGATTTTGACAACATTGGTGGCATACGGGCTTTCGAGGGACTGCCAGGTGCCATCGGAGCAGATAATGAGGCGTTTCACGGATAGGAAGTGTGGATTGGATCTTTGGACAGGGACTGCGCTGTTCCCCTCATCCTGCTGCCCCGGCTCTTTTCCGAATAGACGGGAAAGTCCCGCGATTTTCCTGCGGAGACATCCTCCGGGCGGTCCGGGAAGCGCTCTGAAAACCAGCAGGGATTCTCCCGAAAAAAACAGGGGAGATCTCCCTGATTTCTATTGCCAGAGGAACGGGGAATCGACTTATATCACGCAAAGCCGCAGCCGTTCCAGCGGGACAGCCAGACCAGGATGAAACGAAAGACCGCACCTCCAACAAAACCAGAGAGCATGCCTGCGCGGGAGAGGCGCGTGCTGGTGGTGGACGACCAGGTCTCCGTGCGGCAGCTTGTGGCGGAGACCGTGTTGAAAAATGGGAACGGCACCTGTCGGATCGTCGGCGAAACAGGATCCGGCATGGAAGGATTGAGACTTTTCCGACAGCATCTGCCGGACATGGTCATCGCGGCGCTCGCCCTGCCGGAAATGAACGGTGCGGAAATGGTACGGGCGATCCGCGCGGAACGATCGGACGCGCGGATTCTTGTCTATACGGGAACCCGGAACCGGGAATTGATCCTGGCGGCATTGGAGGCACATCCCCACGGTTTTGTTCACAAGACGGATGCGTTGGCCCTCCTGCACGAAGCACTGGGAGCGGTGTCACGGGGAGCCTGCTTCTTCAGTCCCTTTGCAACCCGGTTTTTCGACGAGATGGGACGTCCCGGCCCCGCCTCCTCCTGCACGCTTTCTGCCAAGGAGCGCCAAATACTGCAACTCGTGGCGGAAGGACAAAGCACCAAGGAAGCCGCCTGCCGGCTCTGCATCTCCCCCAAGACCGTGGAGCACTACCGCTCCGGCATCATGCGCAAACTGGGCCTGCGCGACGTGGCCTCTCTCACACGCTACGCGGTGCGCTGTGGGATGGTCCCGGCGGAGTAGCGATGTTTTTTCATCCGGAGACTTGACCTTGCCATAGAGCGCCAGAATACTGCGTCACCAAAATGACTTCGCCTCTGTTTCCAGAGTCAGAATGGCTGATCCGCAGGTGGAAGCTGGAAAAGGTGCTCGCGCTGTCGCGGCCTCTTCTGGGCGGCATTGGCCTCCTCATGGGCCTGCTCTTCTGCGGAGTGTTGTTCTTCCTGCAGGACTCCCCCGGTGTGCTGTCGGGAGTCCTTTGGGCGGTTCCCGTGATTTGGGGGACGGCTTTTCTGCTTTTGGCGGGCCGGTTTTTTTGGAAAGCGAATACCGGGGACGTCGCCCGGAGGGCGGACCGGGTGCTGGGACTCCCGGACGATCTTCTGGCCCTGACGGAGCTGGAAGAGAATGGATGGCGCACGGCGACGTGGAAACGTGCGCAAGATGCTCTGTCGCCGGAGAGCAGATCCTGGCCGCTGGTGCTTCCCACCTGGTTCTGGGGGAATGCCATCTTTGCCCTTCTCCTCACACTTGGAACATCCTGGCTCTGCTGGAACAGGTTGCTGGAGGAGCGGCAGGAACAGGCCGCCCTCGCCGCGGCGCGGGAGGACCGCGTGGCGGCTGCCGAAGAAATCGCCCGCGATTGGGAGGAGTTTGCAAAAACCACCGACGATCCGGAATTGAAGAAACTCTTCAGCGAAGCGGCACGATTGCGCGAGGCCGTGCGGAACAAAGATCCCATGGCAGCCATGCTGGCGATGAATCGGATCGAACAAAAGATGACCTCGCTGCAGGATACCCTGGCGGCAGAAAGTCTCTCTCCCCAGGCCACCAGCATGGCGGAAGCTCTGGAGGCATTTGAAGGCCTGGGAGCATTGAGCGCAGCGCTTCGCAATCAAAACTTCGGGGAGGCGACAGCAGAAGCAGGCAGACAGGGTGCCCGCCTCGGCAAGGATCCCTCCGGCACATCGGCTCTGCGACGCGGAGAAACAGTGGCCGAGATGCTCGCCAATGAGTCAGCCACGGCCCAAAAACGCGGAAACGCTTCCCTCGCCCAGTCCCTCTCGCAGCTCTCCTCTCTGGCTTCGCAGAATTCCAAAGCCGGCACCGTGCCGAACGCCCCGCTCGCCCAGTGCCTGGCCCCTCTCAAAAACCTGCTTTCCAAGGAAGCGGGCTGCAAAGCCTGCGGACGAGCCGTCGCCGTGGGAAAATGCCAGATGGAATCGCTCCGGCAAAAATTCCGGGGAGAACAGTGCGAGCGGCCTCCTTCGCTCTGCAAATCCGGCAACTGCAACAAACCCGGCGGACTCAAGGCGGGCACGGGAACGGATGGACAGCCGCTCGGCGATCCGACGAAACTCCCCGCCCCCGGAGAAGCCGGTCACGTGGCCGGAACGATGGGAGAGGGAGAATCCGAGACGAGCACCACCGCAGCCAGTTCCGGAACTGCCGCCACTGTCGGGACGGGAACAAACACCCCTCTTGCCGGCTATCTCGAACTCTCCGAACGGGCGGTTGCCGATGAGTCGCTCCCCCTCGCCCACCGCCGGGCGATCCGAACCTATTTTGAACGCATCCGTCCCGTCGCAGAATCCCGCCATTCCCAATGAACTCCGAATCTCCCGAACCCCGCCTCGCCCTCTTCCAACAGCGTTTCCAGACGCTTCAATCCACCGTCCGCCAGGCCGTAATCGGACAGGAGGAAACCGTCCGGCTGGCCCTGATGGCAATGATCGCCGGCGGGCATGTCCTGCTGGAAGGTGTGCCGGGGCTGGGAAAAACCCTGCTGGTAAAGACAATCGCATCGGCTCTTCATCTGCGTTTCCAGCGTGTCCAGTTCACCCCGGATCTCATGCCTTCGGATATTCTGGGAACAACCCTGCTTGTGGATGACGGACGCGGGCACCAGCATTTCCGCTTCGAGCCGGGCCCCGTCTTCGCCAATGTGCTTCTCGGAGACGAAATCAATCGCGCCACCCCGAAGACCCAGTCCGCCCTGCTCGAAGCCATGCAGGAAGGCCACGTGACTGTGGGGGGCGAGACCCGCACGCTTCTTCAGCCGTTCTTTGTCCTTGCAACCCAGAATCCGCTTGAAATGGAGGGCACCTACCCGCTCCCCGAGGCACAGATGGACCGGTTTTTTTTCCAGATTCTCGTTCCCTACCCGGGCGAAGAGGAATTTTCCCGGATTCTGGAACTCACCACCTCGGCCACAAAGCCCGACATCCGCCCAGTGATGACCGGGGAGGAACTTCTGGAAATGCGCGCATTCGCCGCCTCCCTGCCGGCAACTCCGGCGATCCGGGCGCGCGCAGTCCGGCTCGTCATGGCCACGCATCCGGAATCGCCCCATGCCACGCCGGAAACCAGACGGTATGTCCGCTATGGAGCCAGTCCGCGGGCCGGTCAGGCCTGTCTTGCCGCCGCAAAAATCGCCGCTGCGCTGGAAGGCCGCTTTCATGTGTCCTCGCAGGATCTCCTTTCCGTCGCCCACCCGGTCCTCCGACACCGGATGATGCTGAACTTTGAAGCGCAGGCCGACGGACTCACCCCGGACCGGATTCTGGACGGCATCCTTGCTTCGTGCCGGGAGGCATGGGCGGGGGAAGCGGAATGATTTTTCCGGAACACTCCAAAGTGACGGAACTTTTCACGGCGGATTTTCTTCGGCAACTGGAGGGGCTCCATCTTCTGGCCCGCCAGATCTCGCGCGGACGGATGCGGGCGGAGCGACGGAGCGTGAAACGGGGGGCGGGGCTGGAATTTGCCGACTACCGGAGGTTCAGTCCGGGCGATGATATTCGCTCAGTTGACTGGCATGTTTATGCAAGAAACCGACACCTCCTCCTGAAATTGTTCGAGGAAGAGGAGGATCTTCACGTCCACCTCCTGCTTGATTGCACAGCCTCCATGCGATGGGGTATCAAGTTCGACCGTGCACGGCAGATCATCGCCGGTCTCTCCTACCTTGCGCTCGCCAATCTCGACCGGGCCGGGATCTCGCCACTCGGACCGGTCCCTCAAGCCTCCTGGGCTCCCGGTCGCGGACGCGCCAGGTTTCTGCGGGTTCTGCGCTATCTGGAAAAATGCGTGACAGGCCCGGGCGCTTTTTCTCTCTCGGATGGAGTCGGCAAATGGCTGGCAGGCAGACCGCGGCGGGGGTTGGTCGTATGGGTGACGGATGGTTGGGGCTGTTCCCAGGAAGATGTTTTTGCCGCCATGGACCGCCTCCGCTACGCCCGTCACGACATCGGAATCATCCAAATCCGCCATGCGGAGGAATGCGACGCGGGGGAGCCGGGGGAATTCGAGCTCGTTGAAATGGAATCCGGCGACAAGAGAACGCTCGTCATCGATCAGGAAATGGCCGCCGCCTATTGCAGACAGGTGGCGGATTACGAGCGCCGTTTGGAGGACTATTGCCAGCGCCAGGGGCTGGCCCATCTTCGTGTGGAGGCCCGGGAGGAACCGGCCGACATCCTGCGCCGCACGCTTTTTCAGGGAGGATTTGTCCGGTGAGCTTCCTCTTTCCAGCAGCGTGGTGGTTGGGGGGACTCGCCCTGCCGGTCATCGCCTTCTACCTCCTCAAAACCCGCCAACGCCGTCGGGAAGTAAGCACGCTTTTGTTTTGGGACGCCCTCAAACCCCGGATGGAAAACAGCCCGCTGTGGCGGAAACTCCGGCGGTGGATTTCCCTGCTGGCACAGCTCTTCATTCTCTTTCTCCTGATCGCCGCGCTTGCGCATCCGGGTTTTGACTGGGAAAAGAGCGCTCCACACCGGGTGGCAGCCATCCTCGACCCTTCTGCCAGCATGCAGGCCATCCACCCCGCGCCGGGACGCTGGCCGAACGCACTGGCCGCCCTGGAAGCCTCCATTGCGCAGATGCGCGTCCAGGACGAGATGGCCCTCCTCGTCGCAGAGAATCCCCCGCGCATCCTCAGCGGATGGACCTCCAGCAAGCGCATTCTCAGGAATGCCCTGAAAACAGTCTCCCCGCTCCCCACAGCAACGGATCCCAACCCGGCATTTGAACTGGCGGGGGATCTGACGAAACTCCGGGAAAATTCCACAGTGGAAGTTTTTTCCGATACCGTGTGGAAGCCGGGAAGCATGCCCCTTCCAAAATTGACAGTCCGCGGACTCGACGACTCCCCTCCGGACAATGCGGGCATCACCCTCTTTGCCATCCGGCGCTCGCCGGTGGCGCCGGGCGACTGGCAGCTCGACGCGGAGGTCCTCTCCACAAAGCCTTTTTCGGGAATGCTCGAACTGCTGAAGGACGGACAGCCGATGGATCTCGTGGAATGCACCTCCTCCTGGAAAAAGACCTGGCGCGGCAGTTCGGAGAAGGGTGCCCATTTCGAGGCCCGGCTGAAAACCTCCGACCTTCTCCGCCCTGACAATACCGCTTCCTGTGATCTCTCCCCCCTGGCTCCGCTTCAGGTGCTCGTCGTGGGCGAACCGGATGCCTACCTTGAAGCCGCGCTGGATTCGATCCCTCTCGTCAGGACTCGAATGGAAAAAAGCTTCCCCTCCGCCCCCGTGGAAAATGTGGACCTGATCATCGCCATCGGAAACACCCTGCCGGATGCCCCGGGCAGGATTCCACTCCTCCTCATCCATCCGGAAAAAGACGGCTTCTGGGGAACCCGGACCGGCACGCTGACGGACGCTCCGATCACGGAAGTCTCCAAAACCTCTCCGCTGGTCCGACATGCCGGTTTGGGAACGGTGGTCGTGAATCGCGCCACCCGATGGCAACCGCCCCCGGGCTCGGAAATCCTTGCCGCCGACATGGAAGCCCCGCTTCTCTTCGGCCAATGGGAAAAATCTCCCCGCTGGCTGGTCATGGGGTTCGATCCGCAAGATTCCGACCTGCCGCTGCGAACGGCATTTCCCATTCTTGTCGGCAACCTTCTCCAGTCCCTTCGAAATCATGATGACGTGAAACGGGCGTCCGCCGTTCTTCCCGGCGCGATCGAAACCCGGATGCAGCCGCTGCTCCGCGACCCGGGCGACCGGGGGACGGAAACTCCGAAGGGAATTTCGGTTCCCGGGTGGTGGCTTGTCGCGCTGGCGGGCCTGCTTGCACTGGTCGGAGAATGGTATTCGTTCACCCGGAGGATCACCGACTGACCATGGATATCATGCGTCCGGAATGTCTTTGGCTGGCGTTGCTGCTTCCCCTCCTGTGGCACTGGCACCGGCGCTCACTTTCCCCGTTGCGCGGCCATCGGCGCACGGCGTCTTTCGTGCTCCGCGCAGCGGTCACCATCGCCCTCGTGCTTGCCCTTTCGGAACCGCGTTGGACGGGGACAACCACCAAACAGGAAATCCTTCTGCTGGTCGACCAAAGTGACAGTGTCCGGAATGCGGCGGTCACGGCGGCAGAAGACTTTCTCAAGACGGCCCGCTTCGACGATGCGGACAAGAGCTGGATGGGATTCGCCGGAAAAGGCCGTGTCTTTCCCTCTCTGGAAGAACTCCGGAAAGCGGATCCCGGCAGCCTGTCTCCCGGGGAAACCCGGATTGACGGTGCGCTGGGACTGGCTGCGGCGGGATTCCGCCCGGGACGGGTCAAAACAGTCGTCCTGTTTTCCGACGGCGTGAACACCGGAGCCCTTCCACCCTGGAACTCTTTGAAGGATCAGAGTGTTCGCGTGCATGTCGTTCCCGTGACCCTCCCGGACCGTCCCGAAGTTCTGGTCCATGACGTGCGGGCCCCCGCATCCGTGAGAAAGGACGAACCCCTGCGCATCGAATCTACGATCCAAAGCACGCGTTCCACCACGGCCAGGGCCGCCCTTTTCCGAAATGGCGTCCGGATTTCCTCCCGGGAAGTGACTCTCAAGCCCGGTGGCAACAAGATCGCCTTTGAAGACCGCGCAGGAGAGGAAAAACTTCTCCACTACGAGGTGGCAGTGGAAGCGAAGGAAGACACCCTTTCCGAGAACAACCAGTCCGGAGTCGCCGTGCTCTGCGAGGGACCATCAAAGGTCCTCCTCGTCACGGACAAAACCGAATCCGCCCGCTATCTGGAATGGGCGTTGCGCCAGGAAGGAATCGATCTCAGCGTCCGCCCGCAAGAGGGAATGCCATCCCAGATGAGTGACCTCCAGAATCATGACGCCGTGATCATGGACAACATTCCCGCCTCGGTCCTCTCGCACGAACAAATGGCATTGCTCCAGTCCTATGTCCGGGATTTTGGAGGCGGCCTGTTGATGCTTGGAGGGGACCAGGCTTACGGACTTGGCGGATATTTCCGCACCCCGGTCGAAGAGGTGCTCCCGGTGAGCTGCGATTTTCAGAAGGAAGAAGAATCGCCCTCGCTCGGGCTCGCCCTGGTCATCGATCGCAGCGGAAGCATGTCGGGGGAAAAATTGGAACTGGCCAAAGCCGCCGCCAAAGCCAGCGCCGATCTCCTCGGACCGAAAGACTTTGTTTCCGTGATCGCCTTCGACTCCGAAAGTTATCCGATCCTGCCCATCCAGGCGGCGGGCAACTCCGCCGGAATCGCCGCCGCCATCGCTTCCATCACCGAAGGCGGCGGCACCAACATGGCTCCGGCAATGGAAGAAGCCCTCCGCCAACTCAGCGGGAATGCCGCAAAAATCAAGCACGTCATCCTCCTCACCGACGGAGTCTCCCAGCCCGGTCCCTTCTACGAACTGACCTCCGAAATGGCCCGGGAAAAAATCACCGTCAGCACAGTCGGCGTGGGCGAAGGGGCGGACTCCGGGCTTTTGGAACAAATCGCCCAGTGGGGAAATGGACGCTTTTACGAAACAAGCGATCCATCGACCGTTCCGCAGATTTTCATGAAAGAAACCATGACCGCCTCGAAGTCCGCCATTCAGGAATTCCCGTTCCTGGCGAAGCCGGTGCGCGCGGTGGATTTTCTCGAGGGAGTTCCCTGGGCGGAAGCCCCCTTCCTCCTTGGTTACGTCCGCACAAAACCCAAGCCCACATCGGAGACCTGGTTGCTCACCGAACGGGGGGATCCTCTGTTGACCACATGGAGATACGGCCTTGGCACAACCGGGGCCTTCACCTCGGATGCCCGCAACCGCTGGGCTGTCGAATGGCTGCGCTGGCCGGGATTTGGCAAGTTCTGGGCCCAGCTCCTTCGCAAAATCAGCCGTTCCCCCTCAATCGGACTTTCGGAAACGGAGATCGCCGTCGGAGGCTCCCAGGCCACGCTCGTGCTCAATGCCCTCGACCCCGAAGAGCTTTTCCCCACCGAAACTTCCGGGAACTTGAAAATTTCCACCCCGGCAGGCAAGGTTCTCAGCGTGCCGATGGAAAAGACCATGCCCGGCCAATGGGTCGCCGAATTTCCCTGTCAGGAACGCGGAGTTTACTCGGGACAGATCCTGCTGGAGAAAAACGGAACCCGCCTGGATTCAAAATTCTTCACCCTCTCGCGCGGTTACTCGCAGGAATACCTTCTGGAACCCGCAAACACCCCTTTTCTGGAATCCCTCGCTTCGGAAACCGGCGGATCTGTTTCCCCGGATCCCGCCGCGGTTTTTCACAACGATGACCGCACGGCCCCTGTCGAACACGAACTCTGGCCCTGGCTCCTCCTCTTCGCTCTCCTCACCTTCACCGCCGATGTCGGAATCCGACGCTGGCCTGTCTGACAAAACAACTCCCATGAAATACCTTGCCATCCTCTGCTCCCTCCTGCTTTCCGCGGGACTCCCCGCAAAGGCGGACCCGGAAAACTCCCGGCAGATTGCCGATCGCTACGAACAAATGCTCCTGCGTTCCCCTCAGCCGGGCACGGCCTTCGACAAAGTGGTGGAATGGTATTCCCTGCACGGCGGCCTGGAAAGCCTGCAGAATCGCTGGGAAAAGGCCTCGGAAGAAAATCCCCAATACCAACTCCTCGAGGGACTGCTTGCCGAGCGTCTCCGCACGCCCGACAAGGCACGGCAATTCTACCGCCTCGCCATGGAAAAGGGAAAGGATCCCGCCACGGCGGCCAAATTGCTGGCGGCGTTGGAAACCACGGAAGGACGTTTTCCAGCCGCAGCGGAAGCCTGCAGGAAAGCCCTCTCCAACGACACTCTTTCGCCCGTGGACCGCATGGAGCTCATGCGCTCGCTGGCTCTGCTTTACCGAAGATCCTTTGAAGAGGAAAAGGCAGGGGAAGTTTGGAAGGAAGCTCTCACAAGATTTCCGGACGATCCCTATGTCCTGGAGGAAGCGGGCGAGGCCTTTCTGGATGCAGGAGATTACAAAGCCGCCCGTTCGGCTTTCAGCCGCCTGCAGGAAATCAGCAAAAAAGATCCCTTCCGGAAAGTGGCCGCCACCCTGCGTCTTGCCCATGCGATCGAACTCGAAGGCGGGACCAAGGAAGCCATCGGGATATACGAGCTCGCCCTTGAGGAAACCAGCGCGGGAAGCTGGATCAATCGCGAAGTCCGTTCGCGCATCGAAGAGCTTTTCCGCAGAAAAGATGATCTCCCCGGGCTGCTTGCCTATTACGAGCGGCGAACGGCCGCCGTGCCGCAGGATTATCTCGCCCTCGCCGCGCAGGCGGAGGTGCTGAACGATCTCTCGCGGGGAGATGAAGCTCTCCCCCGTCTCCGTGCCGCCTCCCAACTGGCCCCGGATGATCTGCAACTCCGCCTTCAACTCATCCGGCAACTCGAAATGCAGGGAAACCTTCCGGAAGCCATCGCGGAAGCCCGTGAACTGGCGAAACCCACCGACACTCCGCCGGAAGTTCTCCTCTGTCTCGGGCAGCTTTTGTGGAACGACTACACAAAAACCCATCGCCCCGAAACGCGGGAAGAGGCACTCGCCACCTGGCACCGGATGGCTCCGGCGGATTCCCCGGATCCTTCGCGCATCGCCCAGCTTGCCGAAATTCTCTCCTCAAAGGGCGAGATCGATTCCGCCGTGGAAGCATGGAAACGCCTCGTCGTTCTCGCCCCCGCGGCCGCCGATGCCCGCCAGAAACTGGCGCAGATTTTCCTCCAGCGCGGCGACAAAAATTCCGCGCGGGAAATCCTCGCCGGACTGGTCGCCGGCGACCTTGCCAAGCCGGAAAATTTTCTCACCCTCGCGCAGATCCAAGCCCGTCTTGACTGGCCGGAAGAAGCCAGGTCCACCATCCGGACAGCACTCGCCCGGTTCCCCACCGATGGAGAACTCCTGAATTTTGCCTGGAAACAGGCGCTGGATACAAACAATCTCAAGGAAGCAGAAAGCTTGCTGCCGGACGTCTGGAAGGCTGCTCCCAACGATTTTTTTGCAGAAGACGCGCTCAAGCGCCAGGTCTCCTTCCTGGAATCCGCCGGAAGCGACAAGGAAACACTCGACAGGCTGGCCGGGCAGGAAAAACCGGACGAGCTTCAGGCCTCCCTACTTCTCCGTCTCGCGCTTTCCCGGAGGGATATCAAAACGGCGGACAAGGCCCTCCAACAGCTTAAATCCCTTGCTTCACCGGTCCGTTTCGCCCGGGCCGCCGCCGATCACGCCCAGACGTTTGGCTCTCAGGAGGAACAGGTTGCCGCGCTCCGGGCTGTCGCCGAAGCCGATCCCCGCATGGCGGTGGAAAGTTTGAAAAACGCAGCAAAAATTCTGGCGGACTCCGGGAAGACAGACGAAGCCCTCGCGACAGTCCAGCAACTCCTCGACCGTTCCCCCGCCGATGCCTCTCTCTACAGCCTCTCCGCGGATATCGCCGCCCGCTCGGGACAGTTCGACATCGCCAGCGAACGCCTTCAGGAAGGAGTGCGTCATGCCGAGGATGCGGGGTCACTCCGCCTCCAGCTCGCAACCTTCCTCCAGGCTCAAAGCCGGAACACCCAGGCTGCCAAAGTCCTTCAGGAAGCGTTCGAGGCCGAAGAACGGGACGGACGACGTTCCGAAATTTTCCGCCGCCAGATCGAACTTGCCCTGCAAACCGGAACACAGGACGAACTCATCGCCGCCCTTCGTTCCAAGCAGTCCCGCGAACAGGGGGGAGCCAGGTATGGGGCGTATCTCGCCGAAATTTTTCTCATGCAGGGAGATTTCATCGCCGCCCGGGAAGAATTGGAAAAATGCCTCGGACACAATCCCGACAACCCGCAGGCGGTCGCCAAGCTGATCGATCTTGCGGATCGCGGCGGCGATCAGGAAGAGGGACTCCGCCTCAGTGCCCGTCTCGCGGCGCTCGAACCCAGCCGGGAAAATCGCGCCAACCACATCGCAAGGCTTTTCAATGCCGGTGAATTCACCCGGGGCAGGGAAGAGATGGACAAAGTCCGTTCGGAGATTCTCAAGGATCCCACGGATTGGAATCCCGCCCTTATCGCGCTGAAAAAGGCAGGGGGATCACAGGAAGCCGACGCCCTCATCGAAGAAATCGCCGCCTCCAAACCCACGGACATTTTCCTGCTCTCCGAACTCGCAAAATTGCGTCTTTCCCAGCTCGACATCGCCTCCGCGAAAGAGGCCCTGTGGCGCATTCTGGAGACAGACGGCTTCGGGGAGGCCGTCGCCGCCATCACCCAGCCCGTCCCCCAACCGTCCGCGAACTCCCCATCCTGGGCCCGCCTCCAGCCGCTTCAGCAACTCTCATCGGAGGTTCAAAACTCCCTCCAAATGCTCTTCCAGCCTTCCCGCAACGGTTTCCTCTCCCGTTCGTTTTACATGGGCACGCCTTCTTCCCAGCAAGTCACGCAGGAACAGCGTGCCATGCTCCGTGCCTTTTTCCTCCTCCAGCACCTCTCCCGCGCGGAAGGAAAGGAAAAAGAATTCGCCGAAAAAATGACGGCTTTTCTGGAAAAGAAGACTCTGGCACCAACGGCAAAATTCCTGCTCCTCACCTCGATCAATGATCAGGACGGCCTCAAAAAATTCATTGCAGAACAGGCCGCACAGGAGCACCCCGATCTGGAAACCGACCGTCTTCTCCTGCGGGGGCCGCTCCCCCCATTGCCCGAATCCCAGGCGGATCTCGATAAAATCCGCGCCCGCCTTGAGAAGGCCGATCCCATCTTTTCCTTCCAGCTGGCCGTTTCCAAGCTCCAGACCGACACCGTGAAAAACGGCACGTCGGATGAATCCCAAAAGAACGCCGTCCTCTCCGGCATCCGCCTTCTGCTCGAACATCCCGGCGCGGAAAAAAATCCCCTCGCGCGCTTGCAGCTTGCCGCACTTGCCGCAACCAACGGCGATCTGGAACTCGCCACATCCCTCTGCGACGCGGCGAAAACTTCTGAAGAATGGAAAAAGTCCCCCCCCCAGGCCGGATCGCTGCCCGCCCAACAACTCGATGCCACAGCCGCCCTGCTCATGACGAAAGGCATCCTCGCCAATGACAAGCACGTCAACGCCACCTTCGAGCGCCTGCTCCAAGACTTCACCCATTCCCCCTCCCCCACAGGCGGCTCCCCCGCCTTTTTCTACTATGGAGGCGCTCGCAGCGCCCCCAGCCCGCTGGCCCAGGAATCTCCCGAACTCGGCATGGGAGACAGCGAATTTTCCGTTCCGGTCTTCCTGCGCCTGTTCCCCATGAACTTCCCCTCCTCCGACAGCGAAAAAATCACCGCCTGGTTCGCAAAACACGCCTCCTCCGGCCAGCTCGACCCTTACGTTCTCGGGCTCACCTATTGCGAGTGGTTCTCCGGGAAAAAAGAGGAGGCTGTAAAAAGGATCGAGGCGCTCCACGCCGCCAACCCCACTCCCCGCACCGCCGCCCTTCTTCTGGAATTCTACGAAAAATGCAAGGCCCCCGAAAAAGCCCTCGCCGTCATCGATCTTGCCCCCCTCCAGAAATCCGAAACCCCGGATGTCCGCGCCTTGAGAAAAATCCGCCTCCTCCGCGCCACCGGAAAAACCGCCGAGGCCAAAGATTTGGCGGAAAAACTGGCGCGCGGCCGCGTGTCCACCAATGTCCGGGATTTCCTCCGCAACGAACTCAGCCACCTCGGGGCTCCGCTGAACCAATACCCCGCCCTCGTCAACAATACATTCTCCCGCTCTTCAAACGACCGCTCCACCCAATTGAGAAACCAGATCTCCAGACTTCTCGCGGAACAAAAGTCGGAAGAAGTCACACGCATGGCCGTTCTCATGCTTCAAAATCCCCTGCCCTCTTCTCCTGATGACTACCAGACAGTCAACATCCGCCGACTCATGCTTGAGACCCTGCGTTCTCTCAAGCAACTGGACAAGCTGGAGGAAGGCCTCGAAGCCCGGCTCGCCACGGATCCCGGTGACTTTGACGCCGCCGTCCGCCTTCTGGAAATCGCAACCACGGAAGGAAACCGCCAATTCTCTCCCGATCGCCTCCAGACCATCCTCTCCCAATACCCGGACCGTGCCACCAATGTCGGTTATGCCTTGCAACTCCTTCAGATGCGCTCTGACACCAGAGAAGCCGCCGGAGCCTTCCTCTGCTCCCTGATCCGCTCCAATCCGGATCTTCTTTACAAGTCCGGCTTCCAACTGGAAAGCCTCACCGCGATCACCTCGGATCCCCGGACCGGACTGGAACTGGCGGAAATCGTCACCGCGATGGATGACAAGGCGTCCTCCCGCTTCTTCCTGCCCGCCCGGCTCAGCCAGCGCATGGGAGAATCCACCTTCCTCAGCCAGTTGGCGGAAACCTGCGTGCAGGCGGGAAAAAAAGAAGCAGCCATCACACTCCTCAAGCGAATCCCCCAAACAACATCTTCCAGCTTTGATGGAGGACTCCTGTCCAGCATGCGCCTTGCGGAACTTCAACTCCAGATCAATGACAAGGAAGGGGCCGCCGCCACCATGAAAAACCTCTTCACACTCCCGGTGGAAAACCGCCTGGGCGGGATATACGGAAGCTCTCAGACCATCAGCGCCCTTCTCATGAACATGCTCATGAACCGCTTGCCGGGTCAGTCCGCCTCCGACCAGATCGGACGCCTGGCAAAGATCGCCAGGGCGACGGACACCCAGGATCTCCTTCTCAAGGCCCTGGATGAACAGTCTGCAAAGTCCGCCTCCACCATCACCCCGGCACTCCTCCTGAAAACCGCATTGGGCCAGCCCGGCACTGCGGAACAATGGCGCGAAATCGCCCTCAGCGAGTCCACCCCGCTGGGATTTATCAACCTCCAGATGCTCTCTCCGGTCCTCAAGGAACTCGCCTCTCAGAAGGATTCCACCAAACTCATTCCTGCTCTCCTCCGCCGGATTCCCGAGCAGCAATTCAGCATGGGAGGAGACTCTTCCCTCGCCGCTCTCGCCGAAACCCTTCCCCTCCTGGCCCGCTTCTCCAAGGACCCTGTCATCAAAAAACACATCGCTCTCCTGGTCTCCAGCGCCATGCGCGATCCAAACGCCGCTCAGTATCTTGCCCATTACGAGGCTTACCCCCGCGCCATTTCTGTTTTGATCGATCAAGGATTTTTCCCTGAGGCCCGTTCTTTGCTGGATTTCACCACAGCCGCCCGTTCCGGACGCCGCTACGGAAATGAATCCCTCTTTGAGAGCTTCGAAGCCCGCCTGGATGCCGCCAGCGGACAAAAAACCGGCTTCCAGATTGTCTGTGCCGCCGGAAATCCGAAAAATGGAAAAACTCCGGTGTTCTGGAAAGTCACCCCGCCCCCCTTCGCAAGCCCCGACGGGCCCAACCGGCCGGGAACAACCTGGGATGACAGCACTCTTCCCATTCCGGACAAGCAACGCCCTCTGTCTCTGGAGCTCTTTGCCGGACCAAACCCGGGCAGCCTCCGCCCGGTTGCAAAAGTCACGAAGCCGGGCCTGGAAGGCTCTCTCTCCACAACCCTGCCGGATCGTTACGGTTTGCTCCAAATGCGCTGGACTCTCCCGGATGGCACCACGAAAGCGGGCGGTCTCACGGCCTACGTCAAGGGAAGCAATCTGATTTCCTCCACAGGACTCCCGGATGCCGCCGCCTCTCAAAGCGGTTTTCTGCCCGCCCAGCCCGGACCTCTCGGAGAAAAATCCGCCGTGAAATTCGATGCCCTTCTCCCCCGTCCGGAGCAAAAAATTTCTCTGGGTGAAGCCACCCTGGACGGATCGCCGGAAATTCTCGTGCTGACCGGCTGGGTGCAGGCATCCCTCTCAAACGGACGCCCTCCCCAGGTGGAATTCGAACTTCTCCGGGACAACGGCTCCAAGGAACAGAATTCCATCTACCTGCCCCAGACCTCTCCGGGCTGCTGGTGCCAGTTTGTAAAACTTCTGGCCGTGGACACCCCTCTTCCCGGTGCCTCCTCCTTGCCCAAAGAAACACGAAAAATCCGGCTCTCCCTCGAACTCCATGCCAACACCGGCTACAATTACCAATGGCAGGTTTCAGGTGCCTGGGACGGGGTCGGGCTTTTCCGGTTCCCCCCCGAAAAACCACGGGAAAATGCGGAAGAACTTGTCGCCCACGCCCGCAAATCCCTGTCTTCAAAAGATGATGCGACGGCCGCCACAGACCTGTTGGCCGCACTCCCTCTCAATCCCCGGAAGGTCATCGAACAGACCTCCTCCATCCTGTTCCCCACGTTTGAAAAAGCAGGCAAACTTTCCGAGCTATATTCCTTTTTCTCGGAGCCAGCACTCTACCTGCCCGATCCGTTCAACAACAATTCCCCCACCGTGAACAACGGAGACTTGATCGCCTCCCTCGCCGGCGGAGCCCTCTCCGAAAAGGCCCCGCCTGCCGCGAAAACCTGGCTCCGCCAGGTCGCCAATGCGCCTCTCAACGAAAACACGCGCTTTCTGATCGAATCGGCCATCCTCCGCGGAGAAGCCGCCAGGGAGGCTTCCGGACTTGCTCCAGAAAAAATTCTCGCCGCCCTGGGATTCTCCACTCCTCCCAACCAGGAAAGACTCCGCAACCTCTGGTCGAGTTCTCCTTCTCCGGCCTTCGATTTGCTTTCGCTCCTGAAGACCCCGGAAAAAATCACCGCGGCCCGTGAAGCACTCTCCAAAGTCTCCGTGCCCACACCGCTCCTCTCCGCGGAGAAAACCGTCGAAGCCTGGCTCCTCGCCCCCACCGATCCCTCCGCCGCTCTCAAACTCTGGACAGAAGCCCTCGGGCTCCGCAACTCGGGGGAAAACATCGTCTCTTTCAACACCGATTCGGATAAAACCCTCTTCCTCCGCATTGCCACAGCACACGACAGCCCCGGTGACATCGTGGCCGCGGTCAAAAATTGGACCGTGGGAAATCGCTCGAATCCGGAATACCAGCAAAGACAACTCGTCGAAACCCTGTACGCCCTCGCAAACACAGACTCCCCGCACAAGGCATTCTATGAAACCGCCTGGGCGGACGCCGAGCTCGCCGCCCTCCGTCTCCCCGGCTACAACGCATCCCGCGAACGGATCCGGGAGCTGGCCGGGCGCATGATGGGTGCCACCGAATGGGACCGGCTTTCCGCCCTTCTCTCCCTGGCACAAACGAATCCGGCACTGAATTCCTCTTCCCTCCAGCGGGAGTTCGTCCAGTTGCGCGATCTCGCCGCCTTTGCCCGGGGCGATTGCTCGAAAGCCTGGCCGGTCGTCTGGTGCGCTCCCGGAACAAACGCCCGCCGGGTCAAAGTCTCCTGGCAGTGGAACATGAAAGACATCCAGCCCGCGGCAGGAAAATTCGACACCGCCATTTCTGTCTCTGCCAAGCCGCTTCTTCCGGAAATTCCGGAACAAACCGCCATCGAGTTTCTCTTCGGAGACATCCCATCCTCCCTTTCCGTCATTGCCAAAACCGAAGGAAATGCCTCCGCGGGCTCGGTGGATCTGGAGCTTCCCTCCGGAAACGGCTTTCTCCGGGGAGTGGCCCTCGTGGGCGGCAAACGCATTCCCGGCCCCCTTGTTCCCATCCTCTCCGGCAGGCGCCTCTTCCCGGATGTCCCCCTGAAGTCTTTCCTTCAGGGCGGTCCGCGACCGCTCGACTCCCATCTTCTCGCCGACTCCGGCACCGCCCCCGATGGCTCTCCCGCCGTGCGAATCGGCCTCACCGCCAGCAGGGATCGCCGGGAGTTTGAAGGTCCGGCCATTCCCGTCGAAGCCGGAAAATTCTATGTCATGCGTGCCTGGCTCCGCCGTTCCGGAGAAGGCTCCTCAAGCGTCAGCGGCGAATTCCGCCCCATCACTTCCTCCAAAGCCGGTTCCCTGAACATGATCCTCTCCGAACGCGACGAGGCCACCTCCCAATGGGTCCTCTACACGCGGGCTCTCCCGGTCATCCCCCAGCATACCTTCTGGATCCCCTTCCGCGAAGTCGCCTCCCTCGTCCCGCGCATCTGGGACATGGCCTCGGGCAGCGAACTGGCCGGCTGGGAACTTCTCGAAATTGACGACTGGAGCTACGGAAAATGGCTCACAGAAACCGCCCTTCTCCGGGAATTCTCAGGAGAAACTCCCGACGCGGCGCTCGTGGACAAGGTGTGCGAACTCGCCACCTTCGAGCCGCTCACCGCCATCGATTACCACGGAGACTGGCTGGTGGCGAATCTTGCGCGAACCGGACATCCGGAAAAACTTCTTCCTCTTTATCAAGCCGCGCTGAAGGCCGAACCCAATCCCTTTTTCTCCCGTCCCAAACTCTGGCGCATCTTCGGCTCACTGCTCTCTCTCGCGGACAAGCCCGAAATCCCGGAACCCGTGCGCTGGGATGCCCTGGAACTCGCCCTTGCCAACCAGGACCGGATGGATCAATCCCGCCGCTTCGCCTTCCAGCGGCGGCACTTCCTCCTCGCCAAAGACCGCGGCCTCAGACAACAGGCGCGGGATCAAATCACCTCGGACCTTTTCCGCCAGCTCGCGGAAAAAAGCCAAGCCCGCGACGGACACTTCCTCAATGAAATTCTTACCAACAGAACTTACAGGGACGACCGCCCCGTCAACGAATGCCTCGCCCTCCTGGATGCCCTTGCCGACGAGGCCACTTTCCGGAAGCTCCTCACCGAGATCAACGGCGACAATGGCAAAGCCATTCTCCCCCACGACCGCGCCTTCATCGAACTCGCCCTCGGACTCTGCCTGGCTGCCCCCTCCCCGGATCTGAACGACCGCGTGGACAAAGCCTTCCAGGCAACGGAAAAATCCACCGACCCCGCCGTCTACATGTATTGGCCCGCGCTTCTTGGGGACTTGATGATCGCGAAAAAATGCGACTCCCCGAACATCCTCCACCTCTGGCAGAAAGCCCTCGAACGTCTTCTCTCCACCGGCCAGGGCGACTCCCGACAGGAAGAACTCCTCCGCGCCACCGCCGCCCTCGCCGAATTTTGCACGTCCACAAAAAATCCGGCCCCTCTCCAGGAATGGATGCCCCGGATCCTGGACGATCTGTCTTCGCAAAAACAAAATCGAAGCCCTTCCCAACTCCGCATGGCCCTCCGCATCCTCGATGCCCTCTCCGCTCTCGAAGAAAAAGACTCCGCCAACTCCCTGCTGAAACTCGTGGAACCGGAGGTCCGCAAGTCTCCGAAGACTCTCGCCTCCTACTCGAAATACCTGCCGGAGACTCCGCCAACCAACTGACAAAGACGCTCAGGGAGCTTTTTCCTTCAGCAGCCGGAAATCTCCGTTGGCGTCACGGTAGAATCCCCGGAGAAGAACCCGGTCCTGCGCATCCACATCCTTGGCGCTGGCCAGCTCCTGAAGATCCTTCTTCGTCCATCCCGCAGCAATGACACGGCCCCGCCGGTCAATCACTTCATCCGCCGGCCGGGTCAGCCGGGCGTATTCGACATCGGAGAGCCGTGCGGCATCCATGTCTTTCCTGTTGTAGAGCGAGATCCACCAGGCGCCGAAGGCGTCCTCGGCCGTGGGCGGAGTCACCTCGAAAACAATGTCTCCCGCCGTGGCTTTTCCTCCCCTGAGGTCCAGGCCGTAGAGCGCAGCCACCTCCTCGCGGCTGGTCAAAAACCCCGCGAAATACGCGCGGAGGACTTTCTGGATTTTCGCGCTGTTTTTCCGGCTTCCATAGATCCCGAGTTCAATTCCCGCAGGATCGTTCGGATCGCCGTAGATGTTGAGTTCCAGATCCCGGTTGGCACGGAACGATTTGTAGGGAACATTGTGGAATTCCCCCGTGGGGATCGTGGTGGCGGGAATCTCCACCAGGGAACGGATCTCGTCGTGCGTGCGAAGGTCGTTCGCGATCACCCGCCACGAGGGCAGATCCCCCCGGCGGTGGATGTCGGTGAAAAGAATCCCGATATCCGCCTCGTCGCGAATGCGGATGATCTCGCTCTTCGGATAGCTCTGCTCCCCGAACTCCTCCTGCAAAAGAACGGAATCCACGGAATTCTTGATGATGAGGCCCCGGACCGTGCGACCTCCCTTGAGAACAAGGCTGTCGGGCGCATGGAAAGAATCATCCGCGGCAGGGGCCGCCACAGACAGAACGGCCAGGGTGACGAGAGTGGCAAGGGCTCGGAAGTTCATGCCGGAAAGCGTGCCCGCAGGAACGGCAAAAGACAAGTTCCGGATTTTTCCCGCTGTGCAAATGGAAAGGCCCGGGCCATGTTGGATGCCTCATGGCATCGATCGGAAAACGCAATCAACTCACCATCCTGCGCGAAGGGCCTCCGGGGTATTTTTTGGATGATGACGAAGGCGGGGAAATTCTCCTGCCGGGCCGTTACATCCCGCCCGGTTCCTCACCGGGCGACAAAATCGATGTCTTCATTTACCGGGATTCCGAGGACCGTCTGGTGGCCACCACGGAGACTCCGCTGGCCATGGTCGGAGACTTTGCCTGCTTGAAAATTGTGGATGTGTCCCTCTCTCTGGGTGCCTTTCTGGACTGGGGACTGGAAAAAGATCTGCTCCTGCCACGTCGCGAACAGGGCGGTCCCCGGAAGGTGGGTGACAAGGTCGTCGTCCATGTCTTCCTCGATGAAAAATCCAACCGCATCGTGGCCACCACCCGGCTCTACCGCTGGCTCGGCAGGACACCGCCGGCTTTCGCCAGAGACCAACCCGTGAAGATCCTCGTCTCCGCCCGCACCCCGCTCGGCTACCAGGCGATTGTCGAGAACTCCTGGCGCGGACAACTCTACACCACGGAACTCTCCGGCCCGCTGGAAATCGGGACGCAACTCGAAGGATTCGTGAAGGAAGTCCGCCCGGATGGCAAACTGGACCTCTCTCTTGATCGCAGTGGCTTTTCCCGCATCGGACCGATCACCGATCAAATCCTCGACGCCTTGAAAACCGCGGGCGGACACCTTCCCTACGATGACAAAAGTCCACCGGAAACCATTCGCTCCGCCTTCGGCGTGAGCAAGAAGGCCTTCAAGCAGGCGGTCGGCATCCTTTACAAAAAGCGCCGGATCCTCATCGTTCCCAACGGCATTGCCCTGGCATCCCCGTCAAAATGATCCGTCCGATTTTTTTGATTCTCCTGCTGAATGGAGTGTTTCCGGCATGGTCCCTGAACGCTGCCCAACCGGTGGAAGCGACAGCAGCCCACTGGGAACACGAGCCTCCCGATTCCCCCGCGCGGATGGAACTCACCCGCGTGCAGATCCTCCTCGACCGCACGGGTTTCCGTCCCGGCAAACTCGACGGACTCGGTGGGGAGTTCACCCAAAAAGCGGCGGACCGGTATTGTGCGGCCAGGGGGTTGCCCCCGGGCTCCCTGCTCGACCTTTCCAGCGTTCCCTCCCCCTGGCGCGAATACACGGTGACCGAGGAAGACCGTCAATGGGTCGGCCCGCAGGCCCGCGAGCCGGCCGCTCAGGAAAAACTCAAGGCCATGCTTTACGGAGATCTCTGGGAACTTGTCGCCGAACGCTTCCACTGCGATCTCGATTTTCTCCGCGAACTCAACCAAACCATTCCCGAAGATCAAATCGCCCCCGGCTCCGTGCTCCGGGTTCCCGATGTCCCGGAATTCCAACTCGCGGACGTCGCCTCCCTGGAAAAAAAACGCCGGGACGAAGAAGCCGCCCGGAAAGCCGTCGACACCACACCCGGTCTCTCCGCCCCTCCGCCCCCGCCAGTGCCCGTTCCCCTCAGACGACTCGTTCTGCTGCGGAAGGAACGCCTCATCGAAGTCTATGAAGCCGACCTCCTCGTGGCCTGTTTCCCCTGCACCCCGGGTTCGTCCAAAACTCCCGTTCCGCTCGGAAATTGGAAAATCATCGCCAACATCCTCCTCCCCTATTTCCGGTGGGACAAATCCGTCCTGGAAAGCGGAGTCCGCAGCGACACCGCCTTCAATCTCCCGCCGGGCCCCAACAATCCCGTGGGAATCGTCTGGATGGCTCTCAACCGCCCCAGCGTCGGCATGCACGGCACCCCCGCTCCCGATCAAATCGGTCGCAACGAAAGCCACGGCTGCATCCGCCTTTCCAACTGGGATGCCTTTTCGCTCAGTCAGCTCGTCGGGAAGGGAACTCCCGTTGACGTTGTCGACTGATGCCGTCTTTTTGGGATAAAATAGAATCTGGCAATTGCCGGCAAAGGAGAAAAAGGAACGGAATCAAAGCGATCTATAAGACCGCACGCGGCGTTTGCCGGTCCAGACCATGGCATAACCGGCCAGCGCCCCTCCAAGGTGGGCGGCATTTCCGATGTCTCCCCCCCATCCGGTAAGAATAAGGAAAACCGAGACGAGCACGATCAACCACCCCAGCCACTTCGCCCGCATCCGGACCGGCAGCACGAAAAACAGCAGCGCCGTAATGAGCATCTCCGGATACAACGCAGAGAAGGCCGCCACCACTCCGCAGACCGCCCCCGATGCACCGATCAATACGGGGCCCGGGGCCAGAATCAACTGGAAGACTCCGCCAACCACCCCGCAAACCAGATAGAAGGCAAGGAACTTCCACGGACCCAGAAGATTCTCCAGCACGCGTCCTGCAAACCAAAGTCCCAGCATGTTCACCAGCACGTGGAAAAGACTGCCGTGAAGAAATTGGTGCGTCACAAACTGCCACACCATCCCGTTTGAAATTCCCCTCGCGCTCAATCCGAAAATCCCGTCCACCTGCACACGACCCATCGGGGAGAGCAACGACTCCAACAGGAAAATCGCCACATTCACCCCCACCAGAATCTTCACCATCGACAGACGCCCCTCCCTCCGAAAGTTCAACATGCCGGGACAATATCTCGCGGATCACAGCCTGTCCATCGCTCCGCCAGAAAGCGCGGCGGGAAAATCAGACGTCCTGTTCTTTCAAAAAGGCGAGGGCCTTTTCGTAGCTTTGGCGTTCCAGAAAATGCCGCAGGCGGGGATCGCAATCCGCGGGAAGCGCCACCACCAAGGCTTCCAACTCACGATGGGCCTGCTTGAGGGCTTCCAAGTGTCCGGCGGGATCCCGGTCCCGAAAAGCGTGGTCCGCAACAATGTCCAGACGCTTCTGGACGGTTTTTTTCAAAGCAGGGATCATGCGGGTGTCACCGGAGTTCCGTCTTCCTCGGAAACCATTCCTCCGTCTTCAGAAATCTCCTGTTCGGGTGAAATCCCGTCGTCCGGGAACTCCTCCGCAACGGGCACGTCCACCACATCAACCGACTCCCCGGATTCCGCAGACGGCAAATCCTCTTCCGCGGCAATCACCTCCGCTTCGTCAACAACAGGAGATTCCTCCGGAGAGGTTTCCTCTTCCGCGGCAGGTTCCTCCTCCGTCGAAGCCGGTTCTTCCAGAAAGTCCGTGTGCTGCGGCTCCGCGGGAGGGTTTTCTTCCCCGGCGACGGATGGTTGTTCCTCGCTGGTGAGATTCGGCGATTTCCCGAATGCCTCGGCCACCGACTTCTCCGGATGTTCCCCGCCGGTTTTTCCGCTGAATTTCACGCTCACAAGCTTGCTCACGCCGTGCTCCTCCATCGTCACCCCGTAGAGCATGTCGGCACGACTGATCGTGCGCTTGTTGTGGGTGATGACCACAAACTGGCTCTGTCCGATGAAGCGGTCGAGAATCTTGACGAACCGGCTGATGTTTGACTCGTCCAACGGCGCGTCCATTTCGTCCAGCACGCAGAAGGGGCTGGGTTTCACCATGTAGATGGCGAAGAGGAGCGAGACGGCGGTCATGGTGCGCTCCCCGCCGGAGAGGAGACTCACGCTCTGGAGCTGTTTGCCGGGCGGTTTGGCAATGATCTCAATGCCGGACTCCAGAGGATCGCTGTCGTCCACAAGCATGAGATTGGCCCGTCCGCCGCCGAAGAGCTCGGTGAACATCTCCTGGAAATTCACGCGGATTTTTTCGAATGTCTCCGCGAAGAGTTCCTTGGTGGTGCGGTTGATTTTCGAGATGACCTCCAGCAACTCGGCCTTCGAGTTCACGAGGTCGGCGTTTTGTTTCTCAAGGAAAACATAACGCTGCTCGAGTTCATCGAATTCCTGGATGGCATCGACATTGACCGGGCCCATGGACTCGACCCGCTCGGTCAATTCCGCCACGATCTCCTCGATGCGGTCCCAGGGAATCCCCTCGCCTTCCTGCGGCTCGGCAACGGGCTCCGCGGGCACCTCTTCTTCGACGGGAGGAATGCCGGACTCCGTTTCGCCGGTATCCGATCCGGGCTTGCGCTTGTTGCGGTCCCGGAAAGCCACGAGCAGAGCGTACGTGTCGGGGCTGAAGGATTCCAGATCGAGCTGGTAGCGCTGGGAAACGTGATTACGGATGTTCTCCATGCGCATTCCGGTCTGGGTGGATTTGACCTCGATGCGACCGCGTTCATCCTGGATCCGCACGAGCTGCTGGCGGGAAGTCCGGAGGGCGGTTTCAAGCGCATCCGCACTTGAATGAACCTCCGCACGGGCGGCCGTGAGGGCTTCCAGCTTGCCCTGCTCCGTGAGAAGCGCCTCCTGCCACTCCGCGATGGAAATCTGCAGGGAAGCATTCTCGGCTTCGAGAGTTTCGATGCGGGTCTCGTAGTTTGTGATATCCACCCGGCGGGCGTCGAGGAGTTCGGAAAGCTCGACCAGACGGGCGGACATCGGACCGCGCTGGCGGTGAAGGCTCTCCTGTTGCTGGCGCTCCGTCGCCACCCGGACGCGAATTTCGTTGAGGGCGTCGGAGGCGGCACTCTCCCGTTCCCGGGCCACCTGAACCCGCAACTCCGCTTCACTGCGCGAAACCCGGCAGGCATCCACTTCCCCGGAAACCTGGGCAATCGTGGCTTCCAGCTCCCCAAGCTGGGCGAGACTCGCCCTCAGCGATTCCTCAATGGAAACGGTCTCGCGGGCAAACGAGGACCGTTTGGCATCGGCATCCGCAAGCTGGCGCTCCACATGCCGGCGCTCATTCTCCAGGGACGCCGCCTCGACTTGTGCCGATTGAACGGACTCACGGGCAAAACGCAGACGCTCGACTGCCGAATCCAGAAGCTCTCCCGCACGGGCGCGATCGGCGGCAAGGTTCTCCAGGCGGATGGTGGCCGCCGCGAATTCCTCGTCAAGCTGGGCGATTTGGGCTTTTCGCTGGAGTGCGGACTGACCGGAATTTTCACCCGACTGCCCTCCCTGGATGATGCCGTTGAGTGCCACAAACTCGCCATCCAACGTGGCATAGGCAAAGTCCGGATGTTGCGGACGAAGCCGGAAGGCGGTCTCCAGGTTCTCAACAATCAGCACTCCCGCCAGCAGATGCCTCGCCAGATCGGCCGCATCTCCGGAACCTCCGACGCACTCGGACGCCCGGCCAAGGACACCAAAAGGCACTTCCCGCGAAAAGTCCGTCCCACGCTGAATCCAACCCGAAGGAATCACCGCCGCCCGGCCCAGCTTGTTCCGCGACAGGGTCAACAGAGCGGACTCCGCCACACCGGGATCCTTGAAAACAATCGCCTGCAATGCGGAACCCAGTGCAGCCTCCACGGCGGGAATAAAGCGGGGTTCCACCTGAATGTTCTGGGCGATCGCTCCCTGGATCGCCGGACTGAAAAAAGTGGGGTTGTCGAGTCCGTGCAATACGGCCTGGGTGCCTTCGTCGAAACCTTCTCCCTGTTCCTGGAGTTGCCGGAGCACCTCAAGACGGGATTCGATGCCGGTGGCTTCCTTCCCGACGAGAGTCAGAACCGCATCAATATTCTGACGGTCATTCTGGGCAGAGTCGTGTGCAGACGAGGCTTCCGCCACTTCGGCCTGGGCATGTTCCAGAGCCAGGCGGGAGGCTTCTGTCCGGCGGGTCAATTCTTCAAGGGCCGTGGAAAATTCCCCGGCGATGCGCGTGGCAGTCTCGGCCTCGCCCTGGAGCAGGCGGAGGCGGGTTTCTCCGGATTCCCGGCGTCCGGCTGCGGAAGAAATGTCCCCGCGCAGCGAACCGAGACGGGCTTCCAGACGGGAAATCTCCCCGCCGGTTTCCTGGATCTCGCGTTCCACAAGCATCCGCTCTTCACGGGCGGCGCGCACTTTTTCATTCTGCTCGTTCAGCGAGGCCTCATGCCCGCGCAGCGTCTCGATCATCTGCGTGAGCAACGAATCCGTCTGCTCGATCTGTTCCTGCTGGGTGCGGATTTTTTCCTCCGCCTGGGCGATGTCGGCCCGGTGGCGCTCAATCATGGCCGCCGCCTCCGCCGTGCGTTCCCCGTTTGTCTGGATGCGGCTCTCCGCCGAAAAAATCCGGTTCTTGACAGTCTGGAGTCCGTCCCGCGCCACCGAAGCCTCGGAGTCGAGTTCTTCCAGCCGCTGGCGGAACCCGGCCAGTTCATTCTCCTGGCGGGAAATTTCTTCCTCGTGGATCGAACGGGCTTCCTCGCCCTGCGACAACTGGATGCGAAGGCTCTCGAGTTCCTCCGAAAGGGCACGATAGTTCCTGTGGGAAAGATGCGTGTCGAACGTGCGCAGATCCTGCATCAGGGCCTGATACCGCCGGGCTTTTCCAGCCTGCCGCTGGAGCGAACCGATCTGCCGTTTCACTTCCTTGATGATATCCTGCACACGGACGAGATTTGCCTCGGTGTATTCGAGTTTTCGCAGGGCCTCTTTTTTCTGGGCCTTGTATTTGGTGATCCCCGCCGCTTCCTCGAAGATCGCGCGACGGTCCTCCGGCCGGCTGCTCAGAATCTGGTCGATCTTCCCCTGTTCCATGATCGAGTAGGCGCTGCGACCGACGCCGGTATCCATGAAAAGCTGGTGGATATCCTTGAGACGACAGGGGGTTTTGTTCAAAAAATACTCGCTCTTCCCGTCGCGATAAACGCGGCGGGTGATCCGCACCTCGTTCCACTCCACCCCGAGTTCCTTTTCACACTCGGCGAAGGTCATCGAGACCTCCGCCATGCCGAGCGCCGGGCGGCTGTCGGTGCCGCTGAAAATAACGTCCGACATTTCCCCGCCGCGCAGGGCCTTCGCCGATTGCTCTCCCAGCACCCAGCGAATGGAATCCAATACGTTCGATTTGCCGCAACCGTTCGGGCCGACGATCGCGGTGACCCCACGGTGAAAATTCAAAATCGTCTTCGGAGCAAACGACTTGAATCCGATAATTTCCAGAGATTGCAGATACATGGGGACTTCGTTACCTTGGTTTTTTCAAATCGTAAATTTCTGCCGGGGGCTGGCAAGAGAAAATACAATATAAAGGGAGAATATTTTCGTCCACCACAATATATAGCGCTTTTTATGAACGATCCTCACATTCAAGAACTCTTGGAATTTCTCCGCTTTCCAAGCGTTTCCGCCCAATCCTCCCACAAAAACGATTTGCAGGCTTGTGCGGATTGGTTGGTGGCGAAGCTCCGGAGCATCGGACTGGAGGCCCGCAAGGAAGAAACGCCGGGGCATCCGGTTGTGATTGGAAAAACCGGGCGCGATCCCGCCAAGCGAACGGTCCTGATCTACGGCCACTACGATGTGCAGCCGCCGGAGCCCCTTGCGGAGTGGAGTTCTCCCCCATTTGAACCGGAAATCCGCGATGGGCGGATCTTTGCCCGGGGATCTTCCGACAACAAAGGACAGATCCTGGCCCATATCCTCGGCGTCGCCGAAGCTCTCCAAAAAGGACCGCTCCCGGTCAATGTCATTTTCCTGATCGAAGGAGAAGAGGAGGTCGGCAGCGGCAACCTCCCGGACTTTCTGGAAAAAAACCGCGGAGAACTCGCCTGCGATGTGATCGCCATCTCCGACACCGGAATGGCCGCCGACGGATATCCGACCCTCAGCTACGCCCTCCGTGGAATTGCCGCCATGGAGGTCCGGGTCCTGGGCCCCTCTCACGATCTCCATTCCGGCATCTACGGAGGAGCGGTCGCCAACCCGGCAACCGCAGCCGCCCGTTTGATCGCCAGTCTCCACGATGAAAGCGGACGGGTGGCCATTCCCGGATTCTACGACTCCGTCCAGGCTCCCGCCACCTGGGAACGGGAAGCCGCAGCGGCCTCGCCGCTCCGGGATGCCGACATCGCCGAACAGGCGGGTGTCACGGAACTCAACGGCGAGGCAGGATTCAGCGCGATCGAACGGATCGGGGCGCGTCCCACCGCCGAGATCAACGGGATCGGCGGAGGCTACCAGGGCCAGGGCAGCAAGACGGTGCTGCCGGCGGAGGCTTTCTTCAAGATTTCCTTCCGCCTCGTCCCCGATCAAAAACCCGGGGACATCCTGCGGATGGCCGAAGAACACTTTGCCAGCCACAGACCCGCCGGAATCCGGCTGGAAATCGAACACGGACACGGCGGGGCCCCCTATTTCTTCGATCCGAACAGCCCCGACGGTCTCGCCGCCCGCCGCGCCCTGGAAAAAGTCTTCGGGAAAAAACCGGCCCTCATGCGCGAAGGCGGCTCCATCCCGATCCTCACCACCTTCCAGGAAAAACTCGGATGCGACTCCCTCCTCCTCGCCCTCGCCTCCCCCGATTGCCGGGCCCATGCACCAAATGAAAACTTTCCCGTGGAGAATTTCCTCCTCGGCATCCGCCTCAATCAGGCACTGCTGAATGAATTGGCGGCGACAGTGCCCTGCAAGGCCGCCCGGAAGGAGGCCTGTCAATGAATACAAACGAACAACTTCGGCTCCTCTCGATCTTCCACTACGTTGTCGGAGGAATGCATGCCCTCTTTGGATCTTTTGGACTCCTTCACTTCTCCATCGGTCTTTCAATGGTCCTTCATGCATCCGCCTGGAATTCCCCCGGTCAAAACGGTCCTCCCGATTGGTTTGGCTGGATATTTCTGCTGATTGGCGGCGGCTTTGTCCTGTTTGGCTGGACACTCGGAGCGGCGACAATTCTTTCCGGACGGTTCATCGCCCAACGACGTCGCAGGACATATTCCATCGTGATGGGAGCCATCAACTGCGCCATGATGCCCTTTGGAACAGCTCTGGGAGTATTCGACCTCCTCGTGCTGACAAAAGACGAAGTACGCGCCCAGTATCCCGACTGATCCCTGCTACTGCCGCTCGTAAACGCCCTTTTCCTTTTTCTCAAAGACGGAAAACCCCGCCTTTTTGGCATCCGAAACCGAAAGAGGTTTCAGAATTTTCGGGGTGTTGGGAAGAGAAACAACCCGGCGGACAGGCTTCTTGCAAACAGGACACGCCGTCAGGGCAGGACGGTTCGCGGGACGTCTCAATTCAAAACGCCCCCCACAGGCTTTGCAGCCGCCTTCACAAGTGACTTCATACTCGTAAATCGGCATACCGGCAGAAAACCGGTGACGAGCTTACCAGCTCGACTTTGTCACACCCGGGATGAGACCGGCGGAGGCCAGCTCGCGGAAAGTGATACGGGAAATCTTGAAGCGGCGGATGTAAGCATGACGGCGTCCGCTGACCTGGCAACGGTTGACAAGGCGCGTCGGGCTCGCGTCACGGGGAAGCTGGGCGAGGGATGCATAATCTTTTTTCGCCTTCAGTTCCGCACGAAGCTCGGCGTACTTTGCCACCGTCTTCGCTTTGCGCTTGTTGCGCTCGAGCCATGCTGTTTTTGCCATAGGAGGGCGGACTGTATAGAAATACAGGGATTTGGCAAGTGCTTTTTGAAAGAAATTGCAGTGCCGCAGTCCGGAGGATACGCTGACCGGCCTGCCTTATGAAGACTCCTTTTGATCCGATCCCTTCCGTGATTTCCGACCTTCGCCGCGGACGCATGGTCATTGTCACGGATGATGCGGACCGGGAGAACGAGGGCGATCTTTTGATGGTGGCCTCGAAGGTCACCCCCACTGCGGTGAACTTCATGGCCCGCTACGGACGCGGACTCATCTGCGCACCGATCACCGAGGAGCGGGCTCAAAAGCTGGGCCTCCAGCGCATGGTCGCCCACAACCGGGAGTTGTTCAAAACCGACTTCACGGTCTCCGTGGACGCCACCACCGGGATCTCCACCGGGATCAGCGCGAAGGACCGCGCGACCACGATCAAAATTCTGGCCAATGAAAATTCCCTTCCCGCGGACCTCGTGCAGCCGGGACATGTTTTCCCCTTGCAGGCCAAACCCGGAGGGGTTCTCCGCAGGGCGGGTCACACGGAAGCCGCGGTGGATCTTGCCCGCCTGGCCGGCTTCGATCCCTCGGGTGTCATCTGCGAAATCCTCAAGGAAGACGGCTCGATGGCCCGCCTTCCCGACCTCATCAAGTTCAAACGCAAACACGGACTGAAGCTCTGCGCGATCCAGGATCTCATCGCCTACCGGCGGAAGAGCGAGAAGTTGATCGAACGCGAGGAGACGATTCTGATGCCGACCGATTACGGAGATTTCGATCTCCATCTTTACCGTTCCCTGGTGGACGGGCAGCACCATCTCGCCCTGGTGCTGGGGAAAATCTCCCCGGACAAGCCGGTGCTGGTGCGCGTTCACAGCGAATGCCTGACCGGCGACGTCTTCGCCTCGCGGCGCTGCGATTGCGGCTCCCAACTGCACCAGGCGATGAAGCGCATCCAGGAGGCCGGAGCCGGAGTGCTCGTTTACATGCGCCAGGAAGGACGCGGCATCGGCCTGGCTCCCAAGATCCACGCCTACAAGCTGCAGGAACAGGGACTCGACACCGTGGAAGCGAATGAAAAACTCGGGTTCCCGATGGATCTCCGCGAATACGGAATCGGAGCGCAGATCCTTGCCGATCTGGGTGTTCACCGGATCCGCCTCCTCACCAACAATCCCCGCAAAGTCGTGGGCCTGGAAGGCTACGATCTGGAAATCGTCCAGCAGATCCCGATCAAATCCCAGGCGAATCCCCACAACGCAAAGTATCTCGCCACAAAGAAAAAGAAGATGGGCCACAAACTCTGAACCGGCCTGCGGGACGGCCTGGGAAACTCAGAAAAGCAAAGCCTGGACAGGCGGATCGGCCCGGGGAGGAACCGCCGGTTTTTCCGCGGGGCGGACGCTTTTGATCTTTTCAATGGCGGCGGCGGCCAGGCGGTCGCAACGCTCATTTTCCGGATGTCCGGCATGACCCTTGATCCATTTCCAGGTGATCCTGTGTGCGCCGGCAACCGCATCAAGCTCGCGCCACAGTCCGGCATTCTTCACCGGTTGGCGCGAGGAAGTGAGCCATCCCCTCGCCTTCCACCCGCGGATCCATTCCGTGATCCCGAGGCGAAGGTATTGCGAATCGGTGTGAAGCGTCACCACACTGGGCTCTGTCAGTGCGGAAAGCCCGGCGATGGCGGCACGCAGCTCCATCCGGTTGTTCGTGGTCTCCGCCTCGCTTCCGGAAAGCTCTTTCGTGCCGGCAGCGGAACGCAGGATGACCCCCCATCCGCCGGGACCGGGATTGCCCAGACACCCGCCATCGGTGAAAATCTCCACCTCCGTCATGACTGCGGCTTCTTTTCCCCGGAAAGCAAAATCCTGCGGATTTCTGCGATGCCCTGCGCATTTTCGTTGGCTCCGTGGCCGGAAGGAACAATTTTCTCCGAAACCGCCCCGTCGAGGTGCGAACTCCAATAGGGCACCACTCCGTCGCTGCTGTCCGGGGAATTCCCGAGACCGCGGTCCCCGATGATCGAATAATAGGAAACCCTCTTGGACAGTGGAAGATTCAGGATGGACATCAACAACGGGGACTTGGCCTTGAGAAAGCGAATGCTGTTCGCCGGGGCCACAAAAAAGCTCCGCACATCATCCCTCATTGCCGAGAGAATTTCCTTTTGCTCGGCTCCGCGCGGGGCAAAAGGCAACTGGATCAGGTTGGCAAAGAATCCCGCCAGCGGACGCAGGGCCAGCGGGCTTCCCCGGTGGGGAGTGGCAACAAAAATCACCTTGGAGACATCCTTCCGGGGAGCAAAATAGACAAGCCTTTGGACCCGGGCTTTCATTTCCGGGCTGAACGCGACCTGGTCGAGATTCCTGTCGGAAAACTGACTCCACAAATGCCGCCCCCCCTCGCGGATCATCAGACTGGAAATCAACCCGCCCATGCTGTGCCCGACAAGGATCATCCTGTCGAGATTCGCGTCCTTTCGATCCGGATCCACCACTTCCCGGAACCGGTCGATTTCCGCACGCAACAAGGCCGCGGAAGCCCAAACCGGCAACCCCGTCGGATACAAAAAATACCAGAACTGATAACGTTTCCGGATCTCCGGATCGGCCAGCAGCTCATTGGTCGCCTGCGTCCAGGCCGCCGGTCGGGAAAGCAGGCCGTGCACAAAAATCACGGGGATTTTCTTCGGGTCATACGGTTGGAATTGGTAAAGTCCCGCCTCCTGGAGATTCTGCTTGGAAAAGAACATCGCCTGCACATCGATCGAACGGTTTTTCCCATGAAGGAGCAGGACAGCGATTGGTGCGGAAAAATCCGACGCCAGCAGAACGGATTTTCCTGCAACCCTCCGGTGATCCGATTGCAAAGTGTCGCAGAACTCCAGAATCGCACGTCCTCCGTCAAACTTCACCAAAGCGGTGGCGGCCCGGGCCATGCCCGCAGTCGAGATTCCCGGCTGTCCCTTCAAAACCGCCGATCCCTTTCCGGTCCACAGCACCATCGGCACTCCCAGTCCCGGTTGCACGGAACGGGACAAAAGCCCCTTGATCCGGACATCGGAAGCAACAAGGACGGACTGATACTCCGACGGATCAAGCAATCCCACTCCGCTCCGGACGATCCGGATCGCCGGCTCGTTCCGGAATCCCTTCCGGATCGCCTCCCGCACAATCACTTCAACCGCCTCATTGTACGCTTTGATTCCAGCCGCGTCTCCTCGGGCAGCCGCCGGCAATGCCCGGCATGCCGCGGAAACAGAATCGGCCAGGACAATCCCCTCGTGGACCGGATGACGGACGACTTTGACTTTCAAAGTCGAACAGGCCGACAGGCCGGTTACCAAAGCCAGGATGAAAAGCAATCGAAATAATGGAAGTGATCGCATGGATGAACGAAGTCGGGGGGAGAATGCAGAACCGTCACCGGTTTGTCATCGGTATTTTTCCCCAAAAGATTTGACGCTTCTGCAAAAGAATCCATTGACGAAAGTCCCGCTTTGCATCATAAGAAACCTCTCTCGCGCGGGTGTAACTCAGTTGGTAGAGTGCAACCTTGCCAAGGTTGATGTCGCGAGTTCGAGTCTCGTCACCCGCTCTCCCTTCAAGCGGAGGGAACCCGCATGAATACAAGCTTACTGGGTTTTTTTCTGCCAACTCTCATTCGCACTCATACGCCCCGAAAAACGCTATAAATACTGATAAAGTTGGCAGCGGGTTTTATGGCTCTGCAGCCTGCCCAAGGCAAAAAAGCGCCCCAAAAGTTTCCAGTAGCTAAAAAGTGACCCGATCTCTGATTTTGGAAATCAGAGCCACTTCCCCCTTTCGGGAGCCAGATTTATCCCGAAAACGGCGATAGGAAAAAGTCGTTTTCCTGACGCCTGCGCCGCATCTCGCGCTGCTCTGGTGTTTCTGCAGTGAGCGTACCCACCTGTTTCTGAGGCTGACCGGAGAGAAAATCAGCGACGGTGGAATGCCCCTGCCGATTTTATTTTCTGGGCTTTGGATTCTCCGGAGTCTGGTTCTTTTTTATGCAGAAGCTGCTGCCGTCGAACTCCAAGCAGGCGCCCGCTGCGGCGTTGTTCGCAGTCGGTCGCTTCGCTCTGGCAAAGATGTTCGAGCACATGCCGGTGGCTCTCCCCACTTCTCCCAAGGCACGCTCCCGGCCCGAGTCCAGAACAAGAACGACTCGCTCCCCTACTTCCAAATCAGATGAAAGTTCCCTGGCGTTGGGTAGTGGCAGATACGCTTGATTACCTTGGAAAACGGGCGATATTTTTCTCGCATTTGTGGCGTAAAACGCCCGATTTCGATCCTCAACTCACTCATTATCACGTTGATTTTAAGATGGTTGCAAAACTCAAAATCCAACTGCCAGCAAAAATATCAGCGATTTTGGCTGCTTTTGCGTCCTCCTCAACTGCTCGGACCTGCTCTGTTACTGATTCTTGGGGCGGTGTGCGGCTCCGGGATACACTGCCAGCAAACCATGAAAGCGCTCTACAGCCTCGTCCAGCCCGGACGTGATCCGTGCCATGTCCACCGGGCTCTTTCTGGATTTTCTCGGCATCCGCATGGATAGTCGCAAGGCGTAAGGTCTGCGGTTCCCGATCAACCTCATCACGCCGGACAACGGAGAGAAGTTTGTTGTGGAGATGGAAAATGCCACGCTCACGAACTTGGAGGGATTTCTGGCTGCAAATCCGGGACGGGACGGCCAAGGCAGAGGCAACGCGTCATCAGAGGTCATCAGTCCTCAGGGTCAGGCCTTGCTTATTGACATTTTTGACTGTTTTCCTGTCGGAGCTACAAAGGAATCTCAAAACGCCAAGAGGATCGCCTGTTCGAAAACAAAAGCAGCGCTTCCGCGTATTGGTTTGAATAATTCTACAGTCACTGCTTTTCGGCGCTGGGAAGCGGCACGGGCGATCGCGACGTCGAAGCCAGCTTGGGGTGCGCGTGCAGAGCTTCCACTGAATTTGCATTGGCGGGAAGTCTTGCCCGGAACTCCTGCGCCTGATTTTCTGTGGATTGTCCATGAGCGAGGTGTACACCGCAGATGAATTGATTGAAGGGGACGGGATTTTTTCCAAACTGAGTCCGCCCGCCCGCCTGGGTGTTTTTGGCGATCCGGTGCTCCATTCCAAGTCCCCCGTCTTCCACAATGCCGCACTCCGGGCAGCCGGTATCGCTGCCAGTTATGTGAAGATCCATGTACCGGTCGAGAAAGCACCTGCCGCTTTTCGCGCCCTCCCAAAAGCCGGTTTTCTCGGCGTCAATGTCACCATTCCCCACAAAGCCGCCGCCCTGGTGGCAGTGGATGAGGCAGATGACTATGCCCGACGCTCCGGCAGTGTGAACACGGTGGTCGTTCAGGGAAACCGTCTTCTCGGGTTCAACACCGACGGTCCGGGGTTGGTCCGCGCCATCCGCGAGGAATTCTCCGTGGATCTCCGCGATCTGCGGGTTGTTCTTCTCGGAGCCGGAGGCGGAGCCGGTCGCGCCATCGCGGTCCAATGCGCCATGGAATCCTGCGAACGGCTTGTGCTGGTGAACCGGACCTGGGAAAAAGCGCAGACCCTTGCCTCCGAGCTTGCCCCCTTTTTCCGCACCGACCGCCTTGTGGGACCGATTGAGCGAATTCAGGCCATTCCCCTGGAAGAATCCGCCCTCCGGCAACAGCTTGCCCACGCGGATCTGGTGATCAATGCCACCTCCGTGGGAATGCGCCGCACGGATCCGCCATTGATCCCCCCTTCCCTGCTCACCCCGAACCTCATGGTTTACGACACCGTCTATGCCTCCGGAAAATCCCGCCTGCTGGAAGATGCTGCGTCTGCCGGTGCCCGGTGCGCAAATGGTCTCTCCATGCTCCTGCATCAGGGCGCACTTTCCTTCGAAATCTGGTTCAACCGTCCGGCCCCTCTGGAAGTGATGAGGGCGGCACTCAACGCGCTCCCATGATCATCTCCATCGCCAGCACGCAATTCGTTTTCCTCGCCCTCGGAATGCTCGCCCTGAACGTCCTGCTCAAATCCGGAGGATACGCTCCAAATGTCGCAGGCTCATTTCCTCCGCTCGCCCTGACACTTGCTCATCAGGGCCTGTGGCTCTTCTGCGTACCGCTGGCATGGATCGCCTTTGCCGCGGCATGCACCCATTGGAGCAATCTCCTGCTGAACGAGAAAACCGCCCGTGCAACGGGAGTCCTGATCTCTGCGGCGATCTTCGTTGTTTACGTCTACGCGGGATCGCTCTTCTTCTGAATTGCCTTCCGCACTTTTTCCGGCAGACGGTCTTTGAACTCCGGGCGGTAAAACCAATCGGACCAATAACTCCACCCCGCCTTGGTCATCTCCACGGGAGAATCAATCCACCCGCCTTTCCCATCGGGGCGGCAAATCCGGTAGGAATCCCGCCACATCACAGAAGTTCCCTGCGGCACATAAAGAAAAAGATACGGCTGCTGGCGGTAGATGAGGCTTTGCATCTCCCCGGCCATGGAAATGATTTTTTCGCGATTGTATTCCTGCCGGATGGACTCGAGGAGTTTGTCCACCCCGGGATTTTTGTATCCGACCACGTTCAGTTGCTCCGGATTGGTCTGTGAGGAATGCCAGATCTGGAACTGGTCGTAATCCGCGCCCAGTGCCCAGCCAAGAACCATGGCGTCGAAGTCCCCTTTATTCACATGGTTCTTGAGAAAAACCGCCCATTCATAGAGTTCCACCTTCACCTCGATGCCGATTTTCTTGAAGCCATCCTGCGCAAGCGTGGCGATGTCGCGGCGGATCTCGTTTCCATTGTTGGTGATGAGAGTGAAAGAAAACCGCTTCCCGTCCTTCACGCGAATTCCATCCGGTCCCGGCACCCACCCCGCCTCATCGAGAAGCGCACGGGCCTTGTCGGGATCATAACCAAACGGAGTGACATTCGGGTTGAAAAACCACATCTGCGGCGTGAAGATGCCGGTGCTCTGGATCCCGTACCCGTAAAGGATGTATTTCACCATGGCGGGAATGTCCACCGCGTGCGCCAGCGCCCGGCGAACCCGTTCATCTTGAAAAAGCGGACGGTTCAGATTCCAGCCAATGTAGGTGTACGAACTGGAGGGTGACGAAAACACCTCGAACCGCGGATCGTTTTCAAACGAGGCCACCGTCCAAGGCTCGGCCGTCCAAAAATCCACCTGCCGGGTCTCAAAAGCCAGTCGCAGGGAGAGCTGGTCGGGCAGTGACCTGAAGACCATCCCATCGAGCCAGGGGCCCGGAGAGTCAAAATAATCCGGATTCCGCACCACCCGGATGAATTCATTGGTCTTCCACTCCCCGAATTTGAACGGTCCGGTGCCGACCGGCCTGCGGTTGAAGTTCGCCGCCCACCACTCGGGAGATTTGCCCTCCAGGATATGGGCAGGCAGAATCGAGATCATCCAACTGTTGAGCGCCGGGGAATACGGCTTGCGATAGGTCACCCGGACGGTGCGGAGCCCGGGAGTCTCGATTTTCTGGATGAGATCGAAGTCGGGCTTGCGGGGAGACGCAAAGGCATCATCCATGATGGCCTCGTAGGTGAAGGCCACATCACGGGAGGTGAACGGCTTTCCATCGTGCCACCGGACCCGGTCGCGCAGCGTGAACAGCACCTCCGGCTCCGCGAGAAAGGGAACAGGTTCCCCCAACATCACCTCTCCGCCGCCATTTTGCGAAAGCCAAGTTTCCAATTCCTCCCGGACTTCCGGAGCGGCGGTCAGTTCAAACGCTCCTCCCGACTCCACCCAATCGCGCACGATCCGCGCGGCCGGATTTGCCTCCCGATAGGTTTTCAAAAGCCCCCGGGCATTTTCCTTCACCTGGGCACGGATGGTGACGAGCGGTTGGATGGATTCCGCAGGCAGGCGGGAGAAGATTTCCCCGGAGGCGGCCATTCCCGGCTCGGAAAAGGAAAGCAGGAGGAAATTCCCCTCGAGCCGGGCCGTCTCAAGCATCCAACCATCCCATTCGGATTTCCAGGAGTCCACCAATTTCAGCGCCGCCGCGGAAGAGGCGGAGTCTTTGAAGACCACCGTTGTCGTCTGACTGAGCACCCACGTTTTTGCCAGATCTCCCCTGATCTCGAGATTCTCATCATACTTCAAGAGTCCGTTGAAAATCGTGGAAAAGACCTCTGCCGCCGCCGCATCGGCCTGTTGGATCGGATTCAAAGTGGAGGGTTCGCTGAGCACTCCAATCGACATCTCATTCTTCTTTCCGGTGGAAAGAAACGCCGAGTTCAAAAAACTGGCGGCAATCAATGCCAGAAGGAGGGCAGGAAGTCCGTAGATGAAATATCGGGCAACTCGCATGGGAATGATCAGAGGGTCGTGCCAAGTTTGACGGCCTGCTGGGTGAGCCAGGCAATGACCATGGCCAGACCGAAGCTCCAGAGGGTTCCGATGAGCACATATTCCGCCACCGGCTGCTGCCTAGACTCCTCAAAGCGCAGGATGGACTTTGAGGAGTCTAGGAAGCCGATGCCCGTGGGTTCTCCCACCAGGATGAAGACAAAGATCAGTGCCCGCTCCAAACATCCGATTTGTTTGCCCCCGTCCTTGAGGCCGGCTTTGATCGTCTTCTTGAGTTCGGAGTTTGCAGCGATCAGTTCGTCCGCCTTTGCCCCGACAAAAAAACCGACCCCCCGGACCACGGCGACAAACCCGGCTAAGCCAACAATCCATCGCCAGGCGAAGCCGCCAAATGATGCCCCCCATCCCAGAGAAACAGCACTTGATGCAACAAGGGCCAGGGCAAGCACATGGGCCGCCTGATCCCAGGCAAAACCCCTCGCGGAGGCTTCCCTTCGACTTTTGAGGAAATCGATTCCAAAATGAAACGCCGCCACCGCAACGGGAACCTGCCAGGCCCACCATTGCTGCAACAACAAATAGACCAGCCCGGCGTGAATGCCCGCGTGAGCAAACAACACGCCCCACTTGGCCTTGTTCTTCACCATCGCATTTGTCTGGAAGACGAAATCTCCAAAAATGTGGGCGGCAAGCAGAATGATGAAGATCGTCAGCATGAAGGGAAAGCAAGCTCTGGAGTTTGCAATGATAAAAAGCAAGTCAGTGAGCCTGCATTTGATTGCGGAAAAACAAGGCGGAACTCATTCACGCTCCCACCTCCCTTTCGAGAAATCGTTCGGTCCGGGAAAGAAACGGCTGAATATGACCCGTCCACGACACCCTGTGCCGGGCATCCTGGATTGTCTGTCGGGTTGGGGGTTTGCCTTCCTTGGTCCGGCCTGGGGGAGATCGGCAATGGCTTCCTGCGGGAGCTTGCGCAGGGAACCATACACGGCCACGGACTCCCGCTGTGTCCATTGGGAGATAAGAACGTCGAGAAGGTCCACTCCGGCAGCAAGCATATCGGACGCCCCGGCATTCTCTGCATCGGAACGCTCAACCGCAAGAAGCCGGACTTTTCCAAGTCCATCGAGAGCAGCCCCACTTCGCGTGAAGGCGGGGCCGATCGACTCTGTGATGCGATCCGGATTCAACCGCTCGACCGGTCCCCAGCCGATGCCAATGCGTGTGTCGAAGCCATCGGCCTTGCATCCGGCCCGAATGAAGACAGCCGCCGTGATGGCCAACGAAGGACGTTGCAAACAGAGTTGCCAGGCATCTCCACGAAAAATGTCGGGGCTTCCCACAACAGACCCGGGGCAGGCCTGCTCAAACTCACCGGCCAGATGCCGGAGCAGGGCCATCGCCTCTTCCAAGCGTTCCGGGCCAAGCTGGGAAGATCCAATGATATCCCCCGTCAATACAGCGCAGGTTTTCATTCCAGACTTTTCAAAACACCTGATTCCCAAACAATTTTGAACTCAGGGAACATCTGTCAGTCAATGAGGCAACGTTGGTGGGAGCTCTTTTTGGAAAACACCAGATCAAGCTCCACACAGCCCGGTGTTTCTTTCAGACCGGATTCCGGTTTGACAGCACGAAGCTCGACCCTTTTGTAGAGCAATTGGGGAATGTCGAACGTCGTTTTGATATTCTCATGTTGCCGTATTTCCGGATTTGCATCAAGCGACTTTGAGGCAGACGAAACCAGTCCGATTTTTACTACTCTCCCCGGCACCCAACCGTGAATACCGCGGCGTTGGCGCTCGCATTCCAGTCCGACCAACCTGTGCTGCTAGTCAGACTCAAATTGGCTCATAAGCCGGAGCAGACGACAACGGTCCTCGATTTGGGCGGCGTCGACCGTCTTCAGGCGTTCCAAGCTGAACGCCTCGACATTGTAACTGGCCAGCACCGTCCCGAAAACCACCGCGCGGCGCAACGCACCGAAATCCACCGGAGCAGAGTCACTCTCCTGGGCCAGAATTCCGGCCAGCCCTCCGGCAAAAGTATCCCCCGCCCCGGTCGGGTCGTGAATTTCCTCCAACGGATACGCCGGGCAACTGAAAAACTCCCCGTTGTTCCCGAACAACAGGCAGCCGTGCTCGCCCTTTTTGATGGCCACATACCGCGGTCCCATTGCCATGATGGCCTTCGCCGCCTTGACAAGATTGTTCTCGCCGGTGAGTTGGCGGGCTTCGCCATCGTTGAGGATCAGCATGTCCACCCGGCTGAGCAGGCGGATCAGGGACTCCCGGGCGATGTTGATCCAGAGATCCATCGTGTCCGCAATGACAAACCGGGGTTTTCCGACCTGATCAAGCACATGGTGCTGGAGATCCGGAGCGATGTTTGCCAGGAGGACAAACGGCGTGGCCTTGTAGTTCGCAGGAAGCGTCGGGGTGAAATGCTCGAAGACATTCAATTCCACCGAGCGCGTCTCCCGGGTGTTCATGTCCAGCATATATTCGCCGGACCAGCGGAAGGTTTTTCCCGGGACAACCTGCAGTCCCTCAAGGTCGATTCTCCGGCTCCGGAGCAGCCCGATGTGTTCCTCGGGAAAATCCTCGCCGACGATGCCGACGAGGTTCACCGGGCTGAAATACGAAGCGGCCACCGCCCCGTAGGAGGCCGAGCCCCCCAGGAGGTTGGGATGCTCCGCCACGGGCGTTTTGATGTCATCCAGCGCAATCGAGCCAACAATGAGAACGGACATGGAAGTCTTCGTCAGATCGACTTGCAGAACTCTTCGATGCGGTCGAGACCGGTCTTGATGATATCCAGGCTGGTCGCGTAGCTGAGGCGGACGGTGCGGTCGTCTCCGAAAGCGATGCCGGGAACCAGTGCGACATTCGCCTTGCTGAGAAGGCGGTCGGCAAAATTCTGCGACTTCAACCCCAGCGCACTCACATTGGCGAGCACGTAGAAGGCTCCCAGCGGTCGGACAGCCTTGATGCCGCTGATGCTGCTGAGACGGTCGAACATGTATTGGCGGCGGATGTCAAACTCCTCGCGCATGTCCACGACACACTGCTGGTCGCCGGTGAGAGCGGCCAAAGCACCATACTGGGCGAAGGAACAGGGATTCGACGTCATGTGACTCTGCATCGAGTCAATCGCCTTTGCAATCGGCTCCGGGGCCGCAAGGTAACCGAGCCGCCAACCGGTCATCGCATAGGCTTTGCTGAACCCGTTGACGGTGATCGTGAGGTCGTAGGCTTCGGGAGTCAGTGAGGCGATGCTCACATGCTCGGCTCCATCATAGGTGAGCTTCTCGTAGATCTCGTCGGAGAGGATGTGGATGTCTTCCTCGGCGGCGACCTCCGAAATCGCCCGGAGTTCCTCGCGGGTGTAGACGGAACCGGTCGGATTGCCGGGAGAATTGATGATGACCATCTTCGTGCAGGGGGTCATCGCATTTTCAAACTCCTCCGCAGTCATCTTCCAGTCGTTTTCTTCCCTGGTCTGGACGATCACAGGAACCCCGCCGGCGATGCGGACCATTTCCGGATAGCTGAGCCAGTAGGGAGCGGGGATGATCACCTCGTCGCCGGGATTCACCACGGCGGCGATGGCATTGAAACAGGATTGCTTGGCCCCGTTGCTTACGATGATCTGCGAGGGCTTGTATTCGAGCTGGTTGTCGGCGGCAAATTTTTTGGAGATCGCCTGGCGGAGTTCGGGAATCCCGGAGCTCGGGGTGTATTTTGTGTGGCCGCCCTGCAACGCGGCGATGGCCGCTGCCTTGATGTGCTCGGGCGTGTCCATGTCGGGTTCTCCGGCACCGAATCCGCAGACATCAACGCCTTCGGCCTTCAGGGCTTTGGCTTTGCTGTCAATGGCAAGGGTGAGTGACGGGGTGAGTTCGGTGAGTCGGGACGCGATTTCCATAGTGTTGAGTAGGTTGTAATTAGACGCGCACGCCGTGCGCTTCAAGCAGGGGTTTCAAATTGTTTTCAGAAAGCCGGAGGATTTTCATCTCGCGACGCGCGTTCTCCGGGGAGTCCGACGCATGCGCGGCATTGATCATCACCGTCTGTCCAAATTCTTTCCGGATCGATCCGGGAGGGGCTTTCGAGGGGTCCGTCGGGCCGAGAACCTCCCGAATCTTCGCCACGGCATCAATGCCCCGGTAAACCAGCGCCACGCACTTTTCCGTGCCGGGAAGATCCCGCCTGTCCGGAGGACACTGGCCGGGCCGGGTGCCTGCCATGAATTGAATGATGGACTCCCAATGGGCGCGACCCGCGATCGGTCCCAGAAGTTCGCCCATGCGGGATTCCACCAGGGCATCCAGAGGCACGCCGAGTTCCTCCTCGACAACGAGACGCGCCCGCTTGCCGCTGGGCTCCCGCATTTTGTCGAGCAACACATCCAACACCGGACCGTAAAATTGCTCCGCCTCCGCCACGCTCATGTGGTGGACATCAAATCCCACAATCGAGAGACCGCTGCGAGAAAAACTGTCTATCACCCCTCCGGGCCGGGCATTGGGAAAGCGGAAATTGTCGGGTTTGATCAGAACGAGAGTCGTCTCAATGTTCTCCCCGGCGGGAAAAATCACGCTGTCTTCGAGAATCCCCCCGTCGCTGTCGGAATACTTCGCCCAGAGGGCCAGATGCGCCTGCGCACTGGCGGAATCCGGAGCCGTGAGCACTGCGGGTTCAAAATAAACCACCTTCCCGTCCTCCACGATGTAGTCGCCATAGGTGTCACGAATGGTCTCGCCCTTCGGCCGGTCGGTCACGATGTATCCGGTCACCGCCCGGGTTTTCAAAACCGCATCCTCGCCTCGCAGCACAAGCAGAAGCACACGGGACGGAGTTCCGTCGGCGGCCGTGACGAAATTTTTGCGGACATAATCCCGGATCAACTCCTGCGTCGCATGGTGCCGGGGATCCGGTTCCCCCACGACCATCTCGGCATAGGCATTTGCCAGCTCTGCACCGGGAGAAAAAAGCCGCCCCCCCACCAGCTCCAGCCCGGTGCGCGCCAACAGCCGGGATATAATCCCGCCTGTTCGCGACTTCCGCAGCGAATACGGTGTGAGGAGAACGTAGGAAAGCTCTTCGGCCATGATTTTTTGGATCCGCCCGGGACAGGACAGACCGGCCTTGGGCAGTCGGGCAACCTACCGGGGCGTTGCGCGGTGCGTCAACTGGGATTTTTCCGGCAACGCCCTCAGGGCAGGGTATTTGGCTTGAAGGCCAAGAAGGCCGAAAAGGGACTGCGGGCAATGCCGTTCGGTATTAGTCATTACGTTGTGTGCTTTTGTTTTCAAACTGAGGGGATTTTTCAAACTGATTTCCTTCCCCCGGGTGAGGCGAATTTTGCAACGGCATGGCCCGGCGAGGGGGGAAGGGCCAGTATTTGGTGAGTGCTTTGGTCTTTCATCTGCTGCGGGGAAACGGAACAGTGTGTGAAAATCTTTGGCTTCTTCATGGAAAGGGCTGAGGCCGTCGAATAGGAGCGAACGTCGTCAAAATCTGCCTTGGAAGGTCTTAGAGCGGTTTAAACAATTCTATAGCCGTTGCTTTGCGGCGGCGAGAGCCGCAGGACTGCGTCAGCAGTTCGGGCAGTGTGTTTTCCGCTCTAACCATCATGGGGAAGCCCTCGCACCCAAAGCGCAGAAGAAGAAACATCCGTGGCGGCGAGGGAGCCCCGTCTCCAGCAAACAGTAAAACCGTTCCCGCCGGCAAAGAACCGCCCAGTCCTTCAAACAGTTCCCCGGCACAGTCCTCTCCGACAGAGCAGCCAGAGCCCGCCGAACCCCAAGGAAGTCAGCGCTGCTGTCGAAGGCTCCGGGACAATCTGCGGCTGGTAGACAAGCACGTTCTGGATCGCCTCCGCACTCCCGATGGCGATGCTACCCACACCATCGTGGTCCAGAGCAAACTCCAGCGGAGCCCCCGCGTAGGTGTTGCCATTCCAACTATGGATCCAGACGCTGGAATCCGGCCCCAGCGTCGAAAAAACATACGAGGCAACCAGGAGGAAATTCTCGTCTGTGAGATCGGAAAACTTCCCTTCATAGCTGGCCACGACAGCGGCAGCCTGCGCGAAGGGGACCTTCTGGGGAGAGATCCAGAAGCCATACTCGGAGACCGGATAAGTATCCGCCCGTGCCACCACCCCCGCGAGGAAAACACAGCAGCCGACAACCAGGAGTTTGCATTTTGTCATGAAGCCAAGTCCTGCCGCACATAGGCACGACTCCCCGGTTTCTGCAAGTCCGTTGTGCATCTCTGTCGGCTGTCTTGGGAAGAGCCCCGGGCCGGAAATCCCGCGACACGCTCCCCGCACTTGCATCCAGGCTCCTCTCCTCCCATAATCCCGCCATGAACAGGAACTCCCTCCTCTCCCCCCTCCTTCTTCTGCTCTGCTCTGCCGCCCTGGCCGGAGCCGCCGGTTTGGAAGATCTGGTGGGAACATGGGTGCGACCCGACGGAGGCTACAGGCTGGTGGTCAAAGCCGTGACTGCAGATGGAAAAGCCGACGTGCAGTATTTCAACCCGAATCCGATCCGTGTGGCGGAAGCCACCGCGGCCATGAAGGACGGTGTGGCGACTCTCTTTGTGAAGTTTGACGACGTCAACTACACCGGCAGCACCTACAACCTCACACTCGCTTCTGACAACTCCCGCCTCGTCGGAAAGTATTTCCAGGCCACCCAGAAGCAAACCTACGAGATCTTTTTCGAGCGCGCACCCTGAGTCTTTTTCCGCCCCGGGCGGCTTTCAACGGGGATTTTTCGCAAAGAAAACGCCGCCGGGCTTGATGGGAAGCGGAAAAAACCGTCTCCGGCTTCCTTCCCCCTTGCATTTTCCGGAAGGTCCTCTTTTCTGGTCGCGATGCGCAAAACGAAGATCATCTGCACACTGGGGCCGGCGACGGATTCGCCGGAGGTCTTGAGGGAAATGATTCTGGCCGGAGCGAATATCTTCCGTCTGAACATGAGCCACGCCACTCACGAGTGGGTGCATGACATTGTGCGAAAAATTCGGAGAGTGTCCGCGGAGCTGGGTTCCGTGACGGGCATTCTCCTCGACACCCAAGGACCGGCGATCCGCACCGGCGATCTGAAGAACAAACTGAATCTCAAGCCGGGCGACATCTTCGAGTTCACCGTGCGGGGCTCGCGGAGCGAGGAGCAATTTTCCACGGATGTCAATTACGACGGACTCGTGGATGACATCGCGGTCGGCGACACCGTTCTCGTGGACAATGGCGTGATGCACATGAAGGTGCTGGAAAAAAACGCCAACCGCATCCGCTGCGAGGTGCTCACGGCAGGTACGCTTGGTTCCCGCCGCCACATCAATCTTCCCGGAGTGAAGGTCAATCTTCCCCCGCTCACGGAAAAAGATCTCGCCGACGTGGAATTGGGAGCCTCCGTGGGAGTGGACTTTGTCGCCCTGAGTTTTTGCCGCGAAGCAGCGGACATCCTCGAACTGAAGCGCGTCCTTCGCGAGCACGGCAGCCAGGCCCGCACGATCGCCAAGATCGAGGACCAACACGCCGTCAAGTATGTGAATGACATCATCCGGGCGACGGATGCCGTGATGATCGCCCGCGGCGATCTGGGAATCGAGTGCGCCATGGAGGAACTCCCCATCATCCAGCGCCGGATCATCAAGAAATGCGCCCAGATCGGACGCCCCGTCATTGTCGCCACCCACATGCTCGAAAGCATGATCGAGAATCCCCTCCCCACACGGGCGGAGATCACCGATGTCGCCAATGCCGTCTTCGAACAGGCGGATGCCATCATGCTCAGCGGCGAGACCACCGTCGGAAAATACCCCGTGGAGTGTGTCAAGATCCTCGACCGCGTCGCCCGGAGAATCGGACGCAGCGGCGGGGCCGGTTATGCAAAAGACGCCATCGTCGACACGACCCGGCTCAAAACCATGCGCTCGGCGGTCACCCTGGCCAATTCTTTTCCGAACGCAAAGATCGTTGTCTTCACCCGGCGCGGCTACATGGCCGACCATGCCAGCCATCTCCGCCCGGAAAACGCCCCAATTTTCGCGTTCTCGCCCTCCGCAGAGGTCGTCCGCAGACTTGCCCTGAATTGGAACACCCACCCGATCCAGATGTCGTTCGGGATCGACCCGGACCACACGATTGCCGATGCCGAACTCGAACTCGAACGGCGCGGCCTGGTGGAAAAAGGCGACCAACTCATCATTCTCAGTGATGTCATGGCCGGCAGCGAACGCTTCGACTCGATCCAGCTCCGGCAGGTGATCTGAACCGCAGCGGACCGCTCAGGACCGGACTTCCGCGACAAAGTGCGCCATGCGCTCCATCGCGATTTTGATCTGGTCCAACCCCGTGGCGAAGCTGCACCGCACATGCCCTTCTCCGCCCGGACCGAAGGCTGTCCCCGGAACGACGGCCACCTTGTGCCCGTGCAGGAGTTTCATCGAAAAATCGCGGCTGGTCAGCCCCGTGGAGGAGATTCTCGGAAACACGTAGAACGAGCCTTTGGGCTTGTGGCACTCCAGCCCCATGTCATTGAGAGCACGGGTGATGAAATTCCGCCGCAGTTCGTACTCCCGGCGCATGTTCGCCACGCTTTGCTCCCCTCGTTCGAGAGCCTCAATGGCCGCGTCCTGCCCCATGATCGGCGCACACAGAATGGAATACTGGTGGATCTTCATCATCGCCTCGATGAGCTCCGCGGGCGCACAGGCGAACCCGATCCGCCAGCCGGTCATGGCAAACGCCTTGGACACGCCATGAAGAAAAACCGTGCGCTCCCGCATCCCCTCGCAGGTTGCAATGCTCGTGTGGTTCCCCCCGTCGAAGGTCAGTTCGCTGTAAATTTCGTCCGTCAACACCACCAGATCGTGTCGCACACAGACGGCGGCCACACGGTCGAGTTCCCCGGGCGTCATCGTGGCTCCCGTGGGATTGGTGGGAAAATTCATCATGAGCACGCGGGTCTTCGGCGTGATGGCCTTTTCCAAGGCTTCCGCACGAAGGGCAAAGCCGTCCGCCGCATGGGTCTCGACCGCGCGGGCGACGCCACGGGCCAGCGTGATGCTGGGGGCATAGGACACGTAGCACGGTTCGTGATAGAGCACTTCGTCGCCCGGATTCAACAGGGCGCGCAGGGCCAGATCGATCGCCTCCGACACCCCGACCGAGACCAGAATCTCGGAAAGCGGCTCGTAACGCAGCGCGAAGTGCCTGCGCACGTAATCGGCAATCGAACGCCGCAGGCGGGGCAGCCCGAGATTCGAGGTGTAGCCCGTGCGCCCACGCTCCAGCGCGTAGATTGCCGCCTCGCGGATGTGCCAGGGCGTGGCGAAGTCCGGCTCCCCGATGCCAAGGGAAATGACATCGTCCATCGTCTGGACAATCTCGAAAAAATCACGGATTCCGGAACGGGGAATGTCCCGGACATGCTCGGCGATGTGGATGCTCACGGCGAGACGGAAAGCCGCTCGGGAGCGGAATCAAAAAGGTGAAAGGCACCGTTTTCCTTGTAGGTCTTGAGCCGGAAATGTGTCGCGGTGGCCTGCACGGCATCGATCGTGCTCAGTTTCTCGGCAACGAATGCCGCGGCATTCCGCAGGTTCGCCGCCTCCACGATGATCAACAAATCATAGCCGCCGCTGACCAGATAACAACTCTGCACTTCCTCGAACTTCGCGATGCGGGAGGCAATGCGGTCGAATCCCCCGTCCCGCTCCGGAGTGATCTTCACCTCGATGATCGCGATCACCTTGTCCGTGTCCCACTTCTCACGGTTGATGATCGCCTGGTAACCCAGCACGATCCCTTCGGCCTCCAGCTTGGCGATGGCGGACTCGACCTCGGCGAGTTCCATGTCCAGCAGGCGGGCCATATCGCCGCGCGGCATCAGTGCGTTTTGTTGCAGAAGATCAATCAGGGCATCCATGTGAACCCGCATCATGAAAACCCAGTCGCCGCTTGGCAAGCGCAGGAAATCCCGCTACGCTTTTTTTCATGCCCGCCTCCAAGAAAAAACCCGCCAAGAAATCCACAAAAAAAACCGCCACCCCCCGGAGCCATTCCACCTCCGAGGCAAACGCCCTCAAACTGGTGGATGAAGCCGCCGCCCTTCTCCGCAAGGGAATTTCCACCGGCGCCAGCACCACCGACAAGGCCCGCCTGGAGGCCAAGAAAAAAGCCCACACACTCCTGAACAAGGCATCTTCCTCCCTCTCCGGGATTCTGGACGAAAGCACCTCGGTCCTCCGGAAAGTCATCAACAAAATCTGAGGCATCTTCCAGCTCCGGCGGTTTCCCTTCCGTGACAGCTCACCGAAAAGACCTTGTCGTTGTCGGATGCGGGTTTGCGGCGAAGTACCCCGAAGGCGGCGGCAACTTCTCCGTCCCGCTCCAGTATCTTCTCGGTCTCCGGCGCCTGCGACGTCCGGCCCTCTGGCTGGAAGTCATGCACTCCACCGGCGACAAGGACAAGGATCTTCGCAGGGTGGCCGCTTTTCGCCGGCGCCTGCGGGAGTTCGACCTGCACAATGATTTTTGCCTGATTCTTTTTCCAAAAGATTCCGCCGGGACACAGGATCTCGCCGCCGCCCGTTTTTATGGGAGGACACGCAGGAAGTTTCTCGACCTCGTCGGCGGACCGTGCGTGCTGCTGAACCTCAGCTACTCGATCCGCATGCCGCTCCTCGGGCTCTTCTCCCAGCGCAAGCTGTGCAGCCTGGATCCCACGGAAGTTTGCTTCTGGATGCAAAGGATGGAAATGGGGCAGTCCTTCCACGAGGAATTCTGGTCGATCGGCCTGAACATGTACGGCCCCGGCTCCCGGGTGCCGGAGACCTCCGTGCGTTGGAAAAGCTACTTTCCCTTGGTCGACACCACGCTTTTCCAGCCCGCACCCCGCCCGCAGAACGACCGCTTCAGCACCATCGGCCAATGGTACTGGGACGGCATGGTCGAGTGGGATGGAGAGTGGCGCGATTTCTCAAAAAAGGCCGCCTTCGAGAAATTTGAATCCCTGCCCGCCCTGCATCCGGGAACACGATTCGACCTGGCCATGAACCTTGCTCCAAACGATCCCGAGAAACAGCGCATCCGGGATCTCGGCTGGCATCACGTCATTCCCCACGCCATTGCCCGCACCCCGCGCCTGTATTACGATTATCTCCGCCGTTCCACCGCCGAATTCAGTGCGGTCAAGCTGGAGAGTTTTGCCATGTCCGGATGGTTGAGTGATCGTTCGGCCGTCTACCTCGCCCTCGGACGTCCGGTCATTTCCGAACCCACCGGAGCCGACTCCCACCTTCCCCCGCTCAGCGGCCTCTTCTTCGTCCGCACCCTCGAAGAAGCCTCCGAGGCGGTTCAAAGGGTGAAAACCGATTGGCCCCGGCTCTCCAGGGCCGCACACCGTTGCGCACGGGAATGCTTCGATGCGGCGGAAAATCTGCGCAAGATACTGGGTTGATTTTTGCGGGAAAACGTCCCATAGTTCGGGCATGTCCCCCCGACACCCTTCCGACATGCGGAGGAATTTCACGGACAGGCTTGCGCACTCGCGTGATTTCTCCATCTCCCTGATCCTTCACCTCGTTCTTGTTGTCTCCTTCGGCTCAAAAATGCTTTTCGAGACCATTCAGGAACCTCCCGAAATGACCACAGGAGGAGAAGAACTCTGTGCGCCCCGGGCATCGGCCACTCCTCCGGGCCAGCCGGAACTTCCCCAGCCTCCTGTTCCAAAGATCTTTTCCCTGTCGGCTCCCGCACCGGTTCCCACAAAACAAATTGTGACGGCCACCCTACAACCGCAGGAGCAAAATCCCCCCGCCCTCCCCTCCTCTCTGCTTCCACCGGCACCGGAAATCTTGTCCGTGAAAGTCTCTCCTCCCACAGGAGATCTTTCCCGTGAAGATCTGACGGCCATTCAGGAGTTTCGCAGCGACTGGGTGGACAAGTCTCCCGGCAGCAAACCCCGGCAATACCATTTCACCGCCTACATCGGACAATACTCCGGCGGCAACTGGAACTCGACCATCCGGATCGAAAACAACGCCATCGAAAATGGCAGCCTTCCCAATCTGCTTTATTTCATGAGCTCCAGTTCGAGGGACCGGATCAAAACCAATTACAAGAATGTGAGGGCAATCCGCCTGGACAGCGACGAACTGTTCTCCGTCAAGCCTCCGTTCCTCTTCCTCACCGGAACAAGGGACTTCCGCCTCAGCGACAAGGAAGTCGAAAATCTCCAGAAATATGTGCACCTGGGCGGGGCCATCTGGGGCGACAGTTCCCTGCCCGGCCGGAACTCCCGGTTCGACATCGCCTTCCGCCGCGAGATGAAACGCGTCATCCCCGACGTGGACAAAAATTGGGAGCCCCTCCCGGCCAACCACCCCCTCTTCCGCGAAGCCTTTTTCCCCGAAATCCGCCAGGTTCCCGCCGGGCTCAATTTTTACCGGGAACCCGTGCATGTGCTCAAAATCGCCGGACAAATCGCCGTCATCTACACCGCCAACGACTACGGAAATATGTGGCAGGTCGGCTTGGACAAAAGCGGGGAAATTGACCTCCGAAAAAATGAAAAAGGCGGGCTCGTGGCAACTGATCAGCTTATCTGGAAAGAAAACAGCGTTTACCTTCGCAACCTCTCCCCCGCTTCCCTGCTCGACACCTACAAGTTCGGCACCAATGTCGTTATCCATCTGCTGAACCGATGGGAAGGAGCCTCCGACCGGGCTCCCCTTTGAACTCCGACAAGACGCGTCGCATCTTCCGTCCGACATGACAACTTCCGGAGCGATCTGTCTCCACCAGCGATTTTTACTCGCGCACATCGCTCGAATCCCTTAGAAAGTCCTCATGCCCTCCTCGCAGCCTCCACTTGTGCAAAAGCTGATCGACAAATTCAGCAATTCACGGGATTTCACCATTTCGTTTGTCCTTCATGTCATTCTTGTTGCGGTTTTTGGAACCACTGTTCTTTTCCAAGCCGTCCAGGAGCCACCCGATTTTGAAGGCGAAGGCGGCGGCTTTGTCGGCGGGGACACCACGGAGGCCACCCCTCCCCCGGCCACGACACCCACCACTCCGACACAGCCCAATATCACCGTCACGCCGACGTCCAATACCGTCAACACCATCACAACGATGGCCCCTTCTCCGGTGAATTTCACCATGGCTCCCATGGTCATCACCCCGGTGAATCCCACCACCCCGCCAACTGCCATGGCCACACCCAAACCCGCCAGCATGGGAGCTGACGGCCTCACGGGTGCCCAGGCATCGGCCATCAAGGCTTTCACCGGCGGCTGGGGAAAAGGAAGCGGCAGCGGAACCGGGACCCGGAACCGGGAATTTGAGTTCACCGCTTATATCGGCCAATACTCCGGAGGGAACTGGAACTCCACAATCCGGGTCGTCAACAATTCCATCGAAAACGGCAGCCTTCCCAACCTGCTTTACTTCATGAGTTCCTGGTCGAAGAACAAGGTGAAGACGAACTACAAAAACGTGAAGGCCATCCGGTTGGACAGTGACGAATTGTTTTCCGTCAAACCCCCGTTCATCTTCCTCACCGGAACAAGGGACTTCCGTCTGAGCGACAAGGAAGTGGAAAATCTCCAGAAATATGTGCGCCTCGGGGGTGCCATCTGGGGCGACAGTTCGGTCCCCGGCTTGAATTCCCGGTTCGACATCGCCTTCCGGCGTGAAATGAAGCGCGTCATTCCCGATGTGGACAAAAAATGGGAAGCGCTTCCGTTGAATCACCCGATCTATTCCGGCACCTATTTTCCAGAGGTCAAAGACATCCCTCCGGGGTTGAATTTCTACCGGGAACCCATGTATGCGCTGAAAATCTACGGCGAAGTGGCCATCATTTACACCGCAAACGACTACGGCGACATGTGGCAGATCGGGCTCAACGACCAGGGCCAGGTCGATATGCGAAAGAACGAGAAGATGACCTATGTGGCCATCAATGAATCCATCTGGACCAACAGGGAAACCTATTTGCGCAACATCACGCCCGAATCCCTTCTCTCCACATACAAATTCGGAACAAATGTGGTCGTTCACCTGTTGACCCGCTGGGAAAACAAGACCCGCACCGCCTCCTCTCTGTAGCCCCGCACCCTGTCGGGAAAAAACGCCTTCCCCCCGGAATCACCCTCCCGCGGAAATTCTCAAAATTTCGAGACGGTCTCCCTTCTGGAGTCCACATCGCTCCCACTCGCTTTTGCGCAGGGCAATCCCGTTGTGCTCCACCAAGAGGAGCTGCCCCGGCAAGGCCAGTTCCTCCACCATTGCCGCCACTGTTTCCGCACGCAGATCGTGCGGAGTCCCGTTGATCGTCAACGTGATCATGCCGCCCCAAGTATGCCGGAATCCCAATCCTTCCAAACCGGATCCAATCCCATGCGAACAAGCACATCCCGGATGGTTCCGGCATCGCGGTCATCCGAAATGGCAAACTGCTCCGTGGCAATGGTTCCTCCCGATCCCTCGACCGCCCGGCCCCGCACGGTCAAATGGAGTGCCTCCCGCCCCTGCCCGGTATACCCCCCCGGTTCGGTATGGCTGCCCGCGCTCATCAGGGTCACCCCCAGCGGAGCCACGACATCCCGCAAAGCCTGCGACTCGCGGGTGCTCAGAACAATTCCAACCGAAGGAAAACTCAGACGCAGGGCACAAAGAAGCTGGATGAACTCGCGATCCGGCAACGGATGGGCTGGCTGGAACTCTCCGGCTGCCGGACGCAGACGCGGAAGGCTGACCGTGATTTGGGACCGCCAGCAAACCCTCTGCAAATACTCCAGATGCGCGGCCAACGCCACCGCTTCTTCCCGCCAGTTCCACAAACCGAACAAGACCCCGATTCCAATCCGTCGAAACCCCGCTTCATGCCCCCGCTCCGCAGTATCCAGGCGCCAGTCAAAATCCTTCTTGGGCCCGTGCAGATGCATCTCCGCGTAGGTCTTCCTGTGGTAGGTCTCCTGATAAACCACCAACCCCTCCGCCCCTTCGGCGACCAGAGGCCGATAAGCCCCGGTCTCCATCGGCGCTACCTCAATGGAAAGTCCCGGAATAAATTTCCTCAAACGCCCGATGCAAAGCCGGAGATATTCCCCGGAAACAAATTTGGGATGCTCCCCCGCCACAAGCAGCACATTGCGAAATCCCTCCTCCGCCAAATGCCGCGCCTCCGCCTCCACGCCGTCAACCTCCAGCGTCACCCGCTGGATCGCATTCTCCCGGGAAAACCCGCAGTAGGCACAGGAATTGATGCACTCGTTGGAGAGATACAGCGGGGCAAAAAGCCGCATTGTGCGCCCGAAATAGCGCCTCGTGAGAGACGCCGCATTCCCGGCAAGGCACTCCAACCCTCCCCTGTCCATCGGCTCAAGGAGCGACTCGAAGGCTCTCACCACCCGGGATTTGTCGACCACAACCCCGTCAAAAATTGCAGAAAAGGACATCTTGAAAAAATTCAGCCCGTCAAAGGCCTGCGCAAAAATACATTTCTTTCTCCGAATGACACCAGAATTTCCGCAAAGAAGCACCGGACTTCGGCCTCACTCACGGATTTCCGGACGTCTTCGCGGTTTTTTGCTCTCGCATTTTCTGAACATTCCTGCAAATCATGTGTCTCTTATCCCAATGACAAAAACTCAACTCTCCGCTGCGATTCTCTCCCCGGTTGCCGCTGCTGCAATTGCCCTGCTCCCCGCTTGCAAACCCGCTTCAAGCCCGGCCGACACGGCTCCCAAGCCTTCTCCTTCGGTTGCTCCCGCCGCCAGCGCCTCCCCTGTGGCTGCGGCAGCGATGCCGGCTGCCAGTGCCTCCCCGGTTTCCGAAACAACCGCCCCTTCTCTTGATCTGAAAGATCCGGTCGCCACAGTCAACGGCCAGGCCATTACAAAGGCGCAACTCGACGAGGCCTTCAATGCCGCCGTGGAAGCTTCCGGCGTCAAAGCCGCCGACCTGACCGCCGACCAGAAATTGAACGGCTACCGCCAGATCCTCGATGAACTGATCATGGACAAGCTGGTTGCGGCCGCCGCAGCCGGTGAAGTGGTGTCGGATGAGGAAGTCAATGCCGAGATCGCCAAGCTGAAAAAACAGTTTCCTTCCGAAGAAGCCTTCGACGCCCAGTTGAAGGAAGCGGGCCAGTCCCCGGAAAAGCTGAACTCCTCGCTTCGCACCATGCTCCAGCAACAACGCTGGATGCAAAGCCAGATCAAGGATCAGGATAAAATCGCCGACACCGATGCCAAGGCTTTCTACGACTCGAACACAGAGGAGTTTAAAAATCCCGAAACCGTCAAGGCCAGCCACATTCTCTTCATGGTCAACAAGGATGACTCCGAGGAAGTCGTAAAGCAGAAGGAAGAAGCCGCCAAAAAAGCCGCGGCCCGCGCCAAGAAGGGCGAGGACTTCACCAAGCTCGCCAAGGAACTCTCCGAAGAACCCGGCGCCAAGGAATCCGGCGGAGATCTGGGATTCTTCTCCAAGGACCGCATGGTTCCGGAATTTGCCGAAGCCGCTTTCACCCAGAAACCCGGCGAAATCGGTGCCCCGGTGCGAACCCAGTTCGGCTGGCACGTCATCAAGGTCACCGACAAAAAACCGGCCGGCACCGTGCCATTTGAAGAAGTAAAGGACCAGATTGCCGCTTATCTCAAGAGTGCCAAACAGCGCGAAGCCGTGCAGGGCATCCTCAAGAAACTCAAGGACTCGGCCCAAATCGACTCCACACTTCCCCCGGGGAACTGATATCAGTCGAATGGGACGCCAGACCAAACCCACGGCCGGAGTCATCGGACTCGGCATCATTGGAAGCAGGGTGGTATCCGTTTTGCGGAAAAACGGATACCAAGTCTGGCTCTATAACCGCTCCCCACGGCCGGAACCGAATTTCCTGAGCAGTCCGGCCGAAGTCGCGGAGGCAGCAAAGCATATCCAGATTTTTGTTTCAGACGGCCCGGCTCTCCTGGCAGTTGTCCGGAATCTGGCTCCCGCGCTCACTCCGGACCACGTGATCATGAATCACGCGACCGTTTCTCCCCACGAAACGAAAGAAGCCTCGGAAATCGTCACCGCCCGCCATGCGAAGTTTCTGGACGCGCCGTTTACCGGCAGCCGGGATGCCGCGGAACGTGGCGAATTGGTCTATTACATCGGGGGAGAGCCGGAGGTGCTGGCCACGGTACGCCCGGTTTTGGAAACCTCCGCCAAGTCCATCCTGGAAATTGGAGCGGTCGGACAGGCTTCGATCGTCAAAATTGCAACCAATCTCCTCGCCGCCACAGCTGTTGAAGCCTTGGCCGAAGCCCATGCGCTGCTGGACAAGAACGGGATCGAACTCCGCAAGCTCTCCCTCGCACTCCAGTCAAATGTCTCCCGCTCTCCTCTGGCGGACATGAAAATCCCCGTGATGATTTCCGGGGACTTCGAACCCCGGTTTTCCCTCAAGCACATGTTCAAGGACATCCAACTTGCCCTGGGACTTGCTGCCGAAAAAGAAATGGATCTTCCCGCGGCGGCGGCCTTTGCCGGAGCGGCCATGGCTGGCATCCAACAGGGATGGGGAGATTCCGATTTTTCTGTCATTGCCAGATTTTACGGATTTCCCGGCCAGGGACATCCCCTCCCCGACGCTCCCGCGGACACGCCTCTGCCCACCGCTTCAGGGCCGGAGAGCAAGCCCGCCAAAGGCTGGGGGCTTTTCCGCGGAAAGAAGTGAGTCTCCCACAGGCCGAACATTTGCGGGAGCTTCGCAACTCCGGGGGCTTCTTTCCCCTTCCGAAAAAATCCCGGATCCGACTTCAGGGAAAAGATCGCGAGCGATACCTCAACGGCCAGGTCACAATTGACATCCCCGGGCTCCCCCTGGGCCTCGCAAGATCCGCCCTCCTTCTCACGGCCAAGGGCAAACTTTGCGCACCCCTGTGGATCTGGAAGGAGGAAGATTCCCTCGTCGTTGAAACGGAGCCCTCCCTGGAGGATGATGCCGTGGCACGCTTGGAGCGGTATATTGTCTCCGATGATGTCACTCTCGAAGTCTGCAAGGACTCCGCCCCGGTCTTCCATGTCTTCGGTTTCCCGGCACCTCCCGGCACCCTCTCCATCACGCGCCTCGGTGTGTCCGGATTCGACACCTCCGTCCCCCCGGCAGACCTGCCGGAGGCGGCTCCGGAAGAAGTCGAAATTCTCCGCATCACACGCCACCTCCCCCAATGGGGCAGGGAACTGGAACCGGACACCCTTCCCCAGGAAGCCGGACTCGACCTCTCCTCCGTCGACTTTGACAAAGGATGCTACGTCGGTCAGGAAGTCGTCTCCCGCCTCAAAAGCGTGGGCCGGGTAACCAAACATCTTTTCGCCTTCACCGGCACACTGGAAAGCCCCTCCCAAGCCCCCCTGCCCCTGCATCCGGCAGACGCCCCCGAACACCCGGCGGGAGTTCTCACCAGTTGGTGCCATGATTTTGAGTTGGCGCAAACGCTCGGACTCGGTTATCTCAACCGTCAGTTCGAAGGTTTTGACTCCTTTGTTGCCACCGGCGCCGACGGCAAAATCCTTGGAAAATTTGAAAAACGTCCGATTCTCACCTGAATGAAATTTTACCTCGCCCTTTTCCTGTTTGTCGCATCCGGTTTGCTTGCCGGCCAGGGTGCCCCTCTCGGCCCGGATGTTGCCGTCCTCCAAATCCGCATCGGAAAAGAAAAGCAACTCCAGCGCGTCGTCATCGGCCTTTACGATGAAGCCACGCCCCTCACCGTCGCCAATTTCAAGGAACTCGTCCGGAAAAAATTCTACAACGGCCTGCGCTTCCACCGCGTGTTCCCGGGGGCATTTGTGCAGACGGGAGATCCCTCCAGCCGCCACGGTCAGGCCGATCGCACGGGAACCGGCGGCCCCGGTTACACCCTGCCCGCGGAGATCAAACTCCGTCATGAAAAGGGATCCGTTGCCATGGCCCGCCTGCCCGACAACATCAACCCCGCAAAGAATTCCAACGGCAGCCAGTTCTACGCCTGCCTGAAACCGCTTCCCAAACTCGATGGACAATACACGGTCTTCGGCGAAGTCCTCGAAGGATTGGATGTTTTGGATTACATCAGCAATCAATCCACAAACAGCAACGATTTTCCATTGCCAAAGATCGTGATAAAATCCATTGTCATGGAACCGCGAGTCGCCGCACCGGCGAACCAGTAAATTACTGACTCTTCGCGGTATACCCAAAGGGTAGGTACCGAAGTGGCCAAACGGGGCGGACTGTAAATCCGCTGGCTTACGCCTTCACTGGTTCGAATCCAGTCCTGCCCACCACCTTTAAACCCGCATGAGCAAAGGCTCTGCGGGTTTTTTGGCTTTTTGGGATCGTCTCCACAGGAAACGGATGGAATTTACAGGAAGTGGCCTGAAAGTGTCCGCTATTTGTCCGCCGGAAACCTCTTCAATTTGAATCCCGCAGGCATTTGTATCAACGGTTTGCGTTGCAAAGTCTATCGTCCCCCCCCTTCCGCGCAATTCAATGTCATCAAGTTTCGCTCCACGTCACGATTGATTTTTTCCCTTTTGCAGAACCCTCCGTAAGACTGCATCTGCGCGTGTTGTAAAATTCTTCTCCTCTTGAAATTCCCCCTTCATTCTGCCCAACATCTCGTCTGATGCAGGCAATTGAATCCCGGTATTCCGTTGGAAATCCAATGATGGTTCACTTTTTTGAGACGGAGAGCCTTGCATCGTGGAAGTGCCGAAAGAGTTCTGTGGAGCATTGCGCGGAAGAATTTGCATTGAGACGTAAGTCACCTCCCACGTTCGAAGAATAATATCCTTATGCGATACTGCACCTATCTTTTCGTTTCCCGTCCGGATCACAGATTTTTGCTGCTCCAAAGGGGAGGAACCTCCAAAAGCTTTCGTGGACACTGGGAATTCCCAGGAGGAAAGATCGATGAAGGCGAGTCTTCGGCTGTTGCCCTGGCTCGCGAGTTGCGGGAGGAATCCGGACTCGAAGTCTCCCCCGATGATCTTCGTTTGATCCGTGAGACGATTCCGCCAGGGGAGGATCTCCATTACTCGTTCTTCGAATGGAGTTGCCCGCAGGATGCGCCAGAAATCCGGGTGAGTGATGAGCACGAGAAGGCAAAGTGGGTGACCTTCATCGAAGCTAGGAAGCTGCCCATGCGGCAGGCGCACCGTGAGTTTCTGGAGCGTCATTGGCTTCAGATGCAGATCGCTTCGTTCACGGAGGAGTTGCCACGATACAAGGCGTTTGAGAAGACGCTCCTCGCCATCCTGAACCGCCTGAAGGATCGTTGGGCTCCGCTCGCGATTGCCCAGGCGCGCGCCAAATCCGTTTCGAGCTTTTCCGGGAAATGCCTTCGCAAGGCGGACAAATACGATGACCCGGCACGCCAGCTTACCGACCTTTGCGGTGGACGCTTGATTGCTACCACCGAAGCCGAGGCCGAGTTGCTCTGCCGACAGATCCGCTCGCTTTTCGCCATCGACGAGGATGAGGATACGGGGAAACGCCATGAGATTTCCGCGTTCGGGTATCTGTCTGTTCATTTCATCATCCATTTTCCTGAGGGTGCAACCGGGATGCTCGGGGTGCCGATCCCCCCGGAAATCGGAAACCGGAAGGCGGAAATCCAGGTCCGCACCCTGCTCCAGCATGCCCACTCGGAGGTGACGCACGACCGGCTCTACAAGGGGAACTTCACTCCGCCGGATGACTGCCGTCGTGAAGCGGCCCGCGTGGCCGCTGCACTGGAAAGCGCGGACAGGGAATTTTCCCGTTTCGTCGCCAAACTCGACGCCTATGCGGGCGAATACGTCGCGCAGCTCACCCCGAAGGAGCGGGCGCGGAGGTTGGAGGATCTCTCCCTCCTTCTCAGTCTTGAACAAAACCCGCACAAGCAACTTCCGCTGGCACTGGATGCCGCAAGAATCTGCCGCGCCGCATGGGACTGGGCTGGAGTCGTCCGCGTGCTGACGCCGTTCGCTGAAGCTCCCGGCGACGAACAGGGAAGCGTCCGGATGGAGCTTGGTCACGCGCTTTGCCACCAGCATCCCGTCGAGTCCGCAGACTTTCGTCACGGTCTGGAACTCCTCCGTTCCGTGGCCCATCCGGATCAGTCGTTTGACGGCTTTCTGGAGGAAAAGGACCGGATTCGCCGGGCGACGGCACTCGGCTGGCTGGGAAGCGCATTGATGGACATTCGGGGATCGCGAAAAGAGGCGCGGCATTGCCTGTCCGGGGCCATGCGCATTGCTCCCGAGGATCCGTATCACCTCGTTTCCTTTGTCGAGATGGATCTCATCATGGGAGGAACGGATTCCCATGTCGGTCTTCTCACCCCGCTCCTGCCAGTCGCCGCAAAACGTTGCGAGGATCACATCCGGGCCGGAATCGAAGTCGCCCGCGCATGGATGAACCTCTCCGTGCTGCGGTTCCTTCAAGGAAATGAAGCCAGAGCCGTCGAGGCCATCTGCCTAGCGGCACGGAATACGGAGGACTACCTTCCGCTTGTCCACCAAAGTAACCGATTCGAGGCTCTGAAAGATGCCATCGGGCGAAACCGCCCGTTTATCGGAATCCTGACCCGAGTGACGGAGATCCTTGCTCTGGCCGAGCGCCATCAGAATGCGGAGGACAGGGCAGGCCTCGATTGGCTTCCCTTCCTGCCTGTTCTGCGACTGACACCGGAGGAAAACATTCTCATCGTGGCAGGCGGCACCGGGGATATTTCCAAATCATCGAGGGACAGGTGGGCAAAGATGCTTGCTGATGCGCTTGAGGGATTTTCCGGAGTTGTTTTGAGCGGAGGGACCACATCCGGAGTGTGCGGCGCTTTGGCGGATGCCGTCCGCGCATTGCCGGAAGGGAGAATCCGCTTGATCGGCTACGTTCCGGAGCACCTGCCTGCGGGTACCCTGATCGATCCGGCTTACACGGAGGTTGTCCGAACCCCCGGAGCCATCGGGTTTTCGCTGCTGGAGCCGCTTCAAATGTGGACCGACATCCTCGCCGCGGGCATTGATCCCAAACGGGTTGATCTGATCTGCCTTGGAGGTGGAGAAATCGCCGCCTGCGAACTTGCCCTCTCCTGGGCGCTTGGCGCGCAGACATCCGCCCTCTCTGATGGCAGCACCGCCTCGCGTCGTTTCGAGTCGCTTCTGGGTGCG
>CAZPEN010000019.1:0-2329 GCA_964585615.1 uncultured Chthoniobacter sp. | reverse complement strand
ATTCTATCGGTGGATATTTGATTCCAGACGATCCGGCAACAGTCGCCGCTCTCTTTGCAGGTCGCAATTGGGTTCGGGATTCCGAGTGGCGCAAAATTTGGGAGCCCGCCGGGAGAATCGTGCATGCAAAATACGTCGGTACGCAGACAAAAGGCGCTCAGCAACCCCATCTGCTTCCCTGGGATAACCTCGCCGAGGGAATTCGTTTCTCGAATCTCCACCAGGCAGCCTATTCGGTCGAGATCCTTCGCAAATGCGGGTTCCGGGTGGATGCTGCCGCATCCGGGGCAAGCGTGAATTTCACCGACGAGGAAATCGAGCGCATGGCCGAGATGGAACACGGGCGCTGGAACGCCGAACGGTTGCGCCAGGGCTGGCGATGGGGGCAGCAAAAGGACATGGCAGGCAAGATCAGCCCCTGCATCGTGCCTTGGTCCGAACTGCCGGAAAGCATCCGCGAATGGGACCGCAGTGCCGTCGCCGAATGGCCGGTCGTGCTCGAAGAGGCCGGTTTCCGGATAAGCCGCCCGCCAACTGAATAGCGCCGCTTCAGCCTGATGCCTGGCCGGAATATTGACTCGGTTCTCATGTCGGTCTGTCCATGCGGACGGTTGCCATGAAAGCAATCCGCGCAGCCGCCGAGTGGATACGGCAGGCCGAGGCCTTGATTATTTCCGCCGGAGCGGGGATGGGGGTGGATTCCGGGCTGCCGGATTACCGGGGCCGGGAGGGATTTTGGAACGCGTATCCGCTCTATCGCAACCTGGGTGTTGACTACGAAAAAATGACCCGTCCAACCGGTTTCCGGCTCGATCCTTCTTTCGCCTGGGGATTTTACGGTCATTGCCTCGATCTCTACCGGCGTGCTGCCCCGCACCGGGGATTCCAGGTCCTGCTCGAACAGGGAAGGAGCAAGCCCGGCGGGTATTATGTCTTCACGAGCAACATAGATGGCCAATTCCAGAAAGCCGGTTTCGAGTTCATTCACGAGTGCCATGGCAGCATTCATCGGCTTCAATGCATTCACCCATGCTGCCGGGACGTGTGGTCGGCGGACGCCCTCCGCGTGGAGGTCGATCTCGATACCATGCGGGCGATTCCGCCGCTGCCGCGATGCAGGAACTGCGGCGCGCTCGCGCGCCCGAACCTGTTCGCATTCGCCGATACCGGCTATATCTGGGACATCGGAGAGCGCCAAGCCGACGACTTCCGGCAATGGCAGGAAAAGAACAAGGGGCGTCGGATCGTGATCATCGAGTGCGGAGCCGGGACAACCGTCCCGGGCATTCGGCGGCACGGGGAGGATTTGTGCCGGAGCCTGCCGCATGCCCGGCTGATTCGCATCAACCCACGCGAAGCGCACACCACATCACCCGGTCAAATCTCGCTGTTCCTGGGGGCTGCGGAAGCGCTGGCCAGGATACAGGAAATGCTTCCTTGAATGCGTTTTAGCCCCAATGCCGTTCGGGAATTCTGGAGTAGCAAGCAGTCCCGGAGGGACATCGAGCCGGTGGTGTCAACCACCGGGATCTTGCCCCCATACGCTCCCGCCCCGGCAGGGGCGGCGGAAGGTTTGCGAGATCAGGCGATCCGCCGCCCCTGCCGGGGCGGGGGGCATATATTCGAGTTTCCGGTGGTTTCGCTCCACCACCGGCTAAGTTCCCTCATGCCTCCGGCATGGTTTTCCAGTGGATCTGACATATGGCATTAACCTGCCTTCCAGCAACTGACACAGTGAGTAAGAATGCAATTCCCGAACGGCATTGGTTTTATCCCCGCCTTTTTCCAGATGCTGTAACGTCAAGGGCTGTTCCAAACGACTGATTCCGGTCATACTTTTTACAGCCCTGCCTTCTGCTTGAGCATCGGGAGGAATTTCTCGTCGGCGGGGAGCACGATCCCACGCGCCTTCATACCGGATAGCTGCTCGCAGGCTTTGCGCCACCAATCGCGGGCATCGCCGGGTTCACTCTTTTCGGCCATATCGGCCATGCGCCAGTAACTCACAAACAAATCCCGCTGCCAGCCTGCGTTGGTGGGGTCCGCCTCCGCGAGACGCGCTCGAACCGCCAAGGATTCCCGGAAGGCCTTGAGTGCACCGGCCAGATCGCCTTGGGCAAGCAGCACGTCGCCGATCTTTTCCTGGCTCACGCTCAGATCGCGCTGCCAGCCTGCGTTGGTGGGGTCCGCTTCCGCTAAGCGCACTCTCAGCGCCAAGGAGTCCCTGTAAGCTTTGAGCGCTCCGGCCAGATCGCCCTGGGCAAGCAGCACGTTGCCGATCTTTCCATGGCTCACGCTGAGGTCGCGCTGCCAGCCCGCGTTGGTGGGG
>CAZPEN010000018.1:0-86671 GCA_964585615.1 uncultured Chthoniobacter sp. | reverse complement strand
GCAAGTGCCTGCATATCAGCAAAACGTCTTCTTAAACTGCGGAACTTGGGTTAGGTTTACTATTTGATTTTGTGCTTTTCGTGGTTGGTGTCTCTTGCGGAATTGAGGTTGATGCGTGCCCGCCTGCCATCTGCACGGATTTGGTGCCGGGGTGACGCTTCACCCATTCACCGGGCGGCATACCAAAGCGTTTTTTGAAAATCCGGTAAAAATGGGACAGGTCTTCGCTGCCGCAGGCGAAGGCCGCTCCGGTGATGGAATGTCCCTGGGAGAGGAGCCGGACGGCATGATCGAGGCGGAGTTTTCCCACTTTTTCCACGAAGGACATGCCGGTTGCTTTCCTGAAAAGAGAACTGAAATGGTGGCGGGACATTCCGGCTCGTTCGCATGCGCGGTCAATGTTCCACCGGTCATAAAACGTGCGTTCCAATTCCCGGATCACTGTTGCAACACGTTCCGGGGCACGGCCTCCGCCACCCTTTTTCGGCAACCTCCCCAGAAGAACCAGAATCTGATCCGCGCAGGCCCGGACTTGCAATGAGTTTCCAATGTGCGAAGTCATCTGCTCAAGCAATGCGTGGCGCCACAGACGCCCAAACTGCCTGTTGAGTGAGAAACTTTCCATCCGCACATTCCGGCCGTTCTGCTCCACAATCCGGTTCCAAAGGGCCGCTCTCTCGGGGCATTCCCCCACATAACCGGGGTCCAGGCACAGCAGCAGAAGCGTGGAGGGGGTGACATCAAGAATTCGGTGCGAAAGCTCTTCCTGGACTGCAAAGAAAGAGCCCTCTCCGCCTTCCATGGGAGGCTTTCCGGGCGTTTCGAAAACCACTTTCCCACGGATGACACAAACAATTTTCCGGAAGGCATCACGCCGGGCGTCCATCCGAAAACTCCGGTCATGCACGCTCTCCACAAAGAGGATTCCGCCGGGGGGCATGGAGACGGAGACGGGACGGGTGACTTTTTGGGAACCGCTCATGAGTCAGTGTGCCCAAAATGCAAGTCAACGCAAACCTATTCCGCCAAGACACTGCCGGGCTTGTGCGCCTAGATTTGCGCCTCTTCAAATTGCCCTCTATGCCCTCCTTGGACAAGTCTCCCGCCGAACGTTCCGAAGTGGAATCTGTGTTGCGTTGCACTGCGCCCCGGACCGTTCCCCTTTTCCTTCCCGCCATTTACGAGCACAAAGGCTTTTTTATTGGCGAGACTCCATCCGATATTTCCCGCGACCCGGAGTTGCTCGCACGGGCGATGCTGGCAGAGTACGAGGCGGTCCGGCCGGATGCGCTCGCGGTCGGGGTGGATGTTTACAACTTGGAAGCGGAGGCGGCGGGGTGCCGGGTGACGTTCTATGAAAACGGGGATACCAGCATTCCAGGCATCAAACCTGGAAATCATGTGATCAAGGTGGGGGAGGATCTCACCCGGCGGCCGGTGCCGAATCCGCTCAAAGACGGGCGCATGCCGGTGAACATCGGTGCTGCAAAGCGCGTGGTCGGGGAATTGGGGCCGGATTTCTGGATCCGCGGCTCGATCTCCGGTCCGTTCTCCCTGGCCATCAGCCTGGTGGGAGCCGAGGATTTGTTTCTGGGATGTCTCGACAATCCGGAAGGAGTCCACGAGGTGCTTCAATATTCCGCCCGGATCATCAAGGAATTCGGGCAGGCTTACATCGACGTGGGGGCCGAATTGATCATGTTCGATTCCCAGGCATCGCCCGATCTGCTCTCGCCGGACATGTATGAGGAGTTCGTCCTGCCTGTGATGAAAGACCTTGTCTCCCATTTCACATCCCGGGGAGTACGGGATATTCCTCTCATCATCGGAGGCAACACGACGGACATTATTCCTTTGCTGGTCCAGACCGGGGCCAACAATCTGCTGTCCGATTTCACCAGCGACTGGGCGGAGTGTCGGGCGGCTTGTGAAAAAGCGAAACGTTCCGTGCGCCGCAACATCTCGCCCCGCCTGATCGAAACAGGCGAACCGGAGAACATTCATGCCGTCACGACCAGCGAACTGGAAAAGGGTCGTGGAATGCCCGGTTTCATCATGGGAACAGCTGTCATCCCCTATGGAACCCCTCTGGAAAATATTCTGGCAATCCGCCAGGCCTGTCTCGACTTCCAATAAATCCGCCCACCATGATCGATTACGCATTCATGAACCAGTGCCTCTACGAAGGCAAAACCGCCGAAGTGGAACGCCTGACCAGGGAAGCACTGGCCGAAGGACGTCCTGTCGAAGAAGTCCTCAACGCGGGGCTCATTGCCGGCATGTCCGTGGTGGGCGAGGATTTCAAATACAATGTCCTGTACGTTCCGGAAGTCTTGGTGGCGGCCCGTGCAATGAAAGCCGGCATGGCGATTCTCAAGCCGTTGTTGGCCGAACTTGCCGCCAGGCAAACGGAAAAGAAAGGCGGCGGGGTGCTTCTCATGGGAACCGTGAAGGGCGATCTGCATGACATTGGAAAGAATCTTGTTTGCATGATGGCGGAAGGGGCGGGTTTCACCGTGGTGGACATCGGAGTGGACCAGTCTGCCGAGAAATTCATCGAGGCGGCGAGGGAACATCATGCCGACATCCTGGGAATGAGTGCGCTGCTCACCACCACCATGCCCTATATGAAAGTGGTGGTGGACGCCCTTGGGGAAGCCGGATTGGGAAACGTCAAAGTTGCCATCGGGGGAGCCCCCGTCAGTGCGATGTATGCAGACGAGGTGGGGGCGGACGGATACGGGGCCGATGCCCCCGGAGCGGTCGAACTGTTTCTCAAATTCATGAGTGAGCGCAACGCGGCCTGACTCCACGTTTTTCCCCCGCCTTTCATGCGCCCACTTCGCGAAAAACTGGAACAGACATCCGATTTTGTGATCGGAGTCGAACTCGTTTCAACGCGGGGAATGATGAGTGAAACGAAGGCTGTGAAAGCGCGCGACTTCGCGCGTGAGCTTGGTGAGGATGCGGCCATCGACTGGGTGTCGATCACGGACAATGCCGGTGGCAATCCCATGCTCGGCCCCGCCGCGTTGGGAAAACCGTTGCTCTACGCGGGCAAGGAAGTCGTCATTCATCTTTCCTGCAAAGATTTCAACCGGAATGGCCTTGAGAGCGAAGCCTGGTTGCTGGCCAGCGAAGGTTTTTACAACATCCTTGCCCTGTCCGGAGATTATCCAACGCGTGGCATAGCAGGCAATGCCAAGCCGGTTTTCGACACCGATTCCGTCGGTCTTCTCACGATGCTCCAATACATGAACGACGGGTTGATGGTTCCGCAGTTCCGACCAAAACGCAAAATGACGCGGCTGGCTCCGACCGGATTTTTCACAGGCGCGGTCACCACAAATTTCAAAATCCACGAAAACGAGGTCGTTCCACAATATCTCAAACTTGAAAAAAAGATCCGGGCCGGGGCGCGCTTCATCATCAACCAGATCGGATATGACTCGCGAAAGGTCCACGAACAGATCGCCTGGATGCGCCGACGCAGCCTCCGGCATGTTCCCCTGATCGGCAATGTGTTCCTCCTGAATCCCGGAGCTGCGCGGCTGTTCCGGGAGCAGGTGATACCGGGCGTCGCCATTTCGGACAAACTCCATGAGTTGTGTGTGAAGCAGGGCGCCGCCCCGGACCGCGGCAAAACGTTTTTTCTGGAACTCGCCGCGAAGCAGGTGGCCATTTGCCGCGGCCTTGGCTGCCGGGGGGCCTACCTCGGCGGCGTTCACTCCATGCGCGATGTGACGCGGATTCTTGAAATGGAAAGGGGATTTGCCCCGGAGGATTGGAAGGCCTTTGCAAAAGAAATCTCGTTCTCCCGTCCGGGCGAATTTTTTCTCTTTGCGGAAGAAGAGGGCACCGGATTGTGCAATCCGGAACTTTTGAACCCCTCTTATGAAGCTTCCCGGCGCAATCGACGTTCCGGGCGCAACAGGAACCTGGCCTACAGGACTTCCAAGCTGGTGCACGATGTGATGTTTGTGCCGGGAAAAGGTCTTTGGAATCTTGGTAAAAAACTCTGCCAAAATGCCCGGGATCCCCTGCAGGGTCCGGCGCTGATGCGGGTCGCCGAACATCTTGGCAAAGCCGTCATGTTCGGGTGCAGGGATTGCGGGGACTGTTCTCTTCCCGACATCGCCTTTCTTTGTCCGGAAGCTTCCTGTGCCAAGAATCAGCGAAACGGCCCGTGCGGGGGAACCCGGGACGGCAAATGTGAGGTGGAGGATTTCGATTGCATCTGGAGCCGCGCCTACGACCGGCTCAAACACGAAGGCCGGGAGCTGGACCTGCTTGCCCATGCGCCCGTCATTCAGGATCAGGCCCTGCGCGGCACTTCCAGTTGGGCGAACACCTGGCTGGGCCGGGACCACACAACAAAGACCTCTGTCTTTGCAGATTTCGAGAAAATGTCCCCCCCTCCCGCCTCCCCGGTTCTTTCTGAAACAAAGATTTCCTCATGAAAACCCCATCGATCCATGTCATCGGCGAACTGATAAACAACTCCTACGCCCGGGCCCGCTCGGCATGGGAAGCCCGCGATGTCCGCGGCTTCCAGGCACTCATGCAATTGCAGGCCGGTGCCGGTGCGGAAATGGTGAATGTGAACATCGACGGCACCCAGCGGGTTTCCGTCACAACGAAGGAGATGTTGGATTTTCTTCCCAAATTGATCCCCGCCCTGCAGGAGGTTTCGGGAGTTCCGTTGAGTTTCGACAATCCGAACATCGAATACCATCTTGCGGCCCTGAAGATATTCGACCGTTCGAAATGCACGGGCAAACCGGTTTTCAATTCACTGGCAGCCTCCCGCAACCGGATGGATGAAATGATCGCCCTCATCCGGGAACACGACATGCGTGTGATTGTGATGGCATCGGAAAAATTCCATGAAGGCGGGGGAGCCCAATGCCTGAAGGCCTCCGATTCCTATGAGACAGTCAAACGCTTCACGGAGATTCTGGTCACGCAGGCCGGCCGGACTCCGGATGACATCATTGTGGATGTGGGACTGGCACCCGTGGGAGCGGATACCTATGGGCTGGTCAACATCGGACTGGACGCCATGAAGTTGATCAGCGCCGATCCGCATCTGGAAGGAATTCACATGTCCGTGGGACTTTCCAACTTTGCCTGGGGAACCCCGAGATCCATCCGTTACAATCTGGAGCGGGCCTATCTCACCATCGCCGGTGGATTCGGGCTCGATCACGCGCTCTGCAATGTGGAAAAAAATGCCGCTCCGCTTCCCGCGGACGATCCGCTTGTTGGCAAACTCGAGGCGGTGCTGGAAACGGGCCGTGTGCGGAACGGTGAGACCCAGGAGCAGGCGGGGTTCCGGCAGGCGGAAAAGGTCATGGAACTTTGCATGGAATACATGGACGATGAAGAGTGATCTGCTGCGGCCGACGGAAGGGCGGCCGGTTTGGATCCGTGTCGGCTCATTGTTCGACGGATGCAAATCGGTGGCTGATGCCCATCTGGTTTATGACGCATCCAGGATTCGGCATGTTGGACCGGAACTGCCGGCTCCGGAAGCCGTGGGCGCGGGCCGGCACAGTCCGGATGCGAATCTGCCCGAGATGACCGCTTTGCCGGGCCTCATTGAAGCCCACGCCCACCTCTTCCTGGAGGGCGGCGAGGAACGTCCGGACAAGCGGGCGGTCTCACTTGCTCTGCCGCCGGAAACACTGCTTCGGAATGCCAGGGCCCGCATGGAGCATCTGCGTCATCTGGGCATCGTCGCAGTGCGCGATTCGGGCGACAAAGACGGAGTGGGACTTGCCCTGCAGAAGGAACAGGCCTCCCGACAGGATTGGCCCTGGCTCGACAGTCCGGGTGCCGCGATTCATCACCGCGGGCGTTATGGCAAATTCATGGGCCAGCCGGTGGAGGATCATTCTTCGCCAGCCGAATGTGTGGCATCCCGGGTCTCGCAAGGGGCCGCACGCATCAAACTGCTCGCCACCGGAATCATCAATTTCGAAAAAGGCGCGGTGACCACGCCTCCTCAAATGTCGGTTGGGGAGCTGTCCGCATTTGTTGAGGCGGCCAAGTTCCATGGAAGACAGACATTTGCCCATTGCTCCGGCAATGAAGGCGTGTCCAACTGCATCGCTGCCGGGGTGGATTCGATTGAGCACGGATTTTTTGTGGATGACTCCCAGCTTGCACAGATGCGCGACCTCAACATTGCCTGGGTGCCCACATTTGCCCCGGTGCAATTCCAGGTGGATCATGCCGGGCCGCTTGAATGGAGCCCCCGGGTTGTGGCAAATCTGCAACGCATTCTCGAGGGACATGCGGCAGGCCTTGCCAAGGCCGTGCAAATGGGGGTTTGTATTCTGGCAGGCAGCGATGCCGGCTCACATGGAGTGCCGCACGGCCTGGGGTTGCTACGGGAACTGGAATTGATGGAGTCTGCCGGCATGTCCGCCATGCGTGTTCTCCATGCTGCAACGGGACAGGCCGCCGGCCGCCTGGGATTCCAGGAGGATTTTGGCCGGTTGCGGACAGGAGCACTGTCGCGATTCCTCCTCACCCGGCATTCACCTTTTCAAAAAATTTCCAATCTGCGCCGGGCAAAAACCATCCTGTTTGACGGTGCCGTGATGGAATGTCCCGAGGATTATTCACCCGGCGGACTCTGATCGCCATGGCCGTTCAGCTCACCATCAATGTCACTCCTGTCACGGTTGAACCGGGCCCGTCGTTGTTTGATTTTGCGACAAAGCTTGGTCTGCATGTGCCTTCGTCATGCGACAAACAGGGCAAATGCGGGGAATGCCTGATGGAAATCAGCGAGGGGATGCCGTGTCTTTCGCCCCCGGCACCGGAGGAAAATCATCTCGGGGACAATTTTCGTCTGGCCTGCCGGTGCCGCCTGGTTGCGAGCCGGGGCACGGTTGTTGCAAACACTCTGCATCGGGCAACCATGCGGGTGGAGGATGCGGCGATCAACCTGCCCGCGCGAGATGACGCGGACGTCCCGGATCCTGCCGTGTGCCGTGATGGTGGGCGCATTTTGCTCGATGGCGTGGAGATTGCCCGCTCTGCCGCCCCCCTTCATGGACTTGCTGTGGACCTCGGAACCACCACCGTGGTTCTGCGTCTTCTCAACATTGAGACAGGAACCGTCACCGCCACCGCATCGATGGAAAACCCCCAGAGGTTTGGAGGCACAGATGTGCTGGCACGCATCCGGTATGACACCACCCATCCCGGACGGTTGCTGCAGCGCACCCTGATCGGGTACATGAATCGCGCCATCCGTGATTTTCCGGTTGATCCGCAAACCATTTACGAAATGGTTGTCGTGGGCAATCCGACGATGCGGGATCTGTTCTTCGGGTTGGATGTGACGTCTCTCGGGCAGAAGCCCTATCACTCTTCCAGGGAGACCCTGTTCAGAGAAGGACTCTGTGAATCCACGGCCATTTCGACGACTGCCGGGAAGCAGCGGATTGAGATTCACCCGAAGGCGAGAATTTATGGCCTGCCTTTGGTCGGTGGGCATGTGGGTGCCGATGCGGCAGCCTGTCTGCTGGCCATTGATATCGCACGCGAGGACCGCCTGGTCGCCCTGATGGACCTCGGCACCAACACCGAATTGTTCATCGGCAACCGGCATCGCATTCTCGCCGCTTCCTGCCCGGCCGGTCCGGCATTTGAAGGACGGTCCGTCTCCTGCGGAATGCCCGGCCTGGACGGGGCAATTGAACACATCCGTCTCGACGAAGACGGCACGGCTTCCTTTGAAGTCATCGGTGACGGACAACCCGCAGGCATCTGCGGGTCCGGGCTCATCGAACTGTTGGGAGAGTTGCGACGACGTGGGTTGATGAATGCCTGCGGGCGTTTTGAAGACGGGGAGGAACCTTTCGTGGTGGATGGGGCACGCGACATTGTCTTCCGGGAAAGTGATGTCAACGAACTCGCCCAGGCCAAGGGGGCGAATGCGGCCGGACTTCGCATTGTGGCAAACAACTACGGGATCGATTTTGCGGATTTGGATGTGTTCTATCTGGCGGGAGGATTTGGACGGCACATCAATCTCGAAGCCGCACGAAGCATCGGATTGGTGCCGGATTTGGAGGCAGGCAGGATCGTGCGGGTGGGAAACGCCGCGCTTGAAGGAGCGTCCATCGCCCTGCTGTCCATGACCCGCAGGCGGGAGTTGGAGGAACTGGTCAGGGGCATCCAACATGTGGAGCTTGAGACAGACTCGGGATTCTTCGATCACTTCGTCACCGGCTGCCAGTTTGCTCCGCTGGGCGCCGCAGAGCCTGCAATGGATTCATGAGAATCATTGCCAAAGACACATTTCCGGAGGTTCCCTCGGAGGAATTCAAACGGCTTCTTGGCGTTCCTTCCTCGTATGTGTTTGAAGGGCCGGTGAAATCCCTTGCGGAATGGGTGCCCGGCTGGTTCCGGGCGCACGCCCATCCCTGGATTTTTGCCAGGCTGCTTGGGAAAGTGGAACTGCACTCCGACGGTGTCGTGCTGGAAAACACGGTTTTGAAAAGCAGGGCTCTGTGCAGACATCTGCAACACGGTTGCGTTTCGAGGGCCGTGGTGGTTGCCGTTGGCGCGGGGCCGGAAGCGGAAACCGCCGCCGCCGAATATTGGCGTGACGGGCATCCGGACCGATATTTTTTCCTCGAAGCCTACGCGAGTGCCGTCGTGGAAACACTTGTTGCCGAGGCACGCAGGTGCATCTGTGCCTGGGCGGAACCTGGCGGGCTTGGTGTGCTGCGGCATTACAGTCCCGGCTACCATGGGTGGACCATAACAGACCAGGCCGCGCTGCTGGCAACGGCCTTTCCGGAAAGTGAAACGTTGCCGGGGCCGCTGGGGGTCATGGAATCGGGCATGTTGCATCCCAAAAAGTCCCAGCTTGCCCTCTTTGGAATCACTGACGAACCCGACCGAGTGAAACACCGGGACGAATTGGTCTCCTGCAAGATTTGCCCGATGCGCCAATGCACGTACAGAAGAAATTTGTACCGAAACCTTTCATTGGTCGGGGAGGAGGCATGAAATCCCAACCAGCCCCCTGCGTGGCGGCGTATGGAATCAGCATACGCGCGTTGCAGCGTTGGAGCAGAGAGCGGTTGACACTCACTTCCCGTGACGACGGCGGCGTGGACGCCTTGTTCACTTTCGACGGCAGCACATGCAGCAATCTTGGCATGCCCGTCCGGCTTTTCTACTTCGCAGGACTTTCCTGCGCCGCAGACGGTCACCGGATCCTTTCTCTGCGCGGCGAGCCTGCTCCCGGACACACCGGCCATCAAAGCATGTGCAGCTGGCAGGAGAACCCGGAACGGATGTTGGGAGCATTATTGTCCGATGTTCCCCCCTTGCTCGGGAAGCCTCTGGATGCCGTGCTTTCCTGGGCGCCCCGTTTCCTGCCCGCCGGATGTGTGTGTGCCCGGGCGGCACGTTGTCACAAATGGCAGGTGGTGCTGCAGACCATTCATTTCACTCTTTCCCAACAAACTCCAAACCCATGAAAAAAATCAAACTGTGCGATGTGAATCCCGAGGCAGAAAAGATGCTGCTGCCTGAAAAGAACGACCGCTCCGGCATCGGGGTGCATTACATGGACGCCTTCATCCGTCCCATGAGGAAACTCCAGCTTGAGGACGGGACAAAATTTGCCTGGAAACGGCGCGGACTCAAACTCACCCTCACTGTCGGCAACAGCAAAGGGGAGGGGCTCATGCGTCGTCTTGAGGTCGGTCGGAACCCGGTCACCATGCTCAATGCCTGTATTCAGGAGGCTGCCCGAAATGCAGGGGTGGAAATTCTGGTGGAGGAAAAAGAGATCCATCTGGTCATGCCCTGAGGGAAGACGTCCCGCGGCAGTTTCCAATCCCGGTCACGGAATATCAGATTTTCCCTTTGATCCAATCCATTCCGGGCAGGCGATTTCCTTCCGAAATTCTTCCAGCGCCTGTGGCGAGGAATTGATGCGGAGATTGCTGTAGGTTCCGTCCTCGTTTTGCCAGCGTTCGTGCCAATAGATGGCGGCTTTGATTCGGGGATATCCGGGAATCATTTTCAGGGCGTCCCGGATCCAGCGGGCCTTGTCACCGGACTTTGGGAAATCTCCCACCCCGAACTCGGCAAGCATCACCGGTTTTTTCGAATCCAAAGCGCAAATTTCTTTGTACGGCCATTGGATCAAATCCTGGAAATTTGCCCAGTCGCCCTCGTTGCGGAATTGTTTTCCATAAACGCTGAGTCCCAGCCAGTCCACATACCCGGAACCCGGATAATACGAAGCCATCACATTCCACTCGTCATTCACAGCCGGAAAAGCGTTGAAATGGAGAACCCATAGGATGTTGTCCGCTCCCCGGGCTTTCACTCTCTCAACCACGTGGCGCCAGGCTTTTTTGAAAACTTCCGGTCCACCGTTTTCCGCTCCGTAATAATATCCCGACCAGGGAAACCAGTCGCCGTTCATCTCATTGCAGAAAGAAACAAAAAATGGCTTGGCAAAGTCCTTCGCCCCATCGGCCCAGCTGTCAATGTAGGAGTCCCACTTCCCTGCGAGAATTTCCGTCAGGGCAAAACGGTCGGGGCCTTTGTTTTCATCGTAGGGTTTGTCCCATGGAGACCAATAAACCATGGGGATGGCTCCATGCCGGGCAATCAGGGCGAGGTTTTTTGAAGGGAAGCTTTGTTCTCCCCAGTAACTTGATGAGGCAACGATGGCGGGAGATTTTCCGGCCAGCCGCTCAAAGGCCTCCATCCCTTCCAAGGTCACATTGTCCTCGCTTTCCCCGAAGTCCATGTAGGCCCCGAAGAGCACCCCGCGGCCGGCGATCTTCTCAGGATCGGACGAGGCCGCTGTCAGTGTACCACCCACTCCGAGAAATCCGGCAAGACAGAAGGAAAGGAGTTTTTTCATGGCAGGGAGACCGATGCTGTCCGGTGCAGTTTTCCCCACCCGACCCAGGCTCCCCGGATGGCGTGGAAAAGGGATTTCCAAATCACATAGCCCAGAAGCGGACGGTAGATGAAGTGTTGCGGGATGGCACGCAGCGCCACGGAAAGTGGCAGGCCTTCCATGGCGACAGCCGCCCCCGCAAGCAAGAGGTCGCAGGTCAGGAAGGCGAGAAAACAGGGCAGAACGTCCCCGGTGTTTCCCACGAGGAGCGACTGGAAGAAGAGCAGATCCACAAAGGGAGAAAATGCCACCAGAACGACTTGGAAGAACCAAATCCCGGGGAGGCTGAACCAGCCCAATGCCTTGAAGCGCGGATTGAAAATCATGTCACGGTGTTTCCAAATGCATTGCAAGGTGCCGTAAGCCCAGCGGAATCTTTGCCTGGCAAGTGCGGAAAATGTTTCGGGCGCTTCCGTGTGGGCCACGGCCAGCCGTTGGTATGCGATTTGATAACCGGCCCTGTGAATCGACAAGGTCAAATCGGTGTCCTCGGCAAGCGTGTCGCAAGAAAACCCTTCCGCTGCCCGAATGGCCTGTTTCCGGATGGCGCTGATGGCTCCCGGAGCAACGGTGATGCAGTTCCAGAAGGCGTAAGCCCGTCGGTCCAAATTGAATCCGCAGACATATTCCAAATCCTGGCACCTGGCCAGGAATGTCCGGAGATTGCCGACACGGGCATGTCCGGAAACGGCACCGATTTCGGGGTTTTGAAATGGTCCCGCCAACTTCCTGATGGCATCTTTTTCAAACTGGGTGTCGGCATCGACAAAAATCAAAATCTCGTTTTCCGCTTCGTTCACCCCGTGCTGGAGCGCGGTGGCTTTCCCCGCGTTTTTCTGACAGACGAGGCGGACTTTCCGGTCGGCAATTTCCCGGACCCTGTCCGCGGTGGAATCGGTGGAGCCATCGTCAATGACGAGAATTTCCAGCCTGGCGGGATAGTCCGATGCGAGGAGCGAGCGGATGGTTTTTCCGATGACTTTTTCCTCGTTGAATGCTGGGATGAGGACGGTGAGCGGAGGGCAATCATCCCGGCTCCCGTCCACGAGGGGAGGCTGGTAAAGCCGGGCAAGAACGAGAACCAGGGCGGTGCGGATCAAAACCAGAATCGTTGCCACGACCAGAAATCCGTGCAGAAAATCCTGAAAAAGGTGGAGAAAAAGAAAGCCGGCCCCGCTGGCCAGTGATTCGAGGGAGTTTTTCTCCTTTGTCAGAGGAGGGAGAAGGTTGTCTCTGTTCAATCCCAGGAGATCGCTTACGAGAACGGTGCGGTCTCCCCGTTCCTGAAAATAGTCAAGGATGTCAGGAAGAGCCCCGCATGTCACCGAGCGGTCTCCTCCTCCATCGTGCAGAAGGAGAATGTTGCCATTGGGGCGTTCGGTCTTGATCCGTGCAAGCAGGGACGCTTTGTCGGGTTTCTGCCAGTCGCGCGGATCAATGTTTTCCAAAATCGTCATGTAACCCAGCGATTGCGCGATCCCGATGGGCGTCAATTCCTGGAGATTGGAAGGTCGGGAGTCGGCATTGTAAGGGGGGCGGAACAATATGGTGGAGCGTCCTGTCAGCGACTCGATCAAGCGTTGGGTGGCATTGAGCTCCAGTCGGATGAGCGATTCCGGAGCCTCCGCGAGATTGGGATGAGTGAAGGTGTGGTTCCCGAGTTCGTGGCCCTCCGCAATGATCCTTGAGATGATTTCGGGGTGCCGCTCTGCTTCCGTTCCAATGACAAAAAAGGTGGCTTTGACATTGCGGGCTTTGAGAATATCCAAAATGACGGGCGTCCACTCGGGATCCGGCCCGTCATCAAATGTCAGGGCAACGCAGTCCTTCCGGTCAGCTCCCATTCGGAAGAGGGTGGGATGGGAGGGAAGCTTTTCATACCGGCAGGAAATTTCCCCGTTCGGATCTTTGGCAAACACACGATGTCCGTCAAATGTTGTGGGATCAAGGCTGACAATCTCACCGTCGCCGATGGACGCAATGGCCTGGCCGCCGGGAATCAGCGAGGGCAGGGGAGCTCCGGAGGCTTCCCCTGCAAGAACGTCCCACACGGCGGGATCCTCGAGTCCCAGTCTGTTCACGACCAAGCCCCCGAAGCCACATGCCCGCACCGCGGCCAGTTGGTTCGCAAAGGAAGCGGCGTCGAGAAACCAGACAGCATGGGCTTTCCCTTCAAAAAAGTAGGAAAAGTTCCCATTGAACAGGGGTGCACCTGTTTCCACGCCGACGACCCCCGCATTTCCCGCCCGGCTCATGACATCTGCAAAGGAAATTTGTTCCCCCGGGGAGACATTTTCCTTCCAGTCGGCCCCATAGCTGCCCAGCGAGGCGATCCACTTTTCCGGTGCCGCACAGTGACTCAGGACTCCGGCCCATCCCTCAAACCAATCCCGGGAGGCAAGCGGCCCGGGAAGGTCTCCCTCGCCATGTTCATCGTGCATCAGGGCCACAAAACGATCCACGTGAGGGGCAAGCCGCCCATAGTCATAGGCTGCGAAACCGGCATCCATCGTCACGCACAACCAGGTTTCCAATCCCCGTTCCTTGAGTGTGTCGGCAATGCGACAGACAAATTCGGTAAGCTCCGGGTTGAGACCGGGGTCGATTTCTTCCCAGTCAATGACCACTCCGGTTGCCCGGATCTTGCGGAGGTGGGTGGCGAGTTTCCTTGCAAAAGCTTCCTGTTGGCGGGAGCCGGCCTGTGCAAGGGACTCCACTCCTTCGGGTATCCGCGCACTGCCGGCCAGATTCGACAGAAGTGGCATCAGCTTGAAAGCCTTGGAATGGGGGATTCTTTCCAAACCCGCGTCCGCATCTTCCTCGATGCCGTCCTCCACCGAAGTGAACGAAAGCCACTCCGGGCACAAATGGGTGATCAGACCGGCATGAGCCTCCAGTGAGCGGAAAGCCGCTTCATCCCACCCCGCGAAAAAAGCCGCCCGGATGCCGGAAGTCTTGAGGAAAGGCGGAAGGGCATGGGGGAAATCGGCAGGAGTCTTGTTCGCCAACTGCCTGGAGAGCATTTTGTCGCTTTCACTGGGACGGGATGCCGGGAGAATTCCACGATACGATTTGATCTGTCTTTTCAGATCCTGCAGCGAACTGGGGTTGTCGATTTTCGGAGAAACCACCAACGACTGCACAAACAATCCCAAAGAGGCCAATCCAACAAATGTTCCCGTTCCCGCCAAAAACTTGAAGCGTTTCCAGCGCACGCCGCGGGCATCATGGAAAACAAAGCGGTTGTCTTTCATTCCGCTTCAAAAGGCCGGTCGGCAGGCTGCTCGTTCACGGGGAAAAAAGGACGTCGGCGACCATGGGACGGACGGATTTTATAATCCATGACCGTCGGCGGCGCCAGGGGGCCAGTGTCTGACTTCGAAGAAGCGGCGGAAAGCGCATTGTCAGACTCCCTTGTAATGGAGACTCAAAATACGGATGCTTTCGGCTCCCTTTTCGGCAGTGTACAGAAAAAGCTGAAGAGAAGTGGTTGCCTGGACCCATTGGTAGCCGATGAGTGTCTGGAGAATTTCTCCCTCGCGGGTTTTCTGTCGGGCGATGACCCTCCCCATGCCATACTTGGTGTCAATGTTGCGGCGGGTTTGGTCGAAAAACTGGGCGTATTGGACGGAATCCCAGGAAGCGTCCCCGTAATGAAGCTCGATCTCGCTGAGAGAATCGGAGTCAAAATAGAAGAGTGCCCGTTGCAGAAGCTTTTGCGGAATGCCCTCGACGACGAGCACATTGCGGTTTTGGACAGTTTTGCGTTCCACCACCCGCGCCTGAACCTTGGTCAGACTTTCCTCCAGACGCTGGGCGGACTCCCCCCACTGGAAATTGAAGGGGACACGGATCTCCTCCTCGGCTCGCGCCAATACCAGGCAGGCAAGCAAAAAAACGGAAATCAACAGTGTCCGAAAAGGGCGCATCCGCGAAGACTCTCAAAAAAACAAGGGCTCCCGTCAATCGCAGGAAAATATTTCTCGCAAGAAATCATTTGCCAAAATCAAGAAAACGGACAATAAGCGCACTTAGCAGATGAGGTCGTGATTTGGTGAACGCCGTGCGGAAGATTCCGGCGGCGGTTTGAAACCCGGTAGTCGGGAACAGTCTCCGATCCCAATGCGTTAATAAATACTACCATGGGTAACAAACTCTATGTCGGCAATCTTTCGTTCAACACGACAGAAATCGCCATTCAAGACCTGTTCTCTCAGTGCGGCACCGTTTCGGAAGTCATGCTGATGCAGGATAAATTCACCGGCCGCTCCCGCGGTTTTGCATTCGTCACCATGAGCAGTGATGCGGAAGCACAAGCCGCAGTCACAACTTTTCACGGAAAAGAGCTCGACGGACGTGCGCTGACAGTCAATGAAGCCCGCCCGCGCGAAGATCGTCCGGCAGGTGGTGGTGGCGGTGGACGTTTCGACGGTCCCCGTCGTGAATTCCGCGATGACCGCCGCGGTGGCGGTGGTGGCGGCGGACGCAGCGGTGGCGGCGGACGGGATTTTCGTCGTCGTTGATTTTTTAAAATTCAGAATCCTGCAAAGGCACCGGAGAGCGATCTCCGGTGCTTTTTTGCATTTTTTGATGCTGAAAAGGGGACTGAATGGAAATGTGATTTTTGCCATTTTTTGGATTTGGCAGAGGGCCATCCTTGTGGCAAAGTCCCCGTCCTTGCCGAAGTAGCACAGTGGTAGTGCAATCGATTCGTAATCGATAGGTCACGGGTTCGAGTCCCGTCTTCGGCTCGCCCTTCTTTTTTACCCGCTTCTCCCCCCAATCCGGTTGCCGGGCAAAGCGCAACCGGATCGAGAACCGCTTTACTGACGTTCTTCGAGAGGGACGTAATTTCTCAGCGTGGCTCCCGTGTAGACTTGACGGGGCCGATAGATGCGGGACTTGGGATCGTCCATGACCTCCTTGAAATTGGCGATCCAGCCCGGCATACGGCCGATGGCGAACATGACGGTGAACATCTCGGTTGGAATGCCGAGGGCGCGCATGATGATACCGCTGTAGAAGTCCACGTTCGGGTAGAGTTTGCGCTCCAGAAAGTAGGGATCCCGGAGAGCGGTTTCCTCCAGTTTGAGTGCAATGTCGAGCAGGGGATCGCTTTTTTTGAGGCGGGCCAGAAGTTTGTCGCAACTCGCTTTGATGATCTTGGCGCGGGGGTCGTAGTTTTTGTAAACCCGGTGCCCGAAGCCCATGAGTCGTTTCCCGCCTTCGCGGGATTTGACGCTTTCCAGAAACTTTGAGCCATCATCTCCTTCCTGGCGGATTTGTCCGAGCATTTCCAGCACGGCTTGGTTGGCTCCGCCGTGGAGCGGTCCCCACAGGGCGCACACGCCGGCTGCAGCACTTGCGAAGATGTTGGCGCGGCTGGAGGCCACCATGCGAACGGTGGAAGTGGAGCAATTCTGCTCGTGATCCGCATGCAGAAGAAAGATCTGATCCAGGGCCGCAACCGCTTCCGGTTCGAGTTCCACGTCCCCATAGGGCATCGAGAACATCATGTGCAGGAAATTGGCGGTGTATTTGTATTCCGGCTTGGGATAGACGATCGGAAGTCCGAGCGATTTGCGGTAGGCGAAGGCGGCAATGGTGCGGACTTGGGAGATGAGTCGGGCGGTGTGCCGTTTGAACTTCGAGGGATCGTAGGGCCCGGTCAATTCCCGGGTGAAACATCCGCAGGCGTTGATCATGGACGAGAGGATCGCCATGGGATGGGCATTCGGAGGAAAGCCTTCAAAGTGATACTTCATGTCCTCGTGAAGCACCTGATACTCCGTGAACATGTTGGAAAAATCACGCAACTCGGAGCGGGTCGGAAGATTGCCGTAGATCAAGAGCCACGCCACTTCGATGAAGGTGCTCTTCTCGGCAAGCTCCTCGATCGGATATCCCCGGTAGCGAAGGATGCCCTTTTCCCCGTCAATAAAAGTGATGTCGCTTGTGCAGGAGCCGGTGTTTCCGAAGCCGTCATCATAAGTGATCAGGCCGGTTTGATCACGGAGCCGTGAAATATCGACGGCGTGTTCGTTCTCGCTGCCGATGACGACAGGCATTTCCGTGGAGGTTCCGTTGTAGGTAAGAGTGGCTTTTTCGCTCATGGTTTTCTCAAGGTTTCAAAGTAAAATTGGACAAGGGTTCCGACTGCCGCGCTGCACCCTACCGCAATTGACCCGGGTCAATCCACTCCAGAAGGAAAAAATTTTCGTCTCCGAAAAAAGCATCCTCCGGGGCGAGTTTCCTGGGAAGGAGAAGTTATCTGATGAAGCCCCAGCGTTTGGTGAATGGCCAGTAAACAAAGAGACCGCGGCCGGCCACATTCCGCTCCGGAACCGATCCCCAGTCGCGGCTGTCGCGTGAGTGATAGCTGTTGTCACCGAGGGCGAAATAACCGTTGGCGGGAACCTTGTAGGTTTCGGAAGGAGAGCCAAGGTAAGTGAAAGTGCCGCCCCCTTCCGGGCCGTTGGAATAACCGTTGTAACCGTCTTTCATGCTCATCACCCGCTGGAAGACAAACTGATCCGGGACTTTTCCATCCACATAAAGCCGGGGTGGATCGATGCGGAGAGTCTGGCCGGGCAATCCGGCCAACCGCTTGATATAGTGCTGGGAACCCAAAGCCGGATCCAATCCCGATTCGATTTTTGCGATATCCGTTGTTTTGAAAACAAAGACATCTCCAGTCGAGGGTTTCACAAAATTGTAGCTCACCTTGTCCACAAAAACCTGATCGCCCGTGTCCATGTGGCCGCAGGCAATGGTCTCTCCCGCCCGGTATTCGCGTCCGGGGCGAACGTTGAAATACCTTGCCAGGGGATCCCGGGGCACAAACAACGTGTAGGAGCCCTTCCGGCAGACAATTTCCGTAAAAGTGAAAAAATTGAGGTAGGTTCGCTCCCGAAGCCCGGTCACCATATCCGTCTGGCGGGCTTTCAGGTCAATGTAGTGCCGCCCGAAGCAGACAAATTCAAAGGCCCGGACAAAAAGGTTCGGGGGAGGGGTATTCGTTGGAGTTCCAACAATTCCGTAAAGCGTTGGCTGCATGGAGCCTGTGGGAATTCGGAAGGGTTGCAGAATGTAGGCCTTGATGCCTGCGGCAATGACAATGGCGACCAAAAAAACTTCCACATTCTCCCGCCAACCGGCGTCCTTGGGGGGAGGGGAGATCTTTCCAATCAAGGTGTCCAATTCCTGTATCGCCTCATGAACGGGCTCGCAGCGCTTTTCACGCATGGCCTCTTTCAACGCCCTGATTCGGCCCTCGACCTTGCAGATTTCCTCCTCCTTCAGGACGTCTTTCTTGTAGCTTAAAAACTTCTTTGCTCCATGCAAATAATGTCGGGCTTCTTTGATGTATCTTGGAGTAATGAAAAACATTGATTTATAAGTTTATAGATGTGGTTAATATCAAAAAATATCACTCTATTTCAGAGTCTTTAATTTACGCGCAATTTGCACAAACTGCATCCTTCGCGATTTGTGCGATTTTTCTCACTGTAGGCTCTACCCTGTCTTCAGCACTTCAATAAATGCTTCTTGCGGAATATTCACAGTTCCAATGGCTTTCATTCGCTTTTTACCTTCTTTTTGTTTCTCCAAGAGTTTTCGCTTTCTGGTAATGTCTCCACCGTAGCACTTTGCAGTGACATTTTTCCTCATGGCGCTCACGCTTTCCCGGGCAATAATCTTTCCTCCGATCGCAGCTTGGATGGCCACTTGGTAGAGCTGGGTTGGAATGACCTCCTTGAGCTTGGAAGCCAGTGCACGGCCCCGGGCTTCGGCTTTGTCACGATGAACAATGCTGCTGAAGGCATCGACAGGTTCGCCATTGACCAGCATGTCGAGTTTGACCAACTTGCTGGGCCGATACCCGCCGTGTTCGTAGTCCATGGAACCGTACCCCCGAGTGATGGACTTCATTTTATCAACAAAATCCACAAGGATCTCATTGAGAGGAAGTTCCGTTGAAAGCATAACGCGCTTGGTATCCAACGACTCGGTGTGCTTGATCTCCCCACGTTTCTCCATAATGAGCTGCATCATGGGAGAGATATACTCGTTGGGGATCATGATGTAGCACACAACGATGGGCTCCCGGATCTCTTCGATGACACTGGGGTCGGGGAGTTGCTCTGGATTGTCCACCTTCAGAAGTTCGCCGTTTGTGCGAAGGACTTCGTAAATAACGGACGGGTAGGTGGCAATGATGTCCATGTCGAACTCCCGGCGGAGACGTTCGAGAATAATCTCCATGTGGAGCAGGCCGAGAAAGCCACAGCGAAATCCAAATCCCAATGCCACGCTTGATTCAGACATGTAGTGAAAGGCGGCGTCGTTGAGTTGCAGTTTGCCCATGGCGGCCTTGAGTTTCTCGAAGTCCGCCGTGTTGATGGGGTAGATCCCGCTGAAGACCATGGGCTGAACCTCCTGAAAACCAGGCAGGGGTTCTGTGGCCGGCAGTCTGCCATTGGTCAGGGTGTCGCCCACTTTGACCTCGGAACTGGTCTTGATATTGGCAATGACGTAGCCGATGTCACCGGCCTGCAGTTTTTCGCGGGAAAAAAACTTGGGCTGCTGGGGCTTGAAAACACCCACTTCCTTGACCTCGTAAGCCGCATTTGTGGACATCAGCTTGACGGGGTCGCCGGCTTTGACCGTTCCCTCCATGATGCGGGTGTAAATCACAACCCCTCTATAGGTGTCAAAACTCGAATCAAATGTCAGCGCCCGCAGGCGGGCATCGGGTTTTCCCGAAGGGGGAGGAATTCGTTCAATAATGGCCTCCAGAATGTCCCCGATGCCGATTCCTGCCTTGGCGCTTGCCAGGATGGCCTCCTCTGCGGGAATGGCCAGAATGTCCTCCAACTGCTTCCTGGCGGTTTCCACATCGGCATTGGGAAGATCGATTTTATTGATCACCGGAATCAACCGGAGTCCCTGTTTCTCCGCCAAGTGAACATTGGCAACCGTCTGGGCTTCCACTCCCTGGGCCGCGTCAATGATCAGCAGGGCCCCCTCGCAGGCAGCCAGGGAACGGGACACTTCGTAGGAAAAATCCACATGCCCGGGAGTGTCGGAAAGATTCAGCTTGTAGGATACGCCATTCTTTCCGGTGTATTCCATCGCAATAGGGTGGGCCTTGATGGTGATGCCCCGCTCGCGCTCCAAATCCATTGCGTCCAGAAGCTGCTCCTGTGATTCGCGTTTTTGGATGGTGCCGGTGAATTCCAGCAGGCGATCCGACAGCGTGGTCTTGCCGTGGTCGATGTGGGCGATGATGCAAAAATTGCGGGTGTTTTCGATGGACATCAGGAGGATCGGGAATATCGGGCAGCGAAGGGAAACGGTCAATCCTGCGTTGCGTCCGATCTTGCGGGGAATGCGGGATTGGTCCATGATTCCCCCTGACAAGTGAACCACCACACTGCAGCTGCTTTCCGGATCAACATCCGGGTTATTCAGATGATCGCCCTTGTTTTGGCTGCTTTGGCCGTTCCTGTGGCCTTGATGATACTGGGGGTCCGGCAGGTTTCCTTCAAATCCAGCCAGGAAACTGCTGCCGCCGAGGCGCCGGGATTGCGCACTTCTTTGGAGCTGGCTGCGGACAAAAATTTTGCCCCTCCGGAGGCTCTCATGGAAGAGAGGGCCGTTTTTGTTTTCACGCAAACCGCATCCGGCGGTAGCGCAAAAGTTGTCCGACAGAAAATAGAACAGGAAATCGTCACGGCAGGGGGAGTGGTTGTTCCTTCCAATGCCGGAAAAAGCGACAGGGAAAGTCTTCTGGTCAAGATTCCTGCCGACAAGACCGCATTCTTGAAAACCCGGCTTCAGGAAAATTTTGCCCCTCAGACGACGGCAAATCTTTCCTCTGCGGGCGAAGATTGCCTGGTGGAAATTCAGTTTCCAAACCCATGATTGCCACGGTTTTCGCCCTGGAGTTTGAAAGCGTTGGATTTCGGGCTGCCCAGGCTCCCCAAATGTGTGTTTCTGTGTGGACCCTGGGAGTTGCCGGCTGGCGAAGCGCGGTGGCTTTGGAGAGGCTCATTGACCGGCATCGTCCGGAGATGATTGTCTCGGCGGGATTTTCCGGGGCGTTGCAGCCCGGGTTGGGGGTGGGAACGATTGTGGTCGGTGAAAATTATACCGACTCCCGGATAGCGGAGATTTTGCCCGTTCTTCCGAATGTTCGGACCGGCGCGATCATAACCGTGGATGAGATTCTTGAAACGGTGGAGAAGAAGAAGGCGCTGGGCGAGCGTTCCGGCGCACTCGCTGGCGATATGGAAACCGGGCATATTCACCGGATCTGCCATGCCTCCTGCATTCCCATGGTCTCAATCCGTTGCATCAGCGATGATTTGACTCAGAGCATGCCTGTTCCCGGACATATCCTGATCAATCCCAAAACCGCCCGACCTGATCCCGCAGCTGTTTTCCGTTACCTTTTCCATCACCCGGCAAAAACTGCCGGATTCGCCAAACTCGTTGCCGGAGCCAGAACGGCCCAGCATTCCCTGGCCCGGGCTCTGCAAGAAATTCTTCCTGTCATCCTCAAACGCGGGGGACGGTTTCACTGAAGAGAGGTTTCTTGTGATTTGTTCTCCGCCCTCCATTCAATTATATATTACATATATTATATGATGTTATAATTATCCTGTTGAGGATCTGGCAATTACAGTCGTGTGAATAACTTGTGAGAAGTCTTGATCCGAGAACGAGGCTCTCAAAAAAGCAGCGACTTGTTCACAACAAGGCTGCGGAGCAATCCGAGACTCCAGCGGATGTCAGACAACTTGGGAACGTCTTACAATCCCCCGTGCTTCCAGATGGAAAACACCAAGCGGAGGCACATGTAGGTGCCGAACAACAGACCCACAGCTCCCGGCACACTGACATGACCGACATGTGGAGGAACTGCCGCCAGAAGAACGATGCTGGAGCAAATGAGAACGGAAGCCGTCAGGATGGCGTTGGCCAGGCGGTTGGCAATGGAATCCAGCGTGGCTCGGAGCGGTTCAAACCCCTTGGGATCGATTTTATGTTCCAGAGGGATATTGATCTTTCCACGGCGGACACTTTGGTACAGCTGGCGAAAGTCGCCGGGAAAATCGCGCAGGAAATCCAAAAGTTCAACAGCCACGCCCTTGAGGATGGTTCCCACCCGTCCCGCCCCGAATTTCCCAACCAGTACCCGGGTGGCATAGGGTTCGCCAAGAAGGATGAAATTGAGCTCGGGATCCAGTGCGCGCCCGATCGCTTCGACTTGTGCGAGGGCTTTGATGCCGAGGTAAAAAGCGGGTTTCATCCGCAAGTGATTGTCGCGCAACAAATCCAGAAGGCTGTTCAGAACCGCTCCGAGGCTGATGTCCCGGAGGGGGCGATTGAGATTCTGCTCGGCAAACTTCTCCACCTCCGATTGAAGAAGCATCTGGTCCCTGGCAATCCCCTCTTCGGAGAGATCGAGAATGGAGCGGGTTGTCTGCGTATGGTTTTTCTCCGCCAGGCCGCTTACGAGCAGCGCGATGCTTTCACGCATCTGGGGGGTGAATTTTCCCATCATACCGTAATCGAAGAGGACGATTTTTGAGTCCGGGAGAACCGCCATGTTGCCCGGATGCGGGTCGCCATGGAAAAAGCCGTGCTCGAAAATTTGCTCGTAAATCAGCCCGGTCATCGTCACCGCCAATTGTTCCGGATCAGTCCCCTGCCTGCGCAGAGCTTCCGTGTCCGTGATGGGGAGGCCGGTGAGAAAATCCATCGTGAGCACCTTCGAGGTGGAATGGTCCCGGTAAATTTTGGGAACACGGATCGCGTCATTGCCCTCGAATTGCTCCGCAAAGCGTTCGGCATTGGTCGCCTCGTTTTCAAAATCGAGCTCTCTTTGCAATGTCTCGGTGAATTCTTCCACCACCCCGGTCGGATTCAGGCCGGCCGACTCGGGAACATGTTTCTCCACAAAACGGGCAAGATCATGGAGGATGGCCACATCAAGGGTGATGGTTTTCTCGATGTCGGGTCTCTGGACTTTCACGGCAACGGGAATGCCGTCCTTCAGGACTGCCTTGTGAACCTGGGCGATGCTCGCGCTGCCGATCGGAATTTCATCAAATTCCGAAAAAAGCTGGCGCATGGGATGTCCCAGTTCCGCTTCCACAATGCCTTTCGCCTCCTTGCCGGGAAAAGGTGGCACTCCGCTCTGGAGCTTGCTCAGTTCGATGAAGTAATCGTCGGTGATCAAATCCCGGCGGCTGCTGAGGATTTGTCCGAATTTAATGAAGGTGGGCCCGAGCTCCTCCAGGGCCAGGCGCAGACGCTCCGGGAGGGGCTTTGAGAGGATCGCGTCATCCGGATGCGTGCGGATGGTGGCATCTTCAATGCGAAGAAGATGCTGGAGGGCGACGAGACGCAAGACATCCGCAAATCCATACTTGAAGAGGATCGACAAAATTTCGCGGTAACGCGGAAGGTGGTTGTAAAGGTCCACTGCAGATCGGAGCGTGTCAAAAATCACGCCCCCCATCCTATCGGCTGTCCCGTGAAGGCAAAGCTTCGATTTTTGCGTCCCGCGGAAACTTCCCCCTCTTTTCAGCCGTTCCTTGCCAAGGCAATCGCCTGAATGGCCTTCTCGAGCGCACTGGCAAGCTCCGGGCGGCGGATCGGCTTGCTCAGGTAGTCGTTCATTCCTGCATCAAGACATCTCTGGCGATCACCGGACATGGCATCCGCTGTCAGGGCAATGATGAAGGCCGGGGAAACTTCGGGATGCTCCTTCTCAAATTTCCGGATCTTTTCAGCCGCCTCGACGCCATCCATCACCGGCATCTGCAGATCCATGAAAATGATGTCGTAAGGATTTTTTGCATGGGCCTCCACTCCGGCCAGGCCATTTTCCGCAGAATCGCTTTCCGCCCCCAACGAAAGCAGCATTCGCTGGGCAAGCATCCGATTGACGGCATTGTCCTCAATCACAAGAGTTCTGCAATTTTGTCCGTAGGAGCGGTTGGCGGCGAAGATATCTCCCGTCGACGAGCGCTCCAGACCGGTCGAAACGGGCATGGTGACAAGCTTCAATTCCAAGGCAAACACGCTTCCCGACGGAGAGGATTTGACCAGAAAAACATCGCCTCCAAGCAACTCGGCCAGACGCTTGCAGATGGCCAGACCCAGACCGGTGCCTCCGAACCGGCGGGTTGTCGAGGAATCGGCCTGGGAAAAGGGTTTGAAAAGCCGGGTCACCCGGTCCGGGGGAATTCCAATTCCCGTATCCGATATCTCCACGCGAAGTGGAAACCGTCCATTCTCCGAATCCCCTTCCCCTTTCCTTGCAGAGACAACAATCTCTCCCGCCGGGGTGAACTTGACTGCGTTTCCAATCAGATTGAGCAAAATCTGCCGCAACCGGCCCGGATCCGTACAAAGAGCCTGCGGCACGGAGGACTCCACCTCGATTCGAATGCCCACGCCTTTCGCCTGGGCGGTCGCTCCATACAAATCCACAACGTCCCGGAGGCAGCTGCGGATTTCCACCGCCGAGGGCTGGATCGGCATTTTTCCGGATTCAATTCGGGAAAAATCCAGGATGTCGTTCAACAGCACCAGCAGGGCGTCGCCGCTTCTGCGGATCATGTCCACCTGCTCTTTCTGGTGACTGCTCAATTCGGTTTCGGTGAGCAGATCCGCAAACCCCAGCACGCTGTTCAAGGGGGTTCGGATTTCATGGCTCATGACGGCCAGAAACTCACTCTTTGCCCGGTCTGCAGCCTGGGCGGCTTCTTTTTCACGAATCAGTTCCTGCTCTGCGTTTTTTCTCGCCGTGATGTCGAGCCCTGCTCCGCGGTATCCGGTCACTTTGCCAAGCATGTTGCTTACGGGAACTCCGTTGATGCTCAGCCAGATGATTTTTCCATCCCCACGGATCATCCGGTATTCGAAATCCCGGAAGGATTTCCTGCCGAGCGTGATCTCCCGGGACTTTTCGCGGACACTTTCCACCTCTTCGGGAGGAACGAAAGAGAGCGGATGCTGACCGATCAATTTTTCCACGGAATACCCCAGAACATCCACCACGCGCTCCGAAAGAAAAGTATAGTGCCCACTGGTGTCCACTTCCCAAATGTATTCGCCGGCGGCATCGGCCACATCGCGCAACCGGCGCTCCACCTCGCGCAGCGGGGTCAGATTGAGAATTGTCCCCACGGCCAGAATTTGACCGGGGCGGATTTCCACGTTCTGACCACGGTCCAACAAACAATACAGGCGTCCGTTTTTTCCAAAAATCCGGTACTCCACATTCCATTTTGCACCGTTGTTTCCCCCCCACGCTGCCTTGCACTTTGGAACATCGTCTTTGTGGATGCAGGCCATCCAATCCGCCCTGGTGGAGGGCAGGCTGTCATCCGCCTGCCAGCCGAAATCCGCAAGGTGTCCCTGCCAGGAAAGCTCGTCGGTCAAAGGCTCATAGCGATAAATGGCCTCCCCGATCGCTCCCACAAGAGCCTTCTCCGCCTTTTCCACGCCGAGCAGGCGTTCGGAATCGGCCTGGTTTCTCAGACGGTAAGAGTAGACTGCCAGCGCCACGGTGAGGGAAACGGCGAGTCCGATCAAAACCGACGACCAGGCCGCCGAACGCAGGGAAGCCAAAGTCGGCTGGAGGCGGTCCGCGGTGGATTCCACAATCACGACCCCTTTGGTATGGCCCGGTCCGGACAGGATCGGCACCATGGCAACAACGAGAGACTCTGTGGAGCCGGGATAGGAAATTTCCCCCACCCATCCCTTCCCGGTTCTTTGGACGGACAAGGCGCAAAAGTAAATGGTCTCCTTGCTGAAGTCCCCGCTTTTGCCGGGCTGGATCGGCAGACGCTCCCATGTTCGCGCCGGGAATCCTTCACTGTCCAGAACCATCTGCGGCAGTTCGCCGTCAAATGTCACCGTGTAAACACGGGAAAGCAGAGGCTCGGCGATCTTGGACTCCTTGATCGGCTTTTGCTGTTCCTGATATTCTTTTGCCGACAATTGCCCGGGGCGCAGCCCGGCAATTTTCTCATGCCCAACAATGTCGATCGCACTCGCCGTCCGCCAGGCGATGGACTCCAATCGCTGGCGGTTGTGGATGTTGTTTCTCGCGCTGGCCTGGTCGTAAATAAAGTAGGCGGACGCAATGAAACACAGCAGAACGGAGACCCCCACATACAGAGCGTCCTTGACGGGGCTCGTCTTGGTTGTGAGGGAAATTTTCACAACGGGAAAAAACTTGTCAGCATGACGTCGGAGACGGCTTGCGCGTCCGGGGAGAGCCGGGCAAACGTCTCAGGCTGCCTTGAATTGGTTTCCTTGCATGTTTTCAAAAGATTCGCGCTGGGCGGGAGTCAGCACGCGCAGTGCCTTTTTGGATTGCTCAATGCGGTATTTTCTCAATGCATCGAGGCGCTCCTGCAGCCCCACTTCTCCTCTTTCAAAAGAGGAGGTGATCCGGTTGGCAAAGGCCTCCAGATCGGTTTGGATTTTTCCAACTGCGGACATCTGAGCCGGAGTCAGGGCCAGATGCTTTTGGTAGTCGGCCTGAAATAACATCAGCCCCCCAAGCATCTGGTGTTCGATCTGGATCAAGCGTTTCTGTTGTGCGGGGGTCAAAACCTCCAATGCTTCGGTGTTGTATTTTTCCAACAGGCTGCCGACCGTGACATTGGCGGCTTTTTTCTCCACCGGAGAAGAAGGCGCACGCTCCGTCACCAGGCGTGCATCGTTTTTGAAACGGGCGCGGATGGCGTCCAGCTTGACACACTGGCTTTTGGAAAGCCCCAGATCTTTTCTCACGGAGTCGAGGCCCAGCAGGACCGGCACCGAGCCGGGATGCCCCGAGGAAGAGGCCAACAACGGAGCAGTAAAGAAGGCAAGGAACAGGGACGCGCGGATCAGGTGATTTTTCATAGGGATTTTTCGATGATGCCTTCCAGTTTGACGATGTCCGCAGCGAATTTGCGGATGCCTTCCGCCAGTTTGTCCGTGGCCATGGCCTCTTCGTTGAGCATCCACCGGAAGGCTTTTTCGTCGAGAGAAATTTTCTCCACGGCGGCACCTGCGGCGGTCTCCGGATCAAGCCGGCGGACAATCGGGGTTGTGGAATTCTGCAACTCTTCCAGCAGTTCGGGGCTGATGGTGAGCAGGTCGCAGCCCGCCAAAAATTCAATTTGGCCCAGATTGCGGAAACTGGCCCCCATCACCTGGGTCTTGTAGCCGAATTTCTTGTAGTAGGTGTAGATTTTTTGGACGGACTGGACGCCGGGATCTTCCGCCCCAACAAATTCCCTGCCCGTGGTGGCCTTGTAGTAATCGTAAATCCGGCCGACAAAGGGCGAGATGAGTCGAACCCCCGCTTCGGCACAGGCAATGGCCTGGGGCAGGGAAAACAGCAGGGTGAGGTTGCAATGGATCCCTTCCTTTTCGCAGATCTCGGCAGCCCGGATGCCTTCCCATGTCGATGCGATCTTGATGAGCACTCGCTCCCGGGAAATGCCGTTTTTCTCATAAAGGGAAATCAGGTAACGGGCTTTTTGGACGGTGGCCTCCACGTCGAAGGACAATCGCGCATCCACCTCGGTGCTCACCCGCCCGGGAACAATGGAGAGAATTTCCTTTCCAAATGCGATGAGCAGATCGTCGATGATGGCGCGATGGAGGGCTCCTCCGGAAAGGGAACCTCCACGGTTCCCGGCGATGACCCGGTCCAACAGATGCTTGTACTCCGCCTGCTGAACCGCTTTGAAAATCAGCGTCGGGTTGGTTGTGGCATCCTGTGGAGTATATTTCCGGATGGATTCAAAATCTCCCGTATCCGCGACGACTGTGGTGAATTGCTTGAGTTGGTCTAGTGTGCTCGGCTGTTGGCTCATTGGAAATGGTGTATGGGAGATGAATGGCTCTCCCGCAAGGTTGCTCTTCCCAAGTGGCAAAAGCAATATGGAAATCGCCGGCTCCCGCGGATGCGAACAGGCATTCTTATCGCATTGCTCTGGACTTTCGCGCAAATCACGAACAAAGTGCAAAACGCTGTTTTCTTCAGCTTTTGCAATCCATACATCCCATTCTTGATGAAGTCGTCCCTTCGTTTCCCCGCTCTCCCGGGCGTTCAGGAAAAGTTTCTTCCATCCGCAAAAGTACGAGAAATTGTGCTTCTCGAACCCGAGGACGGATCGACTCCCGAGAAAGCCTATCTGGGGGCAGTCCGGAAAGCCCATCGCAACGACTGCATCATCCTGCCTCCGGGAATTTATCCGCCTCCTCCCCCATTCCGCTCCCTTTCCCTGCGGGCTCTGCGTCCGGGCACGGTCCGCATTCAAGGCACGGCAAAGGCTCCGGTTTTCGCACTGCACTCGGATGGCTTTCTGTTTCTTTCGGGCATTGAAATCGTCGCCGCAAGCGGGGAACCGGCCCTGCAACAGACAAAGGGATGTGTGATTTTTTCCAATTGTCAGATCTCCGGCGGTCTTCAGGTTCGGGGAAATGACACGTCGGTTTTTTTGGAAAATTGCAGAATCGATCATGCCGATGTCGGGGTGGAACTTTCCCAAGGCGCAACGGGCGAGATAACCGGCTCCAGCGTCATTGGTTGTCTGGTGGGAATCTCTGCGGAAAAGAGTGCGGGACTGGGCATCTTTCATTGCCGGATTGAAGGTTCCTTCCGGAACGAAAGCGACAATCCCGGGGCCGGCCTCCATGCCGAGGAAACCCCGGTTTATTGCGCGGGCACGCTCTTTGTTGAAAATCAACTGGGAGCCCATTTTGTCCATTGCAAAGGGGTCGAGCTTCTTTTCTGCCTGTTTGAGCGACAGTCTTTGGGTGGCGTGATGATGCACGGAGGAGGCCCTCTGCACGTTCACTCCTGCGTGTTTGCCGGGCAGCTTTCCTCGGACTATGCCCATGTCACTCTGGAAAATGTTCATGCCGCCGTGGATTTTTGTCACATGGATTCATCCACCGGACCGGAGGTGCAATCCGCGGGGGGAAATGTGACGCGCCGGCTGGAGACACCTCCCAAGAACGTCGATCACAACGATGTGCTGACCGCGATGCTTGAGGAAATCCATCAAGTCATCGGGATGAACGAATCCAAGGCGGTCATGGAAACCATCCTCCACCAGGCCCATGCCGCCATCCAACGACGCCAGAGGGGGCTTCCCGTTCCGCCTTTGAAGTTCCACTGTATCTTCGAGGGAGAAGAAGGCAGTGGACGCCGACAGGCGGCTGTTTTGCTTTGCCGGGCGCTGGGAGCTTTGGGAATTCTCAGCTCCGGAGACAAGGTTGTGGAGGCGAGACTGGAGGATCTCCTGCTCGGAGGAGCAAACTTGTCCCAGGTTGTCCAGTCGGCCAAAGGGGGACTTCTGTTGCTTCATTCTCCGGTGCAAATCGACCGTCGGGATTCCCGGCTTTCCTATTCCCGGGCGCGGGAAGTCCTGCGGGCAGCTCTCGATGCTTGCAACGAGGACACGGTGCTGATTTTCACCGGTTCCCGCGACAATGTGCGCCCGATTTTGAGGAGTTCCGCGGAGACGGAGGAATTTTTTCGCGCCACACTTCACTTTTCCCTGCCCTCGCCGCCGGAGCTGGCGGAGATGTTCGCCACTCTCGCGGAAGAGCTTCACATTTCGATGACCACCAAAGCCAGGATGAAAATCCTGCTTGCGATGCACATGATCGATGACCGCCGCGATCGCCGGTTCCTCAACACCGCCGGAATCGCCAAGCTTCTCGATTCTTCCCAGAAGCGCTATTTTGAACGGTGCAGCCGGGAAAGAAATTTTGACCTTTCCCTGGAAGCCGGGGACATTGATGTGCCGACGGAAAAAAATGCGGACATCCTTCTTCTCGCCCAGCCGGTGTTCATCAACATCTGCCCGAGATGCGAAAGTGAGAACCCCTGGATTCCCTCACAGGCTCACCACATCCGCTGTGCAAATTGCGACCATCTGTGGGAAACAGGCTGGGGAATCTGGAAAAACTCCTCCTACTACCGCAGACTCCGCAAGGAAGAAGAAGCTCCCGTCTCGGTTGGCCTGCCCCCCCACCGGGGACGGGCCGCCATTTCCGGCTGAGGTGAAGACCTTCCTCCCCATCCGCCGGATGTCTCGGGTGACGTTTTTTTGTCTGCCCCTTTTCCTTGTGGCAACGTCCAGCTCTGCCACGGCATGGAATCCGGACAATGCGGCGACTTATTCGCGGAAAAACGGAGGCACCGTGCTCATCATCAACCGCCAGGGAAAGACGGCCTGCGAATTCTATGGGGAGGGCTGTCACCCGCACACACCCTGGCCGGTCTTCAGCATCACCAAAAGCCTCACGGCCCTGGCGTGCCTGAGTCTCCGGGATCTTCCTCCGGAGGGCCCCATCACCAGGGAATCCGGTTCCCCGGCACTGACCCTGCGGCATCTTCTTTCCCAGACTTCCGGTATTTCTCCAGGGTATGAGAAACTGTACAAAAAAAACATCGCTGATGTCAGGAAAATGGCGGCTTCCCTGCCGGAGGAATATCCCCCGGGAGAGCGTTTTTTCTATGGACCCTCCCACTATGAACTCATCGGACGCCTTCTCGACAACGGAAGCGATGCGGCCACCGACAACGCCAGGACAGCTCTCACCTCGTTTCTCAACCGTCTGGGCATCCATCCCGCCGGGTGGCGCACCGACCGGCGGGGAAAGATCTTTCTCTCTGCCGGCGTTCTGCTCACTCCCGAGGATCTTCTCAAACTCGGAAAGTTCATCCTCGACCGCGGGCGGATTTTTGGGTTCTGGCCGGTGCTGACAAAGGAGCGATTTGACATGGCCTTTGTCGGTTCGCCCGCCAATCCCTCCTATGGACTGGGATTCTGGCTCAACCACTCCGCCGGACATGCCACTTCGCGGGATGTCGAGGAAGCGATCCGCTCCGGTCTCACCAGAGAAGAATGGCGCTGCACCAGTCTCTCGAACTCCGCCCCGGAGGATCTGGTTTGTATGGCCGGTTCCGGTGGCCAGCGGGTCTACGTGATCCCCTCGCTTCGCACCGTCATCGTGAGGCTTGGACATCCGTCCGGATTCAAGGATCCGGAGTTTCTTGACGCCCTCTTCAGTTCGAAGAAGGGGTGACGACCGGTTCCGCCCGCGGGGGCTCCTGACGCACGGCCAGCATCAGATTCGACTCCCCCACCCTCCACTTGTAGCCGGTTCCGAAGGCCAGTGGTGTTCCCGAGGCGGCGAATGCCGCGGGCAGCTCTGCCTGATGGTATTTTTTGAAGATATCCAACGTTCCGCTGTAGGTTCCAAAAAACCAGCACCGCCACCGGCCATCTTGGAAAAAAGAGAATGGAATCCCCGAATCATCCTGCAGGACGGAACGCGAGCGGTTGAGCAGGAAGTTCCGAATTTTCGAAAAGTACGGTTCATGCATCAGATAAGAGGCAGCCTTGAGATAGGTATTCCCCGTTCCAAATTTTCCGGTCCAGGTCAGCACCCCGTTGTTGGAAGAAAGACCGTCATCAGACACATCCGCCTGCACGTAATGAACCCGCTGGGGAACCGCAAGAGCGTTCCTGCGGAAAGTCACGCGCACTCCCGGCAGCACTCCGCGCGACACCTTTCCTCCTGCTCCGTATTCTTCCACTCCCCCATCCCCGCGCACTCCGAAGTAGGAAATATCCAGCACCTCCGCCCCGGTCATCGCCAGAAAAACCGCAATCACAGGGGCCACTCCTTTGAACTCTCCCGTCTCCAATTCGGCCCTCATATCCTTTGTGATGAAATGGCCGAAGGAGAGGATGACCTCCGTGGATTTTCGAAGGCGGGACAACGAGGAGAACAGCACATCGGGCGCAAGGGATTCCGGTGACGGAATGCTCCCCACCGGCTCCAAGCCTCCCAAAAAATAATCGCACGCATCGGGATAGAAGCCCAGACAGGAAAGAATGTCCGGTCCGCCAAAAAAATAAAACACCGGAGCCGTCGGGGAGATCCGGGGAGAAAGTTCGACGGAAGACCACAGGCGGATTGGAACAAAATAGTGTTCGTTGTAACGCCTCCATAATTTCTCAAACTCCGCCGAATGGGCGCGGCTGGCAGATTCCCGCTGCAGGCGGGCCAAGGGAGCCGGGGAAGACAGGGGCACACCGGCAAGAAACTTCGCCAGCGCGTCCCAATTGCCTCCGTCGGGTGACACTGGCAATGCACGCCGAATCTCCTGTGCCAGACAGGTCGAGCCAGCCAGGACCAGAACCAAAAGCGTTCGCATCGGAATCATTTTGCCCCACTTTTCCGCACAAGGAAATACAAACCCGCTCCCGCCCCCAGGGTCGTCAGACCGGCAATCGCCTGCACCGGGCGCGCAACAAACGTGTAAACAATGGTGAGCACCCCCACCGCCAGGAAGACTGACGGCACAAACGGAACCCACGGACAACGAAACGGGCGGACCAGCAGCGGTTCCCGCTTTCTCAGGACAAGCAATCCCAGCACCGTCAGGCACGAACACGCAATCAGGGCAAACTGTGCATATACCAGCACCGCCTCAAAGGAGGATGTTACCAGCAGCACCAGGACAACCAGCGTCTGAAAAGCCAGCGCCCGCCCGGGCACCCCTCCCGGAGATTTTTTTGCAAACCACCCCAATGCCGGAAAATCCTCCCCCGCCGTCTGTGCCACTCTCGGGCCCGCCCAGGTGAGCGCACTCAGCGCGGATATGAGGCCCGCCGCAATCACGCACGCCATAAAGCGCCCGCCGGCATTTCCAAACAAATGACGCGCGGCAACCTCCCCCACTTCCACCTTTCCCACAAGTTCACCCGCGGGGGATGAGGCGAGAAAAACCGCGTTCAAGGCCACATAAAGCACGGTGACCAGCAACGTGGCTGCCGTGAGGGCTGCGGGAATTGTTTTTTCCGGAGATCTTACCTCGCCGGCGATATACACCGCGGAATTCCAGCCCGTGTAGGAATACATCACAAACATCAGCGACACCGCAAACGCCGGGCTGAGAATCAAATCCAGATCGCCTGCACGGGGGGAAAAATTTGCCCCCGGCGCCAAAAAGATCCCCGCCCCGATGAAAAACAGGATCAGTCCCGCCTTGAAGGCCGTCGCCACCACTTGGAATCTCCCGCTCAGGGCTACCGTTTTCCCATGCACCACGGCCAACAGAAGAACAACTCCCACGGATGCCGACAAGGGAGCAACTTCCGGAAAAGCGGATGCGACATACTTCCCAAAAGCCATCCCTCCCAGTGCGATCGGCGCGGAAAATCCCACGAAAACCGACACGATCCCTGCCATCAATCCCAGCGCCGGATGGAAAATTCGCGACAAAAAATGGTACTCCCCCCCCGATCTTGGCAGGGCCGCCGCCAGTTCCGCGTAGCTCAGCGCTCCACAAAGCGCGACAATTCCTCCCAGTCCCCACAACACCAGAATGACAAATGGGGACGGCAAGGTTCCAATCTGGAATCCCAGGCTCGTAAAAACTCCGGTTCCCACCATGCCGGAAAAGACAAGCGTCACACAAACCCAGAAGCCAACCCGGTGCATCTTTCCACCATCAACCGTTTCCCGGGGAATGACAATCTCTTCCAAACGGGCAGAAGCCCCCGCGGCGGGGCAGCCTTCCGCTAGCGCTGGAGCTGATTGTCGAGGAGACAGACGATGCTTCGGGTTTTCTCGTCTTCCTCAATCCGCTTCTTCACCAACTTGCAGGCATGGATGACGGTGCCATGATCTTTGCCGCCAAAGGCATCGCCGATATCGCTGAGAGAAGATTTCGTCAGTTCCCGGGAAAGATACATGGCCACCTGTCTGGGGAAGGCGATGTTGGCCGGGCGGCGCTTGCTGGTCATATCGGCCAGACGGACATCGTAATGCTCGGCCACCCGTCGCTGAATCTGGTCGATCGTCACCGACTTGCGGGCCTGTTCCTGAAAAATGTCCCGCAGAAGATTTTCGATCACCTCCCGGGTGATCGGGCGGTCGCTGAGGGATTTGTAGGATGCCACCCTCATGAGCGCACCTTCGAGGCGACGGACGTTGTTGCGGATCTTGTCCGCAAGAAACTCGATGACCCACGGCTCCAGTTGGATGTTGAGCCCTGCCGCCTTGCTGCGAAGAATGGCGATCCGGGTCTCGGCATCCGGCGGTTGGATCTCGGCAGTCATTCCCCATTCAAACCGGGACACGAGACGCTGCTCCAACTTGTCAATCTCGCTGGCCGGCCGGTCGCTCGAGAGCACCACCTGCTTGTGGCCGTCGTGCAGGGCGTTGAACGTATGAAAGAACTCCTCCTGCGAACGCTCCTTGCCCGCAAGGAACTGGATGTCATCGATCATCAAGACATCCGCATTCCGGTATTTTTTCCGGAACTTCACAAGCGTGCCATGCTGGATGGCATCGATGAATTCGTTCGTGAACTGCTCGCTCGAAAGGTAAACCACCTTCGCCGATTTTGCGCTGGCCAGAACGTGATGCCCGATCGCCTGGAGAAGATGGGTCTTTCCGAGTCCGCTGCCGCCGTAGATGAAAAGCGGATTATAGGTGCGCGCAGGGGCTTTGGCGACGGCCAGCGCGGCGGAATGGGCAAACTGATTGTTTGAACCGACCACAAAGGACTCAAAAGTGTTGCGGACGTTCATTCCCGTGGCGGCGGAAGGAAGGGATTTTTCTTTCCCCTGACGGACCGCCGGAGCGGGACGCGCCGGAAGGTGTTCGGCTTCCGGAACCGAAGTGGAAAATTGCACGCGGGCCACCGACGGCACGACATCCCGGATCGCTTCCTCCAAAATCGGCTGGTAATTGCTCTCGATAAAAAATTGATGAATCGGATTCGGCACGCAAAGGGTGATCGCATCGCCGTCCAGCAGGGAAGCTGTCACGCCGGAGAACCATCGCTCATACCCATCCGCGCTCACACGCTCACGAATCCGCTCCGAAATCTGCGACCAAATGTCCTTCGTCTCTGTGATCATGACTTCTTTTTGAACCTTTTTAGTTTTCCCTGAACAAATGACATTCCTGAAACCATTCCAAGGGGAGAGTCAGAATTTCAGAATTTTTCCGACAAGAAAAGCCCGTATTTCGATGAAAGAAAAACAGCTCGTCCAAGTCTCTCTTTGGCAAGTCATTGAGAGGAGAAAATTCCTTTTCTCCCCGGTCTGCGTTCCCGGAAACCGCCGTCAAAAATCTCCGCTCGGACAGAAAATCCGACGGAAGCTGATGGGAGGATGCGGTATTCACAAGTTATTCACACCCAACGGGTCACTTGCCGCAGCGGGTTTCACGGAGGATAGGAATGATCATGCGGAAGGCTCAAGAAAAAAGCTCCTCTTTCCATCTGGCGGAAATGGAAAAATCAAGGCGTCGCCGGGGTCGTCCGCCTTGGATGCGGAGAATGGGTTCCCGTGGGGAAAAAGACTCCCAGGAAAAAAGTCGTCACGCTTCCGATAAAAACATAATACGGCCAGGCAATGGTCGGCCACCACGATGGAAGGAAGAATCCAAAGTCCACTTTCTGTTTCACCATCTCTCCGGCACTGTTGGAGGTCTCCCAGAGCGGAATCTGGATCTTGCAGAGAACGAGCACGGCGAAGATTCCAACAATCATGGCAACGACATTCGTCCGGTCATTGCCGCGGGATTGCGTCAGGATGCCGAGAAGGAAAACTCCGAGCAACGACCCGTAACTGTAACCGAGAATGCCCAGCGCCAGAGGAATGATCGTCACATTGGTGTGCAACACCGTGTAGGCGGAAATGGTGGCCACCGCGATCATGAGAACTCCAAAAACCGAAGTTGCCCACCGGGCGGCGCTCACCGCCTGTCTGTCCGTCGCCGAGGGACGGATGTAGGGCTGGTAAAAGTCCTTGATGAACGAAGTGGCCAGGGCGTTGAGGGCCGCCGAAGTCGAGCCCATCATGGTGGCGAAGACTCCCGCAACGATGAGGCCGCGGATTCCCACCGGCATCTCGTTGACAATGTAGTGGGCAAAAATCTCGTTGTCCTCTGCGGGCAGGGAGGGATCGGGATGAACCTGGTAACGCACCCAGAGAAGAAGGCCGACGGTCAGGAAGGCCAGGACGACCGGAATGTCCGCAAAGCCGCTCAGAATCAGGGAAAGCCGGGACTTCGCGGTGTTCTCTGCTGTCAACATCCGCTGGACCATGTCCTGATCGGTTCCATGGGTGGACATCGTGAAGAACGTGATGCCGATGATCGCGGCAAAGATGGTGTATTCGCTTTCCAGCATTCCGCGCAACGCTTCGCCAAACGGCTTTGCCGTGTCCCATCCGGTCTGGAACATGGAGAGATTCTGCCCGGCCAGATGTTGGTGAACGGTCTGCATCCCGCCCGGGATGTCCTGGAAGACGGCAACGATCGAGAAGAGGATGGCCCCGATCATCAGGCAGGCCTGGATGAGATCGGTCCAGACCACCGCCTTGATTCCGCCGGCTGCTGTATAGAGCGTCGTCAGGCAGGTCACGAACACGATGCCCCAGAAATACGTCCAGAGAGAAATCTCCGTGCCGGGGAAAAGATAGCGGTAAACAACAACCATGATCACGCCGCCCAGATAAAGCCGTACGCCGATTCCCAGCACCCGGGTGGCCAGGAAAATCCCGCTGGCCATGTTCTTCGTGTGCGCTCCGAAGCGGATGGTCAGGAATTCATAAATGCTCTCGACCTTGTACCGATAATAGGGGGCGATGAACAGCCACGCGATGATGATGCGGGCGAGGATGGTGCCGATGGCCAGTTGCGCGTAGGCGTAGCTCCGTGTCTTGAATCCCTCGGCCGGTGCGCCAAGAAAGGTCACCGCGCTGGTTTCCGCGGCAATGATCGAAGCCAGCACCGCCCACCAGGGGATCGAGTGTCCGCCCAGGGCAAAATCCTGGAGGCTCGTGTTCTTCCTCGCGGCATACAGCCCGATGCCCACGATGCCCACGAAATAGACCAGGATGACCGTTCCATCCACGCCAAGGTTCCACCAAGTCTGCGCGGGATGCATATCAGACACGGAGCACTTTCAGAAGGACCACGGAATTCCGGCCGCTGGCGTCGTATTTTGCCCGGCGTTCGGGGGGAAGCAACGAGGGATCGCTCGGTTGGTATCCTCCCTTTTGCTGGAGGTAGCTGTAAGCCTGCGTGGAGAGGGCAAAAAGATTCTTCACCCCCTTCTCGCGGGCCAGATTTTCAACGAATGCCATGAGCTTCTTCCCATGCCCCTGGTTCTCGTTGGCCTTGCTCACATGGAGACAGGCCAGCTCCCCGGACGATGTCTCGGGATAAAGATGCAGGGCCACGCAGGCAATCGGCGATCGGTCGATTTCCAAAAGCCAGTAATCTTCGAGATGCTCGAGGATTTCAGTCCGGTTACGCCGGACAAGTTCCTCGTTGCGCACGGATTGCCGGATCAAAGACATCACCGCCCGCACGTCTTTTTTGAAGATGCGCCGGATCTGCTGGTATTCGTTCGAGTAGATCATCGTGCCGATGCCGTCGTGGCTGAAGACCTCGTTGAGCAGGGCCTCGTTCACCCCGCCATCCAGCACATGCACGCGCGGAACCCCCTGCACGCAGGCCCGTGCCGCGTTTTCCAGCTTGGAAATCACCCCCGGGGAAAAATCGCCTTTCCGCTTCTTGAGAAGCTCCTGTGTTTCGGCGACCGACAATTGCCGCGGAAGAACGGCGGAGGTGCCGAAGACATTGCTCGGTGCAAGGTACAGAATCTTTGCCGCCGAGAGTTCCTCCGCGATTTCCACGGCGATGCTGTCCGAGTTCACCCGGTAAGTCCTCCCCTCCCCGTCGAAGCCCAGCGGAGGCACCACGGGAATAATCCCCTCATCGAGAAGCAACTTGAGTGCCTTCACATCCACCCGCTCGACTTTTCCGGTGTATTGCTGGTCCACGCCGCCGAGAATTCCCGCCGGATGCGCGATCAGGGCATTGATGTAAGCCGCGCGGAGATCGACCGAGGACAGGCCTTCCATGATCTCGTTCGTCAGCCGGATCGCAGCATCGATGCTCACCTGAAGCGTGGAAGCATCGGTCAGCCCGATGCCGTCGGAATTGGAAATCGTCAGATTCCTCTCCGCCGCCAGCTTCTGGATCTGGTGGCTCGCCCCGTGGACCAGCACCACCTTCACACTCAACGAACGCAGCACCGCCAAGTCGAGAAGGACGTTGGAAAAATTCTCCGAAGCCACCACCTCGCCGTCCACGGCCACCACGAAGGTGCGCTCCCGGAAGCGGGGCACATATTGCAGAATTTCGCGCAGATCAGAAACGTTCACTTTTTGAAAAACGCAGAGTTATCACAGAGATCGGCCGGAACACAGGGGAAAAATCACGCAACGGCATCCGCAGGCAAATCTCCCCGCAGGGCGCGGACGATGGAGGCCTCCACAAGGTCGGGATTTTCCAGTGCGGCAAGGATTCCGCACTCCGGCAGGATCTCCATGGACGCCCGGGGCAGCTTGCGGCAAAGCGGCGTTCCGCCCGCCGGAGGAAATCCGCTCGCCCGGTCGGGCCAGAGAATATGAACAGGCACGGGCACGTCGTGCAGCCGCCGCTCGATGTCGAACGCCAGACGCCCCCGGAGAAATCCCAGAATGGCATGTTCCGCGCCATATTGTTGGGCGCAGGTCGAGAAAATGGAAACCATCTCTTCCGTGAGGGATGCCGGATCGGTCAGGGCAAAACGGGTGAGCCAGGCACGGATGAAGGGCGCCCGCGCGAGATAGTTGCGATACACGAAGCGCCCGGCCCCGGGGATCCCGCTCAATGCCAGCATCCCCATCGCCCGCCATTTTCCGGACTCCTTCAAACCGGTCGGAAGAAAGAGAATGAGGCGTCCGACCAGCTCCGGATGGCGGGCGGCAAGCAGCAGCGAAATCCCTGCCGTGAGACCGCTGGCCACCACCACGGGCTTCTGCCCGGGACAAACCTCCCGCAGAAATTCCGCCAAGGCCGCTGCATAATCCCCGGCATCCATCGGGGTGGACGGGCGTTCGGATTCCCCGAAGCCAATGATGTCGGGAACGATCACCTCATGGTCCATCACAAACCGCGGATACACCCGCGACCACTCGTAGGAGGAGGCCCCGAGAAACACCCCGTGCAGAAAAACAAGCGGCGTTCCCGAGCCACTCACGTGGTAGATCATCTCTCCAAAATCCGTCCGGGCCACCCGCGTGGCAAAAATCGCCGGGGAGATCGAATCCGGAATCGGCTCGCGCACCACGCGCCGCATCCCGTAACGCAGGGCGAGGGCGACGGCTCCAAGCACCCCGACACCGATGCCGATGCCAAGGGCGGGTTTTCTTTTCCAGAGTCTCACAAAATCATTCGATCACCACATCCTGCGGTCCTTTGATGATCGAGCCGATGACCATTCCCTTGGTCAGGCGCACCGCTTCTTCCGCGCGGGAAGCCGGCACGATGAGGACCATTCCGATGCCCATGTTGAAGACCTGGTACATTTCCTTCTGGGGAACCTGTCCGCCATGCTGGATCAGATCGAAAAGAATCGGCGTTTTCCACGCCCGGCTGTTGATCTGCGCCCGGCAGCCTTCCGGCAAAACCCGCGGCAGGTTGTCGAGAAGTCCGCCGCCGGTGATATGGGCCGCCCCACGCAGCATCCCCGCCGGCAATGAAGCCATCAGCGGCTGGTAGTTTGGGTGAACTCTCAACAATTCCGCGGCCAGGGTGGTCTTCATCCCCGGAGCCGGTTTGTTGAGCGGCAGCCGAAGCTTTTCGAGCAGCACCCTGCGGGCGAGCGAATAGCCGTTGGTGTGAAACCCGTTGCCACGCAGTCCCACAAGGATGTCCCCAGGGCGGATCTTGGAACCGTCGAGAAGCTTGGGCCGGTCCACCACTCCGACAATCGTTCCCGCCAAATCATATTCCCCGGGATGATACATCCCCGGCATCTGGGCGGTCTCCCCGCCAATGAGTGCGCATCCCCCCGCGCGGCACGCCGTCGCGAAGCCTTTGAGAATTTGACGGAAAACCACGGGGTCCAGCTTTTCTCCCGCAATGTAATCAAGGAAGAACAGCGGTTTCGCACCGATCACGGCAATGTCGTTGATGCAGTGGTTCACGAGATCCTGGCCGATCGTGTCATGCCGCCCCGTGGCGAAGGCGATCTTCAGTTTCGTTCCAACCCCGTCCACACTGGAGACAAGCACCGGATCACGCATCCCCTTGAAGTTGGGGCGGAACAACCCGCCGAATCCGCCGATCTTTCCCAACACCTCGGGACCGTGGGTCGAACCGACAGATTTCTGAATTTCCTTTTTCACCCTGTTCCCGAGGTCCACATCGACCCCGGCGGCGGCATAGGCTTTGAGTTTGCGCGTCATTTTTTAAAGAAGTTTGTTCGTTTCCGGCTCAAGCAACCGGGCATTTTCCCGGCGCTTTTCCATGATGAGCTTGTCGAACCCGGAATCGAACGGCACCGGGTATTCCCCGTTGAAACAGGCCATGCAGAACTCGTTGTGGGGACGGCCCGTGGCCTTGACCATGCCCTCGACATCGAGATAACCGAGGGAATCCGCCCCGAGATATTTGCAGATCTCCTCGTGCGTGCATTGGTTCGCCAGAAGTTTTTCCGGATCCGGAAAATCGATGCCGTAGTAACAGGCGTGCTTGTGCGGAGGACAACTGATCCGCATGTGGACCTCCGTGGCCCCGTTCTCGCGGAGATTGACGACACGGGTGCGGGCGGTCGTTCCCCGGACAATCGAATCATCCACCACCACCACCCGCTTTCCTTCCACGGCTTCACGGATCAGGTTCAACTTCACCCGGACATTGAAGTCCCGGATCAATTGCGTCGGCTGGATGAATGTTCTGCCGATGTAGTGGTTTCGCACGAATGCGGGGAAATACGGAATCCCCAATTCCTCGGCGAACCCGAGCGCGGCAAAGATTCCCGAGTCGGGCACGGGCACCACCAGATCGGCCTCGACCGGATGCCGCCGGGCCAGCTCGCGTCCCATTTCCACCCGCACCTTGCTGACATTGACCCCGCCCACATTGCTGTCCGGCCGGGCGAAATAGACATATTCAAAAATGCAGAACGCGCTTTTGCTGGACTTGAACGGCCATTCGCTCCGGATGCCGTTATTGTCGATGATGACGACTTCCCCGGGCTCGACATCGCGGATGAACTCGGCATGAATGAGATCGAAGGCGCAACTTTCGGAGGCCAGGACATAGGCTCCGTCCACTTTTCCCAGGCAGAGCGGGCGGAAACCCTGCGGATCCCGGAAGCCCACGATTTCCCGTTCCCCCATGAGAACGATGGAGAAAGCCCCCTCGAGTCTCCGAAGTGCGGCCAGCCCTCCGCCGGTTCCGCGTGGCTGGGCGAGAAGATGCAGGACGATCTCACTGTCCACCGTTGTCTGGAAGATCGACCCGCGGGCCTCCAGTTCCGTGCGAAGGGCCGCGGCGTTCACGAGGTTGCCGTTGTGGGCGACGGCGAGCTGTCCCCTGGCCGTGTCGACGACAAACGGCTGCGCATTTTTCACATTGCTCGATCCGGTCGTCGAGTAACGCACATGCCCGATGGCGCGGGTTCCCGTGAGCCGGTCCAGTTCTTCCATGGTGAAGACCTGGGAGACCAGCCCCATGCCTTTGTGAAATTGGAAGGCGCGTTCCGAGCCTTTCGCGGAAACGATGCCCGCGCTCTCCTGTCCGCGATGTTGGAGGGCAAAGAGCCCGTAGTAGGTCAAAAGTGCGGAATCCGGGTGGCCGAAAACGGCGAAAACCCCGCATTCATCCTTGGGTTTGTGATGTGTGGACAAAGGTGGATTCAAATCGTGAGCGGGCACATTGCACCGGGACTTCTCCACGTTCAAGGCTTGAATGTCGCCCCCCTGCCCCGGAGCCAGGCATTTTCCACGCTTTTGTAGAGTTTTTGGAGAGTTTCCCTGGATTCCACCCGGTATTCCACCGTGTGGGCGTGCGTGCTTGTCGGATAGCTTTTCACCACTTTCTTCCAGGCATCCGAACCGGTGCGGTCGGCGGCCTCGGTGAGTTTCTCCTGCACGAAATTGATGGTGGACTGGCCGATTCCCGCCGGAGACTGCGGGGTGTTCGGTTCCAGAAAATAAAACCGTCCGATCACCGAGCCGAGGGTCGCCACCGTGACCTCCGTCACCCGCGCGGTATTGTCCACCACATATTCATGGCTGCTCACGGACGTGATCGCGGAAAGAGCCACAACAAATGTCCCGCCCGGCATCTCCGCCCGCCACACTCCGCGGTCGGACGGGGTGTCAGGCGTCGGGCTGGGACTTTGCCCCCTCAGCAAGGCCGGAAGAAAAACCAGGAGCAAAATCCATCTCCAGAACATGCCATTCATTCATGCCCGCTCTCCCCGTGGGAAACAAGCCTGCATTCGGGCAATATTCCGCCAGAGCGGTTTAAATAATAATGTGGCCGCTGATTTGCGAGCGCCGAGAGTTGCAGGGGTGCGGCGGCAGTGAAGCGGCTGTGTGAAAACACACTGCCCGAACTGCTGACGCAGTCCTGTGGCTCTCGCCGCCGCAAAGCAGCAGCTATAGAATTGTTTAAACCGCTCTACGCATCCGCCGGGCAGCCGTGTCCGCATCCGCCGGGAGTCGTTTCGGTCTGGATCGTCGAGTGAGCAATGCCAAATTTCTCGTGCAATTCGTGCGAGAGTTCGTGGAGAAATGCATCGTTGTCCGGGATGCCGGAGACCTGCACGTGGGCGCTCAGGGCGGTCTTGTTTGTGCTCAAAGGCCACACATGCAGATCGTGAATGCCGGTCACTCCTGTCCGGGCAAGCAACCATCCTCGCAACGCCGCCATGTCCACGCTTTTTGGCGCGGCATTGAGGGCGAGATTCAGGGACTCCGTCAACAATTCCCAGGAACTCAGCAGAATCATCACGGCAATCGCGATTCCCACCAACGGATCCACAACCGTCCAACCGGTGAGGAGAACAACCCCCCCCGCAACCACCACGCCGAGGGAGACTCCCGCGTCCGCCGCCATATGGATGAAGGCTCCCCGGATGTTCACATCTCCCTTGCTTCCTTTCATGAACAGAAGCGCCGTCGCTCCGTTGACAAGAATTCCGATCCCCGCAACCACCATCAGCACCCCCCCGGCAACAGGCTCCGGTTTCCAGAACCGCTCCAGGGCTTCCCAAAAAATCAGAGTCACGGCCGCCACCAACAGAAAGGCGTTGATCACGGCGGATTGAATGCTCACCGCTCCATAACCATAGGTGAACCGTCCCGAAGGTTTTTGACTTTGAAACCAATACCCCACCCAGGCCAGCACGAGACTGATCACATCGGCGAAATTGTGGACCCCGTCGGCCACCAGGGCCATCGAGTTGATCCGGAAACCGATCAAAATCTCCACCGCCACAAACAGCGAATTGATCGAAATTCCGATTGCAAAGGCGCTGCCGAAGGACTGCGGGGCATGATGATGTCCGCCATGATCGTGATGATGGTGTCCGTCCATGGAGGGGAAGGTTGTCCATGAAGACGGTTTCCGGCTAGGATAATTTTCATGACGACCAGCATCGACACCCTGACCGCAGAAATTCGTGCTTTCCGCGATGCACGCAACTGGAAGCAATTTCACAATCCCAAGGACCTCGCCGTGGCCATCACCGCCGAGGCGGGAGAACTCCTCCAGCACTTCGTCTGGCAAAGTCCGGAACAATCGGAACTCCGCGTGCTTGACCGGAAAGACGCCCTCTCCTCGGAAATGGCCGACATCGCCATCCTCCTCTTCGAGATGGCCGACAACTGTGGTATCGATCTGGCCCACGCCATCCGGGCAAAACTCGCCCGCAATGAAGAACGCTACCCGGTCGAGAAAGCCCGCGGATCGAACAAAAAATACAACGAGCTTTGAACGAGCCGGTCCCCCATCGCCGCCGCCCCAGATACTCCGGAAAGTATCCGCGCCGGTTCGAAGAAAAATACAAAGAACGGAATCCGGAGAAATACCCCGAGACCCTTGCAAAAGTGCTGGCCTCGGGAAAAACCCCGGTGGGCTCGCATGTGCCGATCATGGTTTCCGAGATTCTCGAAATTCTCCGCCCCGCTCCGGGCGACATCATGGCGGATTGCACGCTCGGTTACGGAGGACATGCCGCCGCCCTTTTGGAAAAATTGTCTCCTTCAGGACGACTGCTCGGGCTCGACGTGGATCCGATCGAACTCCCCCGCACCGCCACGCTTCTGTCCGCCCGGGGATTCGGTCCGGAGATTTTCACTCCTCACAAATCCAATTACGCCGGACTTCCCGCCGTGCTGGCGGCAGAAGGCATTGGGGGACTGGACGGGATTCTTGCCGACCTCGGTGTTTCCTCCATGCAACTTGACACCCCTTCCCGCGGATTCTCCACCAAACACGCCGGCCCGCTCGACATGCGAATGAACCCCCACCGCGGTTCCTCTGCGGCCCAGGTTCTCCAAAAGAGTTCCCCGGAGACCCTCGCCGGAATGCTGCTTGAAAATGCCGACGAACCCCGCGCCGGGATGCTGGCACAGGCCCTCGCCGGGCGGTTTTTTGAGCAGACCACCGACCTGGCATCGGCCATCCGCACCGCGTCCTCCGGGCTCCCGGCGGAGGAGCAGGAAAAAACCGTGCGCCGCGTGTTCCAGGCCATCCGCATTGCCGTCAACGGGGAGTTCTCCGCGCTGGATGCCTTTCTCCGCAATCTGCCTCTCTGCCTGAGGCCCGGCGGTCGCGTGGCCGTGCTCACTTTCCACTCCGGCGAGGACCGCCGGGTGAAAAAAGCCTTCCAGTCCGGATTCCGGGAGGGACTCTACTCCGCCATCGCCGACAACGTTGTCCGTCCCTCGCCCACCGAGTGTCGCAACAACCCCCGCGCCTCCTCCGCAAAACTCCGCTGGGTCGTCAGAGCCTTCAGCCTTTGCTGATACTGCACTGGCGGCCAGATCTCGACCACTCACAAAAGGGGCGGCGGCACATTCGGGCGATCCGCACCGTCCGGCAAGACAAGGGATGGATGTGCCCGGACCTTTTTCAGTCAATTCAACGGACGTTCCCCGGGATTCAACGGGCGCACGCCCTCTTCCCGGGGGTTGAAATTGAGGACCAACATTTCCGGGAGAGAAAGGGTCTCGACTTCCTTCAGTTCTTCGGCGCAATTTTTCATGAAGGAGGCGAGTTCGGTTTGAAGGCTGAGGGCCCTGTGGGTGTTGCGTGCGGCGACGATGGAAAAAGCGATCCGCTTGTTTGCCTCATTCAATTTTCTGCGTTGTTTCTCCAGGGTGTCGATGGTCCATCGTGCGCCAGCGATGGTTTCCCGGCAGGTTCGGATGTTTTGTCCCAGAGCCGCCGTGGCCTGGGCATTTTCGAGAGCCTCGCTGGAAAGGAGGGCATCCTGGGCTTCCCGGATGGTCTTCTCCGCTTCTCCGATGATGGAGTTGGCATAAGGAATGTGGATGGCTTCGATCTTGTCGATGTAATTCTTCTGGATCTTGTCGAGGGCCATGAGGAGAACGGTATAGGTCGCATAATATTTCCTCGCCAGGTTCTTGTCCGGCTGGGCCAGCACCATGAGCTCCAGTTCCTTGGTCATGAGGCGGATGCTCCGGAAGCTTTGGGCCAGACCGATGATGTCGTTTCTATCCGGGGCAGAGCAAAGACTTTTGACTCCCTGAACATCGATCGGAAACCCCTGCTTCTGGAGAGCGTGAGCGATTCTCCCGGCCAGCTCGGTATTCTCCGCGGTGGCGGTTTCGATCTGCCTGTTGGCTTCGACCGTGGAGTCCATGCTGCGGGCTTTGGAATGGGCGATGGCTTCCGCTGCGGCGGGATGTGAGGACTTCATTTCCTCCAGTTCCCCGCTGGAAACTTTTGCGAGTTCCTCATTGTTGGCGATCTTTTTTCTGGCGGCTCCCATGATTTCCTCGTTCTCCCTGTAAGTTTTGATCAGGGCATAGAGCTCGGAACTTCCCAGTTCCACGGCCAGCACCTCCAGCATCTGGGAAATGGTATTTTCGTTCGACAACCGGTCCTCGCGAAGCAGGGAATGCTCCGGAAGAACTGAATTCCTGTCCAGACGATCGGCCAACTGACGTGCCAGCTCGATTTTCTCCGGGGTGGGCACTTCCCTGTCGGGGGAATCCGGCAGTACCGTCACCGTGCTGCCATCCGGTTTTGTAACCGTGCGCGATTCCCCCATGCCGGGCAGGAATCCCTCCCAGTGGAGCAACCTGGAAAAAAGATCCGAGCGGGCAAAAATCACCCCCAGGGCGACGAAGAGCAGGCCAAGGATGACCGCGCTGGCCAGGGCGGACGAGCGTTTGCGGCGCCCGGGTTCGTCAGGAAATCGTTTCGTGCGGGTCATCGTCAAAAGGCGTGAAATCCGGTTTTGCGCAAGGCCCGGCGGCCTCTCGCATGTTCATGTCCTATGTATCGCCAATTTTCCCGCGGGGCGGAAGAAAAATCATTGCGCCAACAGCTCCCGCAATTCCCGCACCCGGCGGGCAAAGAGATCCAGGGCGGCCTGCACCGGGGCCGGGCTGCTCATGTCAACTCCTGCCGCGGCGAGGGTCTCGATGGGGAAACGGCTTCCTCCGCTTCTGAGGAAGGTCAGGTAGCCGGAAGGATCCCCGGTTTCCAAAACTTTCGCGGCCAGGGCGGCGGCGGCGGAAATGCCCGTGGCATATTTGTAAACGTAGAAGGCATTGTAAAAATGCGGGATGCGCAGGCATTCGAGTTCGAGCTCCACATCCAGAGCGAACCGGGAACCGAAGTAGTCGGAAAGAAGTCCGCGGTAGATCCGCTGGAAAGAGTCCAGGGTGAGAGCCTCTCCGGCTTCTTCCGCGGCATGGATGTCCCGCTCGAATTCCGCAAACATCGTCTGGCGGTAGAGGGTTCCCCGCAGATCGTCGATCTGGCGGTTCAGGATGTAGGCCCGGGTGCGGCGGTCTTCGGTCGTCTTCAGCAGGTGTTCGGTCAGGAGGATCTCGTTGAATGTCGAGGCAACCTCGGCAAGGAAAATCGGGTAGTGGTAGTTCTGGTAAAGCTGTTCACGCTGCGAATACCAGGTGTGCATCGAGTGACCGGCCTCATGGGCCAGGGTGTAAACGTCGGAAAAGACGTCCGCCTTGTAGTTCATCATGATGTAGGGCGGGCTCGTGTAGGTGCCATAGGAAAACGCGCCGCTGCGTTTGCCCTTGTTCTCGTAGCGATCACACCAACGCCCTTCCCCCAGCCCACGCCCCAGCGTTTCCACATACTCTCCGCCCAACGGAGTCACGGCTTCGAGCACACGGTTGACTGCCTCGTCCCACGGCACGTCGGCCTGCACGCTCTCCACCATGGGAACATAGGTGTCGTAGTGGTGGATTTCTTCAAGCCCGAGCGCAGTGCGGCGGAGTTCAAAGTAATCGAACAGGGCATCAAGATTCTTTCGGACGGTGGAAACAAGCCCGTCATACACCGCCACCGGCACATCGTCGCCGAACAGCGCCGCCTCTCGTGCCGAGGGGTATTTTCTGGCGCGGGCGTAAAAGACATCTCCCCGCACGGAACTCGCCAAGCTGGCGGCCAGTGTGAATTTGTGGTCGGAAAATTCCGTGTAAAACTGATGAAACGCCGTCTTGCGGACAGCGGGATCGCGCTGCTGGAGAAATGAGGAAAACGAGCTCTGTGTCAGTTCCCGTTCGTTTCCCTCCCCGTCGCGCAACTTCCCGAACTTCATGTCCACGTTGGTGAGCTGGGAAAAAGTCTCGCTGTGTCCGCGCAGCGCGGAGGAGCCGAGGGCGAGCAGGCGTTCCTCGCCGGCTGTCAGTGTGTGGGTGCGCAAACGCCGCAGTTTGCGGAGCGGAATCGTCCATTCACGCAGGACATCCGAAGCCAGATACACGTCAAATTTCTCGTCCGACAGGGCCTGGATCTCCGGAGCAAGAAAGGAAAACGCCTCACCGACCCGCACCAACAGGCTCTCCAGCCGGGCTTCCCGATCAAGCGCCGGGGCATTCGAGCTGTCCTCGGTCACCCGCAGGGCCGCGAACTGGTTCAACCGTTCCACGCGCAAATCGACGGTTTTTTCAAATTCCAGGCACTCCCCCAGAACGTCGGCGGATTCTCCGAGACGCCCGCGAAAACGGTCCACGGTGGAAAATTCATTTTGGAGGGCGGAAAAATCCTGCTCCCAAGCCTCATCGGAGAGGTAAAGTGGAGCGAGATCCCAGGTATCGGAGATGGCGACTTCGGCGCGGAGAGGAATGGCGGACATGGGGCGCGACAATACACAATCTCCGGCCCGGTGCAAACAACGCAACACATTTGCATTTGGAGCCAATTGTGAGACACTCCACCGCATGACTCCTCTCGTGTTGGTGGTTGGCTTTCTCGGTGCCGGGAAAACCACATTCCTGAAGAACCTGATGCCGGAGCTTGCCGCCGCAGGGCTCCGTCCCGGTCTCCTGATCAATGACTACCAGAACGCCCGGGTTGACGCCGAGCAGTTTCGTGATCTTGTGGAGGAAGTGAAGGCCCTGAGCGGGGATTGTGTGTGCTGTGGATCCCGCGATCAGTTGCTTGCGGAGCTTGTGGCCTTCGAGCATTCCGCCAACCGGGTTCTCCTTGTGGAAACCAATGGCACGACGGACTCCGAGCAACTCCTCGAAACCCTTTCCCTCGAACCCGGGCTGAGAAAATTCACCCTGCCGATCCAACTCTCCGTCATCGACACCCAGCGCTGGCAAAAACGCTTCTGGCACAACGCGCTTGAGAAGGGACAGGCCCGCACGGCCTCGCATCTTTTCCTCTCAAGAACCGACACCGTCCCCGCCCCGCGCCTGGAGGAAGTCCGGACTTCCCTGGAAAAAGCAGGTGCGCGCGGCGTTCCGACAACTCCCCGGGCCTTCGCCGCCGAGCTGGCACAACTGTGCCGGGAACCCGGGGCCGAACGCGAAGTGGAACACGTCTGCCACTGCGAATGCAGACATCATCATCGCGACGAAAAAGAAGAACATTCGCACGGGGAGCCTCATGCCTCGCACCATTTCGCTTCCTGTGAATTTTCCCTTCCGGACATCGTTTCCCAGAAAGCCTTTCGCGCGATGCTCCGCGAACTCCCGAAGGAAGTCATTCGGGCAAAAGGCCTCGTTCGTTTCGCGGAAACACCGGGGGAATTCTATGTCTTCCAGAAAATGGACAACGACGTGCAGTTTTTTCCCGTGGGTCCATCGCCAAGAGTGAACACTCCTCTCATCCTCCTCATCGGCCCCGCTCTCCCCGGGCACGAACTCCGCGAAAAAATCGCCGCGCTTCAAGCCTGAGGCTTCCCGCTTCACTTCTTCCCGATTCCCGAACCAGGGAAACGAAAAACGGCGGAAACCATGCGGTGAAGAGCGATTCCCAACAGCAGGGAATACACTGCCAGGACGAGGAAAAATACCGGCGAAAGGAACGAATCGTCTCCCAACCATGCCATGCACAATCGGGTGACAGGATAGGCATAGACAAGCGCGACAAAGAACAATGGAGCCGTGATCACCGTATACCAAGGCATGGCTCCGTCATAAAATAATCCCGTTGCCCGCTCGATATGGGGAATAATCAGCAAAGAGAAAAAAAGCACCCCGGGAAGAGCCGTGAGCGTCATTCGGATTATCCGCAAAATATGTTTCATGGGAAAATCAATGGCATGTCGTGATTCCAGCCAGCCATTCATGCAGGACGCACGCCTCGGCGGGTTGCGATCTCAGGGCGACGTATTGGTCGGGACGGATCAGATAGAACGAGGGGAGTTCGACGCCGAATTTCCTGTGGGCGGCAGCTTCCCTGTCCACCAGCCACTCCGGCGAAGGAGGGGTGGAACCGTGCCAGACACTGACCACTCGCACCAAATCTCCATATCCCGCCGCCACCAACCGCACCGCCCCCAGCCTGTCCACATCGCGGTAAATCGGCTTCCTGCCGGAAAAAAGAATGAGTGTGAAAAGTGGCGAATGCATTTCCTGGAAAAGAGAAACAGGTGTTCCTTTGCGGAAGACCGGCACCTCCCTCGGACGGCTGCCGGGAGCGAACCCGTGCGGACGCCAGTCCTCATGCCAATACCGGTCGTCCGCGACAAGCGCCCCCGGCCCGTAGGAAACATCCAGCCCGGAGAGGGAATGCATCAATGTCTGCTTGAGCTTTCCCGAACGGCCTGCGATACGCACAATCCCGTCCCGCAGGAAGCGCGTCACTGGATTTTTCACAAAATTCGACCGGATCATCCGCCCGGACATCTTCAAAACTTTCTCTGCAACCGGAGACCGTTCCGCATGATAACTGTCGAGCAGAAGTTCCTCTTTCCCATGGTTCGAGGCTGTCAGGGCAAGCTTCCAGGCCAGATTGAAGGCATCCTGCATTCCGGTGTTCATCCCCTGTCCGCCCGCGGGACTGTGGATGTGCGCGGCATCCCCCGCAAGAAACACCCGCCCGTGCCGATACTGCACCGCCTTGCGCTCGCTGATGCGGAATTTGGACAGCCAGGTGGGGTTGCGCAGCGTCCACCCGCCGGGGCCCCGTTCTTCCAACAGGGCCTGCAGCTCGGGTAGTTCCGGTTCGGCATCTCCCCTGTCGGGCAAACGCGTCGAGATAACCCGCCAAAGGTTTTTCTTTACGGGAAAGATCGCCAGCAGGCCGTCATCCGCCCAGAAGAGATGCATGAAGCCGGGGGCGATTTCCCCCTCGATCTCTGCATCGCAGAGCACAAACAAATCCTCCAGGGCACCACCCTCAAACTCCGCGCCAAGCAAATGCCGGACCGTGCTGTGCGCCCCGTCACAGGCCACAACCCACCGGAATGACTCCCGCCCCGCATCCCTGCCACCGCGCTGAAAACCCACCACGACAGAATCCGGCGATTGCTCCAGGGAAACCAACTCGAGCCCTCGTTCGACCTTCACTCCCTTTGCAGCCAAAGCCTCCGCAAGGATTTCCTCGGACTCGGATTGCGGCAGGAGGAGCATTTCCGGAAAAGGACTGTCCAAGCGGTAGCCTGCGGGAACTTCGACCAGAACATGCCTGCCATGCGAGATGCGGACACCCTTTCCCCGGATCGAACGCCGGACAAACGGGTCAGCAACCCCCAGCACATCGAACATTTCCAACGAAGCGCTCCAAATGGCCAGCGCCTTGGAGAGACCAGAAGGCACAGGGAGGCGGTCAATGATGCGGAAAGAAACCCCGTAACGGCTGCAAGCCAGCGCCATGTTGAGCCCCACCGGCCCCGCCCCGACGATGAGAAGATCGCTCATGCGCACAACCCATCTCGGGAAACCCCTCCCTAGTCAATTTCCGAATGCGGTCTCCGCCACGGGCTGCATCGCAACATCCTCTTTCTCGTGCGCTTCCCACCTCTTGGCGACAACCGTGTAGATGGCAGGAACCACAAAAAGAGTGAAAAGAGTTCCGATGATCATTCCGGAAACCAGCACGATGCCGATGCTGTTGCGGGCCCCTGCACCGGGACCGTTGGCAATCACCAACGGGAAGTGTCCCATCACCGTGGCAGCGGTGGTCATGAGAATCGGGCGGAGACGGGTGACGGCGGCCCTGGTCACGGCTTCAAATTTCCCCAATCCGGAACGCTGGAGGACATTGGCAAACTCCACGATGAGAATGCCGTTCTTGGCAATGAGGCCCACCAATGTCACCAGCCCGACCTGACTGTAAATATTGATCGTGGTGAAGCCCAGAAAGGTGAAAAGCAAAGCGCCGGACAGGGCCAATGGCACGGAGCCGAAGAGGATGATGAAGGGATCGCGGAAACTCTCGAACTGCGCGGCAAGGACGAGAAAGATCAGGATGAAGGACAGGAACATCGTTACCACAAGTTTGTTCCCCTCTTTCCTCAACTGGCGGGATTGCCCGGCATAATCGACGGAAAACCCGGACGGCAGGATTTTCGCCGCCTCGGTTTCCAGCACCTTGAGGGCGGCATCCAGAGAGACTCCCGGAGGGATCGCCCCCTGGATGGTCGCCGAATTCAACTGCTGGAACCGCCGGATGTCGCGGGGTTCCGTCGTGGACTTGATGGTGGCAAATGTCGAGAGTTTCACCAGTTTTCCATCCGTCGCCCGCACATAGAGATTGTTGAGCTGGTCGGTTGTGAGCCGCTCGTTCCGCTTGACCTGGGGAATGACCTTGTAACTCCGGCCCTGGATGCTGAAACGGTTCACGTAATCCCCGCCGAGCAGCGTGGAAAGGTCCGCGCCGATCCGGCGAAGGTCGAGGCCTTGAGAGGCCACCTTGTCACGATCAAAGACCACCTCCGCCTGGGGTTGGTCGAACTTGAGATCCGTGTCGGCAAACATGAACATGCCGCTCTGGAAGGCTTTGGCCACCAGCTTCTGCGCGATATCCACAAGCTCGCGGGGCTCCGCGGTGGAGGCGATAACGAACTCCACATCGAAGTTGCTCCCCCCGGGCAGCGGCGGCGGGGTTGTGGGAATGATCCTCACCCCCGGCACTTGTGCAGTCAGGGGGAAAAGACCGTTGGCGATCTGCTCGGCCGTGCGTTTGCGTTCGCTCCACGGCTTAGTCACCATTCCGGAAAATCCGAAGATGGGGTTGATGATCTGGAATGTGGCCGAGCACTCCGGCTGAGATTGGAAAATGTCGTTGAGCTTGCCGGCAAACAGCGAAGACTGGTCGAGGGTGGCGTTTGGCGGGGATTGGACAATGCCGAAGACAACGCCCTGGTCTTCCTTCGGTGCCAGTTCCTTCATGCTGAACATCCCGAAGGGCAGGATGAGGAAAATCACAAAACCGGCGACGAACATCACAATCCAGCGGTTCCGGAGCGTCACGGCCAATGCCGAGGAATACTTTTTCCTCAGCCATTCAAACCGGTGGTTGATCCACCCCGCAAAGCCCTTTTCATCATCCCCCGGACGAAGCAGACGCGAGGACATCATGGGAGAAAGGGTCAGGGCCACGACTCCGGACACCAGAACCGCACCCGCAAGGGTGAAGGCAAATTCCCGGAACAGCGCACCGGTCAGGCCGCCCTGGATGCCGATCGGTGTATAGACCGCAGCCAAGGTGATTGTCATGGCAACGATCGGTCCGACAAGCTCGCGAGCCCCCAGCAGGGCCGCCGCGAGAGGAGTCTTTCCCTCCTGCATGTGGCGCTCAATGTTTTCGACCACCACAATCGCATCGTCCACAACCAGACCGACGGAAAGCACGATGGCCAGCAGCGTCAGCAGGTTGATCGTGAATCCGAACGCCAGCATCAGGAGAACCGCCCCGATGAGGGAGATCGGAATCGCCGTGATGGGAACCAGCACCGCGCGCAGGGATCCCATGAAAAGGAAGATCACGAGCATCACGATGATCAACGTCTCGACGAGCGTCTTGATCACTTCGTGGATCGCGTCGTTGATGTAGGTGGTCGAATCGTAGGGAATGCCGACCTTGATGCCCGTGGGCATGGCTTTTTCGATTCCCGGCAGGGCCTCGCGGACCGCCCGGATCACATCAAGCGAGTTTGCCGTGGGCAGAACCCAGATGCCCATGAACGTGGCGGTCTGTCCGTTGAAACGGACCTCCTCATTGTAATTCTCGGCACCGAGGACCACGTCGGCAATTTCCCCGAGGCGGACAATCGTTCCGTCCGCCTGCTTGATGGCGAGTTTCCGGAACTCTTCCGCCGTGCGGAGGTTGGTGTTGGCCACGAGGTTGACGGAAATCATCGACCCTTTGGTGCTGCCGAGGGCGGCAAGATAATTGTTGGCCTGGAGGGCTTCCCGCACATCGCTCGGGGAAATGTTCAACGCCGCCATGCGATCCGGCTTGAGCCAGATCCGCATCGCAAATGTCCGGTCGCCCAGAATCTCTGCCCGCTGGACGCCGTTGATGGCCGAAAGCTTGGGCTGGACGACGCGGGTCAGGTAATCCGTGATCTGGTTTTCATCGAGTTCGCTCGAATAAAATCCGAGATACATGGCGGCAAACTCGTTGTCCGCCGTCTCCAGTTCGATGACGGGAGCCTCGGCCTCGGGAGGCAGGTCGTTGCGAACCTGGGCCACCTTTGCCTGGACCTGGGTGAGCGCGGCATTGGCGTCGTAGTTCAGCTTGAGATGAACCTTGATCGTGCTCAGTCCCTGCGCGCTGGTGGAATCGATGTAATCAATGCCGTCGGCGCTGGCAATGACCCGCTCCAGAGGGGTCGTGATGTAACCGCGGACCAGATCGGCATTTGCCCCGATGTAGGCGGTCGTGACCGTGATCACCGCCACATCGCTCCGGGGATACTGCCGGACGGTGAGGATGTTGATGGAAATCAGGCCGCCGAGAAGGATCAGGAGGTTGACGACAAGCGCCAGGACCGGACGGCGAATGAACAGGTCGGTGATTTTCATTTTACCGATCCTCGGGTTGGGGCGACAGCTCGCTGGGCGGCATGGTCTGGTTGTTCACCATCACCGCAGCCTTGGGACGCAGTTTGAAAATTCCGGACGTCACCACCTCGCTGCCACTCTCAATGCCGGAAAGAATCTCCACCTGATCTCCCCTCGCCTCGCCCAATTTGACAAAATGCTGGTTGACCCCGGTGTATTTTTTCCCGGTCTTTTCATCTTCTATTTCCTCCACCACGAACACGGAATCCCCATAGGGGGCATAGCTGACCGCCGTGGATGGCAGTGCAAACAAGGTTTTCTCCCCGGGCAACACCACTTCCACACCGACAAACATGCCCGGACGCAGAAGCTCTTCCGGATTTTCCAGGGTGGCCTGCACGAGAAAATTCCGGGTCGCTTCATCCACAACGGAATTCACCGCCGTGATTTTCCCTTCACAGGCTTTGGCACCCAATCCAGGAGCCAGAACCTTGACCACGCTGCCCACATGAACATCCGCAAGATTCTGCTGTGGGAGACTGAAATTGACATAGATCGGACTCATGGACTGCAAGGGAACAATCTCCTGCCCGGGTTGCAGATATTCCCCCACATTGACCATCCGGATGCCCGCCATCCCGTCGAACGGAGCCCGGATGGTTTTCTTGTCAATCACGGCACGGATCTCTTCGCAGCGGGCCTGGGCCTTGAGGTACTCGGCAGCCGTCTGATCGTAGTCCGACTGGGAGGAAACTCTCTTGTCGAGAAGGTCTTTAAAGCGCCGCAGATTGGCTTCGGTGAATTGCTGGGCGGCCTGCGCGGCACGAAGTTGCGCCTGTTCTTCTGAGACATCCTGCTGGACCAGAAGATCGCCCTTGCGCACTTTCGCCCCCGATTCGAACCCAATGGACTCGATGTTCCCCGCCAAATCCGCCCGTAGCACCAGGCCGTTCACGGGTTTCAATGTGCCCACTGCGGTAAGAACACCGGGCCATTTCTGCTCTTCAACAACCACGGTCGTCACCGCCTCCGGTGGCATGGAAAATGCCATGTGGGCGGCAATGGCCGAGCGGATCTGGAAAAACTTGACGGCTCCGAGCAGTGCGAACACGGCCAGAACGGCAACGATGGTGGCAATCCATTTTTTCATCTTGGGAAAATTCAAAAACTGCGGGTGGTTTTTTGTGGAATAGAAGTGGAGGGTATTCCCCCGTGTGGCAAGGGCGAATCCATTCAGATTTGGGATGGTGTTTCCAACGGCAAGGCCCTCCGACGCGGCTTTACCCGGAACAGTTTGAGAATGACAGTAAAAAACAGCGGAATGAAAAGGATGCCGAAGAAAGTGGCGGAGAACGTGCCGCCGATGACGCCGGTGCCGATGGCATTTTGGCCGCCGGAACCCGCCCCGGTGGAGACCGCCAGGGGCAGAACGCCGAGCATGAAGGCAAGCGACGTCATCAGAATCGGCCGGAGACGCTGGCGGGATGCTGTCAGGGCCGCTTCCATGAGGCCCATCCCCCGGTCGAAATTCGCCTTGGCAAATTCCACGATGAGAATCGCATTTTTGGCGGAAAGCCCGACGATGGTGAGGAGGCCGACCTGGAGGAACACATCGTTGGAAAGCCCCCTGGCGAAAGTCGCCGTCACGGCCCCCAGGATGCCGAGTGGAACGGACATCATAACGGCTGAAGGAATGGTCCAGCTTTCATACAGGGCCGCCAGACAAAGAAAAACCACGAGCAGGGAGATGACATAAAGCGCCCCGGCCTGGGCTCCTGCGGCCCGTTCTTCATAGGACAGGCCGCTCCATGCAAAGCCGATGCCCTTCGGCAATTCCTTCGCCAGTTTTTCCATTTCCTCCATGGCTGTTCCACTGCTCCTGCCGGGTGCGGGCTGACCGAGAATCTGCATGGAAGGGTTTCCGTTGAAACGCTCCAGGCGGGGAGATCCATGGGTCCATTCCCCGGTGGCAAACGCGGAAAACGGAACCATTTGCCCGGATGCATTGCGAACGTACCACCGGCCAAAATCGTCGGGTTGCATCCGGGAAGACGGACGACCCTGGATGAAAACCCGCTTGATGCGTCCCCGGTCCACAAAGTCATTGACGTAGGCGGACCCCCAGGCGGCGGAAAGGGTGTTGTTGATGTCCGCAATGGTCAGGCCGAGGGCACCGGCTTTCTCGTGATCGATCTTGATTTTGTATTGCGGCTCATCATTCAGGCCGTTGGGACGCACCGCCATGAGGGCGGGATTCCTGCCGGTCGCGCCCAGGAGCTGATTTCGGGACTCCATGAGTTTTGCATGTCCGAGCCCCCCTTCATCAACAAGTTGAAAATCAAACCCCGAGGCATTGCCCAGTTCGAATACGGCGGGAGGAGGAAAGGCGAAGGCCAGGGCCTCACGAAATCCCATGAAATGCTGCATCGCCCTCTTGGCAATGGCCTGGACACGGTTCTCCTTCCCCGGACGCAGGTTCCAATCCCTGAGCCGGATAAAGGCAAGGCCCGCATTTTGTCCGCGTCCGCCAAAACTGAACCCGGCAACGGTCAACACCGACTCCACGTTGTTTTTCTCCTTGGTGAGCAAATAGTCCCGGATTTTGTCCAAAACATTTTCCGTGTTCGAGAGCGTCGAACCGGGCGGGGTCGTCACCTGCGCAAACATGATGCCCTGGTCTTCATCCGGGAGAAAAGAAGTGGGAAGGCGTTTGAACAAAAGCCCCATTGCCACAACCAGGACGAGATAAATGGCAAGGAACCGTCCGCCCCGCCGCAGGATGTGGTGGACGGTGCTCTCATAGCGTTTTGTTCCCCAGCGAAACAATTTGTTGAACCAGCCGAAAAAACCGCCAACCGCCTCGTGGTGCCCTTTGGGAAGGGGTTTGAGCATCGTTGCACACAGGGAGGGAGTGAAAATGAGCGCCACCACCACGGAAAGTGCCATCGCGGAAACAATCGTGATGGAAAACTGCCTGTAAATAACGCCGGTCGATCCACCGAAGAACGCCATCGGCACAAAGACGGCCGAAAGCACGAGCCCGATGCCAATGAGCGCTCCCGTGATCTGTTCCATCGATTTTCGGGTGGCCTCCCTGGGGGAAAGACCCTCTTCCGCCATCACCCGCTCGACATTTTCCACCACAACGATCGCATCATCCACCAGCAACCCGATGGCAAGAACCATGGCGAACATGGTCAGCGTGTTGATGGAAAACCCGCAGGCCGAGAGCACGGCAAAAGTTCCCAGCAGGACGACTGGAACGGCAATGGTCGGAATGAGCGTTGCCCGGAAGTTCTGCAGGAACAGATACATCACACAAAACACCAACAACACCGCTTCAAAGAGCGTCTTCACCACCTCCTCGATGGAAATCTCGACAAAGGGTGCCGTATCGAGGGGATAGACGACTTTCAGGCCGGGAGGGAATGTGGACTTGATCCGTTCCAGGGTGGCGCGCACCGCATCCACGGTGGTGAGCGCGTTGGCACCGGTCGCAAGGCGGATGGCCATCCCGGCGGTCGGCTGCCCGTTGAACTTCGCGGCAACGGAAAAATTCTCCCCGTCGAGTCCGATCTCTGCGACATCCCGGAGCCGGATCTGCCCCCCGTCCGCATTGACGCGCAGGAAGATTTTTCCAAATTCCTCCGGAGTTTGAAGGCGGGACGGCCCGATGACGGTGGCATTGATCTGCTGGCCGGGAACCGAAGGCAGGCCGCCAATTTCCCCGGAAGCCACCTGCACATTCTGCGCGGCAATGGCATTGCGCACATCCATGGGAGTGAGGCCGTAATTGTTGAGTTTCGCCGGATCGAGCCAGATCCTCATGGCATACTGTGCGCCAAAAACCTGGAAGTCCCCCACTCCGGGAGTCCGGCTGATCGGATCCTGGATGCGGGACACGACGAAGTCCTGAAGATCCGCCGCATTCATGCTGCCGTCGGTGGAAACAAAGGCAACGATGAGAAGGAAATTTCTTGTCGATTTTGCGACACGGATTCCCCGTTGCTGGACCTCCTGGGGCAGCAGGGGCACGGCCAGTTGCAGTTTGTTCTGCACCTGCACCTGGGCCACGTCCGGATTTGTCCCCTGTCGGAAGGTCAGGGTGATGGTCATGTTTCCGTCCTTTGTGCTCTCGGACGAGAAGTAGAGCAGATTGTCGAGGCCGTTCATCTGCTGCTCGATCACCTGCACAACCGAACTTTGGACAGTTTCCGCCGAGGCCCCGGGATAGTTCACGGTGATGGAGATTGCCGGGGGAGCGATGGCCGGATACTGGGCAATCGGGAGCGTCGTCAACGCAAGGGTGCCCGCCAGCATCATGAAGATGGCGATCACCCAGGAGAAAATCGGACGTTCAATGAAAAAATTGACCATGGATTTCTAGCGGGACGCTTCCCCGGGAATCTCCACCGGCCGCACCTCCGCGCCCGGCGCCGTTTTCTGAAGTCCCTCAACAATCACCCTGTCCCCGGCCTGGAGCCCTTTGGTCACCAGCCACTTGTCCCCGATAATGCGATCCGCCTTGAGTGTGCGCAACTCCACCCGGTTGGCTTCTCCCACCACCAGGGCGGTCGGTTCCCCCCGCACATTGCGGGCAACGCCTTTCTGGGGAACCAATATCGCCTGCTCATCGACTCCCTCATTCACAATGGCCCGGACGAACATGCCCGGCAGCAATTCCCGGCGGGGATTGGGGAAAACCGCCCGCAACGTCACCGAGTCGGTGCCGGGATCCACGCTGACTTCTGAAAATTGGAGCGTGCCCAGCTCGGAATATTCCGTTCCGTCTTCAAAGAGCAATTTTGTTTTTGCCTCCTTGACCGGGGAATTCTTGAGCCTCCCAGAAGCCACCTCCCGCTGCAAGCGCAGCAACTGGCTGCTGGATTGGGTGACATCCACGTAGATGGGATCCAATTGCTGGACTGTTGCCAGAGCCCCCGCCTGTCCGCTTGTCACAAGGGCTCCCTCGGTCACCATGGAGCGGCCGATGAATCCGGAAATCGGAGAAAACACTTTTGTGTATTCCAGATTGATCCGGGCCTCCTCCAGCGCCGCCTTGCGCGCAGCAATATCCGCTTCCGCCTGGCGCAGCACAGCAAAGGAGTCGTCGTAATCCTGTTGGCTGATCACACTGGAACTGGCCAGTTTCTTCCGGCGGTTCAAGAGTAATTCCGCGACATGGGCGGCCGCTTCCGCCTTGGCCACCGCAGCTTTTGCACTGTCATACGCGGTTTGGTAGGTGGCCGGGTCGATCTGGTAAAGTTGCTCGCCCGATTCCACATCCGCACCTTCCGTAAACAGGCGCTTCAAAATGATCCCGCCCACCTGCGGCCGCACCTCGGCAATCCTGCAAGCCGTCGTCCGACCCGGAAGCTCCGTGGTGATCTCCGCCCGTTGCGGGGAAAGTGTCACCACCCCGACTTCCTGAGGAGGCATCCCGGCGGGAGGTGTCGCTCCGGGGTGCTTCCCACACGCCGTCAGAACAAGCGCAACTCCGGCAAACATCGCTCCTCCCAGAAACAAGGAGAGACTTTGCCTCCGGTGGGATTTGCGGCAACGGAAAAAGTGTCTCATAAAAAGGACCGGAAAATGCCTGAAAAAAGTTCTCTTCCAACGAGGAACGCCCCGGAAGAAGGCACGTGCAAATGAAATACTTTCGCCGGTGTTCTCATTGGGAAAAATTATATAGTTAATCTATTTGATTGTTAATGAAGTTAACTATATCGGGAGCAAAAATTGTCAAGCAGCAGCTTGCCGGGATTGTATTTCTGCTTCCCATGAGCCGTCTTGTTGCGGAATACTTTCTGGCATAATGTTCGCCCTCAAACGTCTGTTGATTTTTTTTGTGATCGCCGTGGCCGTTTATTGTTTCTGGCCGAGATCCTCCTCCCTCTCCCGATTTGATCCCCGGCGCATGTCGGAGCTCCAGATGACCGTCTGGAAAGAGGCCGCCGCCAAAAAGAAGCAGGAACTGATTTTTCCCCTCTACGAGATCTACGAGCGGCAGTACCATCTGCCGCCGGTATCGTCCCTGAAAATGGCATGGGATACCGCCCGGGCACTGAACCTGTTCCACACCGCGCCGGATGTGGCCGACCAGGAAAAGGCCCTTCTGCCTTTGCAAACCGTCTTTGTCACCCTCAAGTCCAACACCAAATCGACTTTTGATCCGGCGGCGGCGGCGCGCATGGAGCTGATGACCTGGATGCTCCGGGCCGACCGCGCCAAACGCGCCCAACTGACATCCGCCTCCTCGGAATTGCTGGCCATCCTTTACGGACGTTCCACAGCAGAATGCCTGCCTGCGGCCAGGCAATTCTCCGTGACGGCAAAGCTCGCCGAGGAAGGCAAATGGGACGAGGCCGGGGCCAGTTCCCTCCAGGCCTGGCAGGAAGTCAGGAAATTGGGAGCGCCGGAGAAGTAGGTTTCTCCTCCCATCGTACGGGAATCGGGGAGGAACTGCGCAGGTGCAGGTCCCTCTGGGGAAATGGAATTTCGATTCCGGCCGCACGGAAGTCCCGATCGATGCGGCACCGCAATTCGCTGCCAACCTTGCGCGCGTCCAGTGCTCCCGAAAGATCAATCCAGTAATAGATGCGGAATACAAGGGCACTGTCGCCGAATGCCTCGAAGAAGACTCCCGGCACCGGCTCCCGAAGAATCTCCGGCTGTCGCTCCAATGCAGATTCCAGCAAAGACGTCACTTTTTCCACCGGAGATCCATAGGCCACCCCGATCGTGAAATCATACCGGTGCTGGGGATCGGCCAGTGTCCAGTTCGTGACCTCCTTCTCCAAGAACATGCTGTTGGGAACCAACAACTCCACCCCGTCAAATTTCCTGATCCGGGAACACCGGCTCCCCAGATGGGTGACTTTTCCGGTGCTGCCAGCCACTTCGATGATGTCTCCGACCTTGATCTGGCGTTCGAGCAGGAGAATGATGCCGCTGATAAAATTGTTCACCAGATTCTGCGCACCGAATCCGACTCCAATGGCCAGCGCACCGCCGAAAAAAGCAAACACGGTCAGGGGAATGTTCAGCCAGTAGAGAACGGACAGCACCAAAACCGCAGCAACGGGAACAAAAACGCTCTTTTCCAACAGGCTTCTCTGATCCTCCACCAGTTGGAATCTCCGACCGGCCGTCCGGGAAGTCCAGCGGGAGACCCCTCGGGCGGCAAGAATCGCCAGCAGCAGCCCCAGACCGGCCATCAACACCTTGCCGGTGGTGATCCGGTTGTCGCCGATGCCAAAAAGCTCGAACCCCCAGATTTGCGAGACCATCCGGGAAAAACCGCTCCACGCCCGCGCGATTTTTTTGGCGGCCCCCTCCCGTCCCAACAGCGCTTGAAGCTCGCCAAGGAATTCCTCCTGGGTCGTGGCCATCTGGTCGGCCTTTGTGAGAAGAGCCCCGAGGGAATCCACCCGTTTCTGGGCCAGGGCGACCGTGCGTTCCAAAAGCGATTGTGTCACGGGGTCGGAAACGCCAGCGGACAGCTGCTTCCGGGCGGCGTCAAATCCCTCCCGCGCCTCAAGAAGACGCCGTTCGATGCTGGGACGCAGCTCTTTCTGCCGTCGCAGGTTTTCCCCTCCCTTTGCGATCCCCTCCCGGAGATCACCGGAATCCGGATCTCCCGCGAACGTTTTCACCGCAGTCCAGTGGTTTTTTTCTTCATCCAAAAAAAGCAGGTCGGCCTGCAGGGCGGAGACCAGCCCCTGGGCGTTGTAGGAGAGGACATCCGCCGCCGCCGCACGGGCCAGAGCGGTCGGAGAATCCGCCTTCTCGCGCAATGATGCCGCCTCCGCGATCACTCGGCTCTGTTCTTTGGTGGCCGCCGCAATTTCCTTTTCCACGGCGGAGGTTTCGATCTGAATTTTCGCCAACTGCGATTCCGCACGCCGCACATCCATCTGCCGATCGAATCCACCGGCCCGCAGCGCCGCTCGAATGGCCTCCGCTTCACCGGCGGCTTTCTGTGCGACCACTGTCTGCTGGGCGGCCTTCCATTTTCCGAAAAAGACCGTTGAGGCGGCGGCGCGGCCCTGGAGATCCGTCAACTCCAGCAGAACCTCCGCACGGGCCTTGGCTTCGGGAGTTTTCGCCGTGTCCGCCTCTTCGCGAAGTTGGCGCACCTCCCGCTCGGCGTTTGCCTGGAGCGCCTGATACTGGGAAACCCAGCGTTGAATCAACTCCGCCTCGCCGGCGGCCGATTTCTCCGCAATAACCGCCCTTCGAAGGGAGTCCCTCATCGTCGAGGCGTCCTTCTCCGTTGCGGGAGGCGGCACCGGAGCCGGGGTGTTTTCCCGGCCATCCGTTGCGGAAAAGGCGGACAGGATGTCGAGACTTCCCTGGTAGTTTCTCTGGATCTCGCGGTTTGCCGCCAGAAAATCTTCGAGCCTCGCCGCCGGCAACCCGGCCTCGGCGAGCCGGAGCTGGAATGCGGCCTCCGACTTTCCCTCCTCCTTCGCCGCTTTGAGTTGCAACTCCGCCCACTGGCGCTGCTCCGCGGGCGTCTGCTCCGTCACCACCGGAGTGCCTGCCCCCCCAAAGGACTCGATCAGCGACTTGATTCCTTGCGCCGGGACAGCCACGGGCAGGACAGACAAAAACACAATCGCCGAAAATACCACCAAGCGGAATTTTCCGGGAAAAACGTCCATTGTGGAAGACATGGGGAAAATCAAAGGCTTTTCCCGCTGTTCAATCAAGCTCCGGGGCTCTCTCTTTCGCTCCCCCTGCGTCTATTATTCCTTGGAAGCAGTTCCTGCCTTGGCGGGAAGCGTCTGGCGTTTTCGCGGAAGCCCTCCCGAATTCTCTGCGGCCGTTCGCAAAGGAGGAGGTGCCGGATTTTCTGAAATCTCGTCGCCCAGAAAAGCATCCGTGTCGAGATACGCCGTGACATAACGCCGGACGGCTTCCTTCAAATCAAACGGAGGTGCCTGCCAGCCTGTTTTCGGAAGGCCTCCAAGCCACGCTTTTTCCGGTTGGGCCGGCAGGATCGCGCAGGGACAATCCTCATCCCAAATCACTTCCCGGCCGGCTCCTGCCGCCCTGCACACCGCATCCACAAGCTCCCCAACAGTGACGCTCTCCCCCGACCCCAACTCATACACGCCTTTGGCCTGGGAATTTTGCGCGAGAAAAACAGCCAGACGCGCGGCCTCCTGAACAGGAAAAAAATCGAACCGACTCGCATGGGGACGCAGTGCGGCAGAAAGCCGGACAACCCCGGTTGACCGCAACTGCGCGTGGCAGGACTTGATGATGCCCCCCACACCGTTGTCCACACGTTCTCCCGGTCCGAAGAGGCAGTGGGATTTCAAAGCCAGATAATTGGTGCCCCCGGGAATTCTTGAAAAGGCATGCCGGTCAAAAAGCCCCGCAACGAGTCCCTCCCGGGTCAGCGGACGGAAATGTTCCGGCAGGCTGCGGGCTTCCTCGGAACAGGGCTGCCTCGGCCCCAGTGCCTCCGCGGAGGAAAGCGACACAAAGCGCTTTCCCCCTTTTTCCACCGCTTCAAAAAGAGATTTTACCCGCCCCATCCGGGAACTCTTCCAGGGGCCCAGATAGAAGATGTGCGAATACTCCGAAAACGGGCGGAAGCGTCCTGCCGCCATTTCTTCAAACTCCTCCGGTGATAGAAATTCCCGGAACTTGAGAGGGGCCATTGTCCGGCAGGACTCCTCCCCCAACTCATCCGCAACAACAATTTCCCGGAATCCCATGGCGTTCATCTGATGCACAAGCGCCGCACCGAAAAAATCCATCCCCCCCACGATCAGAACATTTTCGAGGCGCAAGGAGGTCTCTTTTCCGGAACCAGCACGACCGGCCAAAGACTTCGGCTCCCCGGAAATCCGCGGCTGCGGAAATGTCGGCGGATTTCTCAGGGCGGCTTCCTCTTGCACGGGCATCCCCAGCCGCCCCCGCTCCAATTGCTGCGGCGCACTTTTCAAATCAGAAAACGCACGGGAAATCTTCCCTGCATTTGCGGAAATTTCCTTCAGAAATTTTCGCCAAAGCCGACGGAGGCCTCTTTCGAACGAAGCCATCAGATCGCCTGCCGCCTGAAAGTTTCCATATCTTTCCATCAAACGCTCTCCACAGCGCCTGGCTTTTTCTTCAATTCCTGTCATACATTCCTCCTTCGTTTCCCTGTTCCCTTGGGATCCTTGCTAAAAAATCCCCTGGCCTGTGTCAAATTTATTGCTGCGCCCCCCGCACAAACAGCCCCCGCGCTCAGACTTTGATCCAGGGATCCCGGTCGGCATGCAGGAATCCGGCAAGAACAAGCCGCATTCCCACATTGTTCCGGATTCTTTCCGGTGCCAGTTTGTCCCGATAGGATGAGCGCAGGAATTCCGGATCGTCATTGAAGCAGGATCCACCTCTCAGCACGCGGAGAGAAGAGCCTTTTTCATATTCATCCATGCACCATTCCCAGACATTGCCGCCGAGATCATGGATGCCGAAATTGTTTGCGGCGAAGCTGCCGACCGGGGAAGTCTCCGGAAAATCGTCTGCCCCCAGCCGGTGGTGATAGTTCCCCGCTCCATGGGGGGGAGGAAAATCCATCCCCCAGGGAAACCCCTCAATGATGCCGCTTCTCCCTCTCGGCGTCAGGGAATGCTCGTAGGGCAATCCCACTGCCGCGCTCCATTCCTCATCCTTGGGAAGCCGATAAATATGCCTGGAATCCAGCAACCCAAGCCAATTGTCCCGCTTGGTCAGCCACTCGCAAAAAATGTGTGCATCGTTCCAGGCGACATTGACCACCGGGTGATCCGGGTTTTGCAGGAAATCCACCGACGGCATCACCGCCCCGGTTTCCGCACAGAATTGCGCATAATCCAGACCCCTCACCGGCCAGATGCAGAAGAGGGTTTTCGTCCGGGTGATCGGCACAAACGGCATTCCCAGACTGTTGAGAAAAGGGCGGTTGCGGGAAGCTTTTCCGGGCTCTTCGGCATACAGGCCTTCCTCTTCTTTCCGGTCCCTGTTCACCGGAGGAGGAGGAGTTGCGGGCAAAGTGCCCGACGGTCGCGCCCCCCCGGCCGTCGGCGCAACGGCTTTTGTCTGGGAAAAAGCTTCCAGCAGGCGCTTCCGATCCCCGAGCTTTGTGATCCCGATCTCCTTCAAATCGGCATCGCTCAAACCGGCCAGCAGGGAATCATCGATTTTCTCGCTCCGGAAAGCGGGCAACATTCCCCGCAATCCAAGATCGGTGAGGATTTTTTCGAGTCGGGAAAACATGGGAAAGAGCGGATCCGGGATTTGCCAAAAAATTCCGCCGCTGGCAAGCGCGACCTTAAAGTCCCAACGCGGGGTTGGAGAGCACCTTCAACGCTTTCTTCACATCGCTGACCCGCAGGATCAACAACCCCTTTTTGGCGGAGGGCATGGAGGCGAGATACGCGTATTCGATGTTGATTTTCGTGGCTGAGAGCGCCTTGGCAATCCGGGAAAGTCCCCCCGGCCGGTTGTCATTCTCGATCATGATCACATCATTCTCCACAACCAATGTGCCGTGCGACTCCAGCAGCGCGATGGCCCGGCGTGTGTCACTGACCACCATGCGCACCACCGCATGGTCCACGGTGTCGGAAACGGTCAGCCCGTAAATGTTGATCTTGTCTTCCGCAAGGGCGTCACAAACCTCGGAGAGGGTTCCCGGTTTGTTGGCAATGAAAATGGCGAGCTGTTCGACGATACGGACGGATTTCATACGTGGGGGAACTCTTGCACAGCCCGGGGCGGGAGTCGAAGAAAATTCCCCCGTCCCGCGCCACGGACTTTCCTCAAGAATCTTCAAGAAAGGTCTTTACCGTTCCGCACGCTCCGCAAAGATGCTTCCTTTTCATGAGCGAGAAACAACAGAATGCGATCTCCCCGCGGCGGGAGGAAGATTTTCCGGAATGGTACCAGCAGGTCATCCGCGCGGCGGATCTGGCCGAAAATTCCGAGGTGCGCGGTTGCATGGTCATCAAACCCTGGGGCTACGCCCTCTGGGAAAAAATGCAGGCGGTTCTGGATCGGATGTTCAAGGAGACCGGACACAGGAACGCCTATTTTCCGCTCTTCATCCCGCTGAGCTATCTGGAGAAGGAAGCCGCCCATGTCGAAGGCTTTGCCAAGGAGTGCGCGGTGGTCACCCATCACCGGCTCGAAGCCCGCGACGGCAAGCTGGTGCCTGCGGGGGAACTCACGGAACCTCTCGTCGTGCGTCCGACTTCGGAGACCATCATCGGGGCCGCCTATGCACGCTGGGTGAAATCCTGGCGGGATCTCCCGGTTCTCCTCAACCAGTGGGCAAATGTCGTCCGCTGGGAAATGCGTCCGAGGCTTTTCCTGAGAACCGCCGAGTTTCTCTGGCAGGAAGGCCATACCGCCCACGAAACCCAGCAGGAAGCGGAAATCGAAACGATGAAGATGCTTCGCGTTTACGAGACATTTGCCCGCGACTTTCTCGCCCTTCCGGTTCTCTGCGGTGAGAAGAGCGAGAGCGAACGCTTCCCAGGCGCCCTCCGCACGTATTGCATTGAGGCCATGGTGCAGGACCGCAAGGCGATCCAGGCCGGCACCTCGCATTTCCTCGGGCAGAATTTCGCCAAAGCCTCCGGAATCCAATTCCAGGGCCGCGACGGCACCGTCCAGCACGCCTGGACCACAAGCTGGGGCGTCAGCACCCGCCTCATCGGCACACTGATCATGGCCCATTCAGATGATGACGGTCTCCTTCTCCCTCCGCGCATCGCCCCCACCCAGGTGATCATCATCCCGATCACCCCAAAGGAAGACTCCAAAGCAGCTGTTCTGGAAGCGGCGGAGACCCTCGCCAAAGCCCTCCGGGGAGCCGCGTTTCACGGGGAACCCGTCTCTGTCGAAGTGGACGCCCGGGACCTCGGCGGCGGGGTCAAGAGTTGGGAATGGATCAAGAAGGGCGCTCCCCTCCGTATCGAAATCGGACCGCGCGATCTCGCCCAGGGCACGGCTGCCGTCTCGCGCCGGGACCGTCCGCACAAGGAAAAGGCGTTTCTCCCCATGGCCGGACTTCCCGGACAAATTCCCGCCCTCCTGGAAGAAATCCAATCCACACTCCTCGAACGGGCATCCACTTTCCGCGAGGCCCATCTCAAACCGCTGGATTCCAGGGAAGATTTCTACGCCTTCTTCACTCCCAAAAATCCGTCCAAACCCGAAATCCACGGGGGCTTCGCCCTCACGCATTGGAACGGCAGCACGGCGGTTGAGGAGCAGATCAAGAACGACCTCAAAGTGACGATTCGCTGCATTCCTTTCGAGGACTCCCCGGAACCGGGCATCTGTCCCTTCAGCGGAGAACCCAGCAAACAACGGGTCATCTGGGCGAAATCGTATTGAGAGAACGGCCGACGCAAATCTTGCTTCGGGACAGCGGGCCTCAGTCCGCCGGGTCGGAAGTCACCATGGAACGCACCGCGCCATCGGCAAAGCGCGTCACAAGAAGGTCGCCCTCGGACAAGGAAGCCGCGCTGCGGAGCGGTTTTCCATCCCCCCCAAGCGTCAGGGTATACCCCCGCTCCAGCGCTGCGACCGGACTCAACGCCCCCAGCACGGCGGCATTTTTTCCCAATTCCGAACGCCATCCCTGCAGGCGGGTTTCGCAAAAGAGCCTCAGGGCCGTCCGGGAATTGGCAAGCAGGTGCAACGCCCCGGCAATCTGTTTCTCCGGGCTGCAGCCCGCCAGGACACCTGCGGCCCGCTCGAGGACCAGGCGCCGTCTGTGAACCCAGTTCTCCGGTCCCCTGCCCAGATCTTCGGAAAGACGATCCAAGTTCTGCCGGTTCTCCCGCAACAACCGCAAGGGCTCGGAAAAAAGCGCCGTCCGCAAAAATCCCTTCATCCGCTCTCGGCTCGCCTCCAGGCGGCTTTCCACCGAGCGGCGCAGCCGGACGGACAACTGGCCGAGATGTTCCACAAGTTCGGCGGAATCCGCAGAGAGAATTTCGGCGGCGGCACTCGGAGTCGGTGCCCGGAGGTCGGCAACAAAGTCCGCAATGGTGAAATCAATCTCATGCCCCACCGCGCTCACCACCGGCACCGGACTGGCCGCAATCGCCCGGGCAACCACCTCCTCGTTGAACTCCCATAAATCCTCCAGGCTCCCTCCCCCGCGGGTCACGACAATCACGTCCACCGGTTCGATTCCCAGACAGGCAGGCCCTCCGAATGCCCGAATGGCCTCCGCGATTTCCGCCGCCGCCCCCCTGCCCTGAACTCTCACCGGAAAAATCACCACCCCAATGCCACGCTGCCTGCGGTGAAGGACATTCAGAAAGTCCCGGATGGCGGCTCCGGTCGGAGAAGTCACCACCCCGAGTCTCACCGGAAACTTTGGCAACGGGCGTTTGCGCACCGCCTCAAACATCCCCTCCGCTGCCAGCCGCCGTTTCAATTCCTCGAACTTCGCCTGCAACGCCCCCACCCCGCGTTCCTGCACCCGGCGCACGATGATCTGGTAGTTTCCCCTCGCTTCATAAACCGTGATCTGCCCGAAAACCTGCACCTGCACCCCGTCGGAAAAATTCATCCCGCGAAGCTGTGCCGCCTGGCCCGCAAAAAGCACACACGCCAGTTGGGATGACGAATCTTTGAGGGTGAAATACACATGCCCGGAAGCCTGCCTCCGGAGGTTCGAAACCTCGCCCTCGACCCAAACCTCCCCCACTCCCCCTTCCAACAAATCGCGAATCTTGCGTGTCAGCTCCCCCACGCTCAGGATCGTCGGGTCCTTCGCCCGCACCGGGGCCGCAGGCGTTCGGGGAGGACCACCCTTGAGATCAAAATCCAACTGCATGAAAAAACTCTGCCCGAATCTTCCCGTGTCCGCCATCCGATTTTCAGGCGGCACTTTCCCCGGTCACTTGGGCTTCGAGTCCGCCACCATGCTCCGCGTGAGTTCCTACCGAACCGGGCGCTTTCCCCGGCAGAGCGGGGCGAGAAAAAGAAGGCTTGCGGCGAGACACCAGGCGACACCGGTCGCACAGACAAAGCCCAGGCCGGTGAGGGCCGGGTTTCTGGCGAAGGTCAGGGCACCAAATCCGGTGATGGTGGTCAGGGCACTGATGAGGACCGGCTTCACCACGGCGGCAAGGCTGGCACTCACATCGCCTTTCTCCCGCACGGCCAGAATGATGTGAACCCCGTAATCCACCCCGACGGCGAGAATAAGGGGGAACGCGAGGACGTTGAGGAGATTGATCGGATGCGCGGCCAGTTTGAGGGTGGCAACGGTGCCGCACATGGCCAGGAACAGCGAGACCAGATGGAGTCCGAGAAAGCGGATGTTCCGGTAGGTGAAAAACAGGACCACAAGGATGATCCCAATCACCGCGCCCCCGAAGACAATCAGTTCCCCCGTGGCCCAAGGCACCAGATCGTTCAACATCTGGCTCCAGCCGGTGACGAGAGCAGCCGGCAAAGTCTCGAGGACCGCCTGCTCCACAACCCGGCGGGATTCCCGGTCCGCCCCGGCGGGCAGTTGCAGATAGCAGATCACATCGCCCGAAGCCGGAGCCAACATGCGGTCGAAGACAAACCACCAGGGCGAGATGGCGGGCAGCCTCTCCGCAAGCGTTCCGGGGACTTGGAGTCCGTCAAGCAGCCGGGTGGCGGAATCCAGCGACCCCGGCCGCAAACCGGCATCCGTTTCGGCGTCGGTCACCGTCTTCTTCAGGCCGTCCCAATCGAGGGACTGAAGCCTTGCAAGATTTCCGGCCACCAGCACCGGATCCCGCACCAGTGCCGAAGGACTCGAAAAACTCTTGATCTGTCCCCCTTGTTTGAGCCGCTCCAGCGTCCGGTCCAGCCCGGCAAGATCCTGGAAACTTGCGCCGCCGGGAACCACCACCATCACCGGTTCGAAGGTGGCCGGAAAAAGCTCCATAATCCGGGCCAGCGCCTTTGCCGCGGGGATGTCCCGTGGTTCCAGGGAATGGGTGGATGTGTCGAACCGCAAAGTGCGCCAAGGGAGCAATGCCAGCAGCAAAGCCACGGAAAACAGAACCGCTCCGATCTGCGGAGTCCTGCGGGAGCGGATCAACCCCGCACAAAATTCCCCCACGGGATCGCTGTTGCGGACCGGGATCTCCCGTTCGAAAAGCGGCATGAGAGCAATCATTCCCAGTGCCCCCACCGACACGCCGATGGCGATGAGAATGCCGAGTTGCGCGAATCCTGCGGAACCGCTGAACACCAGCGAGGCAAATCCCAGGCTGGTCGTCAGAGCCACCCAAAGGATGCCCGGGGTGCCATGCCGGGTGGAATCGACAAGGGCATCCTCGCGCGACATCCCCCTGGCACGGGCGCCAACATAACGCTGGTAAAGCAGCAGGCTGAAATCGTCCCCCAGCCCGACCAGAATCGAACAAAAGCCCATCGCCACCACATTCATCTTGTCGAACACCAAAGAACCACAGGCCAGGGAGATCAGGCAGGTCCAGGCCAGGATGAGCACCGAACCGGCCAGCGGCACAAGGGAGCGGAAGGAAAACCAAAACAACAACGTCACCGCCGCGATGGAAATGAGACTGGTGACGGCAATGTCGCGCTGCATGCTGCTGGAAATCTCGTCCACATAGGCGGAGCGACCGGTCACGGAAATCGTGGGAGCACCGGGCCGCTTCCGGAATTCCTCCACAAAGGCACGGACTTTGTTCATCAGCTCCCGGCAATCATCCGCCGAAAGTCCGGACTGGTTCGTGACCACGGGAACGATCCGGGAACGCCCGTCGGGAGAGATCATCCGGAAGGTCTCGCCAATGGAGAGCTTCTGCGCCAATTCCCCGGCCACGGGGGCGATGAGTCCCGTGGGATCGTTCAGGAGTTCGATGCGGGCCAGCGGAGATCCGGCCTGGGCTTTGCCGGCGAGTTCCCGGAGGTGGCAGCGAAGCGCATGGGGGTCCAGCCGCTCCACGGTCCTGTCAAAGTCCCCCTCGCTCTGCCCGAGAATCATCGGTGCCGCCAGCGCAGGCAGTGTCGCCTGCCCCCGCGCGGACTCCATCGGCACCGCGTCAAGGATCCGCAACACCCAGGGTTGTGCCCCGAGTTCCTCCACAAAATCATCCGCCAGGTCCGGATCGCCGGGACTCTCGACAAGAAAAGCCAGTTCCTTTGCCGGGTTGAATCGCGAATTGTAAATTTTCAATCCCCGGACAGACGCCGCTTCGGAGGGAAGAAGGTTCAGGATCTCCGAGTCAAACGCCTGGCGGCTCTGAAAAATGACCGCCGCGGCAAAGAGCAGCAGCAGAGCCCCCCCCACCAACAGGCCGGGACGCCGAACCGCCACACGTGCCAGGAAACGGGCGGTCATAAAAAAAACCGGGGCGGCAAAATGGAACGCGAAAAATCGTTCATGACGTCAGCCGCCATTTCGAATTCCCCGGTGCACATTTTCCCATTCCGCCGGTGGCTGCTCAGACGTTGAAGCGGAATTCCACCACATCCCCGTCCTGGACCACATACTCCTTGCCCTCAAGGCGGAGCTTCCCGGCTTCCTTGGCCTTCGCTTCGGAACCGAAGGTCACCAGATCGTTGAAGGCAATGATCTGTGCGGCGATGAATCCCCGCTCGAAATCGCTGTGAATCACCCCGGCGGCGGCGGGAGCCTTGTCGCCGGCATGGATCGTCCAGGCCCGGGTCTCCTTCGGGCCGGTTGTCAGGTAGGTGCGGAGTCCGAGCAAATGGTAGGCGGCCCGGATGAGCTGGCTCACGCCGCTGTCCGTCACCCCCAGCCCGGAAAGGAACTCCAGAGCCTCTTCCGGCGGCAGGTCGGCCAGCTCGCTTTCAATCTGGGCGCTGATGACCACCGCCTCGCTGCCAAGGTGGGTGGCGGCATATTCCCGGACGGCCTTCACGTATTTGGCCGCCGCGGAATCGCCATCAAGTCCGGCGAGATCGTTTTCCCCGACATTGCAGGCAAACAGCGTGGGCTTGAAGGAAAGCAGGAAAAAGCCTTTGAGGAGAGCCTTTTCCTCGGGGCTCAGATCCGCGGTGAGTGCGGGCTTCCCGGCGTCGAGGTGCGGGAGAAGTTTCTCGGCCAGCGCGAGTTCCGCCTTGGCTTCCTTGTCCCCGCTCCGGGCGCCTTTCTGGGAACGCTCGGCACGCTTTTTCACGGAAGCAAGGTCGGCAAGGATCAGCTCCGTATTGATGACCTCAATGTCCCGAACCGGATCCACCGACCCGGCGACATGGTGGATGTCATCGCTCTCAAAACACCGGACGACCTGGATGATGGCATCCACCTCGCGAATATGGCTCAGGAATTGATTGCCCAGCCCCTCCCCTTCGCTGGCTCCGGCGACAAGCCCCGCGATATCCACAAACTCAATCGCAGCGGGAAGAATCTTTTCCGACCCGGTGATGGCGGCAAGTTTTTCCAATCGATCATCCGGCACACTCACGATCCCGACATTCGGTTCGATGGTGCAGAATGGAAAGTTGGCCGCCTGCGCTTTGCGCGTGCGGGTGACGGCGTTGAAGAGAGTGGACTTCCCCACATTCGGGAGTCCGACGATTCCGGCTCTGAGCATAGGGGCGAGAAACTACCGCGACACCGCACGGTGAGGAAAGAACCATTTCACAGTCAACCGCACACAGGCAGGGTGTTTGGCAGGAAGGCCAGGAAGGCCGATAAAGAGAGGGAGAGTTGGAAATCAAGGTGGCGCATTCGGCGCAAGACTGGCGTCGAGCAAAGGAAGCCCTTGGGCGAGAGCATGGATTGGGGCCGGGAGCGAGGCCGGAGACTCATCCTTCAAGCCCGACCTCCTATGACCCTTCCAGCCAAACACCCTGGCCCTCAGGGGGCAAAAAACGGTGGCAGAAGATACACGCGTCCGGGTTCGAGGCGGGCCGTCTTGGGAAGGATGTCGACCTCGATTTTTGCCGACGCGCGGGATTCCCCGAACATCCGGAAAAACTTGTCAAAACTGTACGTCCGTTCATATCGGACGACCTGGGCACCAGGAGCTCCGCCGAGTTCCGCCGCCTTGTCATAGGCGTCTTCAATATACCCCAGCTCATCCACCAACTTGGCCGCATAGGCGTCGGTTCCACTGAGGATCCGGCCGTCGGCGACCCCCTCGCGCAACCCCTTCTCCTCCAGCTTGCGCGACCGGGCCACGATCCCCACAAACCGGTCGTAACTCTGCATCACCAGCCCCTGCACATAGGCCTGCTCTTCCGGCGACATTTCGCGCGCCCCATTGAGCATGTCCTTGAACTTGCCGCTTTTGAAGATCACCGACTGGAGGCCGATTTTCCCGAAAAGATCGCGGTAGTTGAGCGTGGAAATAATCACCCCAATGCTGCCGGTGAAGGTCGTGTTGTTGCACATGATCCAGTTCGCCCCGCAGGCGGCGTAATAGGCACCAGAAGCCCCGATGGAGTTGAAATACACCACCACCGGCTTGTGCCGTGCCAACCGGCAGATCGCATCGTAAAGAACATCCGATGCCGTGATTTCCCCGCCGGGCGAATCCACCTGGAGGACAACTGACTTGATGTCCTCATCCAGTTCGGCCTGCTCCAGCGCGGCCTTGAAGTCATCCACCATCGCATTCCCAAGGCTCCCGGCCTCCCCGAAAGCAATCACCCCGTCCAGCGGAATCACGGCCACTTTCGAGGAGGAATCATCCCCCTCCACAAGAACCCGCTCCTCAAAGGTCTTCGGCTTGAGGATTTTGACTCCCGCCATCCCGGTGGTTCCCCTGGCCCCCAGCAGGGCAAGCAGGATCAAATTGACAAACATGCTCGCGCACACCGCGACGAACAAAAAAACCATCAGGCAACCGGATTTTTTCATGAGGCGTCGGCAAAGGTGGCTCAAAACCCCGCCTTCCACAAGCAGGGAAATCAGAGGGGGCCGGGACCGCCCAGGATGTTTGGCTTGAAGGCCAAGAAGGCCGGTAAACCCCGGAGGTTGCTCAAACCGTTTCAAAAAATTCCCGAAACACCATTCCCGTCATCAACAATGCCCCGCCCGTCGGGTGACGACGCGAAACACTTCGCTGCCCTTCTCCCCTTGTGGCAACCCCCTGCCGGGTGTTGTCTCTCGATGGAAACCCGACAGGCGGCTAGCGCTCCAGTCGGCACTTGGCCGCAACGTGGTCGGTCTCCGGAAGAGCAAACTTCCGGACTTCAACCGTGACAGCCACCGCATGAAACTCATCGACCAGAAGACGTGCAATGTCCGCAGCGAGAGTCTCGATCAAATGCCGGGGCCCTTCCCCGGCCAATCCCCGCACGCGCCTCGAAACGGCGTCGTAATCGATCGTCCTCATGATGTCGTCATTCATGTAGGCAAACGGTGCCGGGGGTTGGATGCACAGATCCACATGGAGTTCCTGCTCCTGCTGGCGTTCCTCCTCGGTCACTCCGATCTGCGAGCGAACCCGCAGTCCTTTGATCCAGATTTCATTCATATGATCGCGCGCAGGGCGTTGAGGTCCTTTATGAGAACTGTCGGATGCGCTGCAATCAACTTATCGACGGGATCAAACCCCGTCAAGACCGCGACATCGAGAACTCCACCGTGCCGCGCCGTCTCGATATCGTGAACCATATCCCCCACAAACAGGGTCTCCGTCGGCTTCAGATCATGAATGGCGAGGATCTCCCGGATTTTCTCCCGCTTGTCCATGATCTCCACATGGCAGTGTTCGAAAAACGGCTTCACCCCCAGCCGGTCCGCCTGACGGTCAAAATGGGACGCCTTGATCGTGCTCAGAAGAAACAGGCGCCGGCCGGTCTCCCGACAATGTTCCAGAAACTCCCGGGCTCCGGGCAACAACGGAATCTCGTCCTGGAACCCATGAAAAAATCGCTCATAAAGCGCCTCCAACCCCTCGGATGTCGCCTCGGGAAGAAATTCCGAGTAAAACCCCGAAAACGGCAGCCGGAAATGCTTCCGAAATTCCTCGCGGGTGAATTCCGGACGTCCGAACTCCCGGAAAATCAGGTTCGTCGCCTTGAGGACACCGGACAAATCATCCGCGAGCGTCCCCGACCAATCGAGCAGGATGTTGCGGATCATGCCGGGAGGTTTTTCCAGGACATCACGCCCATGTCACCCGGCCCTTTTTCTCCCGGATAACCACCGATTTCAAAAACTCCACTCCCTTGCGGAGCCCCTCGGAGGGCGACATCAGGCTGTCTTCATGTTCCATGGACAGCGTTCCATCATATCCGCACAGACGCAAAGTGCTCACGAAATCACACCAAAAATCCGTCCCGTGCCCATAGCCCACCGTGCGAAAAATCCAGGCCCGGTTTTTCTCGTCTCCATAATGTTTGGTGTCCAGGTACCCGTTGACATCCGCATTCACGGGATACAACCCCGTGTCCTTGGCATGGACATGGTGGATCGCCCCCGCAAGCGCCCGCACGGCCTTCACCGGATCGATTCCCTGCCAGAAAAGATGGCTCGGATCGAAGTTTGCTCCGATCACCGCCCCGCAGGCGGCCCGCATCCGGAGCAGGGTCTCCGGGTTGTAAACGAGAAAACCGGGATGCGCCTCGAAGGCGATCCTCACTCCCAGGGACTTTGCAAAGGCCGCCTGCTTTTTCCAGTACGGCACCGCCACCTTCTCCCACTGCCATTCCAGAACTTCCAAGAAATCCGGCGGCCAGGGGCACGTCACCCAGTTGGGAAACTTCGCCCCCGCATGGTCGCCCGGACATCCGGAAAATGTCGTCACCACCGGCACCCCGATCTCCGCGGCCAGCTTCACCGTGTTTTCAAAAACCTTGTGGTGTGCCGCGGCAATTTTCCTGTCGGGATGCAGGGCATTTCCATGGCAGGAAAGCGAGCTGATTTCCAGTCCGCTGTCGCTCACAACTTTTGTAAAAGCCTCGCGCTTCGGGCGGCTGGCAAGAAGCTCCGCGGGCTTGCAATGGGCGTCCCCGGGATAGGCCCCCGTCCCCAACTCCACCGTCTCGCAGCCCAGCCCCGCAATGTGATCGAGGGCTTTTTCAAGGGGAAGGTCACTGAGAATCGCGGAAAAGACACCAACTTTCATAGGCTCCCGAATTCACGCGCTGGGTCCGGACATGTCGAGGAAAATCACGAAAACCACCCGCCTGGAAAGACCGTCTACAAAATCCGGGAAACGAAATTCTCGCGGTCGAACGGGGCGAAATCCCCCGGCTTCTCCCCCGTTCCGATGAAACGCGTGGGAATCCCGAGTTCATGCTGGATGGCCACGGCCACGCCGCCTTTTCCACTCCCGTCGAGCTTGGTCAGAATCAACCCCGTGAGCCCCACGGCCTGGTGAAATTCCCGGGCCTGCACAAGGGCGTTCGATCCGGTGGTGGCATCCACGACAAGCCACTTTTCATGCGGCGCCTCCCCGTCGTGCTTGGCAAGGGTTCTCGCCACTTTCGAGAGTTCCTGCATGAGATTGCTCTTCGTGTGAAGCCGCCCGGCTGTGTCACAAATCAGAAACTCCACATTCTTTTTGCTGGCACTCGTCCAGGCATCGTAGCAAAGCGCCGCGGAATCTCCCTGGTATTGGCTTTTGACAACTTCAATCCCCAGCCTCTCCCCCCACACGCCCAATTGCTCGATGGCGGCAGCCCGGAAAGTATCGGCGGCAACCAGAAGGCACGAATGACGGTTCGTTTTGAACCAATGGGCCAGCTTCGCGGACGATGTGGTTTTCCCCGTGCCATTGACCCCGACCACCAGAATGGCTTTCGGCCTGGAGGGAAGCGGACGAAGCAACGGAGGTGCCAATGGCAGAACCCGCAAAATCTCCTCGCGCGTGACCTCGGCGGCGGTCTCTCCGGTCACCGCCCCTCCGCGCTTCCGCAACGCCTCCAGAATCTTCAGGGTCATGGGAACCCCGAGATCCGCCCGGATCAACGCCTCCTCGAGTTCTTCCCAGTCCACCGGACGGGAAGTGAACCGCGCAACAAATGATTTGAGAAAACCCAGCGCCATCGGAACGGTCAGTTCTTCCCCCGCGCCCGCCGGATGTTGTCGAGGATGCCGTTCACAAATTTCCCCGACTCCTGCGTGCTGAATTTCTTCGCGATCTCGATGGCCTCGTTGATGGCGACAACCGGAGGGATGTCCTCACAGAACAACAGCTCCAGGCAGGCGATCCGAAGCACATTCCGGTCCACCGCGGACAGGCGGGAAAACTCATAGTTCCTGGCCTGCAAACGGATCGCGTCGTCAATTTCCTTTCGGTGCGCCATCCACCCGCGCAACAGCGATTCGCAGAACTTTCTCGCACTCGGGCTCAACCCGCGCAGACGATAAAATTCCTCCAACAGCGCGTCAGTCTCGTCTTTCTGAAGTTCCCGTTGATACAGATATTGAACCGCGGCCTCGCGGGCGTCCCGTCGCACTCCCATAATCGTTACTTGATGTCGCGCAAAGCGCGGGCTGCCGCCACGGCCGCCCGGGCCGCTTCCACGCCACGGTTGAATTCCAATTCGACGCACCTCGCCTGCGCCTGCGTTTCGTTTTCCACGAGGAGAATTCCGTGAATCACCGGCACCCGGTGCTCCAAAGAAACCTTCATCAGGGCATCCGTCACCCCCTGCGCCACCAGCGTGGCATGGGGCGTTTCCCCCTGGAGAAGAAGCCCCAGCGCAATGATCGCCTGGTAACGCTCCAGTTCCGCAAGCGCCTGGACCATGAGGGGAATCTCGAACGAGCCCGGTGCCGAAATCAGCGCCACCGCAGCCCCCGGCTCCAAAGCATTGAGCTCCCGGTAGGCATTGTCCACAAGCGGCTGGGTGAACTTCGCGTTGTATTGGCTCGCCACAATCGCAAAGGAAAGCGTGGCTTTGGGAGCCAACCTCGGACGCATGGGCACGGATTTCGACATGCAGGGATGTTCGCGATTTTCCCCGTCCACGCAACAACAACATCTCTTCCGGCAAATCTTTTTGCCGTGGGAGGACTTCCGGCCACGGTTCCCACCGCCGCAACGACAGAAAAGAACGGGGGGGGAAATCCCCGCCCTCCCCATCCCGGAACCTGCGGCATTTTCTCTTGTCAGTCCCGCTTTGCGGAAAGAGACTGCCTTTTTTGCCCAATCCCGATATGCCGAACACGATTCTCACTGGTGCCCAATGGGGCGACGAAGGAAAAGGAAAGATCATCGACTTTCTCACCGATGAAGCAGACATCGTCGTCCGCAGCCAGGGCGGCAACAATGCCGGGCATACCATCGTCATCGGCGGGGAAAAATACGTCCTCCACCTCATCCCCTCCGGCATCCTCCGCAAATCCAAGGTCTGCGTGATCGGCAACGGCGTGGTGATCGATCCGGTTTCCCTCGTCGGGGAAATCGAAGGCCTTCGCACGCGTGGCGTCTCCGTCGGGAAAAACCTCCTCATCAGCGATGCCGCCCACCTCGTTCTCCCGTATCACCGCTCGCTCGACGGCCTGCGCGAATCGCTCAAGGGCAAAAGCAAAATCGGCACCACCAAACGCGGAATCGGCCCCGCCTACGGCGACAAAGCCGCCCGCGTCGGACTTCGCATGTGCGACCTCGTGCAGCCGGAAGTCTTTGCAAAAAAGCTGTCCGCCAGGATCCGGGAAAACAACGCCCTCCTCAAGAGCCTGGGAGCCCCGACCCTCAACGGAAAAGCCATCCTCAAGGACTGCCTCGCCGCCGCAGAAGTACTCCGCCCCTTCGTTACCAACACCGTTGTCTATCTCAACAAGGCGGTGAAGAGCGGAAAAAAACTCCTTTTCGAAGGAGCCCAGGGAACCTTCCTCGACATCGACCACGGAACCTATCCCTATGTGACCAGTTCCAACACCACCGCCGGCGGGGCCTGCACCGGCAGCGGAGTTCCCCCGCACCGCGTTGACCGGGTGCTGGGCGTCATGAAAGCCTACACCACACGGGTCGGCGAAGGCCCCTTCCCCTCGGAGGACAAGGGCATTACCGATGCCCTCCATGCCATGGGTCGCGAATTCGGTGCCACCACCGGCCGCCCCCGCCGCTGCGGATGGTTCGACGCCGTCGCCACCGGCTACGCCGCCATGGTCAACGGCATCGACGAGATCGCCATCACCAATCTTGACGGCCTCGACGCCGTCTCCACCATCCGCATCTGCACCGCCTACCGGCTCGATGGCAAGAAAATCGCCTTCCCTCCCACCGATCCCGATGCCCTCGCCCGCTGCACCCCGGTTTACATCGAAATGCCCGGTTGGAACAAACCCACCGACAAGGCCCGGAAATTCTCCGACCTCCCCCCGCGTGCCCGGGATTACGTGAAAAAACTGGCCGAACTCACCGGAGCCAGACTCTCCATCGTCAGCATCGGACCCGCCCGCGCACAGACGATCCGCCTTTGACCCGCGTGAAAACCGTTCCGCGTCATGTCGCCGTGATCATGGACGGCAACGGCCGCTGGGCCCAACAAAAGGGGCTTCCCCGCCTTGCGGGCCACGAGCAGGGATCGAAGTCCATCCGCCAATGCGTCGAAGCCTGCATGGAGACAGGCGTCGAATACCTCACCCTCTACGCCTTTTCCTCGGAAAACTGGAAACGCCCCGCTCTGGAGGTCAACGGCCTCATGCTCCTGCTCGAGCGCTTTCTCAATGAAAAAAAAGAGGAAATGTTGCGCGAAGGTGTGCGGCTGCGTGCCATCGGGCGACTCGACGACCTCCCCCCGCCCTGCCGGAAAAAACTCGACGAAGTCATCGCCGCCACCGCCCACAACTCCCGCCTCCACGTCATCCTGGCCTTGAGCTACAGCGGACGCGTGGAAATCCTTGATGCCGTCAAATCCATCGTCAGCGACGCCTCGGCCGGCACGATCGATGCCTCCTCCATCACGCCGGAACTCATTTCCTCCCGCCTCTACACAGCCGGCATCCCCGACCCCGATCTCCTCATCCGCACCTCCGGAGAGATGCGCATCTCCAACTTCCTCCTCTGGCAACTGAGCTACACCGAGATCCACGTCACCAGGAAACTGTGGCCGGACTTCCAGAAAGCCGATTTCCTCGAAGCCCTCGAAGATTTCAGGAACCGGAGCAGACGGTTCGGCGGAGTCTGAGGAACGGCATGGAAGGTGCTTCTTCCGCTTGGAAAAATGTCACTTTTGCATGAGACGGTTTTTGAACAGACTCCTGCCCGGGAGATCACAGCCATGACCCACCCGGCCGCCGCACCCGGTTTTGACGCCGACCCCTCCCTGTGGAATCCGGATCTGGCCCCCACCTCTCCGGATGCCCGACGCTGGGGGAAGTGGGACATCGCCGCCCTCTGGGTCGGAATGGCCGTCTGCATCCCCACCTACCAACTTGCCAGCGGACTCATCGCCGGGGGAATGAACTGGTGGCAGGCCGTCCTCACCGTCCTGCTGGGAAATCTGATTGTTCTCGTGCCGATGGCCCTGAACTCCCGCGCCGGCACCTCCTACGGCATCCCCTTTCCCGTCCTGCTCCGTTCCTCATTCGGCGTCTTCGGCGCAAATATCCCCGCCCTCATGCGAGCCGTCGTCGCCTGCGGGTGGTTCGGCATCCAGACATGGATCGGCGGCAGCGCAATCTACTCGATCTCCGCGATCCTCTTCCATTTTGATCCCGCCACAAAAGTGCCGGTCTCCTGGCTGGGCATCTCCCCCGGCGAATTGCTGTGCTTCCTTCTCTTCTGGGGCATGAACATGGCCATCGTCATCAAGGGCATCGACTGCATCCGCTGGCTGGAAAACCTCGGGGCTCCGTTCCTGCTCGCTGTGGGGTTCGGGCTTCTCGGCTGGGCCTGTGTCGCCGCCGACGGATTCGGCCCGCTCCTCTCCCAGCCCTCCCGATTTGCCACAACCAAAGAATTCTGGACGGCCTTCGTCCCCGGGCTCACCGCCATGGTCGGCTTCTGGGCCACCCTCTCGCTCAACATTCCGGACTTCTCGCGCTACGCCCGCTCCCAGCGGGACCAAATCCTCGGACAAATCATCGGCCTGCCGGGCACCATGGCCCTCTATGCCTTCATCGGCGTTGCCACCACCAGCGCCACCATCGTCGTCTTCGGAGAGGCGGTCTGGGATCCCGTGGCATTGCTTGCCAAATTCGACCACCCACTGGTCGCCATCCCCGGTCTCCTGGCCCTCATCGTCGCCACCCTCACCACCAACATCGCCGCCAACATCGTCTCTCCCGCAAACGACTTTTCCAATCTCAGCCCCTCCCGGATTTCCTTCAAGATGGGAGGGCTCCTCGCCGGCATCCTGGGCATTCTCCTGCTCCCGTGGAAACTGGTCGCCGACCCCGGCGGGTACATCTTCAAATGGCTCATCGGTTACAGCGCCCTTCTGGGACCGATCGGCGGCATCATGATCGCCGACTTCTTCATCATCCGCCGCCAACGCCTGGATGTCACCGCTCTCTACCGACGCGACGGCCCCTACGGTCTGGTCCGTTGGTCCGCCCTCGTCGCCCTCTTCTCCGCCATTCTCCCGCACGTGCCGGGATTTCTTGTCCAAATCGGAGCGCTCTCCGCCAGCTCAGTTCCGTCCTTCCTGCGCGAACTTTACAATTTTTCGTGGTTTTCCGGATTTGCCATCGCCTTTGTGCTTCATTTGATCATCCAGTTCTGCTGTCATGAAAAACCTGCCTCCCCTTGACTTCCAACCCCGGCCCTACACCGGACCTTCCTCCGCGGAAGTTCTGGACCTTCGGCGGGAATTCGTCAGCCCCGGAATCTTCCATTACTACCGCGATCCCCTGATGATCGTGGAAGGGCGCGGACAGTATCTCTTCGATGACAAAGGCCGTCGCTACCTCGACGCCTTCGGCGGGATCGTCTCCGTCAGCGTCGGTCACTGCCACCCCAGGGTCGTTGCTGCCGCCCATCTCCAGAACGAAACCCTCCAGCACACAACAACGATCTACCTTCACCCCAACATCGCACTGTATGCCCGCGCGATGGCTGCCCGGATGCCGGGAAACCTCAAAGTCTGCTACTTCGTGAACTCCGGCTCCGAAGCCAATGACCTCGCTCTTCTCATGGCTCGCGCCTTCACGGGCAACTTCGACATCATCGCCCTCCGCAACGGCTACCACGGCGGAAGCCAGTCCACGATGGCACTCACTTCCCACCACACCTGGAAATTCAACACCCCGCACAACTTCGGTGTCCACCACGCCATCGCCCCCGATCTCTACCGCGGACGCTGGACTGCACCCGATTCCGGTCCCGCCTACGCCGCGGAAATCCCCGAAATCATCCGCTTTGCCACCCCCGGACGCGTGGCCGGCTTTTTTGCAGAATCCATCCAGGGAGTCGGCGGAGCCGTCGTCTACCCGGACGGCTATTTGCAGGAAGCCTACCGACACATTCGCGCCGCGGGCGGCCTCTGCATCGCGGATGAAGTCCAGACCGGATTTGGCAGAACCGGCTCCCACTTCTGGGGATTTGAAACCCAGGGCGTCATTCCCGACATCGTCACCATGGCCAAAGGCATCGGCAACGGCTGTCCGCTGGCCGCAGTCGTCACCACCCCGGAGATCGCCCGTTGCCTCGCGGAGAGAATCCACTTCAACACCTTCGGTGGCAACCCGGTCTCCTGCGCCCAGGGACTCGCCGTCCTCGAAGTCATCGAGGAAGAAGGCCTCCAGGCCAACGCCCTCGCCATGGGAAACCGCCTTCTGGACGGACTCCGCCTGCTCCAGGAAAAACACCCCCTCATCGGACAGGTTCGCGGACGCGGACTCATGGTCGGTTGCGAACTCGTCACCGACCGGGAAACCAAGACTCCTGCCAAAGAAGAATGTCTCCGGGTGTTTGAAAAATGCCGGGATCTCGGGCTCCTCCTCGGAAAAGGCGGCCTCCACGGCAACGTCCTCCGTATCAAGCCCCCCATGTGCCTCCACGCGGAAGACATCGATTTTCTCCTCTCCGTTCTGGACGAAGCCCTCACCTCCGTCTGAACAATCCCTCCGCGAAAGCGGGCTCTCCAAATCAACAGGACTCCTGGCGGATGGGGGGGGATTCGAACCCCCGGTACCTTTCGGTACACACGCTTTCCAGACTTGTAATTCACCAAGGCATTGACAAATTGGGGTAGATTTGGGACAATTATTGCATGATGAATCGCAAGAGTCCGATAGCCAAACTTCCGAAGGGTGTTCATATTCTCAAAGAGGGAATGGGGTGGCGTGTTCGGTTGGGGAAAAAATTCACCGGCGGTGTATCAATGCGGAAGCGATTTGATACGGTGGCCGAGGCGCGAGATTGGATTGCAACGCAAGCCAACCAAAGATCACATATTCAGGCTGCGGCCTTGAGTCCCCAACAACTCTCTGAGGCGAAAGACGCTTTTACAAAGCTCAATGGAGCCAGCCTTTCCGAAGCTGTACGGTTTTACCTCATGCACGCCAAGCCGGCAGGGGGCACCAAAAAGCTTTTGGAGGCAATCGAGGTTGTTCTCGCTTCAAAGAAGGCTGCACAACGTTCTCAGACTCACATCAAGCACTTGGGCTGGTCGCTCAAGAAGTTTGCCGCCGATTTTCCAAAAGCAAGCGTCAACGAAATCCAGCAACATCACATCGAGAAATGGTTGGATGGAAAATCTTACTCATATCAGACACGGCTCAATTACCTCCGGGATTTTTCCCTGCTTTTCAATTTTTCGATTGCCCAAGGTTGGACGGCCAAGAATCCCGCCGCGACAATTGAAAAATCACGGCGCGTTGATGCTGACGTAACCACCTTGAGTCCCACAGAGGTTGCCCAACTTCTCAAGCATTGTCCGAAAAACATCCTGCCCGGAGTGGCGATTAAAATTTTCAGCGGCCTACGGACAAGCGAGGTTCTTTCACTCGATTGGGCTCAGGTGACGGAAACGGAGATCATTGTGAAAGGCCAGAGTGCCAAGACTCGGCAGAGGCGCGTTATCACGATTTCCGAAAACCTCCAGGCATGGTTGTATCCATATCGCCAAGCTTCCGGGAGGGTGGCTCCGTTCATTCGTCGAAACTGGCATCTCCTGTTGGCACAAGCAGCCTCAGAAGCCGGGGTCCAACTTCCAATCAATGTTTTGCGCCATACCTTCGGCTCTTATCACTATGCCCTGCATCACAACGAAAATCTGACTGCCGCCGAAATGGGCAATTCTCCAGCGGTCATCTTCCGCCATTACCGGGCTGTTGTGACACTCGCCGATGCCACGAAATTCTGGCATCTTCTTCCCTCGATCGCTGCAAACGTGGTGAAGTTTGCAGCGTGAGGATATGATCGAAATCAACGAAAGACAGTTTGCTTTCGTTCGCTCGGCATCAAGGGAGGGTGCTCTCCGCCGATCAATCGAACATAGGCGGTCTCGACAGATTCCGTGGCAATGAGTAGATCCCGGCCTTCCCGGATGATCGTGAGCCATCGTCCGTTTGCGTGACGGGTTGCCCAAAGCATGCGGTCAACGAGTTTGGCCGACCCCAGGACGGCGATGATTTGTTTTTTTGTCAATGCCAGCGGGCGCATTCCGTCAATCGAGACCCGCTGTAATGAAATAGATGATTTCATGTAATCCTCCGGTTTGAATTGTTGAACGGCGGCAGTGACAGTCGAAAACGATTCGGGGAACCGGTCTTCCCGGATTTTGAGGACATGCTCATTGATCATGCCCTTGACGATAGCCGGGACAGTGGCAGCGGTTGTTCCCAACTGGGAGCAACTTTCTGATGTGTTCAGCGGGCGGAAATGCCCTTCAATGTTCGCGGTCATCCCGCGAGACTGTAGGGGACCCTTTTTCCGATCCGGCCCCGAAACGGGGGTATTCTTCGTTTTCCGGTGTTACCGGCTCTTGCCCTGGAGTTTTTTCAGTTCCTTCTCGTGGGCGATGCGCTCCATGTTCATGCGCTGGGCCATCTTGCAATAGCCCTTGAAAACTTCCGGCGTCAACCGCCCCTCGTGCTTGTCCACCAATTCCATGAGGAATTTTCGTTCGTGGTCGTCGATATCGTAAACCTCGGGCACGAAAGCGGACACAAGCGCCATGACGGTTTTCGAGGACAGGAACGTCCGGCCCTTCACGCGGTTGTAAAGCTCAAGGATGGGAGGATCGAAATGCCCCTTTGTGTCCATCGCGTCCAGCATTCCCTCCACGCAAAGATTGATGAAATTATTGGGATTCTGCTGCAAGGCGGCGGCTTTTTCAAACACGCGGCTGGCGAGGTCAACGCGGAGAACGAGCGTGATTCTCTTCGAGGGTTGCGGGGCAGGTTTCATGAGTTTTCCGCATTTAACAGAAGAGGAAATGACAGGCAAGGAAAATACGTGCAATATGTGCGATATATCTTCATTGGAAAATGCTGTCGCTCTGACAACTCCGTCTTCCCGATGGAATCAGAACGGCGAGTTTCAGTTCTTTTTTCAGGAGCGGGATCGTGCTATAAGAAAACGTGTCATGAAATTCACCCGTCCCCATGAGCGCCATGACTGGATTTCCTTGCAGCTTGGCAGGCTGGCGGCAACCCGGATTCGGGAAGAGCCCGCCCGCGTGGAAGTCGGGATGAAAAATATCCGGCGATGGTTGGAAAACCCGGATTGCAACGAACATTGGGCGGCGGCCCGGCTGGAATGGGAAGACTTGATCAAGAGCCATTCCGCATTGGAAATCGCCGCCCTGCTGGAAGCCGAGGGGGATACCGCCCAGCGGTTGCGGTCTTCCATGCCGTTCATTCAACCGCCGTTCTTTAGCGAGGCGGAAAGGCTCCAAATCATTGAAAACGCTTACGCGGCATGATTCCCACGCAATGGGAACAGCACACGCGGACCGTCACACTCAGCGGGAGAAGAGTTTTTTATTCCTACCAGTCCTTCCTCGAAAAAACTCCTGCACCGGGGCCGGACGAAAAGTCTCACGTGAAAAATCGTCCCGTCCATTTCCCCGGAACAAAAGCCCGGTTCAATCCTCAGCCGATTCGTAACGACGGAAAACCTCTCCCCGTTCCTGCTGGCTCAAGATGCCTGAAAAGGGCGTCGATTGGCGGAGACGCTGTCCCTCGTCGGAATCGTCCACAAGAATTTCGAGAATTTCCTCCAAAGACTTGAGTGAGAAAATCGTTTACCACTCGCGCAGGGCATCCTTGCAGGATTCGGAAAGGCGGGACTCGCCCAATGTGAGGTCCAGTTTTTCGCGGACCAAATCCATCAATTCCGGCTGTTGCCGGATTTTTTCCGCAACAAGCCGGTTGAGTTCCAGACTGCGCCGGTCAATGAGATCGTGCCTCATGTGGGAAAGAATAAGCGAACCGGATGGACCAAAGCAAAACCCAAGGATGGGCGACAGTTCGGGGGGGACGATG
>CAZPEN010000017.1:0-87201 GCA_964585615.1 uncultured Chthoniobacter sp. | reverse complement strand
GGACAACTCCTACCTTCTTCACCTCCTCGGCATCAAATTAGATGCGTGAGCCCTGGGGACAAGGGGCTGGAAGTTTCCTCCGGAACCGGGTATCGGTCTGTCCGTGCCACCACAAATTCTGGCCCTCCTGCCGGTCGCGTTCGTTTCGGTTGTTTTTCTGTACCGGGAAATTCCCCGGGCTCTGTCGAATCCCTGCGGGTTTCCTCCTGCCCGCTGGGGATGGCCTGAAAAGCTGCTGACCGGCGGGATCGTTCTGTTTTTTCTGCTCATGGCGTTTGCGGCAGCGGGCCGGCCGGAGGGAAAAGTGGACATGGGAGCCCTGGGGGCAAGCCTGCTGCTTTATCTGGCGGTGATCCCACTGATTCTCGGGCTGCTGGTTTTCCGGAACTTCAACCTGCGCGAGACTTTCGGGCTGGATGTGCGGGGATGGAACGGGCGCACGATCGCAGCCTGGCTGCTGATGTTTCTGCCGCTGGTCTACCTCGTCCAATCGCTCGCCTACATGTTTGCAGACCCGAATCAAAGTCCGCAGGCGATTGTGGATTTTCTGTTGGAAAACAACACCTGGCAGGCGCGGACGGCGGTCTTCGGAATTGCCGTGATCGCCGCGCCTCTCACGGAAGAGTTGATTTTTCGCGGATGCCTTTACGGCATCGTGCGCCAATCCTACGGTCGCATGGCCGCCCTGCTGGTCTCCTCCGCCCTTTTCGCCCTCATCCACGGCCACATGCCGTCGCTGCCCGGCCTGGCGGTTTTTGCCGCGGGCCTGGCCCTGGTGTATGAACGCTGCGGCTCGCTCTGGGCTCCGATCCTGATGCACGCGGGATTCAACAGCCTCACCATCGTCGCCGCGATTTTCTGGCCGGATCTCGCCAAATGAAACTCTGCGAGGAAGACCTTCTGCTCCGGAAAATCCTGAAGGGTCTTCTCCCCGCGGAAGATCTGCTCGTGGGCCCCGGAGATGACTGCGCCGTGGTCCGGTGCAAGGGAACGACGCTTCTGCTGAAAACCGATTGCATCGCGGAGGACGTTCATTTTTTGCGGAAAGAATCTCCCGTCCGCGTGGGCTGGAAGGCTCTCTGCCGCCCCCTGAGCGACATTGCGGCCATGGGCGGCATTCCCCGCCACGCGCTGATCACCCTTTTTTCTCCCCCGGATCTGGACAGCGGGTATTGGATCGAATTCTACAAAGGCATCCGCCGGGCGGCTCGGCGCTTCGGGGTCACCATCGCAGGCGGGGAGATGTCCCGCCAGCCCCGTGGCATTGCCGTCTCGGTGGCCCTGACAGGTGAGGCACCGAAAGGACGCTTTGCCCGTCGAAGCGGGGGCCGACCGGGCGATCGGCTCTTCGTGACGGGTCGGCTCGGGGGCTCCCTTTCCGGTCACCACCTCGATTTTGTTCCTCGACTGGCCGAAGGCCGTTGGTTGGTGGAAAAAACCATGGCCGGTGCGATGATGGATCTGAGTGACGGACTGGGCAGCGATCTGCCACGCCTCGCGCGGGCCTCCAGATGCGGATTTTCAGCGGATCTGGCTCTCCTTCCCCGGCGCAGGGGAAGCGGGACAACCGCCGCCCTCTCGGATGGCGAAGATTACGAACTTCTGGTGGCCGTCCCCCCCGGAAAAGCCGCCGGACTTCCGGAACTTTGGAAAGCGGCCTTCCCCCGCACTCCCCTCACCCTCATCGGCGAGTTGAACGGAACGGGCTCCGCCCCGGCGGACTGGCCGGGAGGCTGGGATCATTTTTCCGTTGTCAGCACGCCCTCCCTCGGGCAGCGTTCCCGCAGGTCCGCGAAAAACCGTCGCGACCAGCGAACCCAAGGCAAATGATCCGGATCAACTACAAACCCGCGGGCACGCCACCGGCCACGCTTCTGGCCCGCGAGGGAGCCAAAACACGGGCGGAAATCAGCCTCATCCAGTATGATGTCGAATCCATTCTGGAGGCCGATTTCGACACCCTGGAGGAACTCCTCGCCAAGCTGGATCCCAAGAAGGTCAACTGGATCAACATCGACGGGCTCGGGGACATCGCCCTCCTGCGCAAGTTGGGCGAGCATTTTCAGATCCATCCGCTCGCCTTGGAAGATGTGCTGAACACAGCCCAGCGCCCGAAGGTCGAGCGTTTTGCGAATCATTTTTTCATCGTCAGCGAGATGATCTATTTTGACGATGCCGACCAGCTCGCCTTCGAGCAGGTGAGCCTGTTTCTCGGGGACTATTTTGTGATCACCCTGCAGGAGGAATGCGGGCACGATGTCTTCGACCATGTGCGTGAAAGACTGCGGGCGGGACGGGGGTATGCGCGAAAGATGCGGGCCGACTACCTCGCCTACGCACTGCTCGACGCCTCGGTGGACCAGATTTTTCCGGTGCTTGAGGAGGTGGGGGACTCCATCGAATCCGTGGAGGAGGAGCTTCTCGACAAGCCGACCCGCGCCTCGCTGAAGAAACTCTATGAAGCCAAGCGCCTGCTCCTGCACCTGCGGCGGGCCGCCTGGCCGCATCGCGAGATCTTCAACACCCTCATCCGCGACGACACCGGGCTGATCGGGAGGGAAACGCAGATTTTCCTCCGCGACTGCTACGATCACATCACGCAGATCATCGACATCATCGAAAGTTACCGGGATCTCACCGCGGGTCTGATGGATCTCTACCTGTCGAGCCTGGGATTCCGCACAAACGAGATCATGCGCGTGCTCACCGTCGTCTCCGTTCTTTTTATTCCGCTGACTTTTATCGCGGGGGTTTACGGGATGAACTTCAACACGGATGACAGGTGGAACATGCCGGAGCTGAACTGGCCGTTCGGGTATGCGTGGTTCTGGTTCCTCTGCCTGTGCATCGTGGGAGGAATGCTTCTCTTTTTCAAGCGGAAGAAATGGCTCTGAAATCCGTTCTCATCCTGACCGCCGCCTTCGGGGAAGGCCACAATGCCGCCGCAAGAAATCTGGCCGCCGCCCTGCGCGAGGAGGGAACGCCCGTGGAAATTCACGACATCTTCGCCGAAGCCTATGGGCCGTTCAACCGCCTCGTGCAACGGCTCTACCTTCTCGTCATCAACCACGTCCCCCTCGTCTGGAGTCTCGTTTTTTTTCTCCTCGACCGGACATCGGTTGTCGGGGGAGGGATCGGAGTGTTCGGACGCGCCGCCCGACTGCTCGCCCGCACGGTGGCGGAGCAAAAACCGGACGTCATTGTCAGCACCTATCCCGGTTACGGTCACCTGATGGATCTCCTTCGAAAGAGAAACGAATGCGGGGCCGCCCGCTTTGTCACGATCGTCACCGACTCGCTGACAGTCAATTCCGTGTGGTTCCGCTGCGGGAGCGATTTTTTCCTCGTTCCCAACGAGGCCACCGGGCAGGTGATGCGCGAGGCCGGGGTGGACCCGGGAAAAATCCGGGTGACGGGATTTCCTGTGCCCCTGGTATTCGCCGGACCGCCGTCCCCGCGAAATCCCGCGATTTTTGAAGTTCTTTTCGTGGTGAACTCCGCCCATCACCTGGCCCCGGCGGTGGTGAGAGAACTCCTCAAGATCGGGGGCATCCGTCTCACTGTGACCGTCGGCAAGGATGCCGGGCTGGCCCGGGCACTGGCGCAACTCGCGCGAACCTCGGGCGAGGAAATCGAGATCCACGGCTGGACGCCGGAAATCCCGACCCTCATCCGCCGCAGTCACCTTCTCATCAGCAAAGCCGGCGGAGCGACCGTCCAGGAGGCGCTTGCCGCGCGAACACCGATGCTCATCACCCAGATCGTTCCCGGGCAGGAGGAAGGCAACGCGCGTCTGCTCATGGAAAGCGGCGCGGGGGAACTCGCAACCACGCCCGGAGCCATTGCCGAAGCTGTCCGCCGCACATTCGCCAACAGCGGCAGCCTTTACCGGGAGCGCTTTGCCGCCACGGCTCCGCTGAGCCACCCGGATGCCGCCCGAACCGTTGCCGCCTTTCTCTCCCACCCTTTATGAAACACATCGAAGCCGCCATTTTTGACATCGGAAACGTCCTGCTTTTCTTCGACTACATGCGGGCCGCCTCACGGCTCATGGAAAAAAACCGTCTGGAATTCCTTCCCCCGCGCGAACGGATCACCGAGGCGAACCGCCGGATGGAAATCGGGGAAATCCCGAAGTCCGAGTTCCTCGCCCTCGTCCGCCCGGAATTTCACGACACCGGTGACGCGGAGGAGTTCGAGGACATTTGGGCCGACATCTTCGAGGAAAACACGCGCATGACCACGCTCGCCCGCGCATTGTCACAGAAAATGCCGGTCTTCCTGCTCTCGAACATCGGCCCCATTCACCACGATTTCATCTTCCGGAAATTCCCCGTCTTCTCGGTCTTCCGCGACGGGATTTATTCCTACAAAGCCGGTTTGATGAAACCCGACCGCCGGATCTTCGAGCTCGCCGTGGAAAAATTCGGGGTCAACCCGGAAAAGACATTCTACTTCGACGACCTCGCCGACAACTGCACGGCCGCAGCGGAAGCGGGCTTCCAATCCCGCCACTTCGAACCCCATCGCGAAGACCTCCCCTCCGCATGGAACATTCCGTTGTGAAACCCCTCAGGCGGAACGCCGCTTTTTCAACTCATCGCGTGCTCTTGCGAGCACCGCTTCCAACTGTTCCCGCCTGATCGGCTTGCTCAGATAATCATCCATCCCGGCCTGCTCGCACTCCTGCCGGTCTTCCTCCATGGCACTGGCCGTCAGGGCCACAATCCAGGGTCCCCTCCCCCCGGCAGGAGAGGAGGCACGAATCCTCCGGGTCGCCTCCAAACCATCCATCTCCGGCATATGCACATCCATGAGAACGATGTCGTATTTGAAACGCTCCATGGCATCCAGCACCTCCAGTCCGTTGGCGACAACATCCGCACGGCAACCAATGCGGGTCAGCATGTGAAGAGCGACTTTCTGGTTCACGGAATTGTCTTCCGCAAGGAGTATTCTCTCCGGATGCCTGACCGTCTGCCCCGCGGATGCCGGTGCCGGAGTTTTTTTCCCGGCCGACGAAAAACTCCCGCCCAGGACCCTGCCGATCACCTCAAAAAGTTGGGAGGGCTTCACGGGTTTCGTCAATGAAGCCGCAAACAATGTCGAGTCGTCCGGACTCCGGCCAATGGAAGACAGAAGAACAAGCGGCAGGGAGGAACACGCTGGCAGCTTCCGAATTTCGCGGGCCAGCATCACCCCGTCCATCCCGGGCATTTTCATGTCGAGAATCGCCAGATCATAGCCGGCTCCCGAACGCAGGAGTTTCAGAGCCTCCGATCCCCCGTCCACCGCATCGCAGACCATGTTCCACTTCCGCGCACAGACAGCCAGAAGATGGCGCCCGTGCTCGCTGTCATCGACAATAAGCAGACGCTTTCCATCCAAAAGAACGGATTTTTCCACAGAAAAAGCACGGGGCCCGGAGGCAACCCATTCCCCTGTCAGTGTAAAGGAAAAGGTGGAACCCCTGCCTGGTTCGCTTTCCACTCCCATGCGCCCTCCCATCAATTCCGCCAGCCGCCTGCTGATGGCCAGTCCGAGTCCGGTTCCTCCGTATCGGCGTGTTGTGGAGGAGTCCGCCTGAACAAAAGACTGGAACAGCTTTTCCCGGGCTTCGGGCGGGATGCCGATGCCGGTATCCCTCACGGAAAAAACCAGTTCTTTCCCGGCGTCCTTCTCCCGGGAAACCTGCACGGACACTTCCACTTCGCCCTGCTCGGTAAACTTCAGGGCATTGCCCACAAGGTTGACAAGGATTTGCCGCACCCGGGTGATGTCCCCCCGCACCTGACGGGGCACGCCGTCCCCGATTTCATAGAGCAGGTCCAAACCCTTCCGGGCGGCCTGTGGAGACAGGAGATCCAGGGTGCTCTCAACGCATTCGCTCACGCTGAAAACCTCATTTTCAAAATCCATGCGCCCCGACTCGATTTTTGAGAAATCCAGAATGTCGTTGATGAGCGAGAGCAGCGTCTCGCCGCTGACACGGATGATCTCGGCACATTCTTTCTGCTCGCTGGTGAGCGGCGTGTCCAAGAGCAGGGACGTCATCCCGATGACCCCGTTCATGGGAGTCCGGATTTCATGGCTCATGACAGCGAGAAACCGGCTCTTCGACGCATTGGCCTCCTCCGCCCGGATGGCTGCCTGCCGGGCACTCTCAGCGGCAACCTCGAGCTTGGCATTGAGATCCTCGGCCGCCTGCCGGGCCGCCTGCAACTCGGAAATGTCCGTGAGCATTCCGAACCAAACACGCGTGCCGTCCTTCTGGACAAAGACCGAGGAACGAGCGGCAACCCAGCGAAGCATCCCGTCATCGCGCAAAATGGGAAAGGAATCCATCCAGGGAGCGGCTTCGGCAATGGCCCGTTCCACTCCCGACCACACACGCTTTCGGTGGGATTTTTCCACAGCGGCCAACAGGAGCAGAGGGCGATCCGGTATCCCGTCGGGAGCATGCCCGAAGAGTTCGCGGAACCCCTCGCTGAGCAGGGGAAAAGACCGGCGACCGTCCGGGGTGACAACAAACTGGAAAAAAACACCGGGGGCATTGGTGGTCAGCGCCACAAGACGCTGCTCATTGGCCTGGAGCTTCTGCTCGGCGGCCTTCCGTTCGCTGATATCCGTTTCGATGGCCATGAAGCCGGAAAGCGTGCCGTCCGGAGCATGGAGAGGCTGCACCTCGATGTGAAGCCAATAGGGCTTGCCGGCCTTGGTGTAATTGATGATTTCAACATCGAAGCCCTTGCGGGATGAGATGCCTTTATGCATCGTTTGCACCACCTCCGGATCAGTGAGCGGGCCTTGGAGAAATGAGCCCGGACGCCGTCCCTTGACCTCGTCCAAGGCATAGCCCGAAATGCGCGTGAAGCCCTCGTTCGTCCACTCGATGCGGCCCTGATCGTCGCAAATAATAACGGCGTTGCTCGTCCGGCCGGCCACCATGGCCAGTTTCCTGGCCTCCGCCTCCGCGGCCCGAAGGCTCGCTGTCATTTCCCTGGCAAGAACGAGCGCCCGGCTGCGACTTGTGGCCAACGACAGGATCATCCCCGCCAGAAGGAAAGTGATCAATGTCCCTCCCAGAGCGATGAGAACGGGCCCGCTCCGTTCAAGCGCAACCTCGAATTTTGGGGTTGATGTAATGACCAAGGTCCATTCGCGACCGCCGACGGTCACAGGAATGATGCGATGAAAGAACCGTCCATCGAACGGCTTTTCCAGAGCACTGTCTGCCGCTCCCACCAACCTGCCATCGGCATCCAGCAGAAGATCGGCACTGGCGGGCTTTGAACCTTCAAACACCTCCACGTCGATCATGTTCTCAGTAAAATTCATGACGCCGGAAAAAATCCCCTCGATCAACATGGGCGCATAAACCAGTCCGAGAAGGGCTTCCTCGCGCTCCCTGGGAGTGCCGGGATGCACCCCTCCCCGGTAAACGGGCATCAGATAAAGGAAACCCGGCTCCTTCTTTTCATCCTGCACCAGGGTGATGCGGTGCGTCAGAGTGGGATTCCCGGTCCGGATCGCTTCTTCCACCGCCGCCCGGCGAAAGGGTTCGCTGCCAACATCAAACCCCAGAGCCGGCAGGTTGGAGTCCGGCGGATCGATGAATTTGATCACATAAAGCTCCGGGGCATCTCCGCTTGTGGTCACAGAAAAACCGGGGGCATCGTCCGCGCGCTCGGCGGCGACAAATGCATCCAAATCCTTCCGTGGCACCCGCTCGATGAACCCGAACCCGAGAACCCCGGGAAATTCCGCAGCAAAATCGCGGGAGGCCACATAGGTGCGAAACTCCAGACGATCGACATACTTGCTGGCAACAAACACCCCCCGCAGCCCCCGGAGTCCGTAAACCACGAGATTGGCCCGGCGTTCCACTTCGCGGGACAACCGCTCGGCCAGGCGATCGAAACGGTCCTTGGCCTGATCGATGTAGATCTTCCGCACCTCTCCCGCACTCCAGAAAGACACCCCCAGCCCCGCGATCACCAGGATGACCACCGGCAACCAAACCGTCCGAAGGTCTCTCCCGGAAGGAACATTCTCCGGGGTATTCCGGAAAGCCGCGGCACACCGCCAGAAGACTGGAGGTCCGGTCAACACCATCAGCACCACGGCATCCATCACCGCTTCCCACAAACCGTTGACCCCGGGAATCAGAAAAGGCAGGAGCCGCATCACCAGGATTTCCCCAATGGCAATGATCAGCAGGATCTCCGCAAACAACCGGGGGGCGGTGCACATGTCTTTTTGCATAAGACCTCGGCCTCAATGCTAACCCACCCGCCCCGCCTTGTCATGCCTGCATTTGAACGCCTCCCGGTCGAAAAAAAGGGGGCGCTTTGCTTCCTCTCACCGGATCTCCACCGGGCGGCCCGTGCTCGACGACTCATAGGCTGCGTCGATGATTTTCATGAGCATCAGCGCCTGGGCGGGGGAATTGAGCGGCGCTTCGCGGCCTTCGATGGCACGGATGAAATTCGCGGCGGACCGTTCGCGTCCCATGGCGGGATCGGCCTCGGTGACAAGCCGGCGATTCACCGGGCGGCCATGCTCCTGCGTGTAGAGTTCGGCGGTGTCGATCGCGGTGTCGTCGATGCCGTCGCGACCGAACAGCCGCCGCACCATGCCCCCGGATTTTTTCCCCTGGAACACCACGGAGACTTCCTCGCGTTCGACCATCTCGGCCCAGGAGGCCTGGAAGGACAAAACCTGGCCGGTCCGGAATTTCACGAACCCATGCGTGGCATTCTCGACATCGGTTACCCCGTCAACAACGTCGGGAATCCCCCACGGTCCCTTGAAATTTTTGTCGGTGATAAAATCGTTGAACGTCGTGGCCAGCACGTGTTCCGGCTCCGGACACCCCATGAAATAGAAGGCCAGATCCACCATGTGGAGCAGATCGATCAACGGCCCGCCGCCGGAGAGGGCCTTGTTGGTGAACCATCCGCCAAATCCGGGAATGCCGTTCCTGCGGATCCATTTGGCCTGGGCGGAGTTGATTTCTCCCACCGTCCCGTCCAAAATGTAATCCATCATCGCGCGGGATTCGGGCCGGGCGCGGTTGTTGAAATTGAACATGAGGGTCTTCCCGGCCTCCTCCGCGGCTGCTTTCATCTCCAACGCCTCCGCCGCATTCAATGCCGGCGGTTTTTCGCAAAAGACATGCCGTCCCGCCTTCAGGATCTGGAGTGCGACCGGGCAGTGGAATTTGTTCGGAAGAATCACGCTCACGGCATCGATCTCCGGGCAGCCCGCCAGCATCTCCGCAGCATCCCTGTAAAGCCGGGTCACCCCGTAACGCGCACCGACAGCCTTCGCCGCCGCGGGATTGCAATCCGCGATGGCAACAATCTCCGCACCCGCCGAAAGAAAACCGGGGATGTGGTAGTTGACCATTCCCCCCGCACCAATGATTCCAAGCTTTGTTGCCATCCCCGATCTTTTGCGATGGGAGATTTTCCCGCAAGCAATTGTTTTGAACGGGGCAACAACCTGAAAATTGAGCCTTGATTTGGACGGCTGCGGGATGGAAACTCTTCCCCATGATTGAATTGGAGGTCTATGCTGCCGGAGTCCGCCACCCGGACAAGATGATGGGCTTGGCTTTGGAACTCGATGTGATCCCCGGACTCCGCTACAAGGTGGATACAAATCACGACATCATTTACATGGAATTCAGCGGCGAGGTTCCCTCCCAGCACGACATCGAGTCCATCTTCCGGAAACTCGAACTCGATGCGAAATTCGTGGGACAGCTGCCTTCCGAGGTGAGTTCCAAGAAGAAAACCGAGCGGATCGTTTGAGTTTTGGCCGCCACCAGCCGTTCCGGCTGTCACTTCCCATAAGAGTGCTGTCGATCTTCAACGGTTTGTTTTTCCCTCTCCTCACCTTTCTGGGCGAGCTGGCCCTTCTGGCGTGGGAGACCGTCTGCTCGATCACGCGGGGCCGTGTCCGGATCCGCCTGACCCTTCAACAAATCGCCGAGATCGGATTCGGTTCGCAACTCGTGGTGGTCGTCACCGGGGCATTCACTGGAGCGGTCTTCACAGCGCAGGCATATTTTCAATTCGCCAGCCTGAACATGGAAACGGCCGTCGGGCCCGTGGTCACTCTGGCCATGTTCCGGGAACTGGGACCGGCCCTGACGGGCCTGATGGTGGCCGGCCGGGTCGGAGCCGCAATGAGCGCGGAGATCGGCACCATGAAGGTCACCCAACAGATCGATGCCCTTCGGGCGCTGGCGGTGAGTCCGGTGGATTATCTGGTCGTTCCCCGCGCGCTGGCCATGTTCATTTCCATGCCGCTTCTGGTGGTGGAATGCGTGGGGTTGGGAGTGCTGGCCAGCTATTACGTCGGCGTGCAGGTGCTGAACATCAACGGCGTCTTCTTCCTCGCGAACATCCAGAAATTCACCGAAGGCAGCGACATCATGATGTCCCTGATCAAAGGCTTCGTTTTCGGCGGGCTCATTGTTTTCATCAGTTGCCGGGAGGGTCTCCAGGCGAAAGACGGCGCGGTGGGGGTCGGGCGGGCCACGACCGCCACGGTGGTCACCTCTTCCCTCGCCATCCTCATTGCGAACTTTTTCCTGACCATGGCGCTCAACATTCTCTTCCCGGCCGGCCAACGATGAAAGCACCCCTCATCCAGGTTCGGGATCTCGTCCAGAAGATCGGCCCGCAGGAAATCCTCCGGGGACTCACGCTCGACGTTCACCCCGGGGAAACCCTTGTTCTGCTGGGAAAAAGCGGCGGCGGCAAAAGCGTGTTCCTCCGTCACCTCATCGGTCTCATGCGCCCGATTTCAGGCAGCATCTTCTTCGAGGGACAGGAAATCACCGCCCTCAGGGAGCGGGAACTCGAACCCGTGAGACGCAAGATCGGGATGCTCTTTCAGGACGGTGCGCTTTTCGACTCGATGAATGTCTTCGACAACGTTGCTTTTCCCTTGAGGGAGCGCGGGGAAAAAAATCCGGAGAACATCCGTGAAAAAGTCGCCCGTTCGCTGGCCATGGTGAACATGACCGGCCACGAGCACAAGATGCCGGTGAACCTGAGCGGAGGAATGCGCAAGCGCGTGGCCCTGGCCCGCGCGATCATTTCCCCTCCGGATGTCATTCTCTACGACGAGCCGACCGCCGGGCTTGATCCGATCGTTTCCGACAGCATCAACCGCCTCATCCGCCGCCTCCAGAGCCAGCTCAACGTGACCTCCGTGGTGGTCACCCACGACATGATCAGCTGCAACCACATCGCCGACCGGGTCGCCCTCCTCCACGAAGGGCGCATCCACTTTCTGGGCACCACCGCCGATCTCCGGAACACCCGGGATCCGGTGATCCGGGATTTTGTGGATGGACGCTCGGGAGAAACCGTCTATTGAAAGATTCCAAGACATGACCAGCGAAGACCGCGCCACACAGACAAAAGTCGGAGTATTCATCCTCATCGGCCTGATCACGATCGGCCTGATGGTCGTGTATTTCGGGCGCCTCGGCGAAGGCGTGAAGAGTTACTACAACCTGCGCGTGGAGTTTCCAAACGCCAGCGGCCTCCTTCGGGGCGCGGAAGTTTTGCTGGCCGGCGCGAAAGTCGGGCGCGTGATGACAAGTCCCGTCATTCTGCCGGACATGAACGGGGTTTACGTGGACCTGCGCATTTTCGACGACGTGAAAATCCCGAGCGCAAGCGAGTTTGCCGTGGGGAGCTCCGGGCTCCTCGGGGACAAGTACGTGGTGATCAACCTCAAGGAAAATGCCAGAACATCCCCGCCAATCGCAGCGGGAACCACGATCAAGGGAGTCAACGACGGCGATGGCCTGGGCGGAATGGCCGAAGACGCGGGGGCACTCGTCGCCGAACTCCGGACCACCGTGGCCAATGTCAATTCCGTGGTCAAAAAACTCGACACCGGACTGCTCAACGAGGAAGGCATTGCCTCCCTGCGGGAAACTCTGAAGAACCTCCAGACAACCAGTTCCTCTCTCGCCACCGCCTCTGCAAACGTGGACAAGGTGGTCGCCCAGGCGAATTCCGCGATCCAAAGCGGCAAGGGCACGATGGACTCCGCCAAAAAGGCCGCCGACGAACTCCAGAAAGCACTGGCCGACATCCGTTCCCTCGTGCGCGAAGTCCGGCAGGGTCAGGGGGCCCTCGGAATGCTGATCGCCAACCGCGAGACAGCGGACAACCTGCGGGCTCTCGTCTCCAATCTCCGCCGCTACGGCATTCTCTGGTATCGCGACGGCGAAAAGGGCAAAGCCCCCGCCCCGGAACGCTGATCTCCCACCCGGCAGCGATTCACCGCGAGAAAAACATGAAATCCACCGGAGCGGAACAGAACGACGCCTGTTTTTTCGGATTCCCGATGCTCTTCATACCATGAAGGCTTTTGTGTTGGGAGCCGGTCTGGGAACCCGTCTGCGACCGCTGACGGAGCAACGCCCCAAACCGCTCGTGCCCCTGTATGGAAAACCGCTGATCACTTTTGCCTTCGATCATTTGATCCAGTCCGGAATCACCTCGCTTGTGGTGAACACCCATCACTGCCCGGAGGCCTACCACCTTCTGCCCGGCAATGGCTCCTACCGCGGATGCCCGCTCCGCCTGCGCCACGAACCCGTGTTGCTCGACACGGGCGGAGGCATCAAAAATGTCGAAGACCTCCTCGGAAACGGTCCCTTCGTCGTCTACAACGGCGATGTCCTTGCCGACTTTCCCCTCACCGCAGCCATCGAACGCCATTTGCAATCCGGGAATCTGGCCACGCTCCTTCTCCGCTCCTCCGGCGGTCCGCTCCATGTCCAATGCCGGGACGGGCAGATCACCGACATCCGCCACACGCTGGGAGACCGGAACGCTCCCTCCTTCCTCTTCACCGGCATCAGCATTCTCTCGGCGGAAATCTTCCGCAGGATCCCGGCCGGGGAAATCGTCTCCATCATCCCCATTTACCTCCAACTCCTCAAAACCGGGGCCAAAATCGGCGGAGAGGTCGTTGACGATGGCCTCTGGTTCGATCTCGGCACCCGGGACTCCTACCTCGCCGCGCACGAATTGCTGAGGCCGGGCGGTCTTTCCCTGTCCTACACGGAAAAAGACTGGCCTGTTTCCGTGCAGGGGACTTCCGTGTTGGATTCCGGCGTGCGGCTCGAAGGAGCCTGCTCCATTGGCGCGGGAGCCAGGGTGGGTGAAGGCTCCGTGCTGAGGGATTGCGTGCTCTGGGAAAACGCCGTCGTGGCTCCGCATTCCGTCCTCACCCGCTGCGTTGTCCGGGACGGGAGGGAAGCGGGAGGGACTTTTCATGACAAAGATTTTTGACGGGAATTTTTCCTAGGGAGAAAAGCCGCTCCGTGCTTTGATTGGCACATGGCACTCCTGATCAAAAACGGGGAAATCGTCACGGGTTCCACAAGGTATGTGGCCGACATCTGGTGCGAAGGGGAAACCATCACGCGCATCGACAGGAACATCCCGGCCCCGCCCGGAGCCGAAGTGGTCGACGCAGCCGGGAAATATGTCTTCCCGGGATTCATCGATCCCCACACGCACATTTATCTGCCGTTCATGGGAACCTTTTCCAAGGACACCTACGCCACGGCAACCAAGGCCGCGGTGGTCGGGGGAACGACGACGCTCTTTGACATGTGCTGCCCGGCCCGCTCGGAGGAACCGGCGGAGGGGTTTGCCACCTGGAAGGCCCAGGCCGGGGGAAAAGCCTGCTGCGACTACACTTTCCACATGGGCGTCACGAAATTCCACGAGGGCACGGAAAAACAACTCCGCGAGATTGTCGCCGCAGGTGTCCAATCGTTCAAAATCTTCCTCGCCTACAAAGGGGCTTTTGGAATCGACGATCAGGAATTGTTTTCCACCCTCCGTCTCGCCCGGGAACTCGGCGTCGTCACCACCGCCCATTGCGAGAACGAAACCCTGGTTGCCACACGCCAAAAACAGCTTCTCTCAGAGGGAAAAACCGGGCCGGAGTGGCACCACGAAAGCCGCCCACCCCGCGTCGAAGCCGAAGGCGTCCACCATCTCATGACTTTCTCCGAGATGACCGGTGCCCCCGTCTATATCGTTCACCTGAGCTGCCGGGAGGCTCTCGAGGAAGCCCTCCGCGCCCGCCTGCGCGGGGTGGATGTGCGGGTCGAAACCCTCATCCAATACCTCCTGCTGGACAAAACTTTCGCGGAAAAACCGGATTTTGAAGGCGCCAAATTCGTCATGTCGCCCCCGCTCCGGGCCGCGGAAAACCAGGCCGTTCTCTGGAACGGACTGCGCCAGGGACTCGTGGACACCATTGGAACCGATCATGCCCCGTTCGATTTCAAGTCTCAAAAACCCATGGGACTGGAAGATTTCACCAAGATCCCCAACGGTATCCCCTCTCTGGAGGACCGCATCACCCTTCTCTACACCCACGGCGTTGCCGCAGGGCGGATCGACCTCCACACCTTTGTGAATGTCGCCAGCACGAACGCGGCCAGGATCTTCAACCTCTTCCCCAAAAAAGGCACCATCCAACCCGGCAGCGATGCCGACCTGGTGGTTTTTGATCCCCACTACCGGGGAAAAATCTCAGCAGCCACACAGACCTCCGCCGTGGATTACAGCGCGTTCGAAGGCTGGGAAATTCAGGGCCGCCCCTCGGTGGTCACGGTCCGCGGCGAAATCGCCGCCCGCGATGGACAATTCACCGGCACCCCTGGCCGCGGCAAATTCCTTCAGCGACCTCTCTCGCAAAATAGGTAAGAATCATATCCGCCCCCGCCCGCTTGATCGCCAGCAGGGACTCGTCACGGGTTCGCTCATAGTCCAGCCAACCCAGCTTGGCGGCGGCATGAATCTGCGAATATTCCCCGCTCACCTGATAAGCGGCAACAGGAACTTGTGATTTATCGCTAACTTCGCGAATAATGTCGAGATAGTAAGACGCTGGCTTAACCATCACAATATCAGCAAATTCCGACTCATCCAATCTCACTTCCAGCAAGGCCTCCCGGCGGTTTGCCGGGTCCAACTGATATCCTGCTTTGCTGATGGCATCCTTCCCCAGCTTGCTGCCCACGGCATCACGAAAAGGACCGTATAGCGCAGATGCGAATTTTGCGGAATACGCAAGAATTGCGACATTGGCATATCCAGCAGCGTCCAAGGCCTTCCGGATCTCTCCCACCCGACCATCCATCATATCCGATGGGGCCACAAGATCCGCCCCGGCTTCCGCCTCCAAGACGGCCAACCGGCAAAGCGCCTCGACTGTGGCATCATTGTCCACCTCCGAACCATCCGGAGAAAGCAATCCGTCGTGTCCGTGGGAGGTATAGGGATCAAGGGCCACATCGGTGATGACCAAAAGATCCGGGAATTTTTCCTTCACGGCCCGGACAGCCCGATAAAGAAGGTTGTCCCTGGCAAGCCCGTGGGATCCGATGGCATCTTTGAGGGCGGAGTCAATCGAAGGAAAGATCGCCACCGCGGGAATCCCCCATTTTTCGGCCTCCTCACAGCACTCCAGCAGGGATTCCAAGGAATTCCGGGAAACCCCGGGCATGGATTCCACCGGCACGGGTGAACTTCCGGCATGAACGAAGAGCGGCCAGATGAGATCACTGATCTGAAGGTGGGTCTCACGGACCAGGCGGCGGATATTTCCGGTCCGCCGCAGTCGGCGGAGTCGTCTCGGCAGATTCAGCTTCATCCTCCGACTCCTACTCCCGCTCCCGTCGCTTGGCGAGGAGGAAGAGAGCGGAGAAATTGACGAAAAGGAACATTGGACTACCTTGCGGGCATGAAACGGCACTGGGGGTGGATTTTTCTCGTCGCGGTCTCTCTCGTCACGGCACGGGGGGAAACGGAATTGGGATACTGGGATTTGAACAATACCCCGAACCGTTCCTCCGGTTCGTCGGGGGTGCTGAGCGCGGAACTGGAAGGGTTCGGGCCAAGCTACATCGGCTACGGCTCCGGAACCTCCGTCAACCTCCAGCCCGGTTTTTCCGCCGGGGAATCTCTCCGGTTCTCGAGTCTGGCAACCATCCTGGAGACCGGTCATGTCACTGTCTCCAACCTGAATTTCACCGGCCTTTCGACTCCAACCTTCTCCTTTGCCGCCAAAAGCAGCCCGGCATTCCAAATCGATGATGTTTTCAAACTCGAATACAATTCCGGCTCAGGCTGGGTCACAGCCGCCCTGCTGGCCATGCCCTCGACATCCTATTCCCTGTTCACCCACACCTTCGCCCCGGAAATCCTCGACGATCTTCCGGATGTACACATCCGACTGACCTTTTCAACAATTGTCGCCATCGCGGATGTTTTTGATGTCGACAATGTGAGGGTCACAGCCGTTCCGGAACCGTCGGTTTTCTGGCTTCTCGGGGCCGCCGTCATTCTGGCCGGCACCGCCCGGGTTTTCCGCAGGAAAAGAGCCGCCTCTTTCTGAAAAGACTCTTCCTATCCGCCCGGGGTTTCATCCCACAGGAAATTTTCCAAGCGGATCTTGTTGATGCGCGACACCGCCTCGGCACTTCTCGGACCACCTGCGGCCGCAATCATTTCATAAATCCGGATCGCCTGATCCCAGCGTTTGGAGGACTCCAGCAAACGCGCGGCGGCAAACCCCGCCTTGTAGAACCAAAAGAAGGCCTGGGGAGCGGGTTTCCCGTCCTTGATGACCTCATAGTAGACCACGACGGCGGAATCCGTGTCCCCCAATTTTTCATAGGCAGCCCCCATGCGGGCCAGTGCCTGATTGCGCCATTCCGGTGAGGAAGCGGGGTCCTCCGCGACCTGCTTCCAGACATCCACGGCAGCACGATACGACTTGGGATCCGAAGCCCCGAGCCCGTAAAGGGTCTTGCCCTTTTCAACCAGCGCGGCGGACTTGATTTCCGCCAACCCCTTGGACGCAGCGATCCGGTCCAGAATAACAATCGCTTCGCTCGGTTTCCCAAGAACATTCTGAAGCACCGCCTGCTCGAATCTCGCCCGCAACGCCAGGGCATTGTCCTGGGAAGCCACCTCCTCGAACAAAAGCATGGCGTCATTCATACCGGCCGGCGTCTGGAGACGCGATGCGGACTGGGCCGCCAAAAAGAGCGCCGGGTATTCAAAGGCCGTTCCCGGATATTTCTTCGCGAGGGATTCAAACCGGACACGCGCTCCCGCAAAATCCCCCTTCCGGAAAAGCAACTCGCCGAGTTTCATCATCACCTCCGCCTCGGCAGCAGATCCGGGATGTTCCTTCAGATATTTCTCAGCGGTGGCGATGCCCGTTTCATCGGACCGCCCGTCATCTGCCAAAAAAACCGTGAGGGCGTCGGCACCGGAATCTTCCCCGGATGCAGTCGAGACGCGCCGAAGATCCTCCAACGCTCCGCCCCGGTCACCGGTCTCATATTTCCATTCGGCCAGGGCCAGTTCCGCGGCGGCGGCAACACGCGGATCCCCGGCACGGGAAAGACTCTTAAAAACCTGCGTCGCCCGGGCATCCCCCCGCCGGGCCAGACCGTAGCCGTCCAACAGCCGGAGTTTCTCCAGCCTGGGACTGCCGGGAAACTTCCCGCCCAAAAGCCTGCAGGCCTGCGAATCCGATTTTCCAGCCATCAGTTCACAGACAGCCGCATTGTAGAGGGCCGGCTCGGCCAGGGATTCCTCCGAAGCCGCCGAAAGAAAAAATTCCGAGGCGGGGAGCATCTCCCCCGATCCCGTCAGGGCCAGGCCGTGAAGAAAATCCGCCAAGGGCGAAATCCCCCGCGGAGGCAACAGGGCGGCGGCCTCTCCCGGACGCCCCTGCTTCAGCCGAAGCCGGGCCAGGTCCAGCGAAGCCGCATCCGAAAACGAATCCTTTCCGGCCTCCGCCACCGCTTTTTCCAAAAGCGCTTCGACCCGGTCTTCCCGGCCGAGCCGTGCCTCGAAGCGCGCGAGATAAAATTCCGCGAGCTTCTTTCTGGGCGAGGATTCCGGATCGTCCGCCCAGCGCTTGAGTTCGCCCGATGAAGCCGTCGGCTGGGATGCATATACGGAATCCAACTCCGAAAACACCCGGTCCAATCCCGGCAGTTCGGGGTTTTTGGAAAGAAACTCCTCCAGAAGATTCTCCGCTGCGGATAGCTGCCCGGTACGCACAAGCGAAAGAGCAATCCCGCTGGCCACATCCACAGCCATCTCCGCATCCAGCGGCTGCACCGCTCGAAAAAGCGCCATGGCTGCCATGTCATCTCCCATCCGGGCCAGCGATTCCGCCATCAGAAAATTCCGCAGGGATTTTTCCCGGGAATCCGCCGGCACGACCGCTTCAAGCACCTGCCTGGCTTCCCGGGGCTGCTGCAACCCGGTCAATGCCCTCGCTTTCTCAAAGGCAAAGGCGTTTGCAAGCAGGGAAGACTCCGGCATGGGAAACCGGGCCATCGTGTCCAGCACTTCCTGATTCCTTCCCAAACTTCTCAACATCCTCACCTCCCCGAGAAGGGTTTCCTCCGGGAACGACGGCCCCCCGCGGCTTTCGCGGTATTTCTGCAAAGCTTCCTCCGGACGTCCCAACGCCGCATACGCCTGCGCCAGCCAGAAATCCCCGGCCTTCCCGGCAGGATGGGCCTTCAACAACTCCAGGGCACGCCCGGGTTTCCCATCGTCCACATAGGCTCGCGCCAGGGTCAACACGGCCTCGTCTCCCATCTTCGCAGAGATGCCTCCCTCCAGATTTTCAATGGCCACGGAGGGCAGCCCGTTCTCCAGCGCGGACTTCGCCGCCGCCAGATTGTCGGCACCCGCGGCAAGCAATAAGAGGACAAACGAACAAATCATGATGAAAAATATCTGGCAAGGTAACGTCCGGTGTGGCTTCCCGTCGAGCCTGCGACCTGCTCCGGGGTTCCTTCCGCAAGAATCCGGCCTCCCCCGGCTCCACCTTCCGGGCCGAGATCAATGATCCAGTCCGCGCACTTCACCACCTCGAGATTGTGCTCGATCACGATCAGCGTGTTGCGGGCATCGCGCAGCTTCATCAAAACCTCCAGCAACTTGTGAATGTCGGCAAAGTGCAGGCCGGTCGTGGGTTCGTCCAAAATGTAAACCGTCCGGCCCGTTGCCCGCTTGGAAAGTTCGGCGGCAAGCTTGATCCGCTGGGCCTCCCCGCCGGAAAGAGTGGTCGCCGACTGCCCGAGTCTCAGGTAGCCGAGCCCCACGTCCTGCAAAGTTTCCAGCTTGTTGCAAAGAGCCGGAACATTCCGGAAAAACCGCGCGGCATCGTCAACCGTCATGTCGAGCACATCCGCAATGTTCTTGCCCTTGTAGGTGATCTCCAGCGTCTCGCGATTGTAGCGCCGCCCCCGGCAGATCTCGCACTCCACGTAGACGTCGGCCAAAAAGTGCATCTCGATCCTGATAAAACCATCCCCCTGGCAGTGCTCACACCGCCCCCCCTTGGCATTGAAGGAAAACCGGCTGGCATCGTAACCACGCACCCTCGCTGCCGGAAGTTCGCTGAAAAGATCCCGGATCGGCCCGAGTGCTCCCGTGTAAGTCGCGGGATTCGAGCGCGGGGTCCTGCCGACGGGACTCTGGTCGATGACGACAACCTTGTCGAACTGCTCGATGCCAATGATCGCGGCATGTTTCCCGGGCCGCGACTTCGCACGGTTCAAATCCCGCTCCAGCGCATTGCGCAAAATGTCGTTCACCAGCGTGGATTTTCCACTTCCCGAGACCCCGGTGACACAGGTCAGACAACCGGCTGGAAACGAGGCATTGATCCTGCGGAGATTGTTTTCTTCAGCCCCCAAAACCCTCAACCACCCATCCCCCACCTCTCCCTCCCTGGCCCCGGTTTTTCTCGGAGCCGTACGAACCTTGGGAACGGGAATCCGCATCGTCCCCTTGAGATACTGGGCGGTCAGGGATTCCTCGCTTTGCAAAATATCCTCCAGTGAGCCCTCGGCCACCAGACGCCCACCACGGGGGCCGGCTCCCGGACCAAGATCCAGAATGTGATCGGCCGCCCGGATCGTGTCCTCGTCATGCTCGACCACGATCACCGAGTTCCCCAGATCCCGCAGATCCTGAAGCGTCCGGATGAGGCGGTCGTTGTCCCGCTGGTGAAGCCCGATGCTCGGCTCATCAAGGACATACATCACCCCCGAAAGCCCCGAGCCAATCTGCGTGGCCAGGCGGATTCGCTGCGCCTCTCCGCCGGAAAGCGTCCCGCTCTCCCGGTTGAGCTGAAGATACCCGAGGCCGACCTCGCAAAGAAAACGCAGCCGCTGCCGCACTTCCCGCAGTACATCTTTCACAATCTCCTCCTGAGCGGGAGTCACCGCCAGGCGGGACATCACATCCGCCGCCTCATCGATGGAAAGCGAGGACAGGTCTTCGATCCCGTATTCCTTCCCCCCCCTGTCCGAGACCGTCACCGCAAGAATCTCCGGCAACAACCGCGCCCCCCCGCAGGTTCCGCACACCCGGCGGCTCTGGAAAGCCCGCAGACGCTTCTTGGAAAACTCACTCTGGCTGGTCTCGTAGAGACGCTGCACCTGGGCGGCCACTCCCTCGAACGGTTTCGTGACCACCCGGCCCGCCCCCGTGGAAACGGAAATCCCCCGGTCCCCCGACCCCTGAAGCACAAGCTCCCGGAACTTCTCCGGCAACTCCCCCCACGGCCGCCCTGTGGGAACCGGGCAGTACGCAATCAGCCCCTCCAGCAAAGCGGCATAATAAGTGCGCATCCGCTTGTTGGCGGACTTCCACGGTCGCACCGCCCCCTGCGCCAGGCTCTTCGCGGAATCCACCATGAGCTCCGGATCGAAATACAACTCCGTGCCAATTCCATGACAAACCGGGCAGGCCCCCAGGTGGCTGTTGAAAGAAAAGTGCTTGGGCGTGAGTTTCGGCATCGTGAACCCGGTTTCCGGATTGCAGAAATCGGTGGAAAACTTTTCTTCCACCCACCCCGTGCCCCCGGGCTCCTGGCGACTCGTGGAGATTTTGCCACCGCCCCAGCGAAGCGCCATCTCCACCGAATCCGTCAACCGCTGCGCCAGCCCCTCCCGGACGGCCAGCCGGTCGACAACAGCCTCGATCGTGTGCCGCTCGCTTTTGTTGAGTTTGACTCCCTCCGGCTTCGTCAACTCGATCACCTCCCCATCCACGCGGACCCTGACAAACCCCTCCCTCCGCGCTTTTTCAATCACATCGCGGAACTCCCCCACCTGCCCGCTGACGAGCGGAGCCAGGAGAAGAAACTTGGTGCCTTCAGGCCAGTGGAGAATCGCGTCCACGATCTCCTGCGGACTCTGCCGCGTGACTTTCCGCCCGGTGGCGGGATCGTGCGGCACTCCGATCGCGGAATAAAGCAGGCGGAGATAATCATAAATCTCCGTGGTGGTCGCAATGGTGGAGCGGGGATTCGCCCCGGAAGATCGCTGCTCGATGGCAATCGCCGGGGAAAGCCCCTCGATGTAATCCACATCCGGCTTCTGCATCTGGTCCAAAAACTGCCGGGCATAGGCGGACAGGCTCTCGACATATTTCCTCTGTCCTTCCGCAAACAATGTGTCAAAGGCAAGGGACGACTTCCCGGAACCACTCAGCCCGGTCACCACGACCAGCTTGTGGCGGGGAATCCGGACATCCAGATTTTTCAGGTTGTGCTGCCGCGCCCCCTTGATCCGGATGAACTTTTGCTTTTCCGATGGCATGGACGGGGAATTCGGCAACGGTCCGGGCCCGCTTGGCTCAATGGCTCAGACGAAGGATCCCGTGCGCATTCTGCGTGGGAGTGGAAAAGGCTCCCCCGGCAAATGCCGCTCCCTGCGGGCCCACTCCCAACGCGGCAATCTTTCCGCTCAAATTTTCCGACTCCCGGCCCGCCCCGGCCACCGTTCCATCCGCTCCAAGCCGCGCGATGCTCCGTCGCGGCTGCCCGTAAAATGTGGTGAAAAATCCTCCCACAATGATGCTGCCGTCGGGTTGCAGGGCCAGTGCCGAAACCGATCCGTTCGTGGCCACTCCCCCCTCCATTTTTCCAAAGTCCGCGTCCGCCGTGCCATCGGGCTTGAGTTTGACCAGATCCCCCCGGATGAGATTTCCAACGGAAGAAAAATCCCCCCCGGCCAGAATCGAACCGTCGGGCAACAACAACAGGGCGGCCACCGGCCCGTTCGGCCCGTCAATCGTCTGCGGCAAAAATCCCGCATCCAGCGTCCCGTCTGCATTCAAACGCGCCAGATTCTGGCGGGGCACACCGTTCACCGCCGTGAATGCCCCTCCGATCACCACTTTTCCGTCCTGCTGCACCACCAGTGCCAGAACACTTCCGGAAACCCCTTCCCCGTTTCCAAATGCGGAGCGGTCTTCGGCCCGGAGCAGGCAGGGGGTCAGAACAACAATGAGCAAAACGCCGAGGAACTTCATAAAGTCAAGTGGACCGCCCGCTCTCCGAAAGATCAAGTCAGAGTTCGTAACGATCCTGGAAAATTCGCGACCGGTCGGGGCTGAACTCCGCCGCCGTCCCATCCGGAAGCCCCGCGACAAAAAGCCCGGTCGGGGAGGTCGTGTAGTGGGTCACCTTGTCCAGATTCACAATGGTCAAGTGGTTGACCCGGAAAAAATACTCGCGGTCCAGTCCCGCCTCCATGTCCGCCAGACGGTGCGGAACCACCACACTGTGGTTTCCAAAAAAGATTCTGGTGGACCCCCGCTCATCCGTCAGGTGCGTGAAGTCCAGCACATGGACCATGTGAATCCCATTCCGATCCCGCAACAATACCCGGCTTTCCGACCCCGGAGCGAACGAGGAAGGCTGGGCTTCGGTCTTGGGAGCATCCGCAATCGCCTTCATCTGCGAATATGCCCGGCGCAGTCGCTGCTGGTCGACCGGCTTGAGAAGACAGGCAATCACCCCATGCCCAAAGGCGTCCAACGCCATCATCGCATGAGCAGTCACAAGAACCACCGGAGGAAGGGGGGGGGGCAGCCGCTCCAACATTTGGATGCCGCTCATTCCCGGCAGTTCGATATCGAGGAAGATGCCGTCGAATGTCTGCGGATTGTCGCTTTTTCGCGATCCCAACAGCTCCAGCGCTTCCATGGCCGTCTGCACCCCCACGATTTCCAGACCGGGATCGATTTCCAAAAGCGAATCGCGAAGGTCTTCAAGTGCCACCGCTTCATCTTCAACGACAAGAACAGTTTTCATAAAGAGGAACGCAACGGATCATGCAACACCCCTCCCGGGGGCACAACACTATTCGCATGAAAAACAGAATTTTTCATTGCGGATTTTCTGGGGAACCAGCCAAGTGCTGAACGTCCGGACGGATGGCGGCGACGGGGCGGCACCTCTCATCGTAAGGCAAAAGAACAATCGCCTCCACCCGGGGGCCGGGAATCTCGTGAATCTCAAAACTCCCCCGCCCGTCCGTGGAAAGCAAGATCCTCTCCCGGGTGTTTTCCAACCCCTGTCCGCCATAGGCACTTCCACTTTCCTTCTCAAGCAGGGCCCCGTCGTTGACAACAAAAACCACAAGCGACCCGGAAGCCGGAACATGGGCGATCGTGATGGCAATTTCCCCCCCTTTTTCCAGCTTGGAGATCCCGTGCTTCACCGCATTCTCCACCAGCGTCAGCACCAGCATCCCCGGCAGTCGCTGGGAAAGCAAATCCGGAGGACACTCGATCGTGTAATGCAATCGCTCTCCGAACCGGATGGCTTCCACCTCGAGATAGTCCCGCACGATTTCCAATTCTTTCTCCACCAGCTGGAGTTTGGAGTCTCTCCCCGCCAGCACCTCCCGCAGCAGACTGCCGAGCGAAGTGATCATGGACTTTGCCTTCGTATCCTGGCGCCCGATCAGCGCCCGGACACTGTTGAGGGCATTGAAAAGAAAATGGGGATTGATCTGGCTGCGGAGCGTCCGGAGCTGGGCCTCGGTCTCAATCGCAGAAATCCGGTTTTGCACCGCCTCCCTCTCGTGCGTGGTATCCCTCATCACTCCCGCCACTGCGGCAACGGCATCATCGGCAGTGCGCCGGATGGGCTTGGCGTCCAATTGAACCCAGATCCAATTCCCCTCGGCATCCCTCATCCGGCAGGTCTGGTTCCATTGCGGAATCTCCGAAGCGGCCAGTTTCCGGAATTTTTCTTCAAATTCCGGCAAATCCTCCGGATGCACCAAGCCCCTGACCATTTCATCCGAAATCAGCTTGCTCCCGCCAAACCCGAATTTTTCCTTCCAGGAGGGCGTGTGGCAGGCCCACCCGGCCAAACTCCAATCCCATACACACAAATCCGCGGAGGACATCGCCAGCGCAAACTTCATTTGCAGCGAGGTCAGTTCATCCCGGAAGGCCGCCACCAGCAGACACCCCAGACTGGAAAGGAAGGCAACCCCATGCGCGGAAAGCTGCCCCACGGACCCCGCCGAAAATCCCCGCATTTCAATCATCCGCAAAGGCTCCATCGCCACAACCGCGGGAACCAAAAAAATGAACATCGCCTGAAAAAGCGTCGCCGTGCGCAATCCGAACCGGATCGACACCACCAACGAAAGCAACAGGATTCCCCCGATACAGACGAAACGCAAACTCTGTCCAAGCGCCGGAACATTGATCAAAAGCCAGACCCCCACCCCGAGAAGAACGGAGTATCCCAGCAATTCATACCGCCCAAGCACGGTCGGCGGACGAAAATCCTGGCGCCTCAAGACAAAGAGGAAAAACGGACCGAAAACCAAGGTCCCGAAAGCATTTGTCTGGAGAAATCCCAGATACCCGGAGGCCATCTGCGAGGCGGAAAGATTCTGGCTCCAATGCAGAATGAAAATCCCGTACACCCCCGCCACCAAAGGCCCCAGCAGACACCCCAACAGCACGAACTTCCCAAAATCCCTCAGACTCGCAAATGACAAATCGATTCGCACACTCCTCGTCAGAACAAACCACCCGATCCCCAGCGCGATCACATACGCAACCGGCCCCGCATAAAGAAAAAGGAAGGGCTCTCCATTCAAAAAGTTGCTGGCCAACGTGCCGAGATACACTGCCGGAACCGCCCGCTCCAATCCGTAAAGCAAGGCCACCGCCAGCCCAAAACCCGCGGACGGCCACACGGGACTCACAATTCCCGAGGCGGATTTCGAAAACCACCCGCCCGCCTGCGAAAGCAGAAACACCGCAAACGTCATCCACCCGATCTGAAAGAGAAACTGCGGCAGCCCCGCTGCTTCAGGAGGCCGCGAGGAACTCATCAGCTTTGAGGGAGGGAGACTCATCCCACGGAATCATAGGGCAAAGACGCCGAACTGCCACACCGGAAAGCAAAAAAATGCAAAGGCAGCAGGAGCTCTCCCTCTCCTGCTGCCTTGCATGTCCCTCTTCTCCCTCTTTGACTAACGAACGAACTCAGACGGCTTTTTCGCCGGTCTCATCGGTGCGGATGCGGATGGCCTCCTCCACCGGAGAGACGAAGACTTTTCCGTCTCCGATCTTCCCGGTCTTGGCCGCCTTCACGATCGCCGCCAGCGCACTCTCCAACACAGCGTCCGCCAGCACCACCTCGATCTTGATCTTCGGCAGGAAGTCCACCGTGTATTCACTGCCGCGGTAGATTTCGGTATGCCCTTTCTGCCGGCCGAATCCCTTGACTTCGCTGACCGTCATTCCCTCGATCCCGAGGTCGGCCAGTGCGTCTTTGACTTCTTCCAGCTTGAACGGCTTGATGATTGCTTCGACTTTTTTCATGGTCTTGTCTTTCTTTGATTATTGATACAGGGCTTCTCCTACTCCAGCAGGTAGCCTTCTTCGCCGTGGTCGGTGGTGTCCAATCCCTGGCTCTCTGCCTCGGCACTCGGGCGAAGTCCAATGGTGAACTTGATCAGGAAGCCGATGATTGTGGTCGCGACAACGGACAGGACAATCGTCAGAAGAGCCGCTTTGACCTGGTTCATCACGAGACCGTCCTTGAGGCCTTCCACAACCGGGTTTGCGGAAGCATCCGCGAACACACCTGTCAGGATGGCTCCCAAGGTTCCACCGACTCCGTGGACCCCAAAGGTGTCCAGAGCGTCGTCATACCCAAACATCTTCTTCATATAAACCACCGCGAAGAAAGGAACAATGCCCGCGGCCACAGCCATGATCATGGCACTGGTCGGAGTCACAAACCCTGCGGCCGGAGTGATGACCACCAGGCCCGCAACGATACCGGAGCAGAATCCCAGCACGCTGGGCTTGCCCTTCATTACCCATTCCACCATGGCCCAGACAAATCCCGCAGTTGCAGCACAGAGGAAGGTTGTCGTGAAGGCATTCGAGGCGATCGCATCAGCTCCCAGCGCAGAGCCGGCATTGAACCCGAACCACCCGACATAGAGCATTCCCGTGCCAACCATGCAGAGAACCATGGAATGCGGCGGCATCGGCTCTTTTCCAAATCCCAGACGGGGTCCGAGGATCAGGCAGAGAATCAGCGCCGACCAGCCCGAGCTCATGTGAACCACCGTTCCACCGGCAAAGTCGATCGCCTTGATTCCTGCGTTCGGATTGAGCGGACCGCACATGAACCCGCTGACAGACCACACCATGTGGGCCAGCGGAAAATAAACCACGAACATCCACACCGCAGTGAAAATCAACACCGCGCTGAATTTCATGCGCTCGGCTGTCGCCCCAAAAATGAGGGCCGGAGTGATGATCGCGAAAGTCAGCTGGAACATCGCCCAGACGTAGTCGGAGATCCAGTAGTACCCCGCACCCACACCTCCCGGCGACATGCCTTTGAACATCGCATTGGTGAGATCCCCAATAAACGGATTCGATCCGGCAAAGGACAAACTGTATCCAACAGCCCACCAGAGAATCGAAACCAGTCCGGCAATCCCAAGACACATGGCCAGGATCGAAAGGACGTTCTTCGAACGGACAAGTCCGCCATAGAAGAGCGCCAAACCGGGCAGCGTCATGAAAAGCACGAGAGCCGTGCTGGTCATCTGCCAGGCGTTGTGGCCCGGGCCGGGACCGGCAATCTTCGATGCCACATCCGGTGTCCTCGCGGCATTGTTGACATAGGCTTCCAAGTCGGCAACCCGCTGCTCCACAGTCGGCTCAGCAGGAGTCGCGGCCGCCGGAGCTGTCTCCGTGGTCACAACAGTTGTCGTTTCTTGGACAACAGTGGTCACAGCGTCTTGCGCGAACGCCGCACTTGGGGTGATGAACGAGCCGGCTGCAAGAAGCGCAGCAGCCAGGGACGCCAATAGAGGTTTGGTTCTGAACATGGATGTTTTTTTGTTGGTTGTTTGCTGGCTTGTGAGCCCGCAAAACATGGAGAGCAATCGGCGTGCCAACAATTCAGGATCAAAAAGATTTTTTGCCTGTCACCTGTGAGAAAAAATCACCAATTACATCAATGTTGGCAAAAAAACCGCAGCAAAAGTCGTTTTCTCAACCCAAACCCCGCAGTCTGTCAAAAAAGTGAGCCACCATTTCCCGCTTTGGAGAGGGTCAAATGTTGAAAAACGCCCATTTCAACCGGGGAGATGTCTTTTCGGATCCAGAGATTTCCCACACAACAAAGCAGGGAGGACGCAAAGAAAAACCGTTGGGGGGTTAATTGCCGGAACTTTTTCCGCTCTTTGCCGGAGCCAGGGCACTGAACCCCACCTGGCTGATCCCCGCCTCCCGGCAATAATCGAGCACTTTGAGCACCCGCTCATAGGGGACATTCCTGTCGGCCCGCACGACCGCGACCTGCCCGGGCTGCAACTTCACGAGCTGGCCAAGCATCTTGATGAGCGCCTCATCGGAAATCGCCTTCTGGTTCACGGTCATCGATCCGTCCACGCGCACATTCACAATCACCGGCGCGGGAGCCGGATTTCTCGGGGCGGAGGAACTCGAAGTGGGAAGCTGGATCCCCACATCGGATTCAATCCGCGCCGTGGACCAGGCAACCAACATGAAAATCACCAGCACCATGAGGATGTCCACAAAGGACGTCACGTTGAAATACAACGGATTCGCTCCCACCTGTCCGGATTGAAATTTCATGATTTGGAAAACATGGGCAGTGAGGGGATCGAACCCCCGACCAATAGTGTGTAAAACTACCGCTCTACCGCTGAGCTAACTGCCCGGCACTCAACTCGCGGCATCATACAACGGAGTTCGCCATTTGCATCTTTTTTCAATCGGAACGTCTTTTCGGCAGAGTCGGGAGGCGGCGCAATTTTTTTCGGATCACCTTGCCGGCCAGCGCGGTCTGCCTCGAATTGAACACTTCCAGCCGAATCCCTCTTGGCGGCGAACTGCTGCCCCGTCATCCCGCTCCCTCCGTAGGCCGTCACGATTTCCTCCCGCTTCTCCTTCGGCGTCTGCACTCGCCCAGCCTCGTCTATGTAGTCGGCCAACTCTCCAGATCCCACCGCACGCCAGAGCGTGGTTGTTTCCTTTGCGGCAAGTAATCATTTGCGTCCCAAAAAAAATACAATTGCCGCAATTACCACTAGACCAAAAGTTCCGACACTTTGAGATATCCCCATCCAAAATGACGCGGTCGTGGGCTGATTTTTCCTCGTTCGAAGCCTGGAAAGAATGAACTCACAAACAACATACCACGCCAACGCAGCAGCCAAGAAAAGGAGAGGATTCATCGTCATTGATTCATCGAGTCATACAGATACCATCCGCCAACTCCAACACCCAATCCTGCCGCGCCCGCCTCTAGCCCCTGTTGAATCGGATGCTTCGCAGGATCGAAGATGATTCCATTTGCTCCAATGTTTCTCGGGCGAATGTCGTTGAATGGGGTGCCCAAACGGGAACTTCCCTTTGCCCACGTCGACCAGAAATTACCGGGCGTATACGCTCCTGCATCTCGGGTGATTAGCTTGCCGTTCTGGTAGAGAAAGTTTGGAGCCATATCTCCCAACTTGGACAGACCTGACGCCTGAGCATTCAACGATCCTCTTCCCCACCATTGAGCAATACTGCTGGCCTCCGGATTGACCTGCTTAATCCAGTAGTTTCCTACCTGTCGTACCTGAACGCCGCCAGGAAGGTTTGTCCATGCACTTCCCTTTGCGGCAAGGCAGCACCCCGACACAGTTCCCCAGCCCGGAGGGGCATTTTCCTGGTGCGCTCCAGCGACTTGCGACGATTCAGCCAGGCGCGTTTGTGAGGGTGCGCCGATTTTTTCCCAGACGCGGTTTTCCGATGCGTCGAGGACGGCGGCGGGGGCATGGACCACGCCGAGTAGGACGAGCCAGAGGCACAGGATTATTCTTTTAGCCGCCGTCATTTCAGCAGCTAAAAGAGAAGAACGCGAGCGCGGATTACGCGCCGGAAGGCTCATCGAGGGCTGAACGCTCGCCCCGTTCCAGCCGGGCCGGATGGGTGGCGGTGTGGATCTCTTTGAGTTTTCGGATGCTGACCTGGGTGTAGATCTGCGTCGTCGAGAGCTCGGCATGGCCGAGCATCTGCTGGATGAACCGGATGTCTGCCCCACCCTCCAGCATCAAGGTGGCCATCGTGTGACGGAACAGGTGGCAGGAGCCGCGCTTGCCGATCCCGGCGGCATCGATGTATTCGCGCACCATTTGAGTGAGCCGTCCCGGACTGAACGGCTCGCCCAGATTGGACAGGAACAGCGTGCCGTCGTCGGGTTCCACGGCCAGGCCGGGCCGTGCCTCGATGACGTAGCGGTCGATCCAGGCCAGCGCCCGATCTCCGATGGGGATCATCCGATCCTTCTTCCCCTTGCCCTGGCGCACCATCACCGTGCCGCGTTCGATGTCGAGGTCCTGGAGCTTGAGGTTGACCAGTTCCATGCGCCGCATGCCGGTGCTGTAAAAGACCTCCAGGATGGCGCGGTCGCGCAGCCCGAAGGCCGTTGTGATGTTCACGCCGTTCAACACGGTGTCGGCCTCCGAGGCTGATAAAATGTGCTTGAGCAGCCGCTTTTCCATTCGGGGCAGTTCGAGTTCCGAAGCGGGATTGTAAAGGGTGTGGTTGTTCCGGGCACACCACCGGAAGAACGCCCGGATGGGGATGAGCCTCACATGCTGGGAGCGGAAGCTCATGGGCTGGCCGGTCTTCTCGTTGCGGTAATGGTAGAGCCAACGCTGGTATCGCTCCAGGACGGCCTTGGTGACTTCGGCGGGCTGGGTAATGCCGCGCTCGGCGCACCATTCGACAATGTAACGCAGGTAGGTTTCCCGGTTGCCCACGGTGCGCTCGCTGTAGCCCTTCACCCGCATCCAGTCCAGGAACGCCGGGACGAGCACCCCGAACCCCCTCGGGTCGGAGGGATCGCCGAGGATGCGCTTGGGGTTACGATGACCTTTAGCTGGCATGGAGGATATACGTTTTTTCACCGTTGACGGTGGGTGTCGGCTGCACACCCCCATCAATACAGACTTGGAGGCCGTTTAGGCAGGGCTGATCGGGGCCGGGCTCCCCCCTGACTACACCTTGACCGGGGGCTGACGGGTGGCCGTTTTGCCCTGACCGGTCGCCATCGTAGGCGGTGGTGAGTTGGGAGGCATCAAGCAGGCCCATGACGAACCGGTTGCCGTCCTGCCTCTCGCCCGCGTAGAGCATTTCATAGACGTAGCTCTGGCCGCGGGCGGCGCGGTGGACGAGGAGGTATTCCATTTCCTCCAGGCGGTGGAGATGGATTTTCAACGCTGTGTCGCTCCAGCCGATCCACCCGCGCACGTCCCGGCGGCTAAAGCGGAAGCTGCCCCGCTCGATCTTGAGCCGCTTGCATTCGGTGGCCACGCGCTCCGCGATGAGCGCGAGCAACCGCCGCGTCTGCGGCGGCAGCTCGTCGAGCGAACGGCCCAGGACTTCCCCGGCAATGCGGTTGGCGGTGGCGATGTCTTCCGAGATCACCTCGACGTATTCCGTCTGCCAGTGCGGCCCGCGCCCGTCGCGCTGAACGGGCCGCTGGTATTGGTGCAGGAACGCGATGGCTTCGATGAGGGTCAGGTATTTTTCGTGGTCGCGCCGGGTGCGGGTGCGGTCGTCCAGGAACGTGAGTTGCTGGGCGAAGGGGTTCACCACGCGCAACGGCCGCAGCAACCGCTGCGCGTTGCGATGGGTGGCCAGGATGGCCGCTTTTTCGAGTTTGCGCCGCACTCCTTCCAGCGTCCGCTTTTCCCGCTGCAGGGCGTGGATGGCGCGGGTTTGCTCGCGGGACTCGTCCACGGTGATGACCAGGCAACGGTTCATCAACTCCTCGTCGATGTCGATGGCCGTCGTCGTCAGCATGATCATGACAGGGCCTTCCACGCGGTATTCCTGCGTGACCATGCGGCCCGTCACAGGGTCTTTGCCCGTGCTGGCGATGGTCAGTTCATGCTCGGATTGCAGGAGCTTCAAGGCGTAGGAGGCGCGCTCCGCGCCCTCCTCCTCCACGACGGCGAGCACCTTGTGTTTGAGATCGGCGTCGCCCAGGTAATAAAGGCTCTGGCCGGTCATGGCGCTGTATTGGAGCCGTTCTTCCTCGGGCACGAACGCGAGGATGGCTTCCATGAGCGAGGACTTTCCCGCTGCGCTCGTGCTCTGGATGATGACGGCCAGCGGCTCGTCGAGTTTCCGACTCACGGCGGCGAGGTAGCCCACCAGCTTGTTCGTGGCCTCACCCACGATGCCGCACCGTTCGTAATCGGCCAGGATGCGGTCGAGCAACTGCGGGTCGCACAGCAGCGCGAGCGCGGTTTCCCGTTCGCCCTCCGCGAGGCTTATTTCCTTGGTCTGCGGCTCAACGGTCTTTCGGATGAGGGCTTCCTGTAATTCCTCCAGCCGGAGCAGGATCGCGCCGATGTCCCGCTTGAGGATGTCGGCGGCGAGGCCGGTTTCCTCCGCCGCCTGGGTGACGAACCCGTGCCGGTGCTTCGCATTGCACATGTCCAATGTATCGAGGTGGAACCGCTCCGAGCCGGAGTTGCCGCGCATGGCGCGAAGCTGCACCTTCATCGACTCGAAGCTGAGGTTTTTGGCGAGGCCGCGCACCCGCCACAGGCGACCGCCTGTTTCTTTCTCTCCGAAGGTGAACGTGTGCTCGTCTCCGCTGGTGACACAGCCGCTTTCCTTTGCAGCCGGCTCGGGAGCTTGGATTGGTGCGGGTTCGGAGACGGGAGCTTTTCTCTTAGCCGCTGCCACTTCTTCCTCGCGCTGGGCCGCGACTTCCTCATACGGGGCCGGAACGAACGGCTCCGGAGCCCAGCCCACGCCAGTTTCCAGGCTCTCCTTGGTCACGAACGGCAGCGGCTCGCCGGTCATTTCGTCCACGACCATGGCCACATGCTTGCGCGGCTCACCGGCGGGCCGCGCCAGCACTTCGGCTTTTTCGATGCAGGCGGCTAAAGCGGATGATGGGTTTTTCGCGTGGGTTCGCGCCACGTCGTTGATGTCCGCTCCGGGCGGCAGCTTGGCCCGCAGCACGGTCACGCCTTTTTCCTTCAACACCTCGGCGAGCCTCATGGATGCCTGGTTCCCGGCTTCGTCGTTGTCCAAGCACAGGATGACGCGGGCGGGCCGGATGGTTTCCACAAGGCGCGTGTGGGCCTCGGTCCAGCCGTTGACCCCGTAGGCGCACGTCACGTTGCGCAGCCCCGCGCCCCACATGGTGAGGGCGTCAATGAGGGATTCACACACGAGCCATTCGCTCTGGTTGGTCAACGCCGCCGCGTTCCACACGGCGCGATGTTCGCCGGGGAGGTAGAGGTGATCAGGCGTTCCGGGCCGCAAGTTCGGCGTGAGTTTCCGCCCATACATCTGCGCCACGTTCCCAGTAAGCTGCCCGTCCGGCCCGGACTCGAAGATGGGAACGACCACCGAGCCGTTGAGATGTTCGTGGCCGCTCTCGCGCAGGATGCCCAGGCGTTGGAGTTGGGCCTTCAACTTCTTGCCCTCGGCCGTGGTGGCGGGGACGCGGTAGCCGAGCGTCCGATTGGCGAAGCCGATCTGGAACGCCTTCACCGCCTCGGGATGGAAGCAGCACCGCTTTTGCAGGTAGGCCATCGCCTGCGGCTGGTTCAAAAAGGTGGTGTGGTAAAAGTCGGCCACATGACGGAGCAAAGCGTGGTCGGCCATGCTGCTCTCGGCCAGCACCGGGTGCTCGGTGCCCCGCCGGGTTTTCAACACGGCGGGCGCGGGCGTAAGCCCGGCCATTTGCTGGAGTTTTTCCACCGCGTGCCGGAAGCTGATTTTCTCCTGCCTCATCACCAACTGGATGTTGTCCCCGCCGGTGCCGCACGCACCCAGGCAGTGCCACAGGTTTTTCGCGGGCGTGACGATGAACGACGGGGTTTTGTCGGCGTGGAACGGGCAGCGGCCCACGAGGTCCTTGCCCTGGGGTTTCAACTCGATGCCGTAGCCCTGGCACAGCCGTTCCAGCGACACCGCCGCCTTTACCCGCTCCAACTCGTTGTCCGGGATCCGGGCCATTTCAGCACCCCTCCCCACAGCGGAAGATTTCCGCGCCGTCCAACTCCAAAACCGAGCGCCGGTCCTTCCAACGGTAATCGACATTGTGCCGGTTGAGCACCTTCTCGATTTCCTCCCACTTCCGGCATTGCCAGATCAACCACGCCCACCGGGGCCGCTCCCCAGTCCAGACCGACAGGATATAGCGCGCTTTGCGGTTGCGCCGGACCCTCAGCTCCCGCTCGAATTCCGGCCACCGGTCCCGCTCAGGTGGGCCAGCCGCTCGGGGGTGATTTCTTCAAGAGGCGTCAAGAAGGATTGCATTGCCCGATAGCGGGCAATACACTGCCCACATGCAAGCCGTTTTTTCTTCCGTCCTTTAGGATCTGGCCATGGCTAAAGCTGCATCCCGTCTCCGTGAACTGCGCGAACGCGCCGGACTCACCTTGCGCGAACTCGCCCGCCAAATCGGCGAGAACCATTCCAATGTCGGTTATTGGGAACGCTCTGGAAAGCTGCCACGCGCCGATCTGCTCATGCCCATTGCCAAAGCTCTGGGCGTCACTGTCGAGGAGTTGCTGGGCGAAGCCCGGTCCAAGCGCGTCGTGTCCCCTGGCGGACGGATGCGCCAACTTTTCGAGGCCGCGTCCAAGCTGCCCCGCAGCCAACAGGAAAAAGTTTTGGCCGTGCTCGAACCCTTTGTCTCCGCCCACGCCTCCGCCAACAGCCACTGATCCCATGCCTAAATCCCTTGATGTCACTCCCGACGTGGATGGCCTGATCCGCACCATCCGCAACCAGCGCGTCATTCTCGATTCCGATCTCGCCGCCCTCTATGCCGTGCCAACTTTCCGGTTCAATGAGGCTGTCAAACGCAACCAGGACCGGTTCCCGGAAGACTTCCGCTTCCAACTCTCTAAGGAGGAAGCCGACGCTTTGACATCGCAATTTGCGATGTCAAAAACCGGGCGCGGCGGTCGCCGCTCCCTGCCCTGGGCGTTCACCGAACATGGTGCGCTCATGGCCGCCAACATTCTCAACAGCCCGCGGGCGGTTGCCATGAGCGTTTACGTCATCCGTGCCTTCATCCGCCTGCGCGAGGAACTCGCCGCCAACACCACGCTGGAAAAACGCCTGGCCGTCATCGAAAAGACTCTCGTTTCCCATGACTCCGCCCTGCGCGATGTCATCCAGAAGATTCGCCCGCTGCTTCTCCCTCCTCCCGAGCCTCCGCGCAAACGTATCGGGTTTCACTCCGGCGACTGAGACGGCTGCCAAGCCGTCTTCGTTCCTGATTTCCGTGCGCCACCGCGCGCCCTCTCGCTCCCAGGGCATCGAGTTACGCAAAGCTCCGCGCGCGCGGTGGCGCGGGCTCGTGGCTTGCCACGGCCCAGGCTCTTCTTCGCGCGCGCGCCTGCCCACGTGGCCCGTCGATCCTGCGCCATCGTAGTTGAAGTTCACTGCAACGGCGAATCGCTTTCTGGATGTTCTTCTTCACTTTCGCCGAGGGCATCGCCAAGCTTTCGCTGGAACTCCTCGTGCGCCGATTTCTCAGGTGCCCAAGCAGCACTTTCGTGAACAGCCTTCTTGGCGGCATCCATTCCAAGTTTGTAAGCGGAGGCAACCTTCACAATGGATGCAACCTTCGAGCAGCCATCTTGTTTCAATTGGGCGATAAATGCTTCGAGTTCGGTGTTCATTGGCCAGCAGCTCGCTTTGTGAGGTCTATCGTCATATCCACTGCCTTCCCAGGATTCGCGCCAGTGAGCCGAGTGCCAGTAATCCGGAGGGTATCGAAACCCATTCCGGCTACCTCATCGGCAAGCTGCCCTCTCAGGCGAAGCACTTCCTTCATTCCGATATTGAGCTGCTCTGCGCCCTTTGGAAAGACAGCAATGTCTTTGAGGTGGAGCATTCGTCCATTTATGACAGCTTCCGCTGCCATCTCGACCGGCCCACCGGAGCTCGCGAACTCGCGAGTGATGATTTCACCCGATTTGAAAGGAGCCGTTACACTCTTTGCGGCAGGCAACGCCGCAGGAAGAGATCTCGGAGCGGAAGCCACTGGTGCGACAGAGGAGCTCCGGCTTGCCAGCCCCAATGCCCCGGTCCCGGCAATCGAAATTCCCGAATCAATCAGGTCGGCATAAGGTTGCGAAATCCCCGTCCGCTGAATTCCCATCGAGGTGAAGGAGGATTGATGTTGTCCGCTTGAGATGGTTCGGATGCCCGCGACAGCTTGGTCAATGCCATGCATCGCGACGGCACCACCGGCCACGGCCCCAACTCCAGTCCAGGAGGACGCCGTGCCGAACGCCACCCCGGCTCCCGCCTCTGCCACACCGCCCACAGTGCGAAGTGATCCGCTGACATAGGGATTGCCCAGCACCTTGGTGGTGAGGTTCCACGCCCCGACCGTCAGGTTGCCGTCCGGGTCGTAGAAATTAACCGGGTCTCCATCGGAAAAGCAGTAGAGCGACATCGAAGCGCCATGCCCCAGCGGATCGGCTGCCAGGAACCGTCCGCCCTCCGGGTCATAGGGCCGGACCCCGAGCTGAATGAACCCTGCGGGATCAATTCGCGCTCCGCGCCAGGCGGTTGCCGCAATGAGGGACGCGCCGGACTCCAAAGTCTCCATTTTGGAAGTCGGCAGCGGACCATAGCCGCCGAGCTTGGCCGAGCTCCAGACAACTCCAGCGGGGGTCACCGAGGCCACGGCATTTCCGAACGCATCGGCAGTCATCACCGTCACCACACCGTTGGAAATCACCGCATCCAATCCCCCCGCACCTTGAAGCCCGCCATACGCGCCGTTCAAATCGGGACCGTAAACCTTCCAGAAATCCACCGTCCCCGCAGTGCCTTCCGTGCGAACCCCCACTTCGAGATGGGTCACCTGCGGGTCATAGGTGCTGCGAATCGAAAACGCGCTGCCTCCCGAAGGCGTGTTCGTCGTCAGCAGCCTGCGGCCAAGACCGTCATAGGCTGCGGTCCAAGTAAAGGCCGTTTCGCTCCCGCCGCTTTGCACCACCTTGACCAGCCGGTTATCGGCATCCCATGTGAGCGTCTGGACTTTCCCTCCGCTCCAGGTGCGTGTCGTGACATTTCCGGCGGCATCATAGCCTGTATCCAGAGTCTGAGGCTGGCCGGTGAGCGTGAACGTGCTTTGTGCCGGATCAGTCACCCAGCCGCTCGGGTGGACCGCATAGGCCGAAAGTTGATGCTGGCCGGGTGGCAGGTCCAGCGCCCGTGACCATGCCCCGGTGGCATCCGCCCAGCCCGGATGCGTAGCCTCCCCGTAGGGCACCCCGTCAACGTCCAGCCGCACGCCTGCCGCCCCCATCGAGGCCCCCTGCGCAGTCGTTTGACGCAGCACGGTGTTGTCCGTCTCGGATGTCACCCGTGCCAACGGGTTCACCGTAGCCGCATTGAGGAACCAATTCGTGTTCCCGCCGATGCCGACTTTTGCCTGAGTGCGCACGCCCACCCCGGAGGTGCCGGAATCGAATTCATAATTCAGCGTGGCACTTGCTCCCGACCACGGCGCATACGTTTCGCTCAGCAGCTTCCCGCGTGAGTTGTATCCGTAAGCGCGCGATTCGTTCCACGCATGGGTTCCCAAACGCGCCGCCGTATAATCCGAGAGAGTCGAGTCATCCCGCCATATGAGCGATTCCGAGAGGATGACCGAACCATTGGCCGTTGTGGCCCAGCCCGTCATCCGCTTCCGCGCATCCCGCGCAGTCACGCTCTGGCTTCGCATCGTATTCGTGCGGCTGTCCAGAAGCCCGGCGGTTGTGTAGCCGAAATTCGAAGAATGTGCCCCGGAGAAAACCGCGGTCGTTTGGCCCGCCGCGTTGTGTCCAAAGGTGGAGCTCATCGTTCCGCCATTCATTTCCGTCCTTCTCCCGGCGGCATTCCATGTCTGGGCAATCGTGCTGTGAGCCTGCCCCCCCAAGGTGACTGTTTCCGATGTAAGCTGCCCGTAACCATCGATCACACGGGCCACCACTGAAGACGGCTGGTCGCCGCCGGTGCGGGTGATTGCGGTGGGATTACCCCGGTTGTCATAGCCATAGGTGACGCCGACATTGTGCGCCACACCCGGACCACTCGCCGTCACCGTTTCCGGACGACGGAACGCATCGTATAACGTGGTTCGCGTGAGGCCGCGCGGATCGGTGAGCGTTTGCAGAAGGCCGGTCTGAGCTCCGCTCGGATAATAGCTGTAGCCGAAGGCCCTCGTGCTCTGTGCCCCATTCACAAGACTCTCTCCGGTAATGCGCCCGGCGGCATCATAAGTAGCCTTCCATTCCATGCCACCGGGCATCAGCCGGCTCTTCATGTTTCCGATTGGATCGAAATCAAATTTGACCACTGCCCCATCGGGAAGCGTTTGTTGGGTCACCTGTCCCAGGGCATTATTGAGAAACCCCGTCGTGTGTCCCAACTCGTCCTTCGACTCCGTAAGCCTGCCAGCGACATCATACGTCATGATGCGCTTGCTCTCGTCCGCGTGGCGAACGATGACCGGCTTGCCGAAAGTATCACTCCATGTACGCGTCGCAACGGCATCCGAACCTGTGCCCTCAGTCTTCGTGACCTTGTTGTGATCGGGCGAATACTCATATCGGGTTTGGCGCACAAGGGAGTCGGCCGCATCACGAATGACCACAGAAACCGTCCGTCCGAGAATGTCCGTCTCGGTGATGGTTTTTTCTCCAAGACCATTGGCGATGGTTGTTGTCTTTCCACAAGAATCATATGTCCAGGTTGTGGATTGCTGGGCAGATGAAGCCGTGCTGGCCGGACCGTTGGAGGTTTTCGGCCGGTTCAAGTGGTCAAAGGTTGTTTCGAAGGTGTTCCCATCCAGATCTGTGCGGGAAATGCAGTTGCCGCGCCGGTCAAATGCCTTCGCCTCGCCGCCAAGGGTGCCACCGCCGTTGCTCCTGAGGGTGCGCGTGACTGTGCGCGCCAGATCGTCGTAAGCAATGTCCCAATATGTGCTGTGCGAGATCGGCTCACGTACCGGGCGTCCATCAAGCTGGTAGCGCCATTCGAGGAACGATCCATCGGGGTTCGACCGCGTTTTAGGCTGACCGGCTGCCGTATAGGTGAACGTCGTGATGCCACCCAATGGACTGTTGTAAGTCTCTATCTGATCGCCGGGCTCATATGTCCAGGATTCCGAGGAAAGCATCACTCCGTTCTCTTTGACAGTCCGCAGCTTCATTCGCCCGATCGCATCGTGATCCATCTCAACAAGGCTGCGATCCGGCAGTCGAGACTCGAGCAAGCTGCCGAACAGGTTGTAGCGATGGAACGTTGTAGAATAAAGATCGTCCCCCACCGGGGCGAGAACGCCATCCCCACTTCCGTTGGCACGGCTGCGCCATCGAATTTCCTCCCGGATCCGGCCCGCACCATCGAATTTGCGCCACGTGTAATCCTCGGGGTTGTAGCGCATGCCATCGCTCCACGTCATTTCGCCATTGCCGTCGAAGTAGTCGTATTGCCATCCAACCAGAGCACCCGACTCATTGTGACTTTCGGTCCAAATGCGGCGGCCCATTGCATCATAGGCATAGCCCACGGCACGTCCGATAGCGTCTCGTTCCTCAATGAGTTCCCCGCGCAAATTGTAGCGGTAATTCGTGACTATGGCAGGGTCCGAAGTGCCTGTCTCGCGGGTGCGTGTCAGAGGAAAGCCTGCCGGGCTATAGAGGAAGGATTCCGTGGCAGCATCCGGCGAGCCGAACGCCGTGGTCTCCGATTCAAGCAACCCGTAGGCCGAGGCGGCGGTCGAAGTTTCGTTGCGATAAACACGCCGCGTGGTCGATATCAAACCACCTGGAGCATGCCGTTCAATGGTGGTCGGGAGGTAAGGATAGGCGGGATTTTCATAACGTGTCACCGTCCGGTTGAGCACCGGATCGATCATTTCATCCACGAGATTGAGCGCATTGTAGTGAAAGCTTGTGGTTGCCGTGTCCGAAATGCCGTCTCCGGTCAGATCACCGGTATAGGTGGCAGCCTTGAGGTTTCCCGCCGTGTCGTAGGAAAAGTCCGATATGAGCCCGCGTTTGTCTGTGCGGCGCTTGAGAGCACGGGGATAAGCGCCAGGGGAAGTATCCGTGGGATCATACCACACTTGAGCGGTCTGCTGGCCCAAAGGATCGAGAACGCGCGTCAACTGGCTGCGAACATAATCATACCGGCCTTCGCGATTGTACGCATCACGCACCAACGTGTAACCCGTTTTGGAGCCATCCGTCTCCGTCGTTTGACCGCTGTAAATAAATGTGGCATTGCGAACCGGAACGAGATTATCCCCGACAGTGGCACGCTGCTCTTTAACCCGCCTGTCGGTATCGTAATCGTTCTCAAGAATGCGACCGCCCGGTTTTGTTTCGCGAGTGATGAGGTGGGTCGAAACCGCTTCCTGGGCCGTTCCCACGGTTTCTGTAGTCCGGCCATAGTCGTAGGTGATCACGGAAGCATCGGGCCGGGTGACTTCGATCAAATCTCCGTATTTGTCGTAACGGTAGTAAAGTCGGCGACCATCCCCCGTGTAGGCTTCCTTGATGTGACCGAAGGTATCATAATAGAAACCAAGGAAGTTGCCATTAGTGGACTGAACTCGGGTCACCTGCCCGTAACCGGGGCGCGTGGAATCCGTCTCAAAAGCAAAGTTGTAGGAATTTCCCCGGCTGTCGGACCATGTTTCCAGATATGGCCGCTGCCGCGTGATACCGTTGGTTCCGGCGGTGGGGAAGGAACGGACGTGGAAGACCCGTTCAGAACCGTCGGGGCCTTGCAGCGTGAAGTAGGTCTGTCCTCCCGAGGTGGAGCGGGTGATTGTGGCGTTGAACAGGTTGCCGGTCGATCCCATCGACTGGCCGTTGACGTTTACCCAATCCGGGTTCTTCTCAATGGTGGGTTTCCACACATCCGCAGACTGCTTCTTGTAAACAATGACAGAGCCATCCATTTCCGCCGCATGAATGACATCCTCGTCGGAAGCGACCATCAGGTAAGGAAAGTAGCCCCATTTCCAGCCATAGCCGAATTCATTGGACGCCTTGTTGAGCGAGGAATAGTTACGACGGATCTCCAGTGGCATCGGCCCTTCCAGACGGATGTCCACCGCATCAACGTAAAACTCCCCGGTGATCGAATTTACAGGGTCGGACACCGCCTGCCCGACTTCGCTCCAAAAATTGCCCTTGTAACTGGAACCTCCCGCCCAACCGGTGTTGGCTGTGTAGCGATACAGGCTGGCATTGATTTGCGCGAGCGTACCGGTGGGAGTGTAGTTCAACGCCGAAGCCGCACTGTTCCAAGAACTGCTTTGGAAGGATGAAACAACGGAATAGCCGGAAGCAATGCTGTTGTAGGTGCTGGAGATATTCCAATTCGTGCTGATCGAAGGAGTGATGATGGGCGCTGAAAAACTCGGCGGAGAAACCGAGATTCGCGGCGTGAAGTTTTGACCGAGCGTCAGAGAAATATTGGAGAAATTGGAGCTCTGGAAGGAGTTGTAGGCAACCGGTCGGCCATATCCACCATTGATGTTCGGGGTGATGAGCGCCGAGAATCCCTCCGGTTGCATGATGAAGGCTCCAACACCACGATACGTGCCGCCCGCCCCGCTCACTGGACCGGGAGTGATCAAAACCCGCTGATAATCTTTCCAGATCGCATTGGCTCCAAAACCCTCGGCAATCTTTCCCCAGACCCCGGTTCCGCACCAATCCTTGAGTTTTTTGGTCGTTCCATTGTGGGTGTAATTCACTTCGCCTTGGGCGGCGTAGTTGCCCGTGTTCAATTCAATGATCGTCTGCCCCGCCTGTTTGGCGAGGTGGATCAGCTTGACTGTCGAAACTGCGTCAAACTGCTCGAAATAATCGTTGATGCTTCGGTGCTCCTGCGAGGAGACATCACCTCCGGCGACCACGATGAAGTCATCCATGCTCAGAACCCGGGGTCCTTGGAGATCGGGGCGCGCCGTTCCGTTTCCCGCATAGGCCAGCCAACTGAACGACATGTCCACCACGGGATAAACAAGGTCAATCTGACCGCTGTTGATGAGGGTCCCGTCGGCATTGCGCCGGGCTCCCAGCTTCGCCAAACCATTGGCGAAGGTTGAGATGACGTTGACCTTGTGCAAATCTTTGAGTTGTTCCTGAAAGCGAGAAACCTTTTCGTAGTACGACATGCCCATGATGTAAGCAGCAGTACCCTGCATGACTTCGGGATCGCCAGTGGCTCCAGGCGTTTCCTTTAGCCGCTGTTCTTCCGCCCAGAACGCCTCCAAGTGCACCGAGAGCATGCGTTGGGATACACGTCCGAAATTCAGACACACGGCGGCAAGATCTCCCTTGGAGAGATCACTCACGTTCTCCACCGTGCGAGTGCCGTAAACCCACGATGAAAAGCCAAAAGGGTTGCTCCAGCGATCTCCGGGATTGAACGAGGTTCCAAGCGAACGGGTTCGTTTATGGGTTACCTTCAGTTTGATATTGTAATCGGTCGATCCCAGCACTACCGATGCTTGCTGTTTGCTAAGCCATGTCGGATCAGACGACCCAAAGGTTCCCGTGCCAGTGGTCCCCGGACGATACGGGGCCATCGTTAGAATCATGTTGTGGTTGTCGCCAGTGGTTTGCTGGTAACTCAGCAGCATGCGGCGGTTATGGACATCAAGCGAGCGCATGGGTCCCGTCTGAATGCGCGGCTCTCCCGAATCCCACAGACCGTTGCTATTCCGGTCGCTCCAAACATCCACCTCGACCGTGTCGAAAATATCCGGTGTCGCACTCAAATCGCTCTGAACCGTCATCGTTCCGTTGGTTTCCGTAACCTCCCAAGGTTGCGGAAAATCGTCCCAGCGCGTGAAATAATGCCGACGATTGCGGGCTTTCACGCCCACATCGTCAATTGAAAACTCCGGGTGGGTGTCGCGAAGGCTTTTCTCCAAAAAAGTCCCGAACAACTCGCCGACACTGTCCGATTCGCTGGAAAGCGAAAGGATTGTATTGTCTTTGTCGAGATACTTTCGCATCCACTGGTAGCCGGTGCGATACCCGGCAGGCATCAGGCTGTAGAGCTCCTGCCCTTCGACAATCTCGGTATCCTTCATCCAAGGAAATACATGCACCCACTTGCTTTGTCCGGGATGCTCCGCATCGGGGACATAGACACTCACCCACGGGTAGTTGACGGGAATCGTTCCCGGCAGGGTTTCTACTCCAAGATTGTTCACCAACCCCCGGAACTGCATCCGCAACAGGCGGCTCATGCGAAGGTCCAGCATCTTCAACTCATTCCGCGGTGGAAAAACATACACCGCGGGATAGCCTGCCTGACGCAGAAGATAAACGAGCAGGCTGCACTGCTCCACAGGCGAGCCCTGCCCCTCAAGAAAAGTGGCCAGCGCCCCCCGGTTCACTCCTCCAGGGTAAATCGCGGCATCGGAAATGTTGCCTGCGTCACTGTAGGCCATGCCGTCGGTCAACTCGATTTCATTGAAGACATAATTGGCCAGGGCAACCGGATCGTTGCCCATGTCCGCAACAAATTTATCAAGAATTGGGTGCCGTCTGAGTTCGGGACTGGCATCAATGATAGAATGTGCTGCCAACGGGGTTCCCAATTGTTTTATGACCGGCGTTTGAGCATGCAGTAGTTCCTCTACGCTCTTGCCCGTGTATGACGGCGGGAGGGGCTCACCGTCGAAGTGCGGCTGATGAATAAATGTGGAGCGCCATGCGGGGCGATTCTCGAAATCGAAAGCAAAGAGTCGGTTGAGGCGAGCCTGGGTGCCGTCCGGACTCATCGTGGTTGGCAACCACCCTCCAGAGGATTGGAAAAGCCCAATCGTTTCAACGACAAAGAAGTAATCAGCCGAAGCCGCTTTTACCGTCAGAATGTAAGGCGAGAACATCTCAGCTCCCCATGTTTCGTTCGCAGGAGCGGTCGTGCTTTCAACAAGCTTCAGAGTTATTTCCAGACCGGATAGAACGGGGGGAATCTCGACTTGGTAGCCTTTCGTTGTAAAATCATTCCATTCTGCCGTGCCCCGGCGCGGCGTGCGAATGCGCAAAGCTTGAATCGGAGCAACTCCCGTGGCTCCGGCAGTGAACGCCGATTTGGCGTAGGCATAAATGTAAACTTCTGCATACAGCACACTGGCGGGGTTTGTGGTTTCCAGTGGAGTACCTTCGGCCCGGCTCCCGCCATAAAAACCAAAACTGTATTGCTGGCCGGTGTAGAGTGGCGTTCCGCCACCTGCAGAGCCAAAAGCCACAAGCGGGTTTTCAAACAAATGTGCGAACCCCGGCGACGGATTCTGGGTCAGGTGTCGCCGTTGATCCTTCCCGATGCGCTGGAACCAAGGCAGAGTGTTGTCGAATTTCGCTGCATTGTCGCCCAAAGGATCGAGTTCAATACCTTTCTGCCCGTCGAGTGGGATAACAAAGGATTGATAGCTTGGGGCATTCTCCGGCACCCGGCTAAAGCGTTTGTCCACCGCAAGAGGGTTGGTTTGGGCCACAGCAGAGAGAATGCCTCCGAAAAGGAAAAAAGAAATATATGCGCTCTTCATGGAATGGTTCCTCCGTCTGTCGGAGAGGCAATGGTAATGGTCAAGCGACCGATGCTAGAATCATTTGGCCTGGCATCCTCTCGGTTCGGAACTAGGTCGCTATCCAAATCAAGCAACAAGTCATTGATGCGGGGGTTCAAGCCATTGGCAATCTCATACACATCAGGCATGACGTCCCCATCGGAGTCGGTTATTCCAGGATTCAATCCCATCACGTATTTCTGTAGGTTGGTCAGTCCGTCTCCTGCCGGGGACAATGCATTGGGGAAGATTCCCGTTTGCCCGTTGAAGTAATATCTCTGCCACCAGTCGGGGAGCTGGCCTGCCGGGGCGGAAAGATCGAAGGAGAACGCCAGTTTGAGTTGGCCGATATTGGCCGGAGCGTAGTTCTCGTCGAGAGGAGTCGCCGGGTTCCATGGATAGGTGGAAGCCCACGATGTCGGATAGCCGTGGGCGATCAAATTTGTTTTGGTGTCGTATTGGAACAATATGAGTCGGTCGTAGAAGGGTTTGGCGACGGCCTTGAGTTGCCCGAGGTTGATGGGGGCGTAGTTGGCTTCGCGCTGTTCGGCGGTGAGGTTGCCGCCGAAGCCGGTGACGAGGGTGTCGATGGCGGTTCCGGCTCCGCCGGGCAGGGTGGCGTCGAGGTGGGTCCTGGCCTGCCTGGCGACGTGTTTCAACTGCCCGAGGTTGGCGGGGGCGTAGTTGTCCTCCGTGGAATTCGTTGTATTGAGGATCTGCGTCTGCGGATCGCTCCACCACGCGGGGGGTGCCGCCCACAGAACTGTCGCGCAGACCGCGGGGAGGAGGAGAAAGAGGAGGTTCCCGCGAAGGCGCGAAGGCGCTAAGAAATGGGAAGAGGAAGGACGATTGCTTCGCCGGGGAATTTTCATGGGCAGACTTTCTTGGCGTCTTTGCGGCTTTGCGGCTTTGCGGGAGGGGTCAGTCTCCGTTGCCGAATTCTCCCATGAGGATGTCGCCCTGGCGGGGCATCTTGACTTTGCCTGCTATCTCAACATTCCCATTTTTGCGAACAACGAAGGCGTTGGAATAAATCGTCTCGGTCCAGTAGTCATCACCGCCATTGTCGTGCAGAACAACATGCCCGTTGCCAACAACGAAAGCCGGATCTGTTTCAATCCATTCGAATGCGGTTCCCTCTGGAATATTATAGCTTCCAACAACAAGCGATGCCCAAGCAGGAGCCGAAGTGTTTCTTCCAATGGCGGTCGACTGCTCGCCACCCGCTGTCGTATAATATCCCCATGCAGTAGAGCCCCATCCGCTTGCAAGGGTTCCTTCCCCGAAAGCTGTTGAAGCTCTGGCAGTGGCTTTGCCCCTTCCAAATGCCATGGCAACCTCTCCCGAGGCCTCCGAACCTATTCCAAAAGCCAATGCTCCCGAACCCGTCGCCTTGGTCTCGGAACCGATAGCACACGCATACTGTCCGCTTGCCAGTGTTTTATATCCAAACGCCGTGGAATAATTTCCTGATGCTGTAGTTTGATAACCGGCAGCCAGGGAATAATTTGCCGAAGCTTTGCTGGAAGCTCCCCAAGCCGTGGAGTAATCCCCTGTAGCTTGGCTGGCACCTCCTGCCAGAGCATTTTGTCCCGAGGCATAACCACTGCTCAGGGCCACGGAATAAAGTCCGACTGCCTTGGAACTATATCCGATTGCCGCGGCGTAGTCGGACTCCGCCGAGCCTGACCCGGCGGAAAAACTGTATTGGGCGCTGCTGGTTCCGGCTCCTGTGGCAACTGCGCCGCTCGAAATCGCGTAGGCCTGATTTCCCAGGGCAGTCGCACCGTCGGCCCCCTGTGATGTTCCCCAGGAAAAACTTACTGCCGGGGTATTGTAGGCCATTGTGGGAATGCTCCCTTCATTTGAAACAAAAAGCGCCGACCCCGTTGGAAGCAGCTTGCCATCGAGAGACTTTTTTTCTGTGAAAAAAGTCCCCAATGCCAGTTTTCCCGCTCCGATCGCCAGCGAACTCAGCCAACTGTTGGAACCAGCATAGTATTTTTCAAAACTGACGGCTCCGGTTGTTCCATCCACCATTGCCAGGAAAGGATCGCTGCCACCATCCTCGTAGGAATACCAATCCATTTGTCCCATGATGTAGGTGTTCCCCGATGAAGAGACCGCAATTTCAATAGGATAGTTCGTGTTATCTTCCCCAAATTTTTTGAACCATTCCACTGTTCCCGATGAATTGATCTTGGACACCATCACCTCGGTGCGTTGGTTTCCGTCTCCATCGAAACCACTTGTCAAAGGAGAAGGCGGATTGCTGATATTCTCGAATGTCGCCGTCCCGCAAAAAGAACCCGAGTGAAAAACATTGCCGTTGGCATCGCAGCCCAGCGCGTTGTAGGATGGCAGATTCCCTGTCGAAGAAATCTGCCTTGCCCACGCGAAGTTCCCGTTGGAATCAAGTTTTGCAAGAAAGATATCCTGTCCTCCCGTATTGACCAAGTTTCCCGCCGGATCAAAGGAGGCGGTTCCGGAAAACATGCCGCTTATGAAGACCGTCCCCGAGTTGCGCTCAACGGAGAGGTCAGCCAAAGAATCTGCCCCTGTTCCTCCAAGAGACTTCGCCCAAACAGGGGTTCCATTTGTCAGGTTCAGTTTGATGAGATACCCATCTGTGCTTCCAGTGGAATTCAAGGAAGAAGTTCCCCCGTAGGACAGTGTCGCGGAATACGTTCCTCCCACATAGAGACCATTGTTGGAGTCGATTCCCAGAGAGGAAACATCGTCGGCGGCATCCGTACCAATGCGTCGAACCCAGCCAGGATATCCTGGCTTGACCGCATAGACATCAGCCGTTGTTCCCACACTGCTAATGCTGGGACCGCCGTAATATGGTTTGAGCGTCCCTTTGAAGGAGCCGACAACATACGGTTCGTTCCATGGCCCAAAGGCGATGTCCTTGACCGTTTCTTCTCCTGTTCCATCCAATACATAGAAATCAAGCACAGAAGAACCGGAATGCTGCGCATCCAACTGCGCCACGAAGACATCTTGCGCACCTTTGGCTGTGTAAGAATACGGGTCGCCATTCCGCGGAACCAAAAGTTTGCCGGAAAAAGTCCCCGTCACCCAGATGCTGCCCGAGGCTGTTATGGCCACCTTGCTGATATGAAACGCCCCGCTGGACGATGTCATTCCGAACTTCGACGTCCAGGCACTGGAAGGATTGTCAACGTAACCAAGGTTTTGAAGCACGTTCACGAGATTTTCCGCGCGCGAGGCATTCAGATGCGTTCCGTTTCCAAACTTCAAAATGTCCTCCACAGTAATTCCCTGTTGGAATGAGGAGGGAGCCGAAACGATCATGTTTCCGTTTGCATCAAAAGTGATTCTCGCCACGCCGTTGTTGTCGTAGAGTGACTTGCTTTGAAGATCTGCCCCGGACCCGATGACGGTATTGTCGGAAAGCACAATTCCACTTCCCATGCCGCTCAAGGCAAGGCGTCCGCTTTCGGGGTTCAGTGTAATCGTGGCATTGCCTGTCGCCGGATTGTAAAGTGAAAGAACATTGGAAGAGCCAAGTTGCATCTTTGGCCGCAAAGTTCCCGCAGCATTATCCTGCCAGGAAAATGCTGTTGCGGACTGAGTGGCGGCGATATCCAGCAAACCGATGGCACCGTTTTCCGTATAATTGAAAAGAATGGCCGACTGGCTGTCGGCAGTGGTGCCAAGATCGAGACTGCCGTTGACATGCGCATTCCCTTCCACAGTCAGATCACCGGGTTCCGACATCGTGGCATTGACCGCAAAATTCCCCCCAGATTGACTGTCGGCCCACAGTGAGGAAATTCCTAGTATTGTTAAAAAAACAATTTTCCGGAGGTGTGAGGTGATTTTCATAATTAATTATTATCGCGCAGATTGTGTGCGAATCGTGACAGCTTGCCCGCTTGGGATAAAAAGGAACGGAAGGAGACTAAAAGAAGACGCGGCATGGCTTGTTGCATATTCCGGAGTTGTGAACGGCCTATCAAACACTCAATTGTTACAATTTCGTCACATAGAGCGCCGCGCCATAGGTCCGCTACGGAAAAATGTATAGTGACCGGAAAAAACCGTTCGATGAGACAGAATGGCGAATGGCTGGAGGAAGAAGACTTTGCCGGGAAACAATGCCGTGCTGAGAATAAAGAAAATATCGCACGTGCTGCGATGAGGTTTTCGAGCGTCGATACAATCAAGGAGTCTGCGGCTTTTGGGGAGGAAGGCGAAGCATCTTCTCCACCCAGTCACCACCCGGCCCCCGGATCACCCGCCAGACAAACCAGGCCACCAAAAAGGCAAGCAGCACGGAGACCGTGACATCCGAAGGATGGTGGGCACCCATCACGATGCTCGACCATGCCACAAGCCCAGCCCCTGCGAGTGCAAGGATCCCCCAGGCCGGGGCGGCATACAAAATGACGGCGGCCAATCCGAAAGCCGTGGCGGTATGGCCGGAGGGAAAGGAATTGTAGGCCGGCTGCCCGATGAGGCACTTGCCATCATGCCAGGGACCGTAGAAACCCTGTTCGATCTTCGGGCTCTCCTTGGGCCGCGTGCGGCCGGTGGTCAGGCGCGAGGCATTGGCCACGAGCCCTGCAAGAGTGGAAGCAATCATCGCCGCGACGATCACCCGCGCCCACCGGCGGCTCTTCAGCAACCGCGCCAGCAGAAGCCCCGCCAGGCAGACTCCCATCAGGGGCAGCCAATCCCCGTATTTTCTCACGGCGGACTGAAACCGGTAATCGGCGGACTTTTTCCAACCCTTGCCCTGGGAAGAAACCACCGCCTCCCGCACCGGGGCATCCCACCGGAATGCCCCCCAGACAAGCAGCCCGCACAGGGGGATCAACAGCCAAAGAAATTTCCGGGACATGCGACATCCCTATGCCACCCGGGCACGGGGAGCCAAGCAGGAATCCCCGCCAAAGCGGATTTTCCACCGCTCCTCAGACGCCCCGGAGTCCGGTCAACAGCAGTTCGGCATTGGACCGCGTGTGCAGGAGGTTGGACGCCAGGATCTCCATGGCCTCGGCGGCGGGAAGTTCGGAAAGCTGCCTCCGGAGCCGGACCACCCGCTCGTATTCCTCGGGGTGAAAAAGCAACTCCTCGCGGCGTGTCCCGGACTTCACGATATGGATCGCGGGAAAAATCCGCAGCTCGGCAATCGAACGGTCGAGGTGCAGTTCCATGTTCCCGGTTCCCTTGAACTCCTCAAAAATCAGGTCGTCCATCCGGCTGTAAGTCTCGATCAACGCCGTGCCGAGAATGGTCAGGCTCCCGCCTTCCTCGACATTCCGTGCGGAACCAAAAAACTTCCGGGGTTTGGCGAGCGCCTTGGCATCGACGCCCCCGCTCATTGTCCGGCCCTTCTTGGGCTGGAGATTGTTGTAGGCCCGCGCCATGCGGGTGATGGAATCCAGAAGAATAATGACATCGCGCCCCAGCTCCACGAGACGCTGCGAGCGGTCGGAAACCGCCTCGCAGATCTGCACGTGACGGCTCACCGGTTCGTCAAAAGTGGACGCATAGATCTCGCAGTCCAGCGCCCTCCGCATGTCGGTGACTTCCTCGGGACGCTCGTCGACCAAAAGAAGAATCAGGGCCGCGGAAGGATGGTTTTTCCGGATCGAACGCGCCAGCGTCTGGAGCATGATGGTCTTTCCCGCACGCGGCGGGGCGGCAATCAACCCCCTCTGCCCCATGCCCAACGGGGAAATGAGATCCACCGCACGGGCCGCCAATTCCGGCTCCACCGGAGTTTCCAGAAGAATTCGCCGGTTGGGAAAAAGAGGCGTGAGCTTCTCGAACTCCACGGGCGGCTTCCAGTCGGAGAGCGGAATCCCCTCGATTTCCGACAACACATCCACCACCAGCCCGCGCTCCCGGTCCCGGGGAAGCCGGATGCTGAAATCCAACATCAATCCCGGCTGCAATCCAAGCTGCCGCATCATGGCCGGTGGCACAAAGACATCTTCCGGTCCCGGCTTGAGATCAAACGCACTCCAGCGGACGATCCCGGCGTCCCCGCTTTTTTCCAGCAACCCCCGACCGCGAAGAATCCCCCCCAGATGGAGCTGGTGGCGGGCCTGGTCGAGGACGAGGTGGTGGCGGGTGGCATCCGGACGGACCCTCAGGTTCCATTCGTTGGCACGGGCGATGAGACCGTCGAGCGGCAGGCGCTGGAGGTCGTTGAGGGAAAGTGGAGCAGGAACTTCTGTCGAAGACATTTGACGGAGAAAACAGGGGCCGGTTGCGGGGAATCCCCCACCGGCTTTGGATAAAAGAATCAGCAGGCTCTTTCCTACGCGGTGCGCCGCATGAAGCAAGTGCAAAATGCACCCCGATTTTCGGCGTGCGCGGCACGGGGATCTTCGGGCAGACTGCATGACTATGAATCTTCTGGTCACCGGCGGAGCCGGTTTTATTGGATCCAATTTCGTCCACTACTGGCGCTCGGCGCACCCCGGAGACCGGATCGTTGTCCTCGACGCCCTCACCTATGCGGGGAACCGCTCCAGTCTCCCGGCGGAGGATCCCCTGTTCCAATTCGTCCATGGCGACATCCGCGACGGGGATCTTGTTCTGAAACTCCTGCGGGAAAACCGCATCTCCGTGCTCGCGCATTTCGCCGCCGAAAGCCATGTGGACCGCTCGATCCACGCCCCGGAGACCTTTCTGGACACCAACATCACCGGCACCCTGCGTCTCCTGGAAGCGGCACGCGCCTACATGGCCGGAGGCGAAGCCCCGGAAGGCTTCCGCTTCCACCACGTCTCCACGGATGAAGTCTATGGATCCCTGGGCGCCGACGATCCCGCCTTTGAGGAAACCACCCCCTACGCTCCGAACTCCCCCTACGCCGCCAGCAAAGCCTCCAGCGACCACCTCGTCCGGGCCTGGCACCACACCTATGGGCTGCCGGTCACCGTGACAAATTGCTCGAACAACTACGGTCCCTTCCATTTCCCGGAGAAACTCATCCCCCTCATGCTCGTGAACATCCTGCACGGGCGCGACCTCCCCGTGTATGGAGACGGAATGAACATCCGCGACTGGCTCTTCGTCACCGACCATTGCCGGGGTATCGAACTCGCCATCCTCAGGGGCCTGCCCGGCTCGGTCTACAATATCGGCGGCAACAACGAACGCCCGAACATCGAGATCATCCGCACCCTCTGCTCCCTCGTCATCGAAGAATTTTCCGCCGACCCCGGACTCGCGGCCAGATTCCCCGACTGCCCCGCCGCCAGGGGCCTCGATCCCCTCTCCCTCGTCAAATATGTCGCCGACCGCCCCGGACACGACCGGCGCTACGCCATCAATGCCACCAAGGCCGCGCGGGAACTCGGCTACGAACCCCGCGAATCCCTGGCTTCCGGATTGAAAAAAACCGTCCGCTGGTACCTGGAAAACGAAGCCTGGTGGAAAGCCGTCATGGACGGTTCCTACCGGGATTGGATTTCCACCCAATACGGCGGCACCCCCGCCGCCTGAGACGCTCCCGGCCTGTTGGCGGGTGGAAAACGCGAAAACCGCTCAGGACTCCGCCGCCAAAGACTCCGCGGCAGTGCTCCACTCGCTGTTGGCCTTCTCCAAGGCATCCCCCACCCCTTCAAGCTGCCGGTTGATCTCCATCGCCAGCGAGGGATTTTCGTAGGTTTCGGGATTTTCCAATTGCTCCGTCAGTTCCCTCTGGCGGGTCTCCAGCGCGACGATCTCCGCTTCGAGTGCCGCCACCCGTTTTTCCTTTTCCCGTCGTTCCCGGTTCGCCGCCTGGCGTGCCTCGGCTTCCGCCCGGCGCTGGGCCCGGATCTCCCTGATCCCCAATCCCGGGGCCTGCTCCACCACCGGCTCCTCCTCCGGCTGGTGATTGCCCAGCGAGGCAATCGTCCCCGCCCTCGCCCCCGTCGCCCGGGATTTGTCGAGATAATAGGCGTAATCCCCCGCGTAAGGCGTCAACCGCCCGGCCTGCACATGGATGACCGATGTCGCCAGCGCCCGGATGAAATGCACATCGTGGCTCACGAAGACGATCGTTCCCTCATACGGCTCCAGCGCCCGGATGAGCGCGTCGATGCTCGGCATGTCGAGGTGGGTCGTCGGCTCGTCGAGCAGAAGAAGGTTCGGAGGATCGAGCAACAGCTTCACGAGTGCCAGCCGGCTCTTCTCCCCCCCGCTGAGCACACTCACGGACTTGAAAACATCGTCCCCCCGGAACAGGAACGCTCCGAGGATATTCCGCGCCGCCTGCTCCGGCACCGGCCGGGAAATGCTCTGCACCTCCGCAAGCACCGTCCTCTTCAAATCCAACGCCTCCGTGCGGTGCTGGGCAAAATACCCGATGCTCACATTGTGCCCCGGTGTCCGCTCGCCGGCCTCCAGCGGCACGGAACCCGCCAGGATCTTCAACAACGTCGATTTGCCGGCGCCGTTCGGTCCCACCAGCACGATCCGCTGCCCCCGCTCCACCCGCAGATGCAGGTGGTCGTAGACAACGTGATCGCCATAGGCCTGTCGCACGCCCTCCAGACTCATCACGCGCTGCCCGCTGCGGACCGGCTGCGGGAACTTGAAATGCACCGTCGGTTCGTCGGACTCCGGGGCCTCCAGCCGCTCCATCCGGGCCAATTGCTTCACGCGGTCCTGCGCCTGCGCCGCCTTGCTGGCCTTCGCCCGGAAGCGATTGATGAAATCCTGCAGGTGCTCGATCTCCTTCTGCTGATTCCGGTAGGCCGCCAGATGCTGTTCCTCCCGTGCCTTCTTCTGTTCGAGATACTTTTCGAAATTTCCGTGATACCGCACCAGCTTCCGGTGGCGGATTTCCACGATCCCCCGGCAAAGCGTGTTCAGGAACTCCCGGTCGTGCGAGATCGTGAGAATCGCGCCCGGATACCCCAGCAGGTGGTTTTGGAACCATCCCAGTGTTTCGAGATCCAGATGGTTCGTCGGTTCGTCCAGCAACAACAGATCCGGCTCCTCCACCAGCAACCGGGCCAGGTGCGCACGCATGATCCACCCTCCGCTCAATTCATTCACCGGTCGCCAGAAATCCGCCTCCCGGAAGGCCAGCCCCGCCAGAATCCGCTTCGCCGCCGCCTCCGAACGCCCGTCGGCATCGGCCCCCGCCGCAAGCTCCATCACCGTTCCCCCCGTCGTCGCCGCCGTCTCCTGGGGCAGATACCCACAGCGCACCCCGCGTTGCAGGCTCACCGTTCCCTCATCCGGTTCATCCTGCTTCAGAAGCAGCGAAAACAATGTTGTCTTCCCCGCGCCGTTCGGCCCGATCAGCCCGATCCGGTCGCCGGTATTGATCTGCAAGGACGCCTCCTCGAAGAGGACTCTGCCTGCAAAAGACTTGCTGACCCGGGAAACTGTAAGCATGAAAACGTGTAAAAATCCGCCACTCGGCACCGCGGCATCTCCGCGTGAGACTTCTCTCTCTTTGGCGGCTCAGGAAGCGGTGAAGAGAAGCATCTGGTCCTTCTGGACCTCTTCCTCGCCACGGCGGCTGCGTTCGACCCGGCGGATGTAGTAATCCAGGACGGAATCCGGAATTCCCGTGATGCGGGCTTTGGAAAACTCCTCAATCGCCTTGTCCCACTGGCGTTCCCGGTAATGAAGCACCCCGGTCCAATAATGATTGCGACTGCGTTCGCGTTCGGGGGAAAGGCCGTGCTTCGGAGCCAGGATCTCGTAGAGCTCGACCCGGCGGCGCTCGCCGACAGACTTGACCACCTCGATGGGACGGACCTCCAGAGTGTCTGCCGCCGGCTCATAAGTTTCCGGCCCGATCAGAATCTTGCAACCATAGGTGGCACAGGCAGAGCAAAGCCGGCGGGCAAACTCCACCACCGGACCGGCCACGCTGAAACTGCCCAGCCGGTTGCCGCCGTAGGCCGCGGCGATCATTTCCCCGGAGTTGATCCCGATGCGGAAATCCAGCCGTCGCTGCCATGTGGCGTCGCATTCCTTGTTGAGGTCGTCCAACCTCGCCGCCAGATCGAGTGCGGCCCGGCAGGCCTTGGCAGCATGTTTTTCATCGGGCACGGGAGCCCCGAAAACCACCCTCACACTCTCCCCGCCGCACTCGTCGAGGTAGCCCCCGACTTCCACGAGGTAATCCGAGGCGGTCCGCAGGTAAAGATTCGTCATCGCCGCATAATTCTCGGGCGTGAGAAGCTCCATCAACTCGGAATGATTGTGCACCGCCACAACCAAAACGGTCCCTTCCTGAAGCGAACCGGGGAAGTCGAGCGGGGTGTCCGAGTTGACCAGTTGGCTGAAGGCGCTGCGGGAAAGCCTCTGCCCGAACAGCCTCTCCATCACTTTCTTGCGGGATCCGCTGCCGGTGCGCCCGTAGGCCAGACCGATGAAAAAGCTCGTGAGCACCGCAAACACGGCCGGAAACGGTGAGAAAAAGATGTTGTAGAGCGCCAGCACCATCGAACCGGTCAAAAGCAGGATCACCGCTCCCAGGGCAACGATGGATTTCAAGACAGGCCGGGTGATGTCCACGGTCGTCCACGCGGCGGCAAAGGAAAGAATGGCGATCAGGGCCACATGAACCCCCTGCTGCGTCACCAGGGGTTTCTTCATCTTGTATGCCTGAAGCATCACCAGATCGAGGGTGTTGGTCAACCAGCCGGTGGCATAGAGCACGAGCACGACAACAGCCGAAACCGTGCCGATCAATATGGTTGCTTTGAAATATCTCATTCTTCTGGATTGTCGCGCCGGGAGGCCGGAAGCCACCGTCCCGGGACACGAAACAGAATTTCCCCGGCACCGGCAGTGACAGGGGATTCCGTGCGCCCGTTGTTGCGGCGGATCTGGCCAAACCCGAAACCAACATCATGAAACAGTCTTTCCAACAAGTCACGCACAGGAATGTTTTTTTCCTCCGGCTCTTTCCCCGTCGGGAAAGCCGTTGCTTTTCTGGAAAAACCGGCTGTTCCGGGACAAAAATCCGAGCGCATCACCTGCTTGTCACGCCTTCCCGCCCCGGGCCTGGAGATCCTTCTCCATCGCATTCAGGTGTTCGTTGATCCGGGTTCCCGTCTGGATCTGCGAGCGGGCCGCCTGGATTTTCTTCAGGAGCCCCGTGGCGGCATCCGGAGAGGTCACCTTCTCAAAATCCTGTTCCAAAGGTTCCAACAGCTTCCAATCCGCAAGGTACTTTTCCGTGAGCGGCTTGTATTGGGCGGCCCAATCTTTCGCGGGCACCCGCGACAGGAATGCGCTCAAAAGCGGCCCGGCTTCGGCAAACGCGGATTTTGCCTCCCAATCCCAGATGGCGAAAAACAACAACGCAAACACCTCGTCTTTCTCAACATACAAATTCCGGATGGAGGCTGCAACCGGCTGGTTCTGGCTCACCACCCGGCTCACTTCCACAAAGAAATTGGCAAGCACTTGCTGGTCGGGTTCCGTGGAGTAGAGCCCCGCCTTGTTCATCTGCTTGAGGCTGTTCAAGACCGGGGTCGTCTCCCCCAGCATCAAAGCCGCCAGCGAACCGTTCAAAATAGCCCAGTTTTTCTGGGGCTGGGGAAAATCCGCCTGCGAGGAGAGGCGCTTGAACTCGGCACGTGCCCCCTCGACATCCCCCTGGGCCAGGGTGGAGACCCCGGAAAGAAATGCGGACTGCGCCTCGCCGGAGTTCATCTGTCCGGACGCTGTCTCCCCCTCACCGGTGGCGGTGGGAAAGATCTTGTCCCGCATCAGATAAACCCCCAGCCCGGAAAGAAGAACCACTCCCAGAAGAATCAGGGAAAAAATGGCGGAAAACTTGCGCGTCTCTTCCGTCTCCATCACGACCCGCTGCTTGGGCTGAAGCGGCTTCCGGGCACGCTCCAGAAGCTTTTCCCGGGCATAGCTCAGGTGGCCGATCAGTTCTTCGTAGGATTGATATCTCTCCTCCGGATCCTTGGCCATCATGCGGTTGATCACGTAGGACGTCTCGCTGGAAACATCCGGGGCAAAGGCCTGCAGACTCACCTGCTGGCTCTTCAACTGCTTGAGGGCCACCATGGAAGCGGACTCGGCCTCATAGGGAGGGCGTCCCGCAAGCGCATGGAACAATGTGCCCCCGAGACTGTAGATGTCGCTTCGGAAATCCTCCGGCTGGTTGTCCAGTTTCTCGGGCGCAATGTAATAGGGCGTCCCCCAGATCTCCCCGCGCACCGACGCTTCCTCGTCCATGACAATCGCCAGCCCGAAGTCCACCAGCTTCGCCGTGTGGGCGTCGGCAAAAAGAATGTTCCCGGGCTTGATGTCCCGGTGAATGAGATCCAGCTCCAGCGCCGCGGCCAGCCCCATCGCGATTTGCATCCCGACCTCGAGCACCTGCGCCTCGCCGATCCGCTTCTGGATCGCCATCAACTGGTCCAGGGATCCCTTCTCGACAAGTTCCATCGCCAGATAAAACTGCCCGTGATCCCGCCCGAAGTGGAAAACTTTCACCACATGCGGATGGTTGACTGAGGCGGTCAGGCGGGCTTCCTTCGCGAGTTTTGCCTGCTCCTCCTCGTTCGAGCTGATCTCCTTTTTCAGGATCTTGAGCGCCACATAACGGTTGAGGTTGTTGTCCAATGCCTTGAAGACCGCTCCCATCCCGCCCTCCCCCACCTGCTCCAGAAGCGTGAAGTGGTTGAAATGCTGCCGGGCCCGCATCTTGTGCCCGCACTGGGGACAGGTGACTTCCGTGAAGGGCATCACGTCCGACATATCCATCAGTGTCCGGCAGGCAGGACAGGCTTCGAAGACATTTTCCGGCCCGGATTCCACGGGAACAGCCGTGTCCAGAACTTCCGGAGATTCAGTTTGGGGGGAAGATTCGTTTGCCATTATGTTCGGCAGTGGTCAAAACAACGCCGTGCCGAGAGATACCCTGTTGTTATGAATCCCGCAATCCAAAAGCCCCCGAATTGCACGACCCACACTGTGGGGGAAGACGGGGCGGGAATGCGCCTGGACCGCCACCTCGGCGACCTGCTCCCGGAATTTTCCAGGGTTCGCATCCAAACCTTCATCCGCGAGGGATTCGTCCTGGTAAACGGCCTTCCCCCCCCCCCCCCCCCAACCCCCCCCCCCCGGGGACCGGATCGAAACGGCCTTTCCGGAGGAAGTTGCCCCCGCCGTCGCCCTGGCCCAGGACATCCCGTTGGACATCCTCCACGAGGATGCCGCCGTGCTCGTGTTGAACAAACCGGCCGGCCTCGTCGTTCACCCCGGGGCGGGAAACGCAGACGGCACCCTGGTCAATGCCCTGCTCCATCACTGCGCCGGCCTGAGTGTCATCGGCGGAGAAGAACGTCCGGGCATCGTCCACCGGCTCGACAAGGAAACCAGCGGCTGCCTCGTCATCGCCAAATCCGATGCCGCCCATCGTTCGCTCTCGGAGCAGTTTGCAAACCGCCTGGTCCGCAAAACCTACCTGGCACTTGTCGAGGGAGTCCCCCGCATGCCGCACGGGAAAATTGACGCCCCGATCCGCCGCCACGCGGTCCACCGTCAGAAAATGGCCGTGAACGAGCGTGGCCGCGAGGCTCTCACCCAATACCGGGTTCTCGCCTCCTCGGAAGGGAAGACCCTTGTCGAATGCCATCCGCACACGGGAAGAACCCATCAAATCCGCGTGCATCTCAAACACCTCGGCCATCCGGTGGTTGGAGATCCCCTCTACGGCCGCAGGGGCAACCACGAACGCCATTTCCTGCATGCTTGGAAACTCGCCTTCACCCATCCGGAAAGCGGGAAGCCGATGGACTTCTGCGCACCGCTCCCCGTGGAATTTCCCGCCTGGGCCGTGGCCGCTTCCCTGGCAACGGGAAAATAATCAGCCCGGGAGCAGGCTTCCTTCGATGCGGAGATCCGGACCGATCTTTTCGTAAGTCACCCGATGGAGCCGCAACCCGGTTTCGTTGGAATCAACCCCCAGGCCCGCCACGGCGGGAATTCCTCCCCCGGTCAAAACCGGCGCGACATAAAAAACAACACGATCCACAAGTCGTCTGTCGAAAGCCTCTCCCAACGTCCGCCCCCCCCCTTCGATCAGCACCTTCTCCACTCCCCTCGCCGTCAGATCCTTCAACACCTCCCGCAATGCCACCTTTTTGTAAACCAACGTCCTGTCTTTGAACGCATCGGTCAGAAGATGACTCCCGGGCGGCAGTTTTCCCGACCGCGTCCACACCACGCGCAGTGGTTGGGACGCCCCGGGGATGCCTCGCACGGTCAGCCGGGGATTGTCCACGCGGACCGTCTCCCCTCCGACAAGAATGGCCCCGCAGCCCGCTCTCAGCTTCATCGCGTCTTCCCGGGCCTCCCGGGACGTGATCCAACGCCGCCCCGGCGGAGAACCGATCCGCCCGTCCAGGCTCATTCCCGCTTTCGCCACCACGAAAGGCAGCCCCGTGGCGATCCACTTGTTCCAGGCCTCGTTCAACAACGCACACTCCGGCTCCAAAATCCCTGCTGTCACTGCCACTCCGGCTCTCTCCAGAATCCCATCCGCCCGCCCGGCATGGAGAGGATTGGGATCGCACGCACCATAAACAACACGACGAATCCCCGCATCAATAATCGCCTGCGTGCAGGGCGGCGTCCGCCCATGGGTCGAGCATGGCTCCAGCGTTACATAAATCGTGGCTCCGCGTGCGGCGGAGATTTTTTTCAGCCCCCGCAGCGCCTCAATCTCCGCATGGGGACACCCCGCCGCCCGATGCCAGCCCCGGGAGAGAATCCGTCCCTTCCCGACCACGACGGCCCCCACGGCCGGATTCGGATGCGTCAACCCCGAGCCCTTCCCCGCCTCCCGCAGGGCGGCTTTCATGAATTTTATGTCCTCGCGCATGCGCTCTGTCACAGTCATGATCATCCACAACCACACCGATCGTGCAACTTCGCTTCCAGGACAAAGAGCACTTCTTCCATGACACCGCGCAAATGCTCCGGAGCGGCATCCCGCTCCAACGGGCGCTGGAACATCTCGCCACCGGACGCGACCGCTCCGCCGCCGCCGCGCGCCGCGCCGCCCCGCTCGTCCGCGAAGGAATTGATCCGGCACTCCGGGCGGGCGGTTTTTCTTCCGTCGATCGGGAAATCCTTGCCGCCGGGGAACAAAGCGGACGCCTGGAGGATGCCTGCCGCGAACTGGCGGATTACTACGCCCACCTCGCCGAAGGCCGCCGCCGCATCATCTCCGCCTCGCTCTACCCGGTTTTCATCCTGCATCTGGGCGCCCTGCTCCTCTCCATCCCTCCCGCCATCATCAAAGGCGATTTCTCGGAATTTCTCACACAGGTCGTCCTGTTTCTCGGCACCGCCTATGCGCTTGCCGGCCTTTTCGCCATCCTGCTCGGGATGCTTGCCACCGCGTTCCGCACCAACACCCTGGCGGATCATCTCATCCGCCGGATTCCTTTTGTGGGAGGGTTTCTGTGGAATGCGGCTCTCACCCGTTTCTGCCTCGTGCTCTCACTCGGCATCCGTTCCGCGGGCGGCGTCCTCTCCAGCCTCCGCCGGGCCGGGCGCGCCAGCAAAAGCGCCTTCATGGAACAGGGCACCGTCGAAGCGGAAGCCGCCATCCGCTCGGGAAGCGGCTTTGCGGAAGCCCTGCGAACCTCCCGCGCCTTTCCCTCCGATCTCGAACGGGCGTTCCACGTCGCCGAAGCCTCGGGACGCCTGGATGAGGAAGTCGCCCGGTGGGCGGGAATTTACCGCGACCGCTTTTTTCAACGCATCGAGGCCGTCGCCAACTGGCTCCCCAAACTCCTGTACCTCCTGATTGTCGCCCTGGTGGTCTTCCGGATGTTTTCCCTCATTTCCCAGATCACCGGCTCCTACTCGGAGATTCTGGAGTTCTGAGCCGGGCGGATTGCGCGGATCCTCTCAGCGCGGGCGGCTGCCGACCGTGTTCAACACCGCATCCCCGATCAGTCGCGCCGCTTCAGGGAAACCCATTTTCCCGGTGTTGATGATCATGTGAAACTGCAGCGGATCCTGAACCCGTGCGCCGAAACTCCTGCGGATGTACCGCTCCCTTGCACGGTCCGTCTTCCGGACAAAGGCGGCGGCCTCCTGATGCCCGAGGTGATAGTAATCTTCCACATGCCGGATGCGGAGATCCAATGGCGCGACCAAACGCACGTGGAAAACATGAGGAAGATGGGCGGTGACTAGATGGGCCCCGCGCCCGACAAGAATGACATTCCCGGCCGTCGCCAGCTTCAGGATGGTGTGGTTCGTGTGCTGCAGGAGCGTCCAGGACGGCGGATGCACCCCCAGCAATTCCTCCAGGACATCATGCACACTGTTCACCGCTCCCTCGGGCATGTAGCGCTCAATCGTTTCGGGAAGTTTGTGCTCCTTCAGGACGGCCTTCACCAGATTGCGGTCAAAAACACACCACTTGCAGGGTGCCCCGCAACCCAGCTTCGCCTCCAGATGGTCCGCCACCAACCGACCGATGGTGATCGCACCGGCTCCTGTCTCCCGCGAGAGCGTCACCGCCCGAAGTGGCGGACAATTCCGTTCACTGCAATCGGATACCGCATGGGCCAGAAGATAATCCCTGCACTTCTCAAAAAGCAACGGCGTCATATATACCTCCAGCTGTTTTCGGGAGCCAGGGCTCCCCATGAACACCATCCCATTTGCCACGGCATCCGGCTCCACGGGAATTGCCCGATTCCACCCCTCTCTTGGCCTGCCCGCCTCACTCTTTCCATCGACCAAAAATCTTGATGGGCGTACCGGGTTCCACCCATTCGTAGAATTTCCTGGCGGGATTGTCGCCACTCAACGGCAAACGGATGCAGCCGTGCGAGGCGGGCCATGCGGGAACCTGGCTGAAACCGTGAATGAAAACGTTCCCCGTAACATGCACGCTGAAGGGCATCGGCGCATTGTGGTAGCGGCGGGAATAATGCATCCGGGATTTTTCCCCCGCGAAAAAAGATCCGTTCGGCGTCGAGCCATCCCACTTTCCCGTGCTGATCCGGCTCTGAAAAACCACCTGCTCCCCCTCGTAAGCACGCAGGGTCTGCGATGTCTTGTCGATCTCCACATGTTTGGAATCGGGAATCGGAATATCGGTCTGCGCAAGCAAACCACCTGCAACGATCCACATGAGGAAAATCCACCGTGTCATCATCCGTTCTCCACTTCCCATCGTATCCCCCATCCCCGGACCTGTCCAGTTCCTCCCCGCCGTCCCTCGCGCACCCGTGAAAGGAGTGCGCACCCCTGCCGGGAGGGATCACCCGACTTTGACCTCGACGGTCTTCGGTTTTTCCTCCCCGCTTTTCGGCAGATGCACCTCCAGGAGACCGTTCCGGAAATCCGCCCGGATCTCCTCGGGTTTGGTGCCTTTCGGAAGGATGAAAACCCGCTCGAACGAACCGTAGGCCCGCTCGATCCGGTGGTATTTCTTTCCTTTCTGTTCCTTCTCGAACTTCTTCTCGCCCGAGATGTGGATCGCCCCATCTTCCACGGAGACCTTCACCTCCTCTTTCTTCATGTCCGGCAACTCCGCCTTGATGGTGTATTCCTTTTCATCTTCCGCCACATCCACAAGCGGCGACCACTCGGTCCTTCCAACGGTCTCTTCTCCGTTGCCGGCCAGAAGGGGCCGTCCAAACAGGGTTCCCAACCTGTTTTGAACCGCATCCAGCTCCCGGAACGGATTCCATGTTGTCAATGTGCTCATTGTTTTTCTCCATTGCCGACAGTTTTTTTCGGGCGGGAGCCGCTGTCGGTGCTGTCGGCTCTCGCCGGGGACTCCCGGGCCGACATGCCGCCGGTCCGTTCATCCGGTCACAATATGACTCCGCTCCGGGGGAGTTGCTTTGCGGATTTTGGCGAAAGCGTTCCCTGTCTTGTCATCGCGGCAGAAGGAGAGACTCCGTCGCGGTAGCCGGATGGGGAGCATCCGACAAGCTTCCTGAAGAGCCGGTTGAAATGCGTGAGCGATCCGAACCCCACCTCGTAGGCAACCTCGCTCACCCGGCGGTTCGGATCCAGCAACAACGCCTTGGCCCGCTCGATCCGGACCCGGGCCAGATAGTTCGTGAAGGTCAATCCGGTCGCCTTCTTGAATATCTTGCAAAAGTAAAACGTGCTGACATGCAGGGCATGCGCCATTTCCCCGAGGCTGATCGGATCACCCTGATGATCGGCCACATAGGCTTTCGCCCGCCGGCAGAGAGGAGGCTCCGCGCAGGACTCCTGAATAAGAAGCTGGTTGCCAACCTCCCCGAGATGCGCGGCAAAAATTTCGAGCAGGAGCACGACCCCCGCATATTGCTTCGGGGCCATCACCCGGCTTTGAAAATAGGCTTTCTCCAAGTGCTTCAAATCAACCCCGTTCCCCCACCCGGCCACTTTCCGCGCGATCTGCCGGAATTTGGCGGTGGTCGGAGGGCGAAGCGCCACCTGCCCGGTCTGGAGAAAACCCACCAGCCTCTGCCCGATCCGCACCGGGGCCGCCGTGTCGCGGAATCCCGCAAAACAGGTCGCGGAAACACCCCCCTCCGCCCGGGGATCGGCAATCTTCTCCTGCGTCTCCAGACAGACGGAACATCCTTTGTTCGATTGTGCAAGCAGGGCGCAAAACGGATTTCCCTTGCGCCTCCCCCTTTGGACCAGCGTCCAGGTCACCGGAGGACGCAAAACCAATGGCAAGCCTGTTGCCAGGACAAAAGCCCGCTCATAATCACGGAAAAGCCGTGTGCGACTCAACTCACCAACAAGCTCGTCGTCCGAGGGGGACATGCGGACTATCGTAAGCCAGCCCCCGCGCGTTGACAAGGCTCAACCGCTATCCCCGTTCCCTGCCCCGCAAAGCCAGCCAAGCCGCTATATAAGTCGCCAATGTCCACGCCGCCAGCACGGCCAGCCCGGCCAGCGCCGGGGTCTTGTTCACGAAAATCTGCCCGTTCCGCAGGCTCCGGTCACGGTTCAAATTCGAGAAGGCCGTGGGATAGTCCACCCGCATCGAACCAGCGATTTTCTTCTGCCAGAAAAGACTCACGTCCATCACCGCCTGGGTCGAGGCACTGGGCATCATCCGCGAAACCAAATGGGGACCCGGCTTCATGTCCCCGGCGGGAGGAGTGAATCCGGAAAAAAGAATCTGCGGGATCAGGACCAGGGGCACCAACATCACCGCCTGGAGAATCGTGCGGGAAAGCGCGGAGATGGCCAGGCCCAAACCGACCGAGGCAAAGGCCGTGGCCACAAGCCCCCCGACCTGCCAGCCGACGGATCCTCCGATGCCCCGCGAGCACAACTGCATCACCCCGTAGAGAAGCAGACTCTGGACCACCGTGATGCGTGCCAGGCTGAGAAATTTGGACAAAAGATAGGCGTTCCTCCCCAGCCCGATCAGGCGCTCGCGACGGAACATGGGCAGTTCCTTCACAATCTCCTGCGCGGCATTTCCACACCCGAACCACAACGTGGAAATCATCGCGAAAAACAACATCAACGGCGGGTCATGGGTCACCCACGTCACCATCAATCCGATGAGGACCGGCTGCCCGAGGACCAGAAACAGGTTCTTCCAATCGGAGCGCAAAATCGCCCATTGCCGCAGAAGCAGCACCGGCAGCGCGGGCGCCCGCCTGGATTTTCCCTGCCGCACGGGCTCCTTCGGCAGGGGCGGCGGTCCGGGTTCGGAAAGAACGGCGGGCATCGTTCCCATCTGGTCGTAAATCTGCGTGAGGCGGCTGACCCCGAAGGCCTCGCGGGCCCGCGCAGGCTCGCCGAAAAACACCAGCCGCCCGGCGTGCAGCACGGCCAGGCGATCCATCAGATGCACGTTCTCCATCACATGCGTCGTGCAAACAATGGTGCAGCCACCGGTTGCCAGCAGGCGGAGGGATTCCATCAGTTGGAATTCTGCAAACGGATCGAGTCCGGATGTTGGCTCGTCGAGAAACAACAGGCGCGGACGTCCCATCAGTTCGGCTCCCACGCTCACCCGTTTCCTCTGCCCGCCGGAAAGACTTCCCACCCGCGTTCCCGCCCGCTCCGAGAGCCCGAGCCGGGCCAGCGTCCGCGCCACGAGTTTCCGGATTTCCCCGGCGGAGGCATCGGCGGGAAGACGCAGACGCGCACTGTAATACAACGCCTCCTCCACCGGAAGCTCCAGCGGAACAATGTCGTCCTGGGGCACATACCCGAGCATCTCCCGGAGGGACTCGTAGTGCCGGCAAAGATCCACTCCATCGACGAGCACCTGCCCGGTGTCCGCCGGACGAAGTGCACAAAGCGCATCGAGCAAAGTCGATTTCCCCGCTCCGCTCGGTCCGATCACCCCCACAAACTGGCACGGCGCAACCCGCAGCGACACTCCGTCGAGGATTTTGACATCCCCCGCGGTCTTCCCAAGATTCCAGGCATCCAATGCCGCCCCCGTCGCACCGGAAGATTCCACAAGACGCCGCCCGTCGAACCGGAAGGCAAACGGGCCGATCTGAAGCACGTCCCCCAGATGCAGTTCCTCTTTCTGAAAAAGCCGCCCGTTGAGGTAGGAACCCGAGCGGCTCCCCGCATCCTCGACAAACCATTTCCCCATGCCGCCGGAAATGATTGCGTGCCGGCGCGAAACAGAGGCCTGGGGCAGAAGCAACTCCGCCCCTTCGCCACGTCCGATCACCAACCCATCCCTCAGCGGAACGGGTTCGATTCCGGCAACCGTGGCGGGTTCCGGGTTCAAGGCAGCACAGCCCACACCTCCACCACCCGGTTCTTGTCGAGGGCCGCCGCATCGAACAACTCCGACCCACCCATGCCCACCGCATGAACGACATTCATGACACCCGCCTTTTCCTTCAACACCTTCACCACCGCCTCGGCCCGTTGCAGGGAAATCGCCAGGTTCGCCTTCGGATCCCCCTTCTTGTCGGCATAACCGAGCACCACGAAGACAACCGTCGGATCGTCGGAAAACTTCTGAACCTGCGGAAGCGCGACCGCCTTGGACAACGCAGCCGCCGAGGCGGATGAAATCGATTTTTCCCCGGAGGCAAACGGAATCGTGATCACCTGCCCCATCGCCCGTGCCCGCTCGACCTGGACATAGAGCTTGTCTTTCTCCTCATCCCCAAGATTCGGCATCACATCGATCCGCTTCAGGACTTCCGCCCGCATCGCCCGGTTCCCCGCATCCCCGGCATCCGTGTTCACCACCTCCGGCGTGGAAACCTCTTCCGGCACCGCGGCGGATTGGGGAGCCGCCGCCGGCGGGGACACGGGCCCTCCCGCAGTTCCCGCAAATCCGGGATCGGGGGTTGATGAAGGGGCCACGGGCTCCACCGTCTTTGACGATGGCTTTTCGCACCCTCCAAAAACAAGCAGGGCCGCAAGGGATAATCCGCCGAAAATTCGCTTCATGAAGGGAAATTATGCCCCGATCCCCCGGATTTCGCTATCACGGATTTCCCACCAGCGCGTCAAAATCCAGCCCGTTCCGGGAACAGTATTTCCGGAACTCCGCCTCATGCCCGGCCAGAACCGCCCGGAGCACCTCTGCATCGTCGGAAAACCCGCCGGGCACATTGTCGGGAATAATGTCCGCTTCCCGCACAAGATAGCGCACGGCAAACACCGCTTCGGGCAGCGCGGAAAAATCTTCCGCGACATAAACGTCGTCCAGCACATCCTCGATGAACCGCAGTAGAAAGGAGCATTGCTCCCGGAGAACCGGCTGCCCGGCTGCCTCCAGCGTTTCGGCCTTGAGCTTGTAAACAGCCAGATGGGAGCGGAACGCGGCGACCTGGCCCGCGGTGATGGACTGCCCCCCCTTGGACGACATAGTTGGATATTGTGGACATGGCCCCGGATTAGACATCCGGGTCGTCCCGCGGTTCAAGGCCAATTGCGCACGCTTCGGATTTGTCAATCCCCGCTCCTTCTGCGATAATCCCACCATGTTCCGTCCGGCCTGCCTCCCCTTGATCCTGGCTTTTGTTTGTGCAGCGGAAGCCTCCTCCCCCATCATTCGCGAACCCGGTGCCGTCTATCTCTCCGACTTCGGCCTCAAAACCCTCAAGTTGAAAGTCCTGGAACCCGCCCCCGCCTACTTCGACACCGCCCAGACCCGATACGCAGGCACCCTCCGGTTTCCCCAGCAGGTCCAGATCGAAGCCCTGGATGCCGCCGGACTCCTTCGCATCCGCGGCAATGCGCAGCAAGGTGGAATCGTCGCCTGGGTCAACCCCCGGTTCCTTGAGCCCCTCCCTCCGCAGTTCGCAGAAAACCTCCGGAAAAGCGAAGAACGACGCATCGAAGTCGAAGCCCTCATCTCCCGAAATGAAGTCGCCATCGGCATGACCCCGGACGAAGTCGGACGGAGCCTCGGAAAACCACAGAAAAAGACCAACCGCGCCGACAAATCCGGAACCCAGCAGGTCTGGGAATACATCAAATACCAGCTCGTTCCCCAGACCACCTACGCCCCGGTCAACAACCAGACCATCCTCACCTACCAGACCACAACCAACTCCCCCGGAGCCACCCTCATCCAGAATTCCCCCGGCTATGCCGCCAACACCATCTACATCAAAGTCCCCGTCGGAAAACTCACCGTCACCTTCAAAGACAACATCGTCGAATCCCTCGACCAATCCGAAGGAACCACCACCGGCGGACAAGTATCAGTTGTCATCCCCCCGCTGAATGTGTATTGGTAGTCCTTCTTCAGATGGCGGGGTAGCCAAGTGGTAAGGCACGGCTCTGCAAAAGCTGTATTCGTCGGTTCGATTCCGACCCTCGCCTCATCTCCTAACCGCATGTGCGGCAATGGTTTACGGTTTGGCTGGGCCGAAAATGGACACCAAAATCAGCACTCGCGGAGCACTCGGCGACAATTCGGGCGAACTCGCCCACTGCTCGCTAACGCTTCGGAGTCGGCGTCATTTACGTTTGCGATTGCGCCAAACGTATGAAAACTCGCTATCGTTTAATTCGCCGCGGACGGGGCAACGGGATCTTCTATTGCATGGATTCCAAGACGGGGAAACGCACCAGCCTGGGCAAGGCCAATAAAGAAGAAGCCCGGCAAATCGTTGACGCCAAAAATCAGGCGGAGCGCCAGCCGATGCTCAACCTCCAACTCGCGAAAGCGTATCTCACGGGCTCGGATTCCGAGATGTCCAAGCGCACATGGCAACATGCCTTGGAGACGCTCACCGAAACCAAGCTGTCCGCAAACAAAGAACGCTGGCATCGTGTCGCGAAGGACCAAGCACTGGCCCCACTTCTTCCCAAAGTCATCGTCGAAACTCAGGCAGAGCAAATCCTGAAGGTTCTGCAACTCGGCACCGTTTCGACGAACGTCTTTCTTCGCCGCCTTTACAATTTTTGCGTGGATATGAACTGGCTGCCATGGCCGCTGGTGCCGAAACGTCAATGGCCGGTTGTCCGCTTTCAAGACAAGCGGGCAATCACCTCGGAGGAACATTGCCGAATCGTGGATCGGGAAACGAACCCGGAACGGAAGGCTTTCTACCAGTTGGCATGGCACTTGGGGGCCTCGCAATCGGATCTTGCCCACCTCCAAGCTGAGGATATCGATTGGCCCAATCGGGTAATCAGCTTTTTCCGGATGAAGACGCGTTGGCGGAATCAGCAACCGCCCCAGATTCGCTTTGGAAAAGAAGTCGAAGCAATCCTGGCAACACTTCCCAAGACCGGCCAGTTGTTCCCCTACCTTGCGACGGTACGCCCCGGCGACCGTGCCACGGAGTTCAAACAGCGCTGCCTCGGGCTCGATATTCACGGGGTATCCCTTCACTCGTATCGCTACGCATGGGCGGAGCGGGCGAAAGTCGTCGGGTATCCGGAACGGTTTGCCCAACTTGCCTTGGGGCACAACAGCAAGGCCGTCCATCGCGCCTACGCCAAGAAAGCCCAGGTCACACTGCCCCCGCTTGAGGAATACGAGCGGAAAATTGTGACATTCACGCCTGCCCATGCTGCACTGGAGGAATCTCAAACGCCTGCAATTGCCTCTTGATACATGATACAAAGTAACATACATTCAGGCTTGGAATTCGTTGAACTCCCTCGATTCACAGCCATCGTCACAGCGTTGGTTGCTGACGAGGACTACCGGCGATTCCAGAACGAACTGATTGAAGATCCAGAGAGAGGCGATGTCATCCAAGGAACAGGAGGATTTCGGAAAGCACGCATGCGTTTGGCTGGCGGAGGTAAAAGTGGCGGTGCCCGCGTCATTTACCTTTTCCTTGCCGAGCATGAGGTGGTTTTCCTCGCCACTCTCTACAAAAAATCGAAACGAGAATCCCTAACCGACGATGAAAAACAAAACCTCAAGCAAATCGCCCACAGCATCAAAACCCATTTCAAGCTGGGATGACGCGGTCTTCGATCCTGCCGAGCTCGTGCAGGACATGAAAGAGGTCGCAGACCACTACGAGGGCAAGAAAATGCTGACGTTGCGCACTTTTCACGCTGTCGCTTCGGCCCCCAAGTTTACTCCTGAGCAAATCGTCAAATTGCGTGAGACACGGAATTTGAGTCGTCCTCTTTTCGCACAAATCCTTAATGTCCCGCCGGTTACCGTGAGGAAATGGGAGTCAGGCGAGCGCAAACCCTCCGGTGCTGCTCTGCGGTTATTGGAGATACTCCAGCTTCATCCGGAAACCTTGTTGCGACTCTCAAGGGTGTAACACTATGACATGCGCCCTTTGGCAAGAGAGAATTCCGGCAACAATGCTCTCTGGCAGGTCAGGCCGCCGCATTCAAAGCGACAAGGTTTTTCTGATTCGTTTTTTTGCGCTGATTCTTCCCCTGCCAGTATTTTGAAAGTGCCCGTGTCGCTTGCGACAGCCATTCCCGATCTTGGGCGGCTGCAAGAATATCAACCGAAGCAAAGTATTTGGGGGCATTCGGCGCAGGCTTGCCGAGCGGGTTGAGCAATTTTGCCACAATGAGCGGGGCGATGTCATGCTCCTGAAATCCCAAGATCGCAGAGGCTTCCCCCGTACTGAGTCTTGCCGGTAAACGTCGGCAATTCATCAACGATAGAATATCTTGGCTGCTATTGAGTTTTTTTGCCGAAAACATAAACGCGGGTGTCGGGATGAATTTTGGGAATGCCAATCTGTCCGGGATGGGACCGAACAGAAATTCGAGGGGTTTGAGGCGGGTCAGCCGAGTTTGATGCCGGTGTTGCGGATGAAGTTTTTTGCCTGCGTGACGATGACCTGATCCTGCTTTGCGGCGGTCATGTTCGGGCTGATGGTTGCCTTGATGCTCTTCACCAGGTCGGCCTGTTCCGGCCTTTCGAGCCAGGATTTGACTTTCGCGGTGTAGTTCTGCTTCTGCTCCTGGTCCTGCATTTTGCGCAGGAGGAACTTCCGCTCCAACTGCTCGCGGGGGAGTTCCTTGACGTATTCGACCAGGCCGGGTTCAGCCTTCATGAAGGCGTCCAGCCGGGTGTTCACTTCGGGGTTGGTTTTGAATTGTTGCCCTTCTTTCTTTTTTGGTGATGCGATTGCCATTTTGACATGTTTGGTTGCGCCGGACATTTTGACCTTGTGGCCCCGTAGCCCGGCAGTTGGACGGTTTCGTTTTTCGAAATTCAGGCTTTGGCGGCCCGGATTTGTGGGATGGTTTCCTCGTCTTCGTCGTCGAGGGCTCCGTTCTGCAATCCGCCGATCTGCTGGATGACGGATTTCAGGAACCGCTGGGCGATTTTTCGGGCGCTGAGACGCTGGATCTCCGCGTTCAGCATGGTTTGAACAAGCTGACTGGTGGGAACGCGGATTCCGGCTTTCTCGACGATTTCCGATGCCTCCCGGAAGGTGGCAAAAGTGTCATCATCGAGGGTAACTGTAACGTTGGCGGGTTTGGTGGTTTTCATGGTGTGTTTTTGGTGAGAAAGGCGAACTCCTTGCGGCGAATGAAGGGGGCAGGGAAAAACGATTCCCGCCTGCGCCGCTCCAGGGATTCAAGTTCGGCGGCAAATTCGTCATTGAGACGCATCTGGGAAAGAAGGAATGCCTGGCATTCGTCGTCGGAGTTGGCAAAAAGCAGGATTTCACATGGATCTGTGATTTCGTCCGCGACCGGCAACGGCGGTTCCACGCTTGAAAAAACATCCTCTCCTTCCGGCACTATGGCTTCCGGTGGAGTCGGTGAAGGAGTCGGAACCGGCGATGGAACCGGCACGGTGGGCTTTTTCAACTGCTCCTTTTCGAGTTTTTCCGCCGCTTCCTGCTGCATGGATTCGATGCGGGCTTTCATAACCCGGTTCTGTTCCAGCAGGGCTTCCGCATAGGCGCGTTGCTGTGCATTCGCATCCGTTTTTCCATCGCCGGACGAAGTGCCCACGGTCGGACCAAGAGGCAGCGCATATGGTTCCGAAGGGCGATAATTCCAATCGGCGGATTGTTCCCGGCGATAGACAGTATGCCGTTCGTGCATTTCATCCGGGAAATCCGGATCGGTATAGCGGCCCGCCGGATAGGCTTTCACGGTTTCGGGGACCCGGACGCCCGGCATGTCATTTCGGGAAATGCCAGTAACGGCAGGGTTCGAGGCGATTTTGACCGGTTTGCGTGTGGCGCAAGCCGAGCAACACAGGCAGAGGGCAAGGATGGCGTATTTCATGGGTTGGTTGGGTTGTGGGTGGAAAGTCCAGCCGTGGCCTTTTCCAAGTCCACGGTTTGGGTGATGTAGAGATAAAAGAGCGTCCCGGCAGGAACCCGGACGTAGTAGGGATCATTTTTCAGACTTTCCAAAAGACGCTGGGAATAGATTTGCCCTCCGGCTTGGATGCCTGCGGATATGGCATCGGTGAAACCTCCGTTCTGAATTTGGGTCGCCCCGCCCGTGAGTGGCGAAATGAGATTCGTCGTCTGCGGAAACGCCCCGGCCCCCGCCGAAATCATGGCGGCGAGAACCGCCTTGGCCTCGGCGTATTTGTCGGAAGCGATCATGTAACCGCGCAAACCGGCAGAACCGTCCGTTTCGCTCCATGCACCCGGCTTTGTGCCGTCCGGGGCGTAATCCAACACCGTGCCGGAGAGCGGCAATTCCCGTCCGTCTTGGAACACGAGCACCCATTTCCTTTCGGAACCGATCCGCTCGCGGGCGGCAGTCTTCTGGGCAACGCCATGGACCTCCGTCCCTGCCGGAATGATCAACCGGCCATCGTGCCAAATGTCCTCGGTGATGAGTCCGAGAATCGGGGTTTCAATGTTGGTGGAATCCACCGTATTGACGAGTTCGCATCGGAGAAGCCGCCCGTAGGGAAGATATTTTTCGCTGCGGGAAGCTTCCTTCGTGGCAAAGATCGCCTGCGGGATCGGGGGCGGAGCCTTTTGCGTTGGAACTGGTCGCGGTGGCGTGTTCTCGGCCACCTTGGGAGGCTGTGCCGGGGTGCGCGTGGGTGGCGTAGCCGGGATGTCTTCGGTAAAAGAATATCCCTTGGCCGTAGTCGCCTGAGCGGGAACGGACGGATTGACCGCCTCCGGCGAGTGGTGGCCTTTCCCGGAGAATAGAAAAGCGAAGACCAATGCGCCGACGAGCAGGAAAAGAATCAGCCGCCCGGTTGGTTTTTGAAAAAGTTCGGTCCAGAGTTTACGGATATTCATTTGAAGTCGCCAGTGAGGGGTTGAGATTCGGTGCGGACAACGAGGACGTTCCATTTGTTGTCTGGAGCAAGGTTGTTGCGTCCGCCTTGGCCGTTGCCGGTGATGGCGAAGAACGCCGGGGTGACGGATTTCGGCGGCATGACGCCGGACGCATCCGCGAGCGACTGCGTATAAATCCGGTCATCGAGCCGGACGGCCAAATCCTGCGGCTTGTAAGAAATGGGCCGGTCGGACGTGTTCTCCAGTTCCACGCGAAAAATCAGCGTGTCCTCCTGTTCAAACCGCCACACATCGCGGATACGGACCGTGAAACCCTCGTAATAGTTCGCGACGCCCGGAGTGGCATGAAGCACACCGGCCAAAACATCCGGGTGATTGGCGGCAAACAGCGGGTATGCCTTGGCTTTGTCCATCAGGGAAAGCAGTCGCTCCGGGACAGTGGCTGCGCGGCCACAGTCCTTTCCTCTCCGGTCATCCTGATAGAATGTCACGTTGTAAAAAGGCTGCTCCGATGCCTTCAAATGCAGGACGTATGCCTTGCGGTTGAAAATCACCGTCAGATGATCCTCCGCGTCGGGTTTCAGCGCCCGGATGCTGAAATAGAAATTCCCCGGCGTGAACGAAATCAGGAATCCTGCATTTTCCTGCTCCTGCGCCGCGACCGATTTTGCAAAGAGCCCGGAGATTTCTGACGGGAACATGAGGGTGGTCGTCCCCGATTTCGACGCCACCTGAATGTCGTAGATGACAAATTCATCTAGAGGTTTTTGGGTGATCGGCCCGGCGTAAAGCGCCAGAGGCAGAAGGAAGAATGAGAGGGTGCCAGTAATTTTCATACGCCCAATTTGGCACAGAAAATCTCCGGGCCTGCTCCCGGTTGGGAGCAACTTCGACTGAAAAAAAGCCAAGAGTCCATCACCTCAGTAACTTGACTCGGACATGCACTGCGGCCGCCTGAAGAATCGATCCTGTAAGTTTCGGATGTGGTTGCCAGCGACGTTGATTTCCCTACGCTTGGACGAACAACCTTTTCATAGTGGACTCAATTTCCGATCTCTGGATAGATGGCGATATCGTCGGCGAAAATATTCCGCCGCCTGTTGTAACCCGTGAACAGACACTGCCATTCGGCCAACTAAGCTGGGAGAACTTTGAACGCCTTTGCGTTCGTTTGGCCTCTCGTGGAAACGACGTCGCCGATTACCGTCGATACGGAGTCCACGGACAGGATCAGCAGGGGATCGACCTTTTTGTTCGCCGACGGAGCGACGGCTACCACGACTCTTGGCAATGCAAGCGTTACGAGGAATTCGATCCATCGGACATTCAAAAAGCCGTCGATAAATTTCTGGGAGGCGATTGGGCCTCTCGAACTCGTGTTTTCCATCTTGTGGTGAGCACCAGCCTTGTTCCCACTGCGCTCGCGGAGGCGGTAGAAGTCGAAGCCAAAAAATGTCAAGCCCGCGGAATTGAGTTTGTGCCTTTGGACAGTGATCGCCTTTCAAAAATGCTCAAACGTCACCCTGATCTTGTGGACGATTTTTTTGGGAGAGAATGGGTCAAGGCATTCTGTGGCGCGGAGGCCTCCACCCAATTGAAAGGCCGCAAGCTGACCAAGATGGATCGTCTCCGAGCACGCAACAGCTTGCTAGTGCTTTATCAGACGTATTTTGCCTCTGTTGATGCTGGCCTTCCAGCAGCAGCCCCAACTTTTCGTCAAGCAGTCCGGCCACTGGCGCTTCAGAAACGTTTCATCATGCCCATGGTCGATGGGTTGACGTCGGTTCTTGAATTCCCCGGCGAGTCCGAATCGCTGGTAAAAGAAGGGTCTTCGTCAAACGTCAATGGTGAAGGAGATTCAAAAAATAAGTCCTCTCGCAAGCCCTCCAACAACGGGCTGCGGCTCCTCGAACAGCGAACTACCTCCGGCCTCTTTCCGTGGCTGGCATCGGCTGATCGAGTCGTCCTTCTTGGAGGACCGGGTTTGGGGAAAAGTGCGTCTCTTCGATTTGTGGCGATGGATCTGCTTTCTACAGCTCCGCAAAGCGACGTCCTCGCCAGGAAGTGGGGAGCATATATCCCCGTTTATATACCTTTCGCGTATGTCACGAGGATAGCCTCAAAAGACCCCACGCCCAGCATCCCTGACTGCTGCAGGGCGTGGTTTCGTGAATTGAGCGCGAGCCCAGATGAATTAGCCATACTCGACGCCGCGCTTGAGGACGAGCGGGTGCTTTTGCTCATCGACGGACTTGATGAGTGGAGCGATATAAATGCCGCCGGAGCAGCTATAACAAAATTGCAGACCTTCGTGGAAAACAGGGCTCTGCCCACGATCGTCTCGGCTCGGCGACTTGGATATGACCGATTGGGTAATCTAGGAGCAGAATGGCAGCATGGTGAGTTGCTCCCTTTCGAAAGCACTCAGCAGCGGGAATTCACAACGCTCTGGTTTCACCACATGTTCAGCAACGCTGAATCTTCAGGCGAAACATTTAACCCGAAAGAGGCGGCCGGTCGCGAGGCGGACGCCCTCATGCAGGAGTTGGATAGCGAACCCGCTCTATCAGACTTGGCGGGCATTCCCCTGCTATTGTCAGCTTTGATTTATCTCCGCCTTCGAGGGCACGTTCTGCCACAAAATCGCTTCGACGTTCTCAAAGCGATATCGGACACGCTGATCGCCGAGCAGCCAACTCGCAGGGATCGGGCCTCGCTGCAGGGTATCGGACCCACCCCACATGCCCGAAAACTTGCTGAGCTTGGTATCGAGGTTTTGGCCATTGGCATCCATGAGCAATCCGGCTCCGATTCTATCACGGAGGGCGCCGCACTCGACGTTCTGGCAAAATATTACGAGGGCGCTTCATTCCGAAAATCCGCAAGCGAAGCTGGCATCATCTCGGCTGAACTTGTTGATCGCGCAAAGCAATCGCTCGGCATTCTCGTCGAGCGTCAAACGGGACACATCGGCTTTATTCATCGAAGTCTGCAGGAACACTTTGCGGCGAAAGGCCTGACTCGCCGTTCCTTTGAGGAGTTGAAAGCATTTGTCGCCGAAAAACTCGACAAGCAAGACTGGCACGAAATCATTCTCGAGACACTCCATCTCCTAGACCGTTCTCATGAGATCGACGAACTTCTCTGTCTTATTCGAGATGCTCCACTCCCGCCGCTGGCAGATCCGATCCGACAAATTCTCCTTGTTCAAGCAATCTGTGGAAATGTGAATTGCTCGGCGTCGGTAGCAAACGAGCTATTGGAGACCTTCTTCACGATCGCGGAGACCGGTGCATGGATGCCACTGCGTATGAGCATCGTCACGGCATTGGTGCGTGGTATCGACGCGGAGCATGTGGGCTCACAGATTCGCCTTCGGCTGCAGCGCTGGTTTCCGGGGCGTTCGCCCTGGAGGTGGGGGCTTGCTGCTCCGTTGGTCGAGAACCCGGTTCCTTCGACTGGTCTCCGGCTCTTCACTGCTCTTTTCAATTGCGATGGCGATGCCGAGCGGAAAGAAATGGCTCTGGCTCTTGGCGCCGGCGCCTCCCACTGGCCTGAGCTTGCCGAAAAGATATATGCTCGTGCGATCGGAGCCGAGGAACCAGAGATCACCTTGGCGCTTATTGTTGCATTGGCAACGGGATGGCCACAGCTCGCAGAGCTTTCCAATCTTCTTCTTCAAGCCAGCGAGAGTCCCAATGATGATGTCCGATTAGTTGCATTGATTTACAGGGCACAGCGCGGCGATACGACATCCGCGGTAAAAGAAGCGCTTTCCGATTTCTTCAAACCCTTCAGTCACCTCTATCCTTGGGAGATAGAAGCTATTGATGTGATGGTCCGCTGCTGGCCGCAGGACAATGAGCTGAAGTCCATCGCTCTGACATCAGCTCGTCAGAGGATCATGCCGACGAAATGGGACGATCGAATGGCCTTGCGGTATTTGATGAAGGCTTATCCCGGCGACGACGAGGTCGCTCAAATTGTGGCTGAAAAGCTGAGCAAAGAAGAACATATCAACACTGTGTTCGATCGGAGTGAGGGATGGGCCGACCTACACGCTGGATTTAACGGCCATCCTATTGTTGCAGCCGCAGCAGAGGATTTGGTGAAGAAGTACAGCGAGGATCGTTACCGCGAGATGGAAGTTGCGCAACTTGCCAGCCTTTGCGGCCCAAAAAGAGGTAAAGAAATTCTACTGGAATTTCTACAGAAGCTCACAGGACGCCCTATTTGGACATTAAGCACGCTCGTCGAAATAGCCGGCCCACACGACGGCGAAGTCATCGCTGCAGCTCGGCCTTATATCGAAGACGATACAAAAGCCACCTGGATCGCCGGACTTCTGCCTGACCTGATCATTGACCAAGCAGCTTGCCGTGATCGACTACTGCATCTGCTCGCTATCGCGAAGGACTTCGGCATCAACCACGTTCTTCGCGGTCTGGCACGCGTTGGTACAATTGGGGATACCGACACGGTCAGTGTGATCGACCGGCGTCTTACGACCGACAGTGACGGGCGTTTCTGGGCAAATGCATTGCTTGAACATCTGCCCCAGCACCCACCTGTTCGCGCTGCGGCTCTGCAAATGTTCGACTACGACGAACCTCCGATTTCTTCGCTGGCGAATGCATATGCGAGCGACGAGGAAATTCGAGGTCGTCTTGAGGAAATGCTCGACATTTTGCACGAAGATTTACGGCGGGAAATCGTGCGCGGGCTAGCAGTCTTCACCTTACGCAGGAACGATCGTTACGCACGCGACCTGCTCGGCCAATATCGACTTGAGTGGCACGGAGAGACAAGAGTCGCCGCCTGCGCCACCTACCACAGTGCGCTGCGCAAGCTGGGAGAACCGCTTGAGGTGCGAGTAGCAGAGCTAACGGGCGAGTTCAAGCGGTTCGGTCACTCGTATACTGAGCGTACACAGGCAGCACTAGCAGGATTGCTCGCCCTGGGACTGCATGAGCAGATTCGCGAAACGCTCACTGAGGAAAGCAATAGATCAACTCTATCTCTCTATTCCAGTACACAAATAAATTGGGATCTCGTCCAAGCATTGGTGCAGGAATGGGAGGGGCTCTTGCGCACGTGCGGCGAGAATGTATGGGAGCTTTTTGGCAGCTGGGACGTGATAGTTTATCAACTCGAACGAACGGGTAAACGCGACCTAGCACTTCAAGTTCCAAAGCCACTCGAAACAAAATTAATTTCGCACATCGAGCAGGATCTCGATGGCTTTCGCGCTCTTACCGTAATTCAGCGCGATACCGATGCATTGAAAGATTTATGTTTAAGCCTGTTTGCTCGATTTTGTCGTCCAGAGGGGAGTCCGCAATCCATCGGATGGGGCTACAATGAAATTGAGGTGATTGTCGCGGCCGCCCACTACCTCGCCGATCATCATGGCGGCGATTCCGAAGTCGAGAGACGGCTGAAAGATATTCTCAAGACCGCAGTGGAGAATACCGGCCCCATCATCGCGCTTTGCCGAGGATGGCCTGCCGGATCCGCTGTGCGTTCGATGTGGAGTGCTTGTAACGGTCAGCCATTGAATGCCATGCCCGCAACGGCGTGGCTGGTGGCCACACATGCAACCGCGCAGGAATTTGCCTGCTACATGTCGGACATCGTGAAATCCTTGCGAGAGCGCAATGACTGGTTCCGCTTCCCTGGCGAAACACTACGAGCGCTTCGTCATCGTTTATCAAGGGATGTCGCAGCGCAAAAACTCGTCTTAAAACTGTTAAAAGAAATCGAGAATCTGGACAATCAATGCGGCACGATCCGCCTCATGAGCACCTCGGGCGTTCAGCGCGAAGCGATGACTGGCTGGGTAAATGAGAAAATAGCCGCCTTGAGAATTCATCAGCAACTTGCGACGTTCACTTTCGATATCAACCGCAATTTTGCTCGCCCCATGGAGCTGTCTTTGCTAGATGCGTTGCTCACGAGATAAAATCATGCGAGATTCGGGTTGATCGAGTTAAGTCTTCCGACTGAGGGGTTCAATCGATTTTGATGTTCGACGCGGGAGGGTTTTGACGCTACCGATGTGAATATTGTGCCTGTTTATCGATTCATCCAGCACTGCAAGCCCACAGAGAGAAATCGCCAATATCATCCTTGGCAAACGGCGGAGGTAGTGCTCTTTATCGCTGCCCCTTCGAAAGGGGAGGCCCTTGAAAAGATGGTGAAAGTTCTGGCAGATCAGCGGTGGGATGTTCTGCAAACGCGGGAGAAATCCACTCTGATCGAGAAACGCATCCGCGAGGCAGGCGGCGCAGTCATGAATGCTTACGATGTTGCTCTTCGTCGTGGAAGTTGGATCGAAGTTTTTCCTGATCATTTCGCATCAGGGAAAAAGGGCATCAATATACGCGCGCCGCGTATTGATGAGCAGTTTGTCGATCGCGTGATCTTCGATGCAGGAGGGCGAAGGTTGACATCTGAAGAAAAGGCAAACGAGCAAATTCGAAATGCAGACTATTTACTTCTTAATCACGTGATTGAACTCAAAGACATTCAGGAGGAGGGTCTAGAAAAGCCTGAGCGACAGGCGAAACTCGCCCGGCTTTTCTTGGAGTATTCCGATCTTGATGAAATTTTGATCGATGCTTCGATTTTATCTGACGACCACTTGCTGCGATATGCCGATATCATCGGTGAACCCCTCAAAAGTCAGATCAAAAGTGCAGGGCAGCAGATCAAGAGCACAAAATCACATTTGTCAGATAAGGAACTGAAGGGAGGAGTGATTTTGTTGAATAGTGGCTACTTTACCCTTCCTGCAGAGGTATTCCATGACCAAGCATGTCGGTATGCCCAAAAGGATTCATCCCATATTGATTTTGTCGTAACTTTAACGGCTGGTTTTGCGACCGACGGATTCAACAGTTGGTTCAATTTTCAGTTTCTTCCCTCGCCAGCCTCAAACCCAATTGAGAAGGCTCTAGGTGAGGCAGTTATGACGAACGAGCGGCGATTTATGACCGAGTGGGCGAGAAAAGGCTTCGAACCTCCAAATATTGCGGCTCCGGTTCCGGCACCGGTAACTTTTGTGTGTGATGGCAAACGTTTCACGTATTACCCAGCCGGGCTACCGCCACCTTGGACGCCAGAATCGATGACGGGAAGTCAGTCGGGATAGTCCTCAATCTCGCGCATCGGCGTTTACCTTATTGCTTCTCACTATTCGCGCAATCTATAGCGGTGTTTCGGTGTATTTGAAGTCCTGGACGACGAGCGGGAGACGACCGTTGCCAAGGAGGTCGGGGTTGCGGATGAAGAGGAATTCTGTCTGGAATTTCACAGGCTCGCGGAATTCGAGGGCGTTGACCGTGCCGGTGCGAAGAAGGTTGCCCTCGGCCCGGACGCTCACGGCCTCGAAAGATTTCCCGGCCCCGTCATTGATTTTGCGGGTATCGAGAATGTCAATTTTCGTGACTTCGACTTTCTGGTGAATCTGCTTTTCCTTGAATTCCGGGTTTTGTGCCTTGTAGAGAGCGGCGGCTTTCTTCCGGGCGGGATCTTCGAGGTAGAGCCGTTTCATCAGGTCCGGCAAATCCGGGCCGATGGGATTGCGTTGAAGGAGAGCCAAGCACGCAAGCCGGACATGGTAGGCGTGGAGTTGTCCCGCGTCCTCGAAGCCAAGCAGGGGCGCATAAATCAGCGTCCCGCCCGGATCGAGAATGACAACTTTCTCCCGTTGCTTCATGGCGGCGATGGTCAGGTAAGGGGCTGCAACGGCGAACCCGATGGAAAGAACGGCGAGTGCCATCCAGAAGCGGGCGGCAATGTGATTGTTGGTGATGGATGTAATGGCGGATAGTTTCATGGGAATCAGGTGTTGCGGGTTGAGAGCGGAGAATCCGGGGGAAGCGGTTGCGCCTTGGCAGAATGGGAATTGAAAGCGGCCTGTGCCGCGTGGGGGGTGGCAATGCTGCCGCGATGGTGGGAGACTGTTCCGGTGTTGTTATCAACCACGGCAAAGGTGTTGCTTGCCGTCTGGTGGGCGACCATTGCCGGGTTGTCGGGATTGGCGGTGCTTTCTGTGGGAACAGGCGGGGGCGGCGGGACATCAGAACCGCCCACGGTTCCAGCAACATCATTGGCGATGCGTCCCGCTGCGCTGGCGGCTCCAGTGGCGGCTTGAGTTCCGGCAAGCGCACCCTGCACGGCGGCTGAACCGCCCAAGGTGGCAGCGGCTCCCGCCGCTGTAAATCCCGCCCCCACCGCGAGCCCGGCCGCCTGCATGGTGCCTTGGATTCCGGCTTGGAGTGCGGAGGTGGTCCCGCTTGCGCCTTTCATGATGGCGCCCGCCACGAACGGAACAGAGAGATAAAAGAACACCGTGATGATGGCGGCGAACGCCATGATGAACGGGAAGAGAAGCCAGTTTTGAACGACGATCGCGTTTTGCGCGGTCTGGATCAGTCCCCCCGTGGTGATCGGTGCGAACAGCAAATCGCTGATGGCGACAATCACAATGTCCACCAAGCAAATCGCCACATGCCAGAGCAGAACGGTCAGCGAGGTGACACAGAACTGGATGCCGAAAGACTGAGTGTGCGAGAAAAACAGAAATCCCAGCAAAAGCGGCGAGACGGCAATCAGGCCGGCAATGGCGAAATTCTGAAAGAACGTGAGAACGACCAGCATGAACCGCCCGATACCTTGGAAAAACATTCCGATGGCGGCGGGAACGGTTTTTCCCAAGTCGGTCCACGAATCAGAGGGCTGGTTTTCAATCTTGGAACGCAGGAGTTGGACAAATTTGGCATCCCGTGCGTTCGTGAATTTGCCACGCATTTCTACAAACGCCTTTTGGCCTCCCTCCATCATATAGATGTCAAATAACTAGGCATTTGTTTGTGGTTGTTTAGAGAGTAAGTTCGATGTGGTCTTCCTGCGTAACTGTCAGAAATTGAGCTATTCGCAGGGCTCCCTTCTTGTAGAGGATTGCGCAATATGATCTGGCGGCGGCGTGAATTCGGGTTGAACTGCCAATCTCGCTAGTCTGGTGGTTCTTTTTGCCCGCCCAACCACCGAGCCACAGGGTTTCCAATATCTTCCCTCCTGACCGGAACCGGACTTGAACTGAAACCGGGGTCAATCCTTCCCTCTCGGTTCGTTATCCAGCAATCGCCCGTGTGGGCTTCCTCGTGCCAGTCGTCAACAGGGACGGCATACGAGTATTCTTCTCCAGAATTTCCGGGGTAGGTGCCTTTCAACCGATAAATGATACCGGAGAAGATGGCTGGTTCTCTCACAACAACCCAGCATTTCGGAAACTGTAGAATCCAGAATGTCCCAGTTGTGCGTCTCCGATGATGACGTGATCAATAAAGTTGATTTGCATGATTGAAGCCCCCTCTCTCAACGACGAAGTCAAACGCCGATCTGCTTGGGAGGGGGAGGGATCTCCGCTTGGATGGTTGTGAAGAAGCACAAATGCATACGCCCCCACGACGACGGCTGGCCGAAGTATTTCCCGTGGATGTGCGGTGCATTCGTTTGCCGATCCCAAAGCAACGAGATTCCAGGCCAAGGGCCGGAGACGGGTCGACAGAAGTATCACCACCAAGTTTTCTTTGTCGTGTTCGTGCTCTTGCCGAATGGCGACAGTTGAATTCCAAAATTGCGCCGCTGCTTCCGGAGTATCAACCGGCATTTTAGCAAGCCCATACTCCTCCAAGGTGGGTTCACCTATTCGGTTGATTGTGACCCGCAAGGGGAGGGTTGTCATTCCGTCACCTCCGAGGTTGTTGATGGGTTCTCCTGCGGCGGCGTATCAGCGAGGATTTCTTGGAGCCTGCGTGCTCCCCTGCGGTAAACGGTGACGGCAAGCAGATCTCCTTGCAAGTCCCTGATGGCCCAATGGCGGTTTCCATATTTTTCAACGGTCGTAGTCATTTTGCTTTGTGTGTGGGTTGTGGACGGGCGGCCTTTCCGCAGACGGGTTTCGGTGCAGTCGACCGCCCGCCCAAGTTCCCCAGCAGTTTCATGGCATTCGATAAGCCTCTATTCCCACCGGGACACAAAAAAACCCGGCAGGGGTGAACCTGCCGGGTTTTTAGGTTTGTTGCCCGCCGTCGATTTCGGCGATGTAATTGGTTGTCAAGGCGAAATGGAACGCCTTCGGGAGACTTCTGCTTTCTGTGGAGGCTGCCCCTCTGCTTCATGAAGCAAAGCGGTGGTAACGCATTCTTCGATGTAACGGGCACCAAGCCCGTCGCGAATGGCTGCGGAGAGCTGCGTCTCGGCAACTTTTATGAATTTATCTCGAATTTCTCCGGGCAGGACAGTGGCGGTTCGTCGGATCATTGCCACGTAGTCCTTTTCGCTGAGCGGAGGCAAATGAAGAATTTTCCCGAAGCGGTTGATAAGCTCTGCGGGGAGAACTGATTTTAACTCCTGTTGAGATGGAGTGTTTCCTACGGCCGATTGTTCTCCGAATCCTAATGCTTTTGGTCTGTGATCCCATAGGCTCTGAAAAGCTCCCGCTGCAAGAATCAGAGTGTCGCACATTAGCACTTTTTTTGCTTTGGCCCAAAGTCCAGGCTTTGACTGTTCCGAATCGGAATCGTCGATGTCGATTTCCCGTGGTAGGTTACGGTCCAAGATTTGTAGAAATTCAGTCAAAAGATGGCGTGACCAAGTGTCATCGCCATGCACTTTTTCAATCTCGTCAATGAAGATGATGCATTTGCCTTCCTGCTTAGTGAGCCATTTTGCAATTTCCGTCCATGTTTCTTTACCTCGCCCTCCAGCAATCACCCATCGGGTGGCGAACACAGAATAGACGGCCCAGTTCAGCGATTTTCCAAGCGCATGCACAAGATGTGATTTTCCGGTTCCTGTAGCTCCGATTAGCAGAACATGCCATCGAGGGATGACGGGAAGTGCCCACCAGTTTTCTTTTCCAAAAGCATGGGCACTGGCGCGGAGTGATTCAAAAACATCTTGCTGGTGGGGATAAATCAGCCCTGGATTGCCGAGGGGTTGCGGTGCGGGAACATTTCTTGAGAGAGTGGCGTCTGTTTTCTGTTCACTTCCGGCGAGTGTGGCAAGCCTTAGTTCGGCGACGATCTTTGCAGCTGAATCCATATGCCGCAACCCATGCTTGATGGCATGTTCGGACGGGAGGGCGGAAACGCCCTCTCGCGCCCTGCCTTACATTGCTTCCCCCGGATGATGGCGCGGCATATATTTCCGCTTCATCGTTGCTATGGTTGGATTTGTCTTATGTTCAGGTTTCTCAGTGTTGAGACAAACAGGTCTTTGCAACTGCTTTCAGCTCCTTTTTCTGGCTCTATTGTCAAGATGAGGAGATAACGCTGCTTGGCAAAATATCCGCGATGAGTTCCAGTTTCGTGTCGGCTGTCTTGATGAAAAAATGTAAACCCCGTCCATCCATTTTCAGCCACTGATTTACGTTCGGACATCTCTTTCTCGAACGGGTGCGCATATTTTTCCAAATCATTAGCGGTGGTATCTGAAATATTGCCACGAAGAAAAGTGACTGTCATTTTATATAGACTAGGAACACTGATGGAGACATAATCTCGTTTAGTTTCTATGGTTGAGTCTGTGGGTAGCGTGAGTGACCACCATTTTGTCTCGAATAGTTTCATGTGACGTTACCTCTGGTTGTTTTTATTGCTGGATTGGCAGGCGTATTGGATTTCTATTTGACAAATCAACGGGTGATAGAAGCACAACGTCTCCAATATCATTCGTTCGTAGTTCCTTCAACGAGACGCTAAATTCAACTACCTCATCTGCATACCTCGCCCCTGTGCCAAGGATTTCCTGCTGAGTCATCGCAACCGAAGTCGTGGCTGAATGTCGTTAGAGGTGGCGCGGAAAGCGGAGCCAGATCAATCCGGTATTAAGTTACCAATGGAGTTGTGCGTCTGCGGCACGTTCGGTGCTATGGTTGGAATTGGCTTGCGTCGAAGCTTGTTCCTGAGCTCTTTACTCAAATTTCCTCCACATGAAGAATTCTATGTAACTTAGGATCGATTCTAATGGTGATAGTTAAATTATCTTTTGCAATCATCACTGTAGTGACGGGTTTTCCCACGTATGTCTTCAGAGCCGCCAACCGTCGTTGCATGATCTTGGTCCATTCGGGGCCGCGAACTCCAAGCGCAATTTGTTGTTCCAGGAAACAAATATAGGATAAATCAACAATATTACTCTCACATGAGATTTTTTGTTCCTTCATGAGAGCGTTCGCTTCCAGCAACTGCATTTTGCGAATCCATGAAGGAACTTCATCTGATTCACTCTTTGTAATGATTTGCCAAATGCGTTCGTCAAGAATCATAAGTTATTATATGTGCCTCGTAATAGAGTTTCAGATTCAGCCCCATATCTGCCATCAACAAACGGGCGTGGCACAATACGGTCAGTTACTTTATTGAGTGGTATTTGAAGTATTTTCCCTTCATTTGAGACGCCCCTTGTATTCCGACTCGTCCGGGTGGTAAAGAATGCATTCATTGTTCGGAAAGTCGCATGCCTACCGAAGTCGTGGCCGAATGTCCTTCGGAGCACCCGCGCCCGAGGGATCCAAGGCCGGGTCAAGCGGGAAAGCACTCCAAGGCGGGCATGGTGCTGGCGTGTTGAATGGGATGTAGGCGATCCTTGGCCATCAGAATGCCGTAGAAGGTTGCTGCTCCGCCTCTCCCTCACTGTGTGAAAGCGCTGGGGAGCGGATGACGGCAAAACTCCGTGACCAAATGAGGCGTTCGTAGCCGAGAAGCTTTCCCGAACTTCGTTTTTCCAAATAGGTTGGCACGTCTTTCGCTATTGGTTGGCTCGCGGGTTCATTTTTACAGTTCCAAAGTGGTAGAGGCAATTCCATGAGTGCCTTTTCGCGGCGTGAGGAAAGTGTCTCGTAGGATCAAATAGAGGCAGTTGAGTTTCATTTAAGTCCCAGCGTTCTCTGTATTATAGCTAACGAAACACCTTCTTTTGGAGGGCCGAGTTTAATTAAACCTTGATCATTCAGATGTTTTGCTTCACTACCGACGAAGAAAAGACCGTCGTCAGTGCGTCGGTAATTGTCCTCTATCACTGCAAGAACTTTTTTTGCCCACAGGCAAAATTCTCGACTTTTTGTGGATTGATTCGTTTTGTCATCGTACCATAGACGTCCTGGGGCAAGCCACCCACTCATTTGTTTACATCGGTGAAATTGGATAACCTCTGAGTTCAGAAAATCCACGCAGAACACCCCCTGGGTATGCACAAATGTTGAAATAATGTCGTGCCAATTATCTGCTCGTACAAGCGCGACATTTGCATTTGTGGCATCGGCAGGCACCATATTCGCGACCACAGCACGTTCGGTTTTAGAGCCATTGGCTATCACGAGAAGCGGCCCAAGCTCACCCTGCAGCTTTGATAAAAAAGCAGCCTCATCAGCCCCTGTCATATAGAAATTAATTTGTTTGCCCATAATATATCTTCAGGGAAGACCATCTGCCCCTTTTTGGATAAAGAGTATTTGCGAATCTGGATATTGCTGCATGGTAGGTGAAAAGATGATGTCGTCTAGCGCCTGTCTTTCTCTTATAATTGGCATGCCTGATTTCGTTTTCTTTCCGATATTTATAATCAAAGATTCACTTGTCTCAGGATTCGTGGCGACTATATCAACAAAGCGGTTTTTCGCTGCCAGCGCCCCTCGTTGAAAGAGAACTTCTGTTTGGATATCGGTGAAACCAGTCGCCTGCGCATCTCGTATTACGTTCTGAGTCGTTTGCCGCGTAAGAGCATCACCAAGCTTCCCGCCTGGATTTGGTGTTGTTCTGACAGGATTCGCGGTTTCTCCCAGTCCTGCGGTTAGGACAATGCCCCCAAGAACAAGTGTATCATAAGCCGGTTGGTTTAGTGCGTCAACGTGCTGCAATGCTTCTCCATAGCCGGTTAGTGCGTTGGTGCGACTCCTCTCATATTGTGATGTTGCCGCCTGAGTGTCGCTGCCGGAGAGATAGGCGCTTTCCCAATTCGCCGCATAGTCTGCGTCAGCCTGCCGGACTTGCGCTGCAGCGTTCGCGGGGGTGTAGTTTTCAACTCCAAGTGCCGCACGAAGCCTGTCTATGTCTCTTGCCTCGGCATATGCCGGATTGATTGCCGAGTAAATTCCCTCGACGGCCTTTGCTGTCTGGGAGGCCAGCCGCCCATCGGCATCGAAATTGTTGACGCCATCCCCATCGGCGTAGGAATAGAGGCTCCAAGACGAGCCATGCCCGAGCGGGTCGGGGGATACAAATTCCCCTTCCTTTTGTCCCAAATGCCGTGCTCCCATGTTCACCAACCCCGTGGGGTCGGCGCGGCGGGTGCGCCATGTCGAGGCCTCGACGAGACTAGCTCCCCCTTCGAGGGTCTTGGTTTCATACTGCGGCAAGGGGCCGTAGCTGCCGACCTTGACCGGGCTCCATGTCACGGTGCTGTTCGCTCCGACTGAGGCGACGACATTTCCGAAGGCATCGTTGATGGTGCCAGTCGTGCCAGTTGGCGAAATTACCGCTTCCAGCCCCCCGGTGCCGTTGAGGGCACCGAAAGAACCGTTCAGGTCCGGCCCGTTGACACGCCAATTTTGTGCGCCATTGATATTGACGCCGACCTCAAGGAATTCCGCCTGGGGGTCGAAGGAGGAGTTGACGACAAACGCGCTACCCCCGTCCGGCGTGTGGGTCGTGCGGAGACGCCTCCCGAGGCCGTCAAAAGCCGCCGTCCAGGTGAACGGATCCACTCCGGTTTGAACGACTTTTGTAAGCCGTCCAAACGCATCCCATGTGAGGGTCTGCACTTTCCCGCCGCTCCATGTGCGGGAGGTGACATTGCCCATGCCATCGAAGGCAGGCGTCATGGTTTGAGGGGTTCCCGTTACCGTGAACGTGCTCGTGGCCGGGTCGCTCAACCATCCGCTCGGATGAACTCCGCGTGCCGTGAGCGTGTGCAGGCCGGGAGTGAGTTGTAGATCCGCCGTCCAGCTTCCCGTGGCATCCTGCCAACCCGGATGCGTGGCGGAGGGACCGGGCACCCCGTCCACTTCCAGTTTCACAGACGCGGCCCCGAACGAGGCTCCTGATGTCGGAACCGTGCGCGTGCCAGTGTTGTCTGAAAACTGGGTGACGCGGGCGAGTGAGTTAACCGTTGAGGCATTGACGAACCAATTTGTATTTCCTCCGCCCCCCACCTGTGCTCCCGTTCTAATTCCCAGCTTGTTCGTGCTGAACGTATAGGTGAGCGTGGCGGTTGCTTCCGGTCCCGGCGCGTAGGATTCGGAAAGAACCTGTCCGCGCAAATCATAGCCGTAGTCCCGCGATTCGTTCCAGGCATTCGCTCCGTCGCGAACTGCCGAATAAGTGTCGAGTCTTCCGTCATCCAGCCATGCTTGGGTTTCAGAAAGCGGCGTGGTGGAGCCCGCGCTGACTGTTTGCGTCAAGATGCGTCCGGCCTCGTCGCGGTCCGTGACCGTCTGGGT
>CAZPEN010000016.1:0-90326 GCA_964585615.1 uncultured Chthoniobacter sp. | reverse complement strand
AGCTGCGGGCCGCTTTGCTTCCTGGCCTTCGCCGTTTTTGGGAGGACTCCTCTGCTGTGCTTTCCCTGGTTGGCCGCCCTTGGCTACACGATCAAGCAAACGCTTCTGCCAAAACTTAATGGTATAATTATCTCAAAGAGATGGTATCAGAAAGGCGGTTGCAGAAAGCGGCGTTGAAATATGCAGGTGAGGATTTTGGGCGTCGAAAGGGGGATGTCGCGCCGCGCGGACAGCGTTTTTGGGGAGATCAGGATGCCTGCGGGGAAAATTCCGCGGCCAGTTCCCGGAGGTAATCGCCGTAGGAACTTTTGCTGAACTCTGCCGCCAGGGCACTTAATGCGGTCCTGTCGATGAATCCCGAGCGGAAGGCGACTTCTTCCGGACAACCGATTTTCAATCCCTGGCGGGTTTCAATGGTCTGGATGAACTGGGAGGCGGTGAGGAGGGAATCGTGGGTTCCTGTATCCAGCCAGGCGGTTCCCCGTCCGAGTTGGACGACGTCCAGTTCGCCCTTCCGGAGATAGATGTCGATGAGGCTGGTGATTTCCAATTCTCCGCGCGGGGAGGGTTTCACCATTTTTGCAAATTCCGAAACCCGGCTGTCAAAAAAGTAAATCCCGGTGACGGCAAAGTTGGATTTGGGATTTTTGGGTTTTTCCTCGATGCTGATGGCCCGGCCGGTGGCGTCGAATTCCACGACTCCGTAGGCGGTGGGATTTTGGACATGGTAGGCAAAGACGGTTGCTCCGGAGGGTTTGGCGCTGGCGTTCTGGAGCATGGAGGTCAGTTCATGACTGTGGAAGAGATTGTCTCCAAGGATCAGGGCTGCCGGATGTCCATTGAGAAAACGTTCTCCGATGAGGAAAGCCTGGGTGAGTCCCTCGGGCTTGGGCTGCTCGGCATACTCCAGGGAAATCCCCAACCGCGAGCCATCGCCCAGGAGATCGCGGAACCCCCCGAGATCCCGGGGGGTGGAAATGATGAGGATTTCGCGGATGCCGGCCAGCATGAGGGTGGTGAGCGGGTAGTAGATCATCGGTTTGTCGTAAACCGGGAGGATCTGCTTGCTGACAGTGAGGGTGACCGGGTGCAGGCGGGTGCCGGAGCCTCCGGCGAGGATGATGCCTTTGCGGGGAAGGGAGTTCATTTTTTTGAAATCATGATTTGCGGAGCGATTTCTCCGATGAATTTTTTCAGGGACTCGAGGGTCTGTTCCTGGTTTTTCCCGCCCGGTGCGAAGCCCTCCAGAACGGGGGCACTGACAATGATGTATGCCCAGCGGTGGCTGACCCCATGAACCACCCGGTCCCAGTCCGTGTGAAGAATCCGATACCAGTGGTGGGGAGTGGTGATGTCCTTGCCAACGAACCAATACAGGAAAAGGCTGGTGAGTTCTTTGCGGACGCCGGGCTGGATTTCGACCGGACGGCCGATGACGAGCATCGTGACCTCCAAGGTGCGGCCGTCATCCAGTTTCACGGGGATGGTGGTGCTTGTTTTTTTTGTCCATCCCTGTGCGGGGAGGCAGGTTTCGGGGCGGTGGATGCTGCGTTTTTCTCCTCCGGAGAGCACCACCTGGCAGTTGATCTGTTCATCTCCGGTCAGTCCGGTGTAGACCATCTTGGCGAACTGGGTGTCGGTGGGAAGGATCTTTTTTTCGGACTCCGAGACTTCAAGGGGTTTCCCCGTCAGGGAGCCGACCTGTTCGGGGAGGGAGAGATTCACCCCGCTTTCCATGTGGATCCTGGCATCCGGGTTTTGCTGGCACAGCAGGTAGACGACGACGGCCAGCGCGACAACGACTCCGCTGCGAATGAGAAATTTAATATTCATCCCGGTGGGGTGTTTTCTGCTTCTTTGCCGGCGTTGCTTCCGGGGTTTTCAGTTGGGGGAGTTTTTTGATGCGACCGATGAGTGCGGGGACATCCGCGTTGAGCAACCATCCGATCCCCAGCATTCCCAGCAGGGCCACAGCGAAGACGAGATACCCGGCCATCATGTGGAAAAAGGTGGGTTTTTCCAATGTACCGATGGCGATTTCCGGGCCCATGGCGATGGTGCCGATGGTGAGCATGACGATGCGGGCGAGGTTGCCCGCGATGGCCAGGGGGATCGAGCACAGGAAGAGAACGGCTTTTCTCCAGATTCCTTTCTGGGTGAAGTAACCGTAGAGTGCGCTCACCATCATCAGAGCGAAGAGCGAGCGGATTCCGCTGCAAGGGTCCGCGACATCGACGGAGAAGCGGGCGCCCGCCCGCAGCCCAGCGAGGGTGTCGGGAGCGGAGAGAATGGCGGTTCCACTCTTGACGCATCCGATGCCGAGGAGGTTCAGCACATGGACGCTGGACTCGGACATGATCATCCGGAGGGGAAAGGCGATCAGGTTGTCCAGGAAGGTGAGCGGGTAAAGAAAGACCATGAAGGCCCATGGGATGAAGAGCGCCTTTGCCCAGGTCCAGCCGAGAAGCCAGAGGATGAGTCCGCCGACGAGGATCTGGAAACTGGCGTAGGCGATGAAAATGTTGTCCGCCCGGTAGCCGACCCAGTAGACAAAAAGTCCGAAGAGGGTGACGAAGAGTCCCGTCCAGGATCTTGTGAATTCCGCCCGGGGAAGATTATGGCGCTCGAACCAAATCATCCCCACGATCGCCAGCGGAACGAGATAGCAATGCTGCCAGTCTTCGCCTTTCCAGAGTTCCCGGGCAAAATGCAGGATGGAAACCATGTTGGAGCCGTATCCGAAAGCATACGGATTCCAGGCGTAGAGGAGCCAGAGAGAGGCCAGCGAGCAAACACCGGCGATGATCAGTTCGGTGTGGCTTTTGCGGGAGGAAGCCGGGGAAGTCACGGGGTTTTCAAGGGATTGAAATTTTTGAAAGGTTCGGGACCATAGCAGATAGTTGCTGCTCCACCAAGTGGATAGACACGCTTTCCAAACAGACCGGGGACGGCATCACACACCGGTCGATGCAGGGACGGTGGGGGCAGATATTTGTTGCGATGGCGAGGCGGGCATTACCGTGGGGGGCGAACCAGGCGGGATCGCCGGATCCGAAAATGGCCGCCACGGGAACTCCCATGGCCGCGGCGAGATGCGATGCCATGGAATCGTTGCAAAGAACGCCGTCCGTTTCCGCAAAGAGCGCGGCCAGTGACGGAATCGAAGGGGGGGCAAAGATCTTTTGGTGTGGGGAGGAGGGCTGGGGGCACGCTTCGCCCGGAGGGTGGACAATGGCCACGGAGAGTCCCGGAGTGGACAGAAAGCCGTCCAGAAGCTCCTGAAATTTCTCCACCGGCCAGCGTTTTTCCGGGAAACGTCCTCCGGGATGGATGGCGAGGATTTTTCGACCGGCGGCGCGGGCTTCTTCGCGGAACGCCACCCAGCCTTCGGGGGGAGGGCCGGGAGGGAACCAGGGAAAGGAAAAGTCGGGTTGCAGTTCCAGGGCAGCGGCCAACTGCGTCCAGTTTTCTCCATGGAGCTGGCCGGGGCGGCGGTCCAATTCCCGGGTCAGCAACGGGCCGGTGAGGGAAAGGATTCGTCCGGAGAGCCGCCCCAGAAGAAGCCGGCGTTTCCGCCAGGGGCGCTCCACGCCATAAAAGTTTTCCGCAGAAACGCGAAACCCGATCCGTCGGCCCGCACCGGTCTTTTTCACGGCATAATGGGCGCGGGTGTCCGGCCAGGCACAGACCGCAGCATCGGGTTCGCCCAGCTTCGGAAGCCGGGAAAACACGCCGCCCCATTTTTCCGAGGGGACAATCTCCAGGCCCGGCAGCGCATCGCGAAGCAGGACAGCCACCTCCGGACGACAGAACACGGTGATGCGAAACGAAAGAGCCGCCGCCTTCAAAAACGGCAGAGCCAGGATGGCATCCCCCAGATGATGCCTTTCAAAGACCACGAGCCGGGGTTTCAAGACATTTCCCTTCGTCTTGCGGCAAAGGCGATCACCTGTCGCTTGAGCCTGTAATAGTGACAGCCCAGAGTGGACATCCAGAGGGCATCGCGCAGGGGGCGCCAGCGGATGTGGTATCGCTGCTGCATCGTGCGGGCTTCCCGCCAAGCGGCCGGCAACTGGCTCCATGTCTTGGCTTCCGCGTGAAGCCGGCAGCAGGCGAGGGGGGAGGGCACATGGCGCCAACGGGTGTGCCCGCAGATCCTGAGCCAATACTCGTGGTCCATACAGTATTTCAAGGAGGCGTCGAAGGGGCCGAAGCTTTCGATGACGGAGCGCCTGAGAAAAACGGCCGGCTGCAAAAGGAAGTTTCCCTTGCGCAGGCGGGATGCGGAAAATTCCCCCGCGGCTTTCTTCCGTTTCCAACCCTCTTCCAGAAAATAAGCGTCGCCGTAGACCACGTCGGCCTCCGGGTCGTTCGCAAAAGCCTCCACGACAAGCCGCAGGGCGTCCGGCTCCAGCAGGTCATCGGCGCAGAGATAGGAGACAATGTCGCCGGATGTTTGCCGAAGGCCTTTGTTGATGGCATCCGTCTGCCCGCGGTCCTTTTCCGAAATCCAGCGCACATCATCCCGGGCGGCGAGGATTTCCAGCGTGTTGTCCGTGCTCCCACCATCCGCGACGAAATGCTCCACCTCGGCATCAATGGAGGCGGCAGCCGCCCGCACGGAATCCAGGCAGGCTTCCAGAAAGGCTCCCTGGTTCAGCGAGGGGGTGACGATGGAGAGGGCAGGCATGATTTTTTTTCCACGGGGAGAAGCTCGTCGAAGAGCCTGCGATAGCGGTCCACCACAAGATCCCAGTCGAACTTCTCCGCGGCCCGGGCCAGGGACAGCCGGCCCAGACGGTCACAATAATCCGGATTTGCGGAGAGGAATTCCAGTTTTTCCGTCAGCGAGGTTTCGGCGGCGACGGCGTCAAATGGCTCGGCGGCCTCACCCAGAACTTCCCGGGTCGCCGCGCTTTCCTTGAACAGGATCGCTTTTCCCATGCCCATTTGATCGAGAAGAACCAGGCGCGTGGCTTCGATGGCGGCCGGCATGACAAAAAACAGCGCGTTCTGGCTCAACTCCACATAGGCCTTGTCAAACCGGGCCCCGGTAAAAATCACCCTGTCGTCGGCGAGTTCGCGCAGTTTCCGGTAGTAGGCCTGCTCGTAATTCTGGGAACCGGTGATCACCAGTTTCAGGGGTCCGCGATAATTTCTCCAGGCCGACAACAAAAGATCCGCCTCGTTCTCGGGAGTGAGACGTGACACGTGCAGGATGTAGCCGCGCGGGGAGAGCCCCCAGCGTTGGAGTTCCCCGCAGGCGACGGGGGTGGTGCGGAAGGGACATCCGTAGGAGATGTAGTCCGGCTCCACGCCGTATTCCTTCACATAGCGCGAGACAATCTCCCGGTTGTCCGCGATGAGGCGGTCCCCGAGCCGGGTGGCCCAGTATTCACTGACCTTGAGCCATTGCCGGGCAAAGGTGCCCCACTTGGCCCTGCGAAAATCCGCGCCATCGACATTGATGACAACCTTGAGGCCGAATTTTCGCAGGAAGGCGGCCAGAGCGGAATTTCCGACACCGCAGAGGTAGATGATATCGTAGCGGCGGAAAATCGCGTCGATCGAGCTCAGCGTGGTATGCACGATCGTGTCGAGGCTTTTCTGGGAGATCGTGGGAAGCGTGATCAGGCGCATTCCCTTGAAGATGTTTTCTGTGACGGTGAATCGCGGGAAGCGATTGTAAACCGTGACATCGTATCCCCACGCCGCGAGGCGGCTTCCCAGTTCCTCCACGACGACTTCAAATCCCGAGTAGCGGGCCGGGACTCCGCGCGAGCCGAGGAAGGCGATTTTGGTGCGGGCGGGGGCCTTCCGGAGCCGTGGAGTTCCCAGCAGACTGTCCCGGAACAGATAGTAAAGGAACAGGCTGTTGAATTTGACGTATCTTGGAAAAAGCCGCTTCGGTTCCTGTGCGAGCCGGTAAAGCCACGTCAGACCGTACTTTTGCATCCAAGGCGGGGCATAGGGACGGCTCCCCGCGAGAAGCTCGAAGGCATCTCCCACGGCGAAAAAGACCCCGCGTTTGTGACGGTGCAGGTTCTTGACGATCCAGCGTTCCTGGCGTTCCCCACCCAGTGCCACCCACACAAAATTCGCCCCGGCCCGTGAAATGACCCCGGCGAAATCCTGCTCGTCCTCTTCGGTCCAGGCGCGATAGGGGGGAGAGAAGGTGCCAGCGATTTCGATGTCCGGCTGCAGGGTTCTGGCGGCGGCCACCAGACGCCTCAGGCAATCCTCACTGCCCCCAAAAAAGAAGTGACGGCAAGGGCGTGGCGTGTGGAGCAGGACATGCCGCATGAAGTAGGGACCGTAAACCCGGTCCTTCAATCCGGCACCGGCGCGGTTCAACTGCCAGACCAACGGGTAGCCGTCGGGGAGGACCAGGTTGAACGTCTGCATTACTTCTCCGAAAGAAGGATCCTTTCTTGCCAGCGAAATGATGTGGGTGTTGCTGGCCGCCACGGCAGCAGGGGCTTCCTGTGCGGCCAGTCGCCGCACCTCTTCCAGCCCGGAATCGTACGTGACACAATGAACCGGTGTGCCAAGGACGGGAAGGGCTCTCAGATGCATCGGGAAAGAGAAACGCGGGGAACGTCGCCCAAGTCAACGCCGGAGTTCGCGCCGGGAGATCCTTTCTCGCAGGGCTTCCCCGGCTTTGTGCCCGGCCGGTCGACCAAGAACCGCTCCCTGCCAAAAACAAAAGACGGCGTCTTCCCAGGTCGCCGGAGAATGGCCGTGAGTGCGGAAAAACCTCCGGAAATTGCCCGGAAGGTAACTCCCCATGTGGCGGCTGTGGGGGGAGTGAAAGGAAAGATACGAGAGATTCTGGAGCAGGGAGCAGAATTTCCGATAATCCGATTTCCGGGCAGTTCCGGCATCGGGGGGGGGCGGCGGGAGGTGGGGCACCGTCACGAGGCAGGTGAAGACCGCCCGGGTTTTCGCCGCCAGGCGCATGGAGAATTCCAGATCTTCCCCCAGCATCCAGAAGTCTCTTCTGTGCCGTTCCTCTCCGGCTTCCTCCCCGACGAGCAAACAGGCTCCGGTCGCCCAGCAGAACGGATGCGGCCCCGGTCCCAGCAAAGCCAGAGCCTCCGCCGGGGTCTTCGCCACGCGGATTTTCTCCCGGTCCTCCCGGCAAACGGGTTCGGGAAAAGCCCACAGGGAGCCGTGGGAATCCTCCAACAACGGGCAAATGACCCCGGCGTCGTGCTTTTCCCGCAGCAGAATTTCCAGCGCATCCCGCGGCAACACGACGTCGTCATCAAGATACAAAAGCTCCGTCTTCCCAAAAAACTCCCCCGCAAACCGAGCGCCGTTCGCCCAACCTGCCCCGGGACCGGGATTGGAAGTGTCCGGAAGGATCTTTGTCGGAAATGTCCGCCGGGAAAATTCCCCGGGAACGGTTCCGGCATGATCCATCACCACACACCCGTGCAGGGGATGCGTGGAATTCTCCAGGCTGGTCAGCAAGCGATCCAATTCACGCTCGCGACGCCAGGTCACGATCACGGCCACGACTTTTCTCAGGCCGCCTTCCATGATCGCAGGGTCTTCTCCAGGGATTCATGAACCTCCGGCATCCGGATTCCGCAGGAGGCCAGCTTCTCCGCGCTGAGGACACAATTTGCCCGGTAGACCCGGCCGGGAGCCGACAGAAACTCAGCCTCGTCGGAAAAATATTGAAACTCCTTGTCGCAGATGCCGTGTTTCTTCAAGGCCCCCGCCACCTCGCTGGTGAGGATCGAGCCCGGATTCGTTGCATTGTAAATCCCGTCGGGAATTCCCTCCCGCAGCGAACGAATCGCAGCATCGGCAAACTCATCGAGCTGGGAAATGGAATTTCGCACCTCCAAAAGCCGGTCGTATCGCATCAGCTTGGTGAGATAATTCCGTTCGTGATCCAGCGGCGAAAACGGAATCCGGAGCCGCCAGATGAGCACCCCCGGCACGTTCTCCAGCAGTTTTTCCGCCATCCATTTCGTCTTGGCATACCAGCCGGCGCGGGCATCGGAGATGGCAAATTCCGGCACATCCTCCTCGGTGAATCCGGATCCGTCCGGGCGTGTGCCGTTGAAGATGCACCCCGAGGAGACATGTCCCCAGCGGATGCCCGAGTTTCCCAGGACCTCGGCAAGAACTCCGGGGACGACCGTGTTGGCCTGAAGGCAATGCCATTTCTCCGTCTCCGTTCCGTCAATGTTCGGCCTGCCGGTGAAGCCCACCGCGTTGATCACGAATTCCGGGTGCCTGTCTGCAAACCATCCGGCCACCGCATCCCTGGAGGTGAGGTCCAGTTCCTGGTGCGAGGGCGCGAGAAATAGCGCTCCGATCCGGCGGAGTCCCTCCGCCATCGCGCTTCCGACATAGCCACGGGCTCCAAGGAGGACGATCATCCGACACCCTCTACCAGCCCTGCCGGATTGTGACCAGAACTTGTCGCCGGTATTTCCGTATTCCCTGTCCGGAGGACAAGGCCGGACATCACGCGATCGTGATGTCCTTGCTCAGGTAAACGTCCTGGATCGTGTTGAGGAGTTCAATGCCCTCCGCCATCGGGCGCTGGAAGGCTTTGCGTCCGGAGATGAGTCCGGTTCCGCCGGCCCGCTTGTTCACGACCGCCGTGAAGGCCGCATCCTCAAAATCGTGCTTCCCGGAAGCGCCGCCGCTGTTGATCAATCCCGCGCGGCCCATGTAGCAATTCGCCACCTGATAGCGGCAGAGGTCGATCGGATGTTCGGTTGTGAGCTCCGTGTAAATGCGTTCGTCGAGTTTGCCGTAGCTTGAGGAGCCGGTGTTGAGCGCTTTAAAGCCGCCGTTGTTTTCCGGCAGCTTCTGCTTGATGATGTCCGCCTGGATCGTGCAGCCGAGGTGGTTTGCCTGGCCGGTGAGGTCGGCGGAGACATGATAGTCCTTGTCTCCCTTGATGTTGAAGGCCGGGTTGCGGAGGTAGCACCAGAGCACGGTGGCCATGCCGAGTTCGTGTGCCAGGGCAAACGCCTCCGCGATTTCGATGATCTCGCGGTGGGCGTCATCCGATCCGAAATAAATCGTTGCCCCCACGGCCGCGGCCCCCATGTCCCAGGCCTCCCGGATTTTTCCGAAGGAGATTTCCTTGAACGCATTCGGATAGGTGAGGAGTTCGTTGTGATTGATTTTCACGAGGAACGGAATCCTGTGCGCGTATTTCCGCGAGACCGCTCCCAGCACGCCGAAGGTCGAAGCCACCGCATTGCAGCCGCCCTCAAGCGCGAGTCTGACGATGTTTTCCGGATCAAAATAGACCGGGTTCTTCGCAAAACTCGCCCCCGCCGAGTGCTCGATTCCCTGATCCACCGGCAGGATCGAGAGATACCCCGTCCCTGCCAGACGCCCGGTGTTGTACATCCGGTGCAGGTTGTTCAGCACACGCTGGTTTCTGTCCGTGGGAGCAAACACCCGGTCCACAAAATCCGGTCCGGGAAGATGCAGAAGATCCTTGGAGATCGTCTTGGAGGTGTGACCCAGAAGGTAGTCCGCTTTGTCGCCGAGGAGGGAGGTGATGGAGGTTTTCATAGGTTGACAATCACTTTTAGACGGGATTTGCCGGGCGAACACAAGGATAGCTTTGCATCCCTCAATGGGTTCCCCCGGAAATGTTCAGGGCAATCACTCCCCCGATGATCGCCACGATCCCCGCGATCTTGAGGACACTGACCGGTTCCCGAAAAAAGAACACCCCGATCAGCGCAATCAATGCCGTGCCGACACCGCTCCAGATCGCATAGGAGACACTCACATCCACCTTCCTGAGCGTCAAAGTGAGGAAATAAAAACACACGGCGTAGAACACCCACATGAGCACGGACGGAGTGAGTTTCGTGAAACCCGCCGAAAGTTTCATGCAGGTCGTGCCCGCCACTTCGGAGAGAATTGCAAGTATGAGGTAGAGCCAGTGCATGGTGTGGTAACAATCCGCCACGGGAAGCGACAGGAATTCAGGATACCGAACGAGAGGGAGGAACCAATCCCTTTTGTCACAGTTGCGCACGGTTTCCATGGGGGGGCGGAGGCTTCTGCCTGTGGAGATAATTTTGTTGCTCCTTTTGTGGCACCGGGCCATAGGAGCCCGTGGACAAGAATGATTTTGATCCGTGGGGCCGGAGAAATGGGAATGGCTGGCCGGGCCGGCTTCTCTTCCCCCTTTTCTGTTTCTTCTTTTTTTCAGGGGGAACCGGAAATGCTTCGGAGGAGTCTGTCGGGGCGGTGAGAGGTGTGCTGGGGAGGCTTGTTGAGCGAAACAACAGACAGGGCGGCGGGGTGGTGCGGATCAGTGACCGGAACGGGGTTTTGTGGGAAGAGTCGGCCGGTCTTGTGGGCGGACCGGGCACGTCGTCCATGACACCCGACACGCCTTTTGAAGTGGCCAGCGTGACAAAGGCGGTGACAGCGGCGACGGTGCTGCGTCTTGTCGAGGAGGGGAAGTTGGGGCTGGACTCACGTTTGGAAGAGGTTTTGCCCGGCCCGCAGGGGAAGGGGTTCGACAAGAAGATCACGGTGAGGCAACTGCTGTCCCACACGAGCGGGTTGCCGGATTACTGGACCGACGGACCGCATGACCGGCAGGGAAATACGGCTTTCCAGCGGGCTTTTCTTGAGGAGCCGGGGCGGGTGTGGGCTCCCGGGGAAATTCTCGGGTTTGCCCGCGACCTGCCGGCGAAGCGTCCGGGCGGGAGGTTTCACTATTCCGACACAAACTATGTTCTGCTGGGACTCATTGTTGAACGGGCTGCCGGGGGGGAGTTGCACGATGTGTTTCGCCGGATGATTTTCGACCCCCTGGGCATGGACAAGACCTGGCTGACTTATCACGAAAAACGCCGGGGAGTGGAGCCATCCCATCGGTTCGAAGGGAAAGAAGATCTGCACGGAGTGCCACGGCAGAGTGCGGATTGGGCGGGGGGAGGGCTCGTGAGCACCACGCGGGATCTGGAGAAATTTTTGCGGGGAGTCGCCACGGGAGTGCTGTTTCGGAATCCCTCTTCGGCGGAGGCGATGCGCGAATCGGTGCCCGTCGGGGAGCCGGGGATTTCGTACGGCCTGGGGCTTTACCGGGTGAAGCTGGATGACGGGCTGGGGGAATTGTGGGGGCATGATGGTCATGGAAATTCCTTTGCTTACTATTGGCCGCAGCGGGGAATTGCCTTCACCGGAACGCTCAACCAGACGGAAAACGACTGGTGGCCGTTGGTCGGGGCCTTTGTCGAGGGGGAAGCTCCCGGGCCGGATTTGGGAGAGGAGGGAAAGACCTTCGATGTCTCGCTTCTGGCCGGCTGGGACAGTCTTTATATGTTCCGGGGATCGAATGCCCTGCGCGACAAAGGGGGGTATGGGGATGGGATTCTGTGGACGGATTTGAATGGGACGTGGAATGTCACCGGACAGGATTTTCTGAGCGTGGACGCCTGGAATTGTTTTTCCACGGGGGAGCAGGTCTACCGGGAGCTGAACCTCACGTTTGCCTGGCGTCATGAGCTGGGGGATCTGGCCCTCGGTTTGGAATATACCTTTGAATACGGGTATGGCTCCGGGAATTTTTACGCAAACGAGCTGGGGGCCACTGCCGCGTATGACTGGGAGATTGGAGCTGTTTCGCTGTCTCCTTCGCTGGGATATTACTTCAATCTCGGGCCGGACAGCGATACCGGAAACGGTTTTGCCAAGACGGGCTCGGGCTTTTTTGTGATGCGTCTGGACGGGCGTGTGCCGGTGCTCCGGGATGTGGTGGCGTTGGAACCGTGGGGGGCGTTCGGGGTGAACTTCCAATACAACACCAGGGACGGTTCCGACGGGGAGCCGGTGCCATTCAATGGTCCGAACAATCTCGAATGCGGGCTGGCCGTGCCTGTCCAGATCAAACGCTGGCTTGTTGTCTCGGTGTATGGTGCTTACAGCCGTGCGCTTGTCAGTCTGACAAATACCGCGCCGGACACCTTCTGGGGCGGGGCGAGTGTGATGGTTTCCTTCTGAGGGCGAGGCGGGAGGAATTTGCAAAGCGGGCTTTACGAGCCGGGAGGGGCGTGTTATGGGAACGTCATGAAGACTCCGCTCCTCCTGTTGGTGGCCGTGTGTTCCGTCTTGCTGACCTCCGGCTGTTCTCTCACTGAAAAATACAACAAGAACGCCGCTGCCGCACAGGCCTGGCTGGAGGCCAATGACAAGGGGGCTGCCACGACGAATTTCGAGGGAGTGTATTATTCTCCGGATTGGGGAACGGTGAGTCTCAACCAGCGAGACGGCAGGCTGACCGGTTCCATCGCGCATTTCCACGTCAAGGGGATCGCGAGCGGAAAAAATGCTTATCTCCTGCTTGTGGATGACGAGTGGGTGGAGCACACGATGATCCTGCGGAGGAAGAATTACGAGATCGTGGAAGGTTCCTATTCCTCCTTTGTTCCCTACTCGAAAGAGGACGCTCTTCCAGTCCACCTGGACCGCATTGTTGATTGATCATGACAAGAATCGTCGCTGCGCTTCTGGTGTTGGTCACTCTTGCGGGATGTTCGTTCGTCCGGGAATTCAATGACGAGCGATACAACCGCAACAACAAAACCGGGGACCGCTGGCTCTCCGACCAGACCGAACCGGCGGGAATCAATGTCGCGGGAAATTGGATCAGCGATGACTGGGGGAGGGCGTCGCTTGTGCAGAATGGGCGGCGTGTCACCGGAATCATCGGTGGCTACTCGGTTACGGGTGTGGTGAGCGGGGACCGGGCTTATCTCCTGATCGCCCAGGGCGAGTGGTATTACTACAGCGCGGTGCTGGAGATCCAGCGTCCGGGGTTGCTCACGGGACGGTTTTCCCGGGCAATTCCCTTTGTCCGATCGCTTTCCCGTCCGATGCGTCTGGAGCTTCTCGCCCACTGACGCACCGGACTGTTCGGGGCGTTTACTTTCGGTATTTCTCAGGGAGCGAGGCCAGAAGCTGTTCCTTGGGAGTGCGTTCGCAGAATTCGCTGAATGTCTCGTCTCCCTGGCGGGCGGTGTGAAACCCTTTCAACAGGGAATCGATGACTTCTTCCACATCCTGGGCGACGATCTTGCCTTTGAGCAGTTCGTTGAAGCGGCGGTTCTGGCCGAGGCGGCCTCCGACAAAAAGATCGTAGGCGTCGACCATTCTGCCATCGATCTTTGTGCGGGCACCGCGGAAGCCGATGTCCGCGATCTGGTGTTGACCGCAGGATGACGGGCAGCCGCTGAAGTGGATGCGGATTTTTTCCTTGTACCAACCGCTGCGTTTTTCGAGTTCCCCGACGAGGGCCATCATCTTGTTTTTGGTTTCCGCAACCGCGAGGTTGCAGAATTCGATGCCGGTGCAGGAGACGCAGCCCTTGCGGAAATTCGAGGGATTGTAAACGAGCCCGAGGGCATCCATCTCCGCCTTCATCGCGGGAAGGTTGGCATCCGGGACGAAGGGAATGATGAGGTTCTGCTTGTTGGTGAGGCGGATGGTGTCCATGCCCGGCTGGCAGAATTTTTTGGCGAGTCTGCCGATGTGGGCCAGGACTCCGGTGCGGAGCCGTCCGCCGGGGAAGGTGATGCCCGCCCAGGAGAAGCCAGCCTGCTTTTGGGGATGGATTCCCATGTGGTCGGTCTCCTGATCCCGTGGGAAAACAAAGTCGGAGTGGCGGGCGAGCGTGAAGCCCAGGCGGGATTCCACTTCTGTCAGCATCTTTTCGACACCCCAGTCGGCAACAAGGAATTTGAAGCGGGCGCGGTTCCGTTTGGCGCGGTAACCTTCATCGCGGAAGACTTCGCTGATGGCCTTGGTCACGGGCCAAACTTGGTCGGGCGCGATCCAGACGGGCAATGTCTGCGCCAGGTGCGGGGCGCTGGAGAGTCCTCCGCCGACTTTGACTCCATAACCTGCACCATGGGAGTCGCTTTTCAGGCCGAAAAAACCGAGGCAATTGATATCCGGTTGGTGACAATGGATATTGCAGCCGCTGATGGCGATTTTGTATTTCCGGGGAAGATTGGAGAATTCCCGGTTGTTCGTCATATTGCGGTTGATCTCCATCAACTGCGGGGTGGCATCGAGGATTTCCTCGGGATTCAGTCCCGAAACCGGACATCCGACAACGTTGCGGGTGTCATCTCCGCAGGCTCCGCTGGTCGTGATTCCCACTTTGTCGAGCTGGTCGAAGATGTCCGGGATGTCCTGGATGCGAAGCCAGTGGAACTGGATTGTCTGGCGGGTGGTGATGTCGCAGAACCCGTGGGCGTACTGGTCGGCCAGAGACGACAAGACGAGCGCCTGGTCCCCTGTGATCTGGCCGCCGGGAACCTTTGTCCGCATCATGAAATACCCGCTGTCCTTCGGCTTTTGGAGATAGACCCCGTACCATTTCATCCGGTCAAGATCGTCCGCGGGGATCGCCTCAAAACCGAGCTTTGCGTAGCGGTAGATGTCGTTGATGACGTCCAGACCGTCCTTGTCGAGCTTCGCTTGCTCCTGGGGAGTGCGCTCGACCAGGCCTTTTTTGACGGCTTCAAAGTTCGGGTGAATATTGATCATTATGGTAGTAATTTGAAAGGGAACGTGAGTTTGTGCAACCCCGAAAATGAGGGGCTGAAAAAATGGCGCGTGGGTGTTTGGCCGGTTCAGTAGAACCTTGGCGGCTGTCCGGTGGACTCGAGGACGGAGAGCCAGATGTCCTTGCCGGGGTCCACGGTGCGGCGGGCGGAGGTGGCCACGGCGATGGGGACATGGACATAGACGCTGTGCCAGCGGGCGACGATCATGCCGGTTTTTCCGGCCATTCCCGCGTGAACGGCCGCCTGGCCGAGGCGCATGCAATAGATCCGGTCCTGTGGGGAGGCGGAGACGCTGCGGATCATGTAGCTGGGATCGATGTATTTCAGGGTGATCGCGGTCTGGCACTTTTTGAAGTGCTCGCAGAGTTTGTCTTTCAGGAAATGTCCGATATCGCCGAGGCGGACATTGCCCGAGGCGTCGGTCTGGCCGCTGGTGCCGAGGTATTCCTGGCCGGCGCCTTCGGCGACAATGACGACCGCGTGTCCGCGGGAGACCACGCGTTGGCGGATGATTTCGAGGAATCCATGGTCGCCCTCCAGAGCGAAGGGCACTTCGGGGATGAGAACCGCATTGACTTCGCCGCTGGCAATGGCCGCCGAGCAGGCGATGAAGCCGGAGTGGCGTCCCATGAGCTTGACGAGGCCGATGCCTCCGCGTGCGCTGCGGGCTTCGGTGTGGGCGGCATGGACGGCCTGCACGGCGGCGGCGGCGGCCGTTTCGTAGCCGAAGCTCTTGTCCATGTAGATCATGTCGTTGTCGATGGTTTTCGGGACACCGATCACCGAGAGTTTGGCCCCGCGTCTGCGGGCTTCCTGCTCGATGGCAAGTGCGCCGCGCTGGCTGCCATCGCCGCCGATGACAAAGAGGATGTTGACGTCGAGTTCCTGAAGGCGGTCCACCATGCGGAGGATGTCCTGCGGGCCGCGGGAGGTTCCGAGCCAGGTGCCGCCGAACTCATGAATGCTGCCGACCGCATCCGGGGTGAGATTCATGACGGCATGTCCGTATTCCGGAATGAGACCTTCAAATCCGTAGGGGAGGCCGTAGATGCGGCGGACTCCGTAGCGGTAGTAGGCCTGCATGACGATGGCGCGGATCACATCGTTGAGCCCGGGGCAGAGTCCGCCGCAGGTGACGATGGCGCAATTTGTCTGGCCGGGATCGAAAAAGATTTTCCGGCGCGGACCGGCGACTTCAAAGCAGGGGAATTCCTTTCCTTCGGCGATCATGCGCGAGACGTCCGGGAGCTCGTGTTTGACGAGGACGCGGTGGTCGTCGGAGTAGAAGGTGTGGCCCGGTGTGCCCTCGGCCATGAGGCGCTCCAAGGGGGAGGAAATTTTGCGTTCCCCCAGAGAGCGGATGGTCAGTGAAGATGGGTCGAGCTCCGCGGTCATGTCCTGCTGTTATTTTTTCTCCGCGTCGAGGGCGGCGCGCACTTCGGTTTCGATTTCCGTGTAAAGCGCGGCATCGGCCTTGAGGGCTTCTTTGGCGGCATCGCGGCCCTGGGCGAGCTGGTTGCCTTTGTAGCTGAGCCAGGATCCGCGTTTTTCGAGAATGCCTTTTTCGATGGCGAGATCCAGAAGGGAGCCCGTGCAGGAAATGCCCTCGTTGTACATGATGTCGAACTCGGCTTCCGTGAACGGCGGCGCCACCTTGTTTTTCACAATCTTGACTTTCGTCCGGTTGCCGCTGATCGAGCCGTCACTGTTTTTGATGGCTCCGATGCGGCGGATGTCCACGCGCACACTGGAGTAGAATTTCAGGGCCTTGCCGCCGGGGGTGGTCTCCGGATTGCCGAACATGACCCCGATTTTCTCGCGGATCTGGTTGGTGAAAATGCAGACGGTTTTGGCTTTGGAGATGAAAGAGGTGAGTTTGCGGAGGGCGTTGCTCATCAGGCGGGCCTGGGCTCCGACCACGGCGTCGCCGATTTCTCCTTCGAGTTCGGATTTGGTGACGAGGGCCGCCACCGAGTCAAGAACGATGATGTCGAGGGCGTTTGAGCGGACGAGTGTTTCGCAAATCCGGAGGGCTTCTTCTCCCGAGCTCGGCTGGGAAACGAGAAGTTCGTCGAGATTGACGCCGAGTTTCTGGGCGTACTGGGGATCCAGAGCGTGTTCCACGTCGATGAAGCCGGCCAAGCCGCCGCGTTTTTGGGCCTGGGCGATGGCGGTGAGGGTGAGAGTGGTTTTTCCGGAGGATTCCGGTCCGTAGATTTCCACGACACGTCCGCGGGGGAACCCTCCGACTCCGAGAGCGCGGTCGATGAGGATGTTGCCCGTGGGGATGACTTCGACCGGGGAGACGCTGTTGTCTCCCAGACGACGGATGGCCTCGCTGCCGTAATCTTTTTCAATCTGCTGGAGGGCCAGTTCGAGGTTTTTCGAGCGTGTGGCGGCGGCCTTGTCTGCTGCGGTGGTATCGTCGGATTTTGCCATGTCTTGGTACGTTGTTGTTTGAAGGGAGAGACTATGCGCGGTTGGCGGAGTTCGTGAAATGAAAAACCTCCGGATCGCGAGAAAAATCCGAAGAGGGAAGGTTTGACTCCGGTCTTGCCGGTGAATCGGTGGTCCGGGTTGGGCCGAGCAACTTATTCCAAGGGGAATTCGATGGCTTGGTCGACGACTTTCGCCGTGGGGCGGTCAATGGCGATATGGGTCCAGCGGCGTTGTTCGCCCTGAACGCGAAAAGTTTCCGGAGAAGTGGAGTTGGGGGGGAACGACCCTGTCTGGGCCACAATATCGAAGAGAAGGTTCCACGTTCGGGTTTGCCCGACTTCCGCCAATGCCCGAACGGCGGCCTCGCGCACTTCCTTTTGCGGGTCTGTCGCCGGATTGCGGGCCAGTATGTTGTTGCCGACGAGGTCCACCAACTGGGCGCGGTTGGTCAGGGGGGAGTTGGTTGTATAGGAGATCATTTGCGTGGCAAAGGTCGTTGCCGAGTTGGTGTCCAGTATGGAGGAACCCGATGTCACTGTGCCGGAAAGCATGGCGGCGAGAACCGCGCTCTGCCGGGTGTTGAGATTGAGCACGCCGGCCCGAACTCCGCCTGATGGTGTTGGATAGGCGGAAAATGCATCCAGAACGGCTTTGTCGGGGCTGTTGGTTGTGACGAAATCCATGGTCCGCCAGGGAGATTCGCGAAACACCCGGCCGAGTTCGCCGACGCTGGTGATGTGATTTGTCGGAGCGGAGAAATTGGTGTCGGTGATGCTGCCGCCGTAGTTGGACAGAAGACCAATGGGGAGTGATGCGACGAGGGCGTTGGTGCCGGAAAAGGCGGTGAGCTCTCCCGCGTCCTGAAGTGTTCTCGGGTCGGATGTGGTGATGACCATTCCTGCCAGATCATTTCCGGAGGCCGCCGGGGTTGTCGAACTCGCGGAGATCGCATTTGTGAGGGTGACATTTCCAGAAAGTGTGGCGGATGCCAGGTCGTTGGAATCTCCGAAAGCACTGTAGACGGATGTGTTTGTTCCGACGGACGTCTTGAAGACCATGGAAAGGCCGGTGAAAGAAACCACGAGTGGCATGGGAGCAGCGTTGGTCAGGGGAACGGATGTCGGGAAAAACCCCTGCAAAGCGGGATTTGCATTGGTGTTTGCATAGAGCGGCCAGGCTCCGCTCGCGGAGGAATTCTCAATGGTTGCTCCCGCAGAAAAGGAATTTGTGCTGCCGCCGACGGCGATTTGCCCGCTGGTCACCGAGGCCGTGATTGTGGTGGTCAGAGAGGAAGCGAATGGCGACCAGACCTGGGGAATGACCGAGAAGTTGACATTCGTTCCGCCGGAATTTGTGCTGATGTTGTAGGCGAGAAAAAGTTGCATGACCATGGGCAGTGGCTTTTTTCCGGCCACGCGGTCGGAGTTCAGGACGATGCGTGTCGGCCGGGTGGTTCCGGCGAATTGATCGATGATATTGGCTCCGATGGCCACAGTGCGGAGATTGAGGTTGGTCATCCAGGGCGGTGTGGTGGGGAAAACGCCGCTGCCTGCGGGGCCATTTGTTTCCCAGGAATTGGTGAAGGCCATCGCCGAACGAAGCACTTGGAAGAAATCGGGCAGGGTGTTCGTGTTGCTGGAGACAAGCGTGCCGCCATAGGTGAAATCCGGGGCGAAGCCCGTCAGGCCGGTGTTGTTGAGCGAAGCCAGTTGGGAAAGCGCATACCGGTTTGTCATGGTCATGAGGCCGTTGGTTTGCAGTGAAGGGCGGGCAAGCTCCCTGGTGAAATGGGTCAGGTAGGGAAGGGCGTTGGTGGTGATCCCATAAAGCCCGGTTCTTGCCAGATTGATGAGATCCTGGCGGCTGGCGATGCGACAGTCGCCGGGCGTCGTCTGCAAAAATCCTTGGGAGGCGGCGTTGGTGACGCTGGTGAAATAGGCAGGAAAATTGGAAGAAACCGAGGAGGCATTGCGCCATTGCACGAACGCATCCGCGTTGGTGATTCCGGGAATCAAAGAGAGATCGGCTCCGGCGAGGGTTCCCTTGAGGGTGGAAATCTCCGCCACGCTTGCGGAAGACGGATGGCCCGCCACGTTTGCATCCAGAAGACCACCTGTGTCGTAAACGGTGTAGGCGAAACGTCCGATGGTATTCGTTCCCGGGGAGTTTGTGACCAAGCCGTCCGCATTCACATAGATCCAGTTTGGAAGTTGATTGGTGGCGCTGAATCCCGGGGTCAGGAGCATCGGGGAGTTCCAGCGGTTGGTTCCGATGCTTTTTCCGTTCCGGGAGGCCGTGGCTGTTCCATGTGTGGAGGAGGCATTGGATTCACCATCCGAAACGAGACTGCGTCGCAGAAGGTTCAGGAAATTTGTGCCGGAGGCAAGCGAGGAAGCCAGGGTGCGTTGGGGAACGGCAAAAGCATTGGGGCTCGGGAGGTAGAAGTCGTTGCTGGTCGAGTGGTCCACGATTTCCCGGAGGAAAACAGAAGTCAGATAGTCGGTGGCCGTCTTGGCGAGTTCCTCCGCCTCGACGTGATTCGTGCGGGAGGCTTCGACCATTCGGTTTGCCGTGGTGCGCGCAAAAAATGCCAGCACGACCGCGGTGATCAGGACAATGAGGGCCAAAGACACGACGAGTGCCATGCCGGCGTTTTTGCGGAAAGAGGAGGTAAACGGGCCGGGTGCAGGAATCTTCATGGCAGGGGAATGACTTTGGTTGTGAAGCGGATCGCGCTGCGAACCGGAGCGGGAAGCTGCGATTCGGCCGACAATTCCGTTTCCCATGGCGTCATGGGATTGGAGGTGGTGGGCTGGTCAAATGTGGGGATGGAGCCGCCCAGCAGGCCAAAGCTTTCTTCATCCACAGAGGCAATGGCCACGAGGAGTGCCCGCACACGGGCGGTGGTGGAATCCAGGGGTGTCGGGGTGGGGGGGCTGGCTGGCACCAGAGCCGTCCAACCGTTGGGGACCGGTTGTCCCTCGAAAAGATTTGGCCCGGAGATGCCGGCCGCATTGGCGGGAGGCGTGAGGAGAGACACCATCGTTCCGTCCTCAAGGATTGCGAGCACGGAAAATTGCAAAATACCGGAGGCGAGGGAGGCGGTGAAATCCGGGGCTGTGGACGCGGCCTCGGCGGCATAAAGAAGACCTCCGGGGTATGTTGCCGGAACATCTCCCCATCCGACGGCTTTGTAGGAGCGGTTGAGCTGGTGATTTTCCAATTTGTAGCTCACCGCAAGAAAGCGGGCCGGTGAGTTGTCCGGTCCCCGTCCGGAAGCCAGGAAGGCGAGGGAGGGGGCGCCGCCTGCCTCCTGGGTGAGAATCGTTGACTCGGTTCCAAGGACAGCACTGGCGATGTCGGACGAAAGCGCATCCAGTATCCGCCTGGCCGATTGGGTGGAGTCCAACTGATGGGTGGTCACCTTCGAGGTTTGCAGGGTGTGATTCGTGATTTGCAGGAACAGGACGAGCAGCAGCGCCATCACTGCCACTGCAGTCAGAAGCTCGAGAATCGTGAAAGCCGGGGAGGGTTTCCTCATGGCTTGGGCAAAAATTGCAGTCCGCTGCAGAGGGAGCCGTCGGCCTTGCTCCAAACGTTGTTGGAGCAGGTGGAGACGGCCGGCCATGCGATCGACACACGGGCACGTCCGACAGAATGGAGGTCGGATGGGGGGACGAGGTCGATTTGGGCGACAAATCGGGCGCTTGCTGAATTGGTCGGCTGTCCGTCCAGGGCGAGGTATTTTATCAGAGTATTGCTTGCCGCTCCCAAGTTCCAGGAGATGTCGGAAAATGCGCCGCCTGCGGTATAAGAGGTGGCGTTTGTCGTCGTTGCGTTTCGCAGAGAGTCGGCAATCTGGGTCAGGGCATTGGCTGCTGCGGCTTCTGCATTTGCATTTTTGACGGACCTCAAGGCGGTTGGGAGGAGGCCGACAATGGACAACAGGCAGAAGGAGACCACACCGAGAGCCAGCATGACCTCCACGAGGGAAAAGGCGGTTGGATGGCGAAGGCGGAAGGAGCGTGTTTTCATATCATCAGTTGCGGCGCAGAACTTTTGACATTCCGGTGCTGCCATCGAGCACGACGGCTCCGTCGCTTTTGCCCGTGGGATCTTTTTGCCCTCCCCGGGAAAGGACAATGCCGATGTCAATGAGCGGGGTGAATCCGTCACCGGGAAGAGGAGCGCCTTTCAACATGGCTTCTCCCCTCGGAGTGAACGTGATCGTCGTGTTTGTGAATTTTGACCGGGGAAGGTTGGTATAGGTGATGCCTGTGGTGTTGTCGGACAGATCAACGGGGGGGGTGGTGCCCGGCAGGAGAGCCCGTGTTTGCGAATGGAGTTCGTCCCAGGGAAGCAATCCGACGTTCTTTGCCCGCACGACGCGGCTGAGGGGGGTGAGATTTGTTCCAGCCGCATTTGTCGTGCCATCAATCGACCCGGCGAGGGCCATCTGGATCTCCAGACCGTCGGAATTGCTTGCTTCGCAGAAGGCTGCCCAGACGTAAGTCTGCCTCGTGACCGCCTCACTGCGTGCGAGTTCGAGGATTTCGTTGACATCGGAGAGGGCCTGTCCAACGCCATGGGATGTCGCAATATCCTTGAAACCTGTGACGGCAAACGAGGCCATCAAACCGATGATGGCGATGACAACAAGAAGTTCAATGAGGCTGAATCCTGCCTCTTGGGGTGCGCTTTTTCTCATGGAAATCTCGAAGCACGGCAGCATGCCCGTGAGTTATGAGATTTACATTGTAATTATCAATACTATTTATTGTATATTTATTGTAGCTGATTTAATAACAATTTAGCAATATTTCCTATCGTTTCTCTCTTTGCGAGGAAGCCGGGAGGTTCGAGCAACGAGGGGTCAGCCGGCGTGAGTGTTTCGCGGGAAGTTGTAGATGGGGGAAACGAGGCGGGTATTGTCCGGGCGGGAATAGACCATCTGGGCCACGGTAATATGCCGTGTGGCGAAGGCGGCTTCGCGGTAGCAGAGGTAATACCGCCACTTTCGGAGAAAGTTCTCGTCGAATCCCATGGCAAGGATGTCCGCGGTCTTTTTTTCAAAATTGTCGCGCCAGATCCGCAGGGTGTGCGCGTAGTGTGGGGCCATGTCCTCGTGGTCGAGGAGATTCAGGTTGCCGGAGGCCATGAGGGCCTCGGTGATGCGGGCATTGCACATCGGGAGGGAGCCGGGGAAAACGTGTTTCTGGATGAAGTCCACACCGTCCCGAAGGACGGGATACTGGCGGTCCGGGCACAGAATGGTCTGCAAGGCGACGAGGCCGTGGGGTTTGAGGACTTCGTGAATTTTCGCGAAGTATCCGTTCACATATTTTTCCCCGACCGCTTCGAGCATCTCGATGGAGACAATTTTGTCGAAGCGTCCCCGGATGGTACGGTAATCGCAGAGCAGGATCTCCACGCGATCCTCCAGCCCGGCGTTCTGGATCCGGGCCGAGGCTTCGGCGAATTGTTCCTCGGAGCCCGTCACCGTGGTGACCTTGCAGTGCCAGTGTCTGGCGGCGTGGATGCTGAAGCCTCCCCAGCCGCTGCCGATTTCCAGCACTTCATCCGAGGCGCAAAGGTGAAGCTTCCTGCAGAGGAGATCGTATTTCCGGACCTGGGCGGCTTCCAGCGAAGTCTCCGGAGCGTCGAAGTATCCGCAGGAATACGTCATTGTCGGGTCGAGCCAGAGGCGGAAAAAGTCGTTGCCGAGGTCGTGGTGGTCGTGGAGGGTTTTCCGGCCCGCATCCAGGCTGTTGGAGCGGCGTCTGTGGCGGGCGCGGTTGAGGAGGTTCAGGATGTTGAACACTCCGGTTCCCCGTGAACGGTCGGTTTGCAGTGCTTCCGCGTCGCCGTGGTTGAGAATGAACCAGGCGATGACTTTGGTGAGGTCCGGGGAGTCCCATTCCCCGGCGATGTGGCTTTCCGCAAAACCGATGGCTCCGAAGAGAACGCACCGACGGAAGAAGCCCTCCTCGTGAATCCGGATTTCCGCATCCAGCCCGTGGTAAACCCCGCCATACACATGCTTCGTATTGTCCGGGAGGATGAGGGTGAGGGAGCCGTTTTTGAGCTTCGAAAAACTTCGGAGAACAAGGTGGCGGAAGATCATTGGGAGAAACGGGGAAGCGACGGGAGTGCCCGTCGGAAAGCCGGGAGCTTCACCTCAGATCGAGGAGAATTTTTCCGCCACGCTGGTCCCGGGCGGCTGCCTGCACGGCTTCCGTGACGCGGGCGAGGGGGAAGATTTCCTGCACGGGAGTGAAGAGCGTGCCGGCCTTCAGGTGGTCGGCCAGCGCGGCGTACGTGCTCTGGCGGGCGGCGTTGCCGGCTTTTTCCCGCCAGCGCTTCAGCCAGAAGCCCTCAAATTTCAGTCCCTTGAAAATCAGGAGGCCGTTGGGGATTTTCAGCGCCTGTTTGCTCATGGCACCGTAAGTGACCATGGTTCCGCCGGAAGCGAGGGCATTTGCGATGTTCAGGGCGCTGGGGCCGCCGACGGCATTGAGGGCGAGCTTCGGGCGGGCTCCGGCACAGAGACTTTTGAGTTCCTTGCGCAAATCGCAATCTTCGGTGACGACCACCGTTCCCCCGGCCTTTTGCAGTTCCTCCACCAGTTCCGCCCTGCGGACGACATTGAGTGTCTTCCAGCCGAGGGCGCGGGCCAGTTGGATGACACTGCGTCCGACCCCGGAATTCGCGGCATTCTGGACAACCCAGTCGCCGGGTTCGAGTTTCACGAAATCGTGCAGCATCCGCCAGGCGGTCGCGGGGTTGACGGTGAGCATGGCCGCCTGAAATTCGTCCAATCCCCCGGGAAGAGGAACTGCCACGTCCGCAGGAACGGTCATTTTTTGGCACCATGTTCCGAAGGTCATGGGAAGAACGAGCTGGCCGGTTTTCAGGTGGGAGACATTCGTGCCCACGGCAGCCACGCGGCCCACACCTTCATTTCCAATCGTGGCAGGCAACTCCGGAAGATCCCCGTAGGTGCCTTCGATGACATTGAGGTCTGCGGGATTGACCGGGGCGGCCAGCATGTCCAGAAGCACTTCGTCCGGCCCGGGGGATGGCAGGGGCAGATCGGCGGTGGAGAGAGACCCGAATTGGAGGAGACGTGCGGCGAGTGGCATGGGGGGTATTTTCCGGTGTCCCGCGCCACAAGTCGAACCGATTCTCAGGTCCGGAAGACAATCCCGTCTTCTCTCCGGTATTCGAGGATGCCGGCAATGTGATCGGCTTTGTCTTTTCCGAACGTGCGTTCCAAAAGCCAAAGCGAGAGATCCAGGCCGGAGGTGATGCCCCCGGAGGAGAGGATTCGTCCGGCGTCCACCACGCGTGAGGATTGGATTGGAATCCCCGTTGCTTCGAGATCCTTCAGGGCCAGATGATGGGTGGTGGCGGGAATTCCCGTGAGGAGGCCGGCTGCGACGAGAAGAAAGGTTCCGGTGCAGACCGCCGCGACAACCGCCCCGTTGTCAAACTGGTTCCTCAGAAGTCGCGGAAGAATCCCTTCTTCAATCGCCCGGCGAACGCCCGCGGTCTCTCCGGACAACCAAGCCCCGCCCGGCACGATGACGACATCGTATGGGGTTGAAAAATCCCCCAATCCCGTCATCTCCAACCCGTGGAATGCCCGCACGCGGCGCTCCTCAAGATGGGTGACCAGGCTGACCGTGACATCAAGCCCCGCATTTCCGGCAAGTCCGAAGACCTCCAGCGGAGCGATCGCATCCAGCTCTTCAACACCCGGAAAGACAGGAATCGCCACACGCATGGATTCATCATCGGTCGCCGGCCCTGCGGTGCAAAGCCTTTTCCGGCGAACACGGGGCTTTCAGGAATCCCCGGAAAACTCCCCGTGTTTTTTGAAATCCTGATACCTTTCGACAATCGAGCGGATGTAGGCGCGCGTGGCCGGAAAATCCATGATGCTGTGCAAGTCGTCTGCGCCAAACTCTCCGCCCAACCCGGAGTTTTTTTCCCAGCGTTTCACCCGTGTGCGTCCGGCATTGTATTCCGCCAACGCGAAGGGAACCGGATCGTCCTTGGCCGTCCAATGCTTCAACGCCTTTGCCAGATACCATGTGCCGGCATTGATGTTGGTTTTGGGGTCGAGCAGGTCCGTGGGTTGGAAGGTCTCGATTTTTTCCGCCTTCGCCCAGTCTGCCGCCGCCCCCTCGGTGAGTTGCATGAGGCCCCGTTCGCCGTGCTTTCCCAGCATGTCCGGTTGAAAACGGGATTCCCTCCAGATTACCGCCTTGACCAGCGAGGGACTTACTCCATATCGCTCCGCGGCCTGGACAATCAAGTCGTCGTAACGGTCATAACGGACAGGGAAAAAAATCTTCTGAAGTGGGTAATTTTCGTCATGTCCCGCCCAAAGCCATGCCCCAAACGCACCCAGCGACAGCAAAAGTGCTGCAAAAATCCACAGGTGCGGGGAGTTCCACTTCATTCCGCAGGCTACCGCGATTTTCGCATAACATCAATACTTCGACGGTCTTCTGAGATTTTGTAAAAAGATCGCTTCGGAAAAAAGCCTGTTCGGTCCGAAGCTGGCACGCTCCCTGCTTCCTGTTGCACGGGAGCCGATCCGGGCCAGGGAGAGTGTGACGAAAACGTAACAATTCCCCTGTTGTCGGGAAAATGCTCTCTGGCAATTTGCCAAAGACATAAGTGTGCGCGGGCTTCACAAAGTTTGCGTGCAGCCGCAGTTGTCGGGCGGTCAAGGGTTGCTTCCGGGACGGACACCGGAAGAGGGGAGGCCCCGACATTCCTCCCTTGGTTCTTTTTGGGAAAACCGAAACGGGAAAATTCCGTTTCAAAAACCAATGCCCTCTTCAGCCGTTTTCGGGAGGGTCCAGCAAATAAAAAACAAAGGATCAAAAATGAAAAAAATACTCACAATTATCGGCCTCGCGGCGGCCACGCTGGCGGGGGCTCAGGCGCAGGTGCTTTTTTCGGGAAACTATACTCAGAATTTTAATTCATTTAGCAGCACTGCAAATGTTACTTGGACAAATAATTCCACTTTAACAGGGTGGACAATTACATCCGAGGCCTCTGAATCTACGCTTGTCGTAAACAGCGGAGCCACAACCACTGGTCAACTGTACAATTACGGAGCAGCTTCTGGATCTGACCGTGCTCTGGGGTATATTGGGTCGGGTTCGAATGATTGGACCAATTTTTACCTCCAAATTCAAAATAACACAGGAGTCGCTCTCACAGAATTGAAAGTCACCTATGATGGGGAACTCTGGAGAAGTGGGGGGACTCAGACAGTCAACAGCAATAATCTTTTTGCGTTTTACTATGCGACAGGATCGCCAACCCTGGTCGATAGCAGTTCAACCACGGGATGGACCGCTGTAACAAACCTGAACTATGCTCCTACAGTTAATGTGACGGTAGGTGCCCTTTCAGGAACAGCGACAACAATAACAACAACCATCACTGGTTTATCCCTGGCTCAAGGAGAGAGTATTTATCTTCGCTGGTTCGGTGATAATGGAACAGGAACGGATGCAGGGTTGGCCATTGATAATGTTTCGATTGTCCCCGAGCCCAAAACATGGGCGCTTATCGGAATCGGTTCGGCCTTCATGCTTTGGAATCTGCGCCGCCGTCGGGTGCAGGCCTGAGCGGGTGACAATCCATCAAAATTCATCAACTTCTTGCCGACAGGCGGACGGATCACCGTCCGCCTGTTTGGCTTTTAAAAGGGACGTTTTTTTGTGAAACTCCATCATTGCGATCTCAAACCGTAGAAGCGGCATCCTGCCGCTTGGGGCTTTCCGGCAAGCGGCAGGATGCCACTTCCACAAACTCACCCGGCCAGTCATGGATTCCTGAAGAACGTAATGACTGGGGAGCAAAAGACAGAGGAGCAATTTCCGCCCGCGCCTTTTTTGTTCAGCTGCTCTTGAGTTCCCCCCGGGCGATCCAGATACCGAGGAGGGCGATGTCCGCCGGGGTGACTCCACTGATGCGGGCGGCCTGGCCAAGGGTTTCCGGGCGAATTTTTGAGAGTTTTTGGACAGTCTCGCTGCGGAGTCCGTTGATGGTTTCGTAGGTGATCCAATCGGGGATGCGCTTGCCCTCGTGGCGTTCCGTGCGGGCGATTTGTTCTTCCTGGCGGCGGAGGTAGCCTTCGTATTTGAGGTCGGTTTCCACCTGCTCCCAAATTTCCGGGTGATAAGCGGAGCGGATTTCCTGCGGAAGGGAGGGCCAGAAATTTTCCGCCCGCTTGAGCCAGCGTTCGAGCGGGAGGGTATCCACCTTGATTTCCCGGAGCCGGGAGCGGAGTTCCGCGATGCGCGTGGATTTTTGTTCGAAACGGGATTGACGTTCGCCGGAGACAAGGCCCGAGGCAATGCCTTTTTCCGTGAGCCGGAGGTCCGCATTGTCCTGGCGGAGCAGAAGGCGGTATTCGGCGCGGCTCGTGAACATCCGGTAGGGCTCGGGAGTGCCGCGGGTGACGAGATCGTCCAGAAGAACGCCGATGTAGGCTTCGTGGCGGGCGAGAGTGAGCGGTGGGCAGGATTGGACTTTCAGGGCGGCGTTCGCTCCGGCGACGAGCCCTTGGGCGGCGGCCTCCTCGTAGCCGGAGGTGCCGTTGATCTGTCCGGCGAAATACAGTCCGGAAATCCGCTTGGTTTCGAGCGTGGTATGGAGCTGGGTGGGGGGACAGTAATCGTATTCCACCGCATAGCCAGGGCGCAGGATCTCGGCGTTTTCGAGTCCGGGGATGCTGCGAATGAAGGCGTACTGGACATCGAACGGGAGGCTTGTGGAAATCCCGTTCACATAGATCTCGTCAGTATGCCGTCCCTCGGGTTCCAGAAAAAGCTGATGTTTCGGTTTTTCGGAAAATTTGACGACCTTGTCTTCGATGCTCGGGCAATACCGCGGGCCAACCCCTTCGATGACTCCGGCGTAGAGCGGAGACTTGCCGAGATTGGCGCGGATGATCTCGTGCGTCCGCTCATTCGTATAAGTGATGTGACACGGAATCTGCCGGGTGCGGAATGCGCCGTCCCGCCACTCGTTGAGTGTGAAAATATCGTCCTCTCCGCGATGCAGGGTGTCCGCCAGGTAGCTGAAAACCGGTGGCGGTTCATCGCCTGGCTGGGGTTCGCACTTTGAAAAGTCAATGCTCCTGGCAAGAAGGCGGCAGGGGGTTCCGGTCTTGAACCTCCCGACCTCGAAGCCGAGATCCCGGAGACAGTCGCTGAATGTCGAGACCATGTCGCCGAGGCGTCCGCCGGTTTGGTTCCGGAGGCCCACATGCAGGAGCCCGCGCAGGAACGTTCCCGTGGTGACGATGACAGACCGGGCGCGAAAACGGAGTCCCAGATTGGTTTCAATGCCGGTGACGGCGTCATCTTCAACAAGCAGGCGGGTGACATTGCCCTGCTTGAGATCGAGGCCGGGTTGCCGTTCGAGAATGGCCTTGAGACGGAATTGGTAGGCCTTCTTGTCGCATTGTGTGCGCGGGGCGCGCACGCTCGGGCCCTTCGTGGCATTCAACATCCGGAACTGGATGCCCGTGGCATCGGTGTTCAATCCCATGATGCCGCCCAGCGCGTCGATTTCGCGAACCATGTGGCCCTTGGCGAGTCCGCCGATGGCCGGATTGCAGGACATCTGGCCGACGGTGTCGGCATTCTGGGTGAGCAGAAGCGTCTCACAGCCCAACCGGGACGCAGCCATTGCCGCCTCGATGCCGGCGTGGCCGGCTCCGATGACGACGACGTCGTAGGGTTTGGGATACTCGAAGTCGCTCAAATTACTCGGTATCGATGCCGTGCTCCGACAGCTTTCTCATCAGGACTTCCTTCTGCAATTTGTGGCTGTTCTTGATGACAATGTCGCCGGCGACAAAGTTGTCGAACGTCCCGCGGATGCCCGTGTTTTCCCCCTCGACGATGAACGCCCGCTCGCTTGTGAGGTTGCCTTCCCAGTTGCGGTGAAAGACATCCGCCTTGGTCTGGTTCTCCGCCACATCAACATTGGAAGTCGGGACATCATCCGCTCCGAAGACCGCCTTCACATCCGGCGTCGTCTGGTTTGGGAGCTGCATGTAAACGGTGAGGGGATCGCCATCCGCATCCTGCGACTGGGTGACCTGTCCCACCCGCCCGTAAACAAGAATCCTCATGCCATTGTATTTTTGGAGGGCGGCGGCGGGAGCCGATGCGAAATCATTGACGATCTGTTCCAACGTGACAAAGCCGTCCGGAGGAAGCGGGGCAAGCGAGGACGTTTGGGCAGGAAGGGAACCCACGAAGGCCGCGGCCAGCAAACAAATCACAAGAAGGGATTTCATGACAGGCCGTAATCTGCCGGATATTCGTGCATTTCACAAATCGAAAAACTCGGGAGTTCTTGCCGACGACGTCCGAAGCGCATGGGAAATCCTTGTGGATGTCCGGATCTGTCCTATGGTTTTTGCGATGAAAGTTGGTTTTCCGTGCAACGAAGAGAGGCTGGGAGGCGCGTTCTGCCGCCGATTGGGATTCCTTGGGGGAGGAGCCTCCGGGTGCTGATGGGACATCCTCTCCCCAGTGACGATCTGGACTTTCTTTTCGAACAGTGCCGGGGGCTTTGGGAAGAACTTCGTGGATGCCGCATTCTTTTTACCGGAGCATCCGGATTTTTCGGGAGCTGGATGTTGGAGTCCTGCCTTCATGCCGGCACGAGATTGAATTTGCCTTTCCGGGCCATTGCCTTGACCAGAAATGCCGGGCGGTTTTCCCACCAACTGCCGCATTTGGCCGGTGATTCCCGAGTGGAGATTTTGGAGGCTGATGTCAGGAATTTTCCAGTTCCGGAGGGACCGGTGGATTATGTGGTCCACTCGCTTGTTCCGGACGCCGGGACTTCTCTCATGGAAATGGCGGAATTTTTCCCGTCGGCAACCCGGCAACTTCTCGCAATCGCATTGGAAAAAAAATCCAAGGCCTTCCTCCTTTGCAGCACGGGGGCTGTGTACCAGCCCGGGAGTCCTTCCGCTGCATTTTCAGAAGGTGATCCGCTGGTGCCGCTTGACGGTCCTTTGTCCTATGGACAAATCCGTCGAAAAGTTGAAGACCAATGCCGCGATGTTCTTGCGACGGGTGACGTGGCTTTGAAAGTGGCACGGGGATTCGCCTTTGTCGGTCCCCGACTTCCCTTGGATGCCCGGTTTGCGGTTGGAAACTTTGTCCGGGATGCGTTGGCCGGGGGACCGATCAGGGTCAAGGGAGATGGTTCTCCCATCCGTTCGTATCTTTACGCTTCCGACATGACGGCTTGGCTGTGGACAATTCTTCTTCGTGGGCCTTCCGGGGGAGTGTTCAATGTCGGCTCTGAAGAGGCTGTCTCCATTGGGGATTTGGCCCGCGAGGTCGCTGGACTTTCCGGAGTGGAAGTGAGCATCGAAGGCCGTGCGATGCCGGGAATGGCGCCGTCGGGTTATATCCCCGCGACAAAGCTTGCGGAGAGCAGTCTTGGGCTGCGGCGCTTCACGGATCTCCGCCAGGCCATTGCAAAAACCATGCGGTTTTCCGCAATGGAGTGCGGTGGGGAACCCGCCGGGTCGATGCTGGCTCCGTCCGGGTTCTGACTGGAGACACCTGTTCCTGAACTCCGGGTTTGCCAAGCGATGTGTAAAGTTTTGAGATGGCGCGGATGAGAACAATTCGCGTTGCCGACTATGTCATGCAAACCCTTGCCGATCGCGGGGTCCGGCATCTCTTTCTGGTGACGGGGGGCGGGGCGATGCATTTGAATGACGCCATTGGCAGGGAACCGCGCATTCAATATGTCTGCAACCATCATGAGCAGGCCAGTGCCATGGCAGCCGAAGGTTACGCCCGCGTCAGTGGACGGATCGGGGTCGTGAATGTCACGGCCGGGCCCGGCGGAGTGAATGCTTTGAATGGGGTGTTTGGAGCTTTTACCGACTCCATTCCGATGCTGGTTCTTTCCGGCCAGGTGAAGAGGGAGACCTGCCTTGGCACGCATGGCCTTGGGGGAAAGCTGCGCCAGCTCGGCGATCAGGAGGTGGATATCGTGGCAATGGTCCGGAACATCACCAAATACGCTGTCATGGTGACTGAACCGGAGTCGATCCGTTATCACTTGGAGAGGGCTCTTCATCTTGCCACGACAGGGCGCCAGGGGCCCTGCTGGCTGGATATTCCCGTGGATGTGCAGGGGGCGCAGATTGATCCTGCCGCGCTGCGCGGGTACGATTCTTCCGGGGATCGTCGCGATTCCGACGAGGACCGCCTGCCGGCGATCTGCCGGGAAGTCATTGCAAAAATCTCCGCGGCAAAACGTCCGGTCATCCTGGCAGGCACGGGGGTCCGGCTTGCCGGGGCGGTGGATGTTTTTCAACGGGTGATTGAAAAACTCGGGGTTCCCGTCACGACCGCGTGGACCCATGACATTGTTGCCAGCGCGAACCCGTTGTTTTGTGGACGTCCGGGAAGCATCGGGGATCGCGCGGGAAATTTCACCGTGCAGAACAGTGACCTGGTTCTCATCATCGGTTCGCGCCTGAACATCCGGCAGGTCAGCTACAACTGGGGGAATTTTGCACGACATGCGGAAAAGATCCAGGTGGATGTGGATCGTGCGGAATTGGAAAAACCCATGGTGAAAATCGATTTTCCGGTTTGCAGTGATGCCCGGATTTTTCTTGGGGAGATGGAGCGGCAGCTTGGGGACTACAGGCAGGCGCCAGCGCATAGCGACTGGCTTCACTGGTGCCGGGAGAGACGGCGGCGGTATCCCGCCTTCCGGCCGGAATCGCAGACGTCTGCCGGACGGGAAATCAATCCCTATCACTTTGCCCACGTGCTTTCCCGGGAGCTTGCTTCCGATGACGTTGTCGCGTGCGGAGATGCCACCGCGACCATCGTGACCTTTCAATGTGCGGACATCCAACTGGGGCAGCGGTTTTTCTCCAATTCGGGAGCGGCTTCCATGGGGCATGATCTTCCGTCCGCCATTGGGGCAGCCGTCGCACGGGAAGGAAAGCGCGTGATCTGTCTGGCCGGCGACGGCAGCCTGCAAATGAACATCCAGGAGCTGCAAACGGTGGCGCACCACCGCTGGCCGTTGAAGTTGTTCGTTCTCAACAACGGCGGATACCTGTCGATCCGGCAGACGCAGGCGGGTTTTTTCGGACTTCAGGTGGGAGCAACTCCGGAAAGCGGGGTTTCTTTTCCCGATCCCGTCCTGCTTGCCCGGGCGTATGGACTGAATGCCAGCCGTCTTGAAGGGCCGGATTTTGTGGAGACCCTTCGCGGGGTTCTGGCCTCCCCGGATCCGGAAGTGTGCGAAGTGATGCTGGATCGCGCACAGGGATTCGAACCCAAGCTGACCTCCCGAAGGCTCCCGGACGGGCGCATGGTCTCCTCTCCGCTGGAGGACATGGCTCCGTTCCTGAGCCGTGAGGAACTGCAGGAGAACATGATTGTGCCGTTGTTACAGGAGTAGCGATTATGGATTTGAATGAGGCGAAGCGCAGGCTCACAGATTTGTTCAGTCGAGATGATGCTCCGACAATGCCCCCGGTTGGCCGGCCTTTGGTGATTTATGGAGCGGGCAACTGCGGCCGGGATGTGCTCCGCGTGCTTCGGGAGGAGGGGTATTCTGTCGAGGCTTTTTTGGATGGGAATGCCGAAAAAATTGGTTCGGTGGATGGCGTGCCGTGTTATTTTCCCAACAGCCGGGCTGCTGGCGAGCTGGCTGCCAGCGGGCTTTCAATCCTCATGGCTGTTTACAATTTTACCGCGGATACCGGACAGATTGAAGATGCGCTTTGTCGACTGGGATTTCAGCAGGTTCTGCCGTATTATGCTGTCGAGGCAAGTTTTCCCGGCAGGGTGGAATCTCGTTTCTGGTTGGCACCGCGCTCCTTCTGGGAGGAGCACAAGGAAGAGGTGATGCAGGGACTCGACTTGTGGGAGGATGGCAGGAGCCGGGAAATTTATCTGGATCTCATGGAGTTGCGATTGACATCGAATCTCCAGTTGCTTCGGTTTCCGGACAGAGAGCATCAGTATTTTCCCGGGGATTTGCCTGCCATAAGAGAGCCTGTGCGGTTGATTGATGCCGGGGCCTATAACGGGGATACGTTATCTGCGATGGGGGCATTTCAGATGGAAGCCGTTGCTGCATTTGAGCCGGACATCGGGAATTTCCGGGCTTTGCGGCAGTGGGTGGATGCCGGAGGAGCGGTATTGAGTCATGTGGTTTTGTATCCTTGTGGAATTGATTCTGAGACGGCGATGCGAAAGTTCCACCATAGAGGGGCTGCGGGGAGTGCTTTTGCTGATGCCGGAGAGATGATCCAGGTGGTGGCTTTGGATGATGTCCTGCCCCGCTTTGCGCCGACTTTTATCAAACTGGATATTGAAGGGGCAGAAATGGGAGCACTGAAAGGGGCTGCCGGTCTTATCCGTTCCTGCAAACCACGGATTGCCGCCTGTGTTTATCATCTTCCTTCACACCTCTGGGAGATTCCGTTTCTTCTTAGGGAACTTGTGCCTGAGCACCATCTGTATCTGCGTTATCATGGCTTTAATGGCTTTGATGCGGTTGCCTATGCGGTGGAGCCATGAAGAATGGAATTTTCGATCTTGATGGAACTCTGGTGGATTCTTTGGAGGGGATTGAGTTCGCCGTGCGGAACGCTATCAAGCACGTTCTTCCGGAGAAGGAAATGCCGGACTTGAGAACCATTGTCGGGCCTCCGATTGCTTCCATGTTCGCGCGGGAATGGCCGGAATTGTCCCCGAAGAAAATGGCCCGCCTTCTGGCTGTGTTTCGCGAACAATATGTCAGGGAGGGATGCTACAAATCCCGGCTGTTTCCCGGGGTTTTCAGGACGCTTGAGCGGTTGCATTCTTCGGGCATGAGGCTGTTTGTTCTGACCAACAAACCTCATGAGCCGACGCGAAAAATCCTCGATTTTCATGGTCTGGGGAAATTTTTTACGGGCACACTGTCGCCGGATTCCATGGAACCGCCGTTTTGCTCGAAACCGGAAGGCGCCCGCATCTTGATGAAGAGGTTCGATCTTGATCCCGGCGAGACCTTTTTTGTGGGCGACGGGGAGGATGATGCTGTCTCAGCAGAGGAGTGCGGTTTTCGGTTCATTGCGGCAGCCTACGGCTACGGAACTGCATCAGCCTCGGCCCGGGTTTGTGCAGAAAAGTTTTCCGAAATTGGGCGCCATCTGCTTTAAGTGTTTTTGTGACGCCCATGATTCAACGCGATTTTTTTGAAGAACTGTTTGTCCTTGAAATGGCGAACAACCACTGGGGCAGGGTGGAGCGGGGGTTGGAGATCATTGCCAATTTCTCAAAAATTGTCCGATTCAACAACATTCGGGCGGCGATAAAGCTCCAGTTCCGGGATGTGGGCAACTTTATCCACCAGGATTTCCGCACACGCGATGACATTCGTTATATCAAAAAAACACTCGATACGCAGATGACGAAAAAGGATCTTGCGACATTGGTCGAGGCCATTCGCAAGGCCGGGTGCATTCCGAGTGCCACGCCGTTCGATGAAGCATCCGTGGACTTGTGTGAGGAACTGGAAATTCCGCTTGTCAAGCTGGCGAGTTCGGACATCAATGACTGGTTTCTCATCGAGCGCATTGCCAAGGCGAACAAACCTGTTATTGCCTCTTCGGGAGGATCTTCTGTCAAAGATACGGATGATCTGGTCACGTTTTTTTCCAACCGGAACATTCCTCTTGCCCTCAACCATTGTGTTTCGCTGTACCCGACCGAGGATCGTGATTTGCAAATGAATCAGATTGATTATCTGAGGGCGCGCTATCCCAACAATACCATTGGTTTTTCCACCCATGAATATCATGACTGGGAGACAAGCCTTGCCATTGCTTATGCAAAAGGTGCCAGAACCTTTGAACGTCATATCGACATCGAGGCCGACGGGATAAAAGTTTCTCCCTATTGCACCCTGCCGCACCAGGCCGACTTGTGGTTCAAGGCGTTTCGTCGCGTCAAGGCGATGTGCGGACATCCCGGAACGGTCAAGAGAACCTGTTCGACGGAGGAGGTCAAATATCTTGACGGGCTTGTGCGGGGGGTTTATGCCCGCCACGATTTGAAGCAGGGGCAGATGTTGCGGGATGAAGATCTGTATCTCGCCATCCCACTTCAAAAGGGGCAGCTGTCCTGTCGCGAAATCATGATGGGGCAGATGTTGTTGGCGGATGTCAATGGGGGAGAACCGTTGAAAGTCGAGCAGGTCGACAGTCCCTATGCCTATGATGAAGAGCTCAGAAGATTGATTTATGAGCGCGGTATTTGATACACCAACGGAGGATCGTCCACTGTTGAGTGTTGTTACTGGAACATTCAACGAGGCTGATAATATTGAAGAGTTCGTGCGGCGGGTGGGGGCGGTTTTTTCAGGCTTGGAGAAATACCGCTGCGAGATTGTCATTATAGACAACGCTTCAACCGACGGCACGCCGGAAATCCTGCGTCGTCTCGCCGTGGAGAATTCTCAAGTGAAGGTGATCCTCAACGCACGGAATTTTGGGCATCTTCGTTCCCCATACCACGCCCTCCTCCAAGCAGAAGGAAGTGCCGCACTGTGTCTTGCTTCCGATCTGCAGGATCCTCCCGAGCTCATTCCACAGTTCATCGAAAAATGGGAGCAGGGCAGCAAAGCGGTGGTGGGAGTCAAAGAATCCAGCGAGGAAAGTCCCCTCTTCTTTTTTGTCAGGCGCTGTTACTATTATCTTGTTCAACGATTGGCTGAAGCCGAGATGATTCAGAATTTTACCGGTTTCGGGCTCTATGACAGGGCGATCATTGAATATTGCCGGCGAATTCAAGATCCCTATCCCTATTTTCGCGGCCTTATTGCAGAGATCGGCCTGCCTGTGGCGTGCGTTCCTTACCGCCAGCCCCTGAGGAAGCGGGGGCTTACGAAAAACAATTTTTACACGCTTTACGATTTGGCGATGCTGGGGATTGTCAAACACAGCAAGGTGCCGTTGCGGCTGGCGACGATGTCCGGATTTGCGCTCTCGCTTCTCAGTCTGCTGGCGGGATTGTCCTACCTTGTTTACAAGCTGCTCTTTTGGGAGCGTTTTTCGGCAGGCATGGCGCCTGTGGTGATCGGGCTGTTTCTTTTCTGTTCGGTCCAATTGTTTTTCATCGGAATTCTGGGCGAATACATCGGGGTGATTCTCACGCATGTTCGCAAACTTCCGTTGGTGGTGGAGAGGGAGCGCATCAATTTTTGATGAATCTCCCCGGGATCGAGAATGTTGGGCGGGGAGCGTCTCCTTTGCAGAGGGCGGATCTGTGGGGGGGGCTTGTCCTGTTGGTTTGTATCGCATTGGCGTGGTGTGCCGCCAATGCGCTTTGGGATGGAAACGCGTGGGATCGTCCCTCGGCCTATTCCGCGCCATTTACTTCGGATGTGCTGACCACCCTTGGCGGGATGAAAGCGGTGGCCGACGGTCACATGTCTCCGTTGGCATGGAAAACCATTCCGGAGTTGGGGGCCCCTTCGGGAGGCAATTGGAATGACTATCCGATCATTGAAGAGATTCCTCTATATTTTCAGGGATTGTTGGGAAAGACTTTCGGGCTTTTTGCCGGGTTGAATCTGGCGTTGTTGACGGGGCATCTTTTGGCGGCGGCGGTTTTTTATCTGGTGGCGAGGTTTTCGGATGTTGACCGCCGGTGGAGTTTTGTCGGGGCTTTTGCCTACGGGCTGGCGCCTTTCCTTTTTGCGCAGTCTCCCCATCACATCACCGTGGCCTGGGCCTGGCATGTGCCGCTGTTCATTCCCGTTTGGAAATGGGTGGTGTCGGGAAACGGGCTGGTTGTGGGTTCGCGGCGGTTTTGGATTGCCGTGGGGATCGCGGTTCTGACGGGGCTGCAAAATGTCTATTACACGAATATTTTCTGCCAGTTGACGTTGCTGGGGGGGCTGGTTTCCTGTGTGCGGAGGAAGTCTCCTTCGCCGCTGCTGGCGGGTCTGGGGGTCGTTGCCGCGGCGGCACTGGCGTTTGGTTTGATGAATTTGGATACGTGGAGTTACCGCCTGGTTCATGGATCCAATGCGGGGGCTGTTGTGCGGGAATACAAGTGGCTGGAGATTTACGGTCTGAAGATCGTGGACCTGGTCGTTCCTCCGCTGACGCATCATTCGGATCTGCTGGCGGCTTTCGCTTTCCGGCACAGGAGTGCGGCTCCGCTCCAGGATGAGGGGTCGTATCTTGGTCTGATCGGTCTCTTTTCGCTGGGACTGCTGGTGATTGTTTCCCTGGCGGCCATTCTTCGGAAGCGGTATCCGGAAATCCCGTTGGCGGCGTGGCAGGTTCTGTGGATTCTGGTGGTCTTCACGACGGGGGGATTGAACGCGATCGTGGGAGCTCTGGGGTTCACCATGTTCCGGACGGGGTGTCGTTACAGCATTGTGATTCTTGCGATTGTCCTGCTTTTTTCCATGCGGTGGATGACGGCTCTTCCGTTGCGGCAGGGGCTGGCCCGTTTTTTGGCTTTGATGGCTGTTCTGTTGGTTTTTTGGGACCAAGTTCCGCGGGGACCAAATCCCGAGATGGTACGGGAGATTGATTTTCAAATCGAATCCGACCGGGAGATTGTGGGGAAGATGGAGGAGGTTCTTCCTGTCGGGGCCATGGTCTTTCAGCTTCCCGTGATGGACTTTCCCGAGTCTCCCGTTCCGGGGCTCTCGCCTTACGATCACCTGAGGCCCTATCTTTTCAGCAAGAGCCTGCGGTTTTCTTTTGGGTCCATGAAGGGGCGTTCGGATACCCAATGGCAGGGGGAATTGACAAAATTTTCCCTTGGGGAGGCGGTGAAAAAGATGCGCGAAATGGGTTTCCAGGCACTCCTGATCAACAGGAACGGATTTCCCGACAAGGCCCGGGGGATTTTGAAGTCCCTTTCCGATCTGGGGTTTTCGCGGATCATTGAGAGTCCCGCGGGAGATCTTGTCTGCGTGATTTTGTGAAATCCTCCGGCAGGGACCGACACCTTTGCCTCGACAAGGGAGCGGAGGGCAATCATCTTCGCTCCTCTTTCCCATGACACGCAAATCGGCCCTGTTTTTCACTGTCCTGTTTCTTGCCCTGGTGGGTGCCGGTTTTTATTGGTGGAGCCGGGCGCAAATTCCCGTGCTGTCGGCCACCTTTTCCAAGGCCCGGGATTTTTTGGATGCGGCGGAGAGTGTGGGCGGGTTTCCCTGGTGGTCGCCGATGTTCATGCAGGGGACGAGTCTGGCCCATTCCTGGGCCTTCATGTTGACAAACGCCCTGATCTGGCTCTTCAGCCTGCCGCTGGGGTTTCCGGCCGGGCCACAGGCCGCCATTGTTGTCATGATGCTTGTTGGTGCTGCCGGGGTGTTTTGCTTTGTGCGGCGGTATGTGGGGGATGATGTGGCGGCCCTTCTCGGGGCACTGCTTTATCTGTTATGTCCGTCCCTGCTTGTGCGGGCGGGGGGAGACAGCGAGCATTTTGCAACCGTTTGTTCGATGGCCTTGCTGCCATGGAGTTTTCTGGGAGTGCTGAATTTTTTTCAGAATCCGTCTCTCCGAAGTGGAGTTCTGGCGGCGATGGCTTTTGCGGCGGTGACTTTGGCGCATGAGAAGGCCGGGTTGCTGGCCCTGCCGGTGGTGTTGCTTTTTTCTGTGGGGGAATATTTTGGACGTCCGGCAGGTTCCCGACCGGAAGGACGGTGGTTTCTGTGGGCGGCGGGAGCTTTCTTTTTTCTTGCCGTGGTGCCCAACCTGCCGGGCCTTCGGGAGAACGGTTTTGTGGCGATGTTTGAGTTGGGACCGTTTCGTGAGTGGCAGAACACCTTTGCGACGAAGTCCGCGCTGGGGTGGATTGACCGTGCGGGTTTGTTGACGGAAGGGATTGCCCCGATCTATGCGCCCACAACGGGAAATGGGGGAACTTATCTCGGGCTGGGGGTGTTCGCCGTGTTTGTCGTGGCGCTCTTTGCCGGGCTGCTGCACGATACCCCGGCGGGGCGCAAGGCGCGGTTTTTTCTGGTGCTGGCACTTCTGGCCTTCTGGCTGTCCTTCGGACCGAAGGGGGTGTTGGGCGGACACCTGTTTTTCCTTTCGCTTTCCCTTGGGGCTCCCGATTTCGTTCCCGCGTTGGGATGGTTTTTTCTTGCGGCGCAGGTGTGGGTGATTTTTCGGCTTGTTCCACAGGAATGGCCTTTCCGGAAGGGAATTGCGGCACTGATCTCCTTTGTTTATCTGGTGGTGCCGGGGTTCCGTTTGCTGGAGTGGCTGCCGGTTTACAGAAATATCCGTGCCCCGTTTGATTTCTTTCAGCTGACGGGGGCTGTTTGTGTGGTGATTTCGGCGGCGATTCTGGCGCGGCTGCTGCTGGAACGTTTGCAGTCCGGCGTTGTTCGCACCGCGCTTGTTGCGGCTGTGGGGGCGCTGGTGATTTTGGATGTCTCTCCCTATGCCAAATCTTTTTTCCAAAGAAATCTGGAGGCGGAGGTCTTTGGAGATTTTCTGGCCGCCGGGGACCACATCCGGACATCGGTGTTGCCGGGAAGGGTCTATGCGTTTTCCGGGCGTTATTTTTATTTGTTAATCCCCTATTTGTCGGGGCGTCCGCTGGTCGCGGAAGCTTTTCACAGTTACCTCCAGCAGCGGGGAGGGGCCATCCTTCAGGGGGCGGCTTTTACCAACGATGAGTGTCTGGCTTCCTATCTGAACATTGCGGGGGTGTCCCATGTGCTTCTGGACAAGAACGACCCGGACACTCCCCGGGATCTGCAAATTCGCCTGAGGGCGTTGCTTCCGGTGGGATTTGAGAACGAGCATTTTGCGGTTTTGGAGAACCGGGGTTCTTTGGGGGCGGGCTTTCTGGCACGGGATTTCATCCAGGCATCCCCTGCCACGGAAGAAGCGACGCCCGCCATTTTTGGCGGGGCCCGTTACAATATGGCTGTGGTGGAGACGCAGGGAGTTGAGGAAGGAGAGACCGGTCTGCGCGGACGTGTCGTCGAGGGCAGGATCCAGGCCCTGAACCCGGGGGAAAGTATTCTGGAAGGGAGAGCGTTCCAACTGGCGGCCCTGTCGGGAAAGGGGACATATCAACAGGAGGTGTTTGCCCCGACGGGAGAGCCGGGGTGGCTTGTCATGAACCAGGCCTGGCATCCGGATTGGAAGGCTTATCAAAAGGGAAAGCCCGCCAAAGTGCACCGGGCATTTCTGGCGTTTTCAGCGGTCAGGACGGATGGAAAGAATCCGGTGGAGTTCCGTTTTGAGGCCCCCGGATGGTATGATCTCTGCGCGGGACTGGGAGTGCTTTCCTGGGTTTTTGCGTTCCTGCTGGCAGGTTTTTCCAAATGGCTCCCTGCAACATTTCGGCAAGCTGGCACCCATGAGTGAGCCTGATGAAAACCTCATGAAGGAACGAATCTGGAGCAAGGGTGACGGGATGGCCGGGCTTTTCACCGGTTTGGTTTCCCTTGCGGTCTATGTCTGGACCGCGGCACCGAATGTGACTCTTCTGGACTCCGGCGAGTTTATTGTTGCGGCGCAGCATTTCGGGGTTCCGCATCCGACGGGTTATCCGCTCTGGACGCTGTTGGCGTGGATTTTCCAGCTCCTGCCCCTTGGAAATGCCGCATGGGAAATTGCGATTTTCAGCGGAGTGTGCGGAGGGTTGGCCGTCGGGCTTGCGACCGCGCTGACAAGCAGTTCTCTCCGATGGCTGATGGGGGAGGCTTTGGCGCAGTGGCGGGGCCTGCGGAGTGTGATTTCCGTGACGTGCGGACTGCTCTTCGCTTTCAGTTTTTCGATGTGGTCGCAGGCGACAATCGCGGAGGTTTACACGCTCCATGCACTCATGATCGGTCTTTACCTTGCGGCACTTTATGCCTGGTTGAGGAGACCGGACAGTCTGGGGTTTCTGTTGCTGGCGTTTTTTGTGATCACGCTTTCTTTCGGCAACCATCACCTGAGTTTGGCGATGGCCCCCCTGCCGTTTTTGGCGGTGCTGTTGGTGAGGCGGGAATTGTTTTGGGATTTGCTGACAGCCTCGCTTCTGACGGCACTGCTGGCGTATCTGGGGTTTGCGATTCTTTCCGGGGATCTCGCGGTGCTGAAGACGGCCATCCGGTTTTTCTACTGTGTGATGCTGGGGTTGGTGGTGTTGGTCATTGTGAGGCGTTTCCAGGTGGAGTGGCGGCTTATTGCGTTTCTGCCCTTTGTTGTGGCGATCGGACTTCTGCCGTATGCCTATATGCCGCTCGCGTCATCGACGAATCCGCCGATGAACTGGGCCTACACCCGCACGCCGCAGGGGTTCTTTTTTTCGTTCAATCGCTCGCAATACAGCGGGAGTCTTTCGCAGCAGAGTCTGCGGAGTCTCGGGCGGCTCATGGGCACGGCCGGGGAACATCCCCCGGAAGCGGAAGATCCGGTCAATCCTTCGAAATCGCTCTATACGGAATTGCAGGAGTGGACGGGATTTTTTTGGCTCCAACTCGGGCGCAGCTTCACGCCCATCGGGGTGCTGGGATATTTTGGTGCGTTGTTTGTGATCCTCCGGCTTCGGAATGTGGCGCAACGGACATGGGTTTATGTGATGGAACTGGCGTTTGTTCTGGCGGCCATCCTCCAACCGGTGGCCGATGGGGCGGGGATTGATGTGGGCGGCTGGTGGCTCCAGATGCCCTACCACACCTACACGAATCTGATTTTTGCGATTCTGGCATCGATGGGCATTGCCTTTGGGCTGACGGTGTTGTTTTCCCGGTACCCGAGGGTGGCCGGGAGCCGGTTTCTTCTGCTGGTGCTGCCCTTGATGCCATTGAAGCTGAACGAAGACGGATGCAGCCAGCGGGGGAGGTGGTTTGGATGGCAGTTCGGGCATGACATGTTGAAAGATGTCCCGAAAGACAGCGTGATTTTGGGGGGGACGGATCCCGGACGGTTTGTTCCGACCTACATGATTTTGGGAGAGAGCAGCCAGGCGGCGGGGGTGAAGAGAGATCCGGAATTTGACCGGCGCGATCTATACATCATCACCCAGAACGGGGTGGGGGAACCGCTTTACAGGAAGTACCTGGCCGATCATTACGGTCCGGATCGTCCCGCTCCAAAGAACGCCTTCGAAAAGTGGCTTGGACGTGCGGACGCCTACCCGAAGAAGCCGCTTGTTTTTCCCACCGAAGAGGAAATCCGCGAAGCCGTGGAAAAGGAAATCGAGATGCAGACCAAGGAGGGAAAGACTCCCGATCCGGCGATTGCTCACAATGTGGTGACGCGGTTGATCTGGGAGAAGAACCGGGACAGCCACGCATTTTTTGTGGAAGAGAGTTTTCCCTTGGACTGGTCCTATGATCATGCCCTGCCGCACGGGCTGGTGTACCAGATCAGCAAGGAACCGTTGAAGGAAATCCCTGTGGATGTGGTGGAGAAGGACATGGTGTTTTGGGATTCCTATGCCAAGTCGCTGCTCCAGAATCCGGATTACTGGAAGGATTTGGATGCGCAGAGATCCTTTTCCAAACTGCGTACGACCACGGGGCATCTTTACAGACACCGGAAGATGCTGAAAGAAGCGGAGGCGGCCTACCGGCAATCCCTGGCGCTCTGGCCGGGGAATCCGGAGAGCCTCAGTGCTCTCAGCAACATCCTTTGGGACAGGAAAGAATACGACGGGGTGATCAAAATCCTCGAGCCGGCGACCGCGGCGGATCCGAACAATTTTCCGCTCCTGCGGTTGTGGGCCTTTGCGGAAAAACGCAAGGAGCTGGAGGGGGACATCCGCGACCTTCGGGCTTCGCTTGAGAAGAATCCCAGGGATCTGGAGAAGGCCGGGAAATTGCTCGAACTTTACAGCAACACCGGGGATACCAACGGAACGTCCGAATTTCTGTCCCAGGCGGTGGAGACCTTTGGAGACAATCCGGAGTTTTTGCGCACGGCCACCCAGTATGCGGAGTTGAACAATCTGCCCGCGAGCGAGTTGGCAGCGGCCAGGAAGCTGGTCGCCGGTGCAACCAACACGACGGGAGACGACTACCTGCTCCTGGCCCGGGCCTTTTTCCGGAACAATGACAAAACCAATTTCTACTCTGCGGCAAAGACCGCGATTGAAAAAGGAGGTCTGCCTGTCCGGGAAGCGATCATGGGGCATCCGTTGTTTGCTCCCTGGCGGGAGGAAGAGGAATTTCAAAAACTGAAGACGCCGCTTTCCGCGCTGCCCCCGGGCACGTTGCCTCCCGGAACAGGGAAGTGAGCGCCGGTTCCTCCGGGCAGACGGGGTGTTGATTTTCAGTCGCTTTCAGTCGGTTTCGATGGAGCCTTTTGTTGTGGGTGATCTGCGGATGATGACAAGCAGTGCCCCGGCACCGAGAAGGAACACGACGGGCAGGCTGATGAGGGCTTTGGCGAAGAGGGTGTTTTCGGAGAGGGAGGGGCCGGAGGAGCGGATCCCCGCAGTGACGGCTGCGAAGCCGATCCCGGCAAGGCCGTAACCGAGGTTGATGGCAACTCCCCGGAAGCTCAGGACGGTTGCGCGCAGCGGGGAATCCGTCCAGGCGTTCAGGTAGTTGGAGAGGAAGTATTGCAGCATGGGCATGGAGAGTCCGATGGGGATCACCACCCACAGGCCCCAGACCGGAGTGGCGAAGCAAAGGCCAGTGAGTCCGGCAAGGATGAGGGTTCCCACGAGGGTGAAGACGGTGCCTGCGGAGTATTTGGCTGCCAGGCGGCGGGCCAGCGAGGCGGCGATGAAGCCGAGCAGCGCATAGGTGGAACCCAGGAAGCCATTGACGAATTCCGGGAGCCCGATGAGCCGGTAGTAGTTGCTTGCGAAGGTCAGGAACAGCCGGACGGTGCTGTCGAAGAGCACTGCACAGAGGAGAAGATGTCGGATCCTTGAGTCGGAAAAAACAAAACGCGCCCCGGCCGCGATATTGGCAAGTGCGCCACGGAGCGGACGGGCTTTTGAACGGGGTTCCGAGCGTGGCGGTTCGCGCATGGCCAACGCACAGGCGAGGGCAGCGAAGGCGGTTCCAAGCGTGAGATAAACCGGCCATCGGGTGGTTTGCAGGGCTGTGTCTTCCCAATGGAGCAGATGAAAAACCGAGGCCATGAAATGCCGGTCGAAGGCGAGTGCGCCGAGGATCATGGCAACGAAAAATGATCCCGACGACCAGCGCACGAGACGGGAAAGGACGCCGCGCCAGCGGGACTCCCGATCTTCTTTTTCCAGCGAATCGTAGGCGAGCGCTTCATCCGCCCCGCTTGCGCAGGCCTCGGCGGCACCACTCAGGACGCGGTTCAGAACGAGCAGGGGGAAGAGCCATTTCCCTTCGGGGGCGAATGCAAAAACCGCCATTTCCGCAACCATGAGAATGCCGGCCGTGACGACGAGGGTTTTCCGTCCGAGGAAGTCCGCAAGCGCCCCGGAGGGAAGTTCCAGAAGCAGGATCACAGCCGCCCAGACCGCATTGAGGAGGGCGTATTGCTCGAGTGTGAGCCCCAGGTCGAGGAACAGGACGCCGAGAACCGGGTAGTAGAACCGGGCGTTGAAGAAAACGCGGAAGGCGATGAAGAGCGGGATGTTGCGTTTCATCCACCGCCCTTCAGATGGTCGAGCACTTTGGCAAAAGGGATCTCCTCCAGAAGACCGAAGGCATCGTGACGGGAGAGGCGGTCCCGGGTCGTGGCGGGACTGCTGATTCCACAAAGGAAGCGGGCCATCGCCCGGTGCCCGCGGAGGGCGGCATGGTTTTCCGCTCTCAGGGTCTGGATGGTTCTCAGGTGGTCCAGCGAGATGTCCTGTTCGGGGCTGTGGGGAACGGGGCGGGAAGCGATTCCCAAACAGTGTCCGCAATGTCCACAGGGAGAGGAAAGGGATTCTTTGAAATACCCCAGAAGATGCCGCGTGGAGCATTCCGGATCATTCGCGAATGCCAGCACCCGGTCGAGGCGGAGCAGGTCCTGTTTCTCGCGCCGGACAAAAATTTCGAAAAGCCAGGTGGCGAGTTCGCGGGGCGACCGGCTTTTTGCCTTCTCGAGCAGCCGGAAGCGATGGCGCAGTCCGGCGGGTTTGAGTTCGATGTCGCCGGACTCCGCGAGTTCCCCAAAAATCTCCAGCAGTTTTTCGCGCGATGTTCCGGTCTGGCCGGCAACCGTTTGCGCGTCGATGGTCAGCCATCGCCAGCCGCGTTTTCCCGTCGCGAAGATTTTGCGAAGGAGGCGCTGGCGGTCCTTTGTGTGACCGGCGATAATGCGCTCTTCGGGGTGATGGAAGGCGATTTGGAATTTCGAATAGAACAGGCCGTCGGGAGTGAGGATTTTTTCCTTTTCCAGATAGGTGATGACGGTTTCGAGAACGAGCGGGCGGACATCGGTGGCGCGCGAAAGCTCATGGCGGCTGATGTCGAAGGTTTCTCCCTGGCGGAGGAGGTGGTCGACCAGATGACGCAGAGCCTGTTCGTCGGGCGTGTCGCCGAGTGTGAAGTTCCGAAGAACAATCAAATCATCCGCACAGGCCATCATTTCGCAGTGCGACGGGCAGCCGTCCCGTCCGGCGCGACCGATCTCCTGTTGGTAATTCTCCAGCGTCTTGGGAAGGTTGTAGTGATAAACCGAGCGGATGTCGGCTTTGTCGATTCCCATGCCAAAGGCGATCGTTGCCACGATGATGTCGCATTGTCCGGAGAGAAAATCATCCTGTGCCGCGCCGCGCACGGCATCCGCAAGTCCCGCATGGTAGGCGCGGGCCCGGAGTCCGGCCTTCTTCAAATGCCCGGCAACTGTCTCCGCCGTATGCTGAAGGGTCACGTAGACGATGGCGGGGAAGCGTTTTTCCGATGTCAGTTTGTCCGTGAGAAGAGCAAGCCGGTGGGAGGCTTCCACGGGGGTGATGTGGATGGCGAGGTTCGGACGCTGGAAGGAGGTTTGGGTGTGATCCGCCGCGGCGATGCGGAAGCTGCGGCGGATGTCCTTCGACACGGCGGGAGTCGCCGTTGCGGTGAGAGTCAGCACGCGCCGGATTTTCAGTTTTTTTGCCAGGGCGGCGAGACGGAGGTATTCGGGACGGAAATTGTGACCCCATTCGGAGATGCAATGCGCCTCGTCGATGGCAAGCAGGGAGATCGGAACCCGCTTGAGCGTTGTCATGAAGGATTCGCTGACAAAACGCTCCGGAGCGACATAGAGGAGCCTGAGTGTGCCGGCGGACAGTTCCCCTTGGATTGCGGCAACCTCCGCCGCCGTGCGGGTCGAGTCCAGGCGCGCTGCGGAAATTCCCCGTGCCCGGAGTGCATCCACCTGGTCCTTCATCAGCGCAATCAACGGGGAGACGACCAGTGTGATCCCCTCCAAAAGGAGTGCGGGGAGCTGGTAGCAGAGGGATTTTCCGCCGCCGGTCGGAAACACAGCCAGTGCGGAACGTCCCGCCAGCAGTGACCGTATAACCTGTTCCTGCCCGGGACGGAAATCGAAATGCCCGAAATGGCGGAGCAATTCCGCGTGAAGATTTTCCGTTTCCGACTCCGTGACCATTCGCACGGAACTAGAGCTTACCGGTGGGGGATCGGCAACATCGCAGAAGGGCAATCTGATTTTTGAGAGTGAATGGGGCGGGAGTTGTCGTTCCGGTTGTTTGTCCCGTGAGTCTGTGCTCGCCAGCCGGCGGGTTCTCTTTTAGAAGGAGGCCGATGTCCGCCAAGTCCAAGGAAGTTCCAAATGCTTCGCTGATGCTCCTGGCCCTGGGCGTGGTGTTCGGGGATATCGGCACGAGTCCTCTTTACGCTTTTGAGACGGCGCTTTCGCTGGTGGAACCGTCTTCGGCCACGGGAGTCGCTTCCCTGATTCTCTGGACCATCTTTCTCGTGGTGACGTTGAAGTATGCCACCATTATCATGCGGGCGGATTATCACGGAGAGGGGGGGATTTTTGCCCTGATGGCGCTGCTCCGGGCGTCCGGGAAAAAACGGATGGCGGGAGGAATCATGATTCCCCTCATCGTGTTCGGGGCGGCCATGTTGTTGGGCGACGGGGCGATCACTCCGGCGATTTCCGTGCTCAGTGCGGTGGAGGGGATTGCCGTGGTGAACCCGGCCTGGGAGCATTTTTCCCTTCCGGGCGCCGCGTTCATTCTGGCAGTGCTTTTTCTGGCGCAACGCTTCGGGACAGGGCGGCTGGGGGGAGTCTTCGGTCCGGTGATGTTGTTGTGGTTTCTGAGTCTGGCGGTTGGCGGGATCCGGCAGATTGTGGCGGCCCCGGGAGTTCTGGCCGCCTTCAATCCTCTGGAGGGCATCCGGTTGTTGATTTCCGGAGGGTGGGAGGCCCTGGCGATTGTGGGGGCGGTGGTTCTGGCCGTCACCGGCGCGGAGGCGCTTTATGCGGATCTCGGTCACTTTGGAAGAAAGCCCATCTTGCGGGCCTGGAGATGGGTGGTTTTTCCGAGCCTGATTCTCAACTATCTCGGGCAGGCGGCGCTGGTGCTGAGGGACCCTGCGGCGGGGGGGAATCCGAATCTTTTTTTTCTGCTGGTGCCGGAAGGCGGGCTGCGCACGGGAATGGTGGTGCTTGCGACAGCGGCCACGGTCATTGCCTCGCAGGCACTGATCAGCGCGGTATTCTCGCTGACGAGTCAGGCGATGGATCTGGGATTTCTTCCGCGGTTTTTTGTGCGGCACATGAGCATGAGCATGCGGGGGCAGATTTACATTCCGCTGGTGAATTTCGTGCTGGGAGCGGTGTGCCTGTTTCTTGTGATTGCCTTCCGCAAAAGTTCGGCGCTGGCAAATGCCTATGGGATTGCCGTCACCGGGGCGATGGTGGTCACATCCCTTGCTTTTGGAGCGGTGTTGCTGGCGGGAAAATCGGTGCCCCGCTGGCAGGCGCTTGCTCTTCTGGCGGGCTTGTTGTGTTTGGACATTCCACTCTTCGCCTCCTGTCTGACGAAGTTTTTCGAGGGTGGGTTTGTGCCGGTGTTGCTGGCGGTGGGGGTGGGAGCCGTGATGCTCACCTGGTACCGGGGGCGTCGCATCATCCGCGAAGCCCTGCGGTTCGGGGCGATTTCCGTGGAAGAGTTGGGGGAACGGATCGCGCGGGAAAAATTCCCCCGAGTTCCTGGCACCTCGATTTTTGTCGTGAGACGTCCGAATCCCGAGCACGCGGTGTCCGGAATTTTGGAGCAATACCGCCGGGTGAAGGTGTTGGCCGACCGGATTGTGATCCTGCTGCTCGACCCGGAGTGGGCGGATCCCTGCGAGACCAACGGCTCTGTTTCCGTGACCGGGTACGACGGGGGCCTCTGGCTGGTGAAGGCGGCCCATGGATACATGGTCGAACCGGATGTGCCGGCGATGATCCGGCGTGCGGGGGAGCAGATTGGCGGCAGGTTGCCCCTGGACGGAGAAGAACCCTTTTACGTGGTGGCGCGGGAGATCATTGTCTCCTGTCCGGAAAAAACCATGCCATCCTGGCAGCGGCATCTCTTTGCCTTCATGAGCCGGAATGTTGTGCCGGGGCCGCATTATCTGAACATTCCGGCCGACCGGCTGATTGTTTACACCTGGCTTCTGCGGCTTTGATCAGGTGCGGCGCATTGTGGTCTCACGGAGGAATTTGGCGTCGTCGCGATCCGGGTAATCGAGGGTGAAGTGGAGTCCGCGGCTTTCCTTGCGGTTGAGCGCACAATCGACCACGAGCGAGGCCACGGTGACGAGGTTGCGCAATTCGAGAAGGTCGGTGGTGATTTTGAAATTCCAATAAAACTCCTGCACTTCGGCATGCAGGTTGCGGAGCCGTGTGGCGGCGCGCTGGAGGCGTTTGTCTGTGCGGACGATGCCGACGTAATCCCACATGAGGCGGCGGATTTCTTCCCAGTTGTGCGAAATGACGACCATTTCGTCCACATCGGTGACCTGGCCGGGACGCCATTCCGGCAGATCGAAAGTGACCCGCGGCGGGCGGTTGCGGGTGGCTTTTTCAAAAGCGGAGTGGGCGAGGACGAGGCCTTCGAGGAGGGAATTGCTGGCCAGCCGGTTGGCTCCGTGGAGTCCGGTGCAGGCAACTTCCCCGATGGCGAAGAGTCCGCGCAGCGAGGTCTCGCCATTGAGATCGGTCTTCACGCCGCCGCATTGGTAATGGGCCGCGGGCACGACCGGGATTGGCTGTTTCGTGATGTCGATGCCGTTTTGCAGACAGGTTTCGTAGATGTGGGGGAAGCGGCTTTTGACGAAGTCCGCCGGTTTGTGGGTGATGTCGAGGAAGACGCATTTGCTGCCGCTGCGCTTCATTTCCGCATCAATCGCCCGGGCCACGATGTCGCGCGGGGCCAGTTCCTTCTGCGGGTTGTGCTTCTCCATGAAGCGCCGTCCCCGCGCATCCAGAAGGACGCCGCCTTCACCGCGGACGACTTCGGAGATCAGGAAAGATTTGACCTCCGGATGGAAGAGGCAGGTGGGGTGGAACTGGATGAACTCCATGTTCGCAATGGTCGCTCCGGCGCGCCAGGCCATGGCGACACCGTCACCTGTCGCGACGTCGGGGTTCGTCGTGTAGAGGTAAACTTTTCCGCATCCTCCCGTGGCGAGCACGATGACATCGCTGCGCAGGGTTTCGACCTCGCCGTTGGCCTCGTCGAGCACGTAGACGCCGACGCAGCTGTTCTGCATTGCGTAGCCGAGCTTGCCGGTGGTGATGAAATCCACGGCCATGTGGTTTTCCATGACCTCGATGCGCGGGTGGGCGGCGATCTGGTCGAGGAGGGTGCGCTCGATTTCCATGCCGGTGCAGTCCTGGAAATGGAGGACCCGGCGTTTCGAATGGCCGCCTTCCTTGCCGAGGTCGAGTTCATTTTCCCCGTTCATCGTTTCGCGGCGGTCGAAATGCATTCCGAGGTCGACGAGTTCGGAGATTCGCTCCGGTCCGGAGGTGACGATCGCACGGACGGCCTCCCCGTTGCAGAGTCCCGCGCCTGCGGCCAGTGTGTCGCGGATGTGGAGGTCAAAAGAATCTTCCCCGCTGGTCACGCAGGCCACGCCGCCCTGGGCCCAGGCGGTGTTCGAGTCGGCCCGGCCCCGCTTGGTCACGAGGGCGACGCTGCCTTTTTCCGCCGCTTTGAGGGCGAAGCTCAGACCGGCGATGCCGCTGCCGATCACGACGAAATCGAATTCTCTCATGGGAGGACGGGGAGGGGGATGTTGTCTATCAAACGGGCTTTTCCGAGGAAGACCGCCGCAGCGAGGCGGCCCTGTGTTTTCCGGGACTTCAGCGGTTGGAGGGAATCGGCGTCGACGGCTTCGATGTAGTCCGTGTGCGCTCCGGGAATTTTGGCAATCAGTTTCGCTGCGGTGGAAACGATGGATGCGGGGGATTTTCTCCCGGCGGCGGCCTGCAGGGCGGCCTGGATGCGGGGGGCCATGGCGCGTTCTTCGGGAGTGAGGTAGGCATTGCGGGAGCTGGTCGCCAGGCCGTCTTTTTCCCGGACTGTGGGATGGCCGACGATGTCGACCGGAAAGTTCAAGTCCCGTGCCATCCGGCGCAGAATGGCCAGTTGCTGCCAGTCCTTTTCCCCGAAGACCGCATGGGTGGGCTGGACGATCAGGAACAGCTTGGCGACCACCGTGCAAACCCCGCGAAAATGTCCCGGACGGGACCGGCCGCAGAGGCTTGCGGAAAGGAGTGTTTCATCAATGATCACCGAGCGGTCCCCGGCATACATTTCCTCCGCCGCTGGAACAAAAACGGCGTCGGCACCGGCTTCGCGGCAGAGCGCAAGATCCCGGCGGAGCGGGCGGGGATAGGCGGCAAAATCTTCCTTCGGGCCGAACTGGATGGGGTTGACAAAAATGGAGACCACGACCGATCCCCGGCGGCCGGCCAGTTTGCGGGCGGAACGGATCAGGGCCGCATGGCCGTGGTGGAGGGCACCCATGGTGGGCACGAAGATCACACGCCCGGAACAGCTTTTCCGCCATGCCCGAAGGACCGCAATCGACTTTGCGATCTTCATCTCAGGGAGAGACGACCACGGAAGTGCTCAGTTGGCGGGAGAGGCCGCCGGCGAAGGAGCCGGTTGGGCGGAAGATTGTTGGGCGGCGTCGGAGGGAGAGGCGGAAGGGAGGGGAGCAGGGGTGGCTGAAGCCTGTGGAACCGGCGCATCGAGAAGATTCTGCTGGATCGTGGTCTTTGCGCCAGCCGTCTTTGAGGTCAGGATCGAAAGAAGAAGCGTGATTCCGAAAAATGCCGTGGCCAACCAGGTGGTGAATTTTGCCAGCACGTGGGTGGTCTGGGCACCGAAGAGGTTTTCCGTCATTCCCCCGCCAAACGCCGCGCCGAGTCCCTCGCTGCGCGGGCGCTGCATCAAAACGACCAGAATGATCAACAGGCACACGAGCACGTGCACTGCGATGAGGATGGGCATGACAATAAACATAGCGGACCGGTGATAATAGGTTCAGGGAGCCCCTTGTAAAGCCGGGATCGCAGAAATTTGGATTTCCTTCCCAAGAGGCAGGGAAAGGCGTGTCCTGTCTTCATGTTCCGGCGGATGTTCCCGGGCGGATCATTTGTGTGAACGGAGGAGGGAGACGAGTTGGTGGGAGAAAGTCGCCGCGTTTTCAAAGAGGTCGCGCAGGAACCCGATCCAGGTGACTCCCGGGGAGGCGATGATCAGGAGGACGGCGAGGAGGAAGAGGTTCAGGGTGTAGATGAGCACCAGGGAGAAGAAGGTGCCCCCGTAGGTGAGATCCGGCTGGCCTTTTGGGATCATCCAACAGGTGAACGAGAGGTGGAAGGCCCAGGTGGCACCGACAAGAGCGTACAGCAGTTGGCGGTAGGGGGAGACATCGGTAAAGAGGGCCGCGAAGCCGTAAAGAGCGATGACGAGGAGGCTGTAGATCGGGAAAAAATACGGGGCAAGCGCGATCCAGGTATTGGTTTTGTCCGTGACGATATGCCCACCGGCCCTGGTCACATGGAACTTGTGGACTCTCCCTCCCATCATCCACACCCAGATGGCATGGGTGAGTTCATGGCCGAAGACGTAGATCCAAAGCGGACGCGGCAGGCCGAAGAACGTGACCAACCACAGGAGGGTGCCAAGGGAAAAAAACCAGAACTCCTCGGTGAGCCAGAAAGCATCGTGGAGAGTTGTCCGGGCAAACGCGGTGAAAAATGTCTGCGTGAGCACCCAGGCGGGAGCAAGCAGAAAGATGCCCACGACAAACTTGACCCACCGCGTGGGAACCCGGTCGGGAATCGTCCCGGCAATCGAGGCATTGAACCGGGCCGGCCGACGCTTTTGACGACGTTTTCCGGCCACGGCAGGAAGTGCCTACGCCCGGCCCAGGTAGGAGCCGTCGGCCGTGCTGACCTTGATCAACTCGCCTTCCTTGATGAAGAGAGGGACATTGATCACCTTGCCGGTTTCGAGCGTGGCAGGTTTCTGGACGTTGTTGGCCGAGTCGCCGCGGATTCCGTCGGCGGATTCCGTGACTTTCAGGGCCACTGAAGAGGGGAGGACGATCTGGGCGGGGCGGCCCTCGATGCTGAGAACTTCCACCTTGAGGTTTTCGACGAGGTAGTCCTTGCCTTCCGCGATGAGTTCTTCATGCAGGGTGATGGTCTCGTAGGTTTCCGGGTCCATGAAATGGTAGCCCTGATGGTCGGCGTAGCTGAATTCCAACTGCTGGCGGTTCACATCGACCAAGTCCACTTTTTCGGTCGAAGAAAACCGGATGTCGGCGGACTTTCCGGTGCCGATGTATCGGATGATGCATTGCACAAAGGCCCGGAGGTTGCCGGGGGTGCGGTGTTGGACGTCGAGAACGATGGCCGGGTTGCCGTTGTAACGGATGGCCATGCCTTTGCGGAGATCATTTGCTGCTGCCATGAGAGAGTCAATGGTTCGTAAACCCAATCCGCGTGATTGGCAAGCCGCGAATCACGCAATTCCCGAGCCCTTTTCAGCCAAGAGGCCGGCTGGTAATTTTGGGCGGGATGATTTCATCGCCGTTTCCGGGATCAGGCAAAAGTGTCTTTCTGGTGATTGCCCTGATGAAAAAAACGGGTGTGCCTATGCATGGGGTACCGGCGGGCAGGAACAGAAGACGTGGCGGTCGCCGTGGACATTGTCGATGCGGGCGACGGCGGGCCAGAATTTGTGTTCGCGGAGCCAGGCGGCCGGCCAGGCGGCGGTGGTGCGGGTGTAGGGACGATCCCAGGCATCCGAGGTCACGGCGGCGGCGGTGTGCGGGGCATTTTTCAGCGGGTTGTTTGTGCGGTCGAGTTCTCCGCGTTCGATGGCGGAAAGCTCCCCGTGGATCGTGATCATGGCATCGCAGAAGCGGTCCAGTTCGGCGAGGGATTCGCTTTCCGTCGGTTCAACCATGAGCGTTCCGACAACAGGCCAGCTCATTGTGGGAGCATGGAATCCGAAGTCCATGAGGCGTTTGGCGACGTCCTCGACTTCGATGCCCGCGCGTTGTTTCCATTCCCGGAGATCGAGAATGCACTCGTGGGCGACGCGTCCGCGGACTCCCTTGTAGAGCACCGGGAAATACGGGCTGAGCCGCGCGGCAATGTAATTGGCGTTGAGGATGGCTGCCACGGTGGCGTCGCGGAGCCCGCGTGCCCCCATCATGGCAATATACATCCAGGAGATCACCAGAATGCTGGCGCTGCCAAAGGAGGCCTGCGAGACCGGGCCGGCGGCATTGTCGTGCGCAAGCGGATGCCCGGGAAGGAAGGGGGCCAGGTGGGCGGCAACACAGATGGGACCGACGCCCGGACCGCCTCCTCCATGGGGAATACAGAAGGTCTTGTGCAGATTCAAATGACAGACGTCGGCACCGATGTCCCCGGGGCGGCAGAGGCCGACCTGGGCGTTCATGTTTGCGCCATCCATGTAGACCTGTCCGCCTGCGGCATGGATGATGTCACAGATTTCGCGGATGCTTTCCTCAAAGACCCCGTGGGTGGAGGGATAGGTGACCATCACGGCCGCCAATGCCTCGCGATGGAGATCCGCTTTGGCACGCAGATCGGCGATGTCGATGTTGCCAATGGCATCGCAGGCCACGGGAACAACCGTCATTCCCGCCATGACGCAACTGGCGGGATTGGTTCCGTGGGCGGACGTGGGAATGAGGCAGACCGTACGGTGGGAGTCCCCCCGCGAACGGTGCCAGGCCCGGATGGCGAGCAGGCCTGCGTATTCTCCCTGGGAGCCGGCATTGGGCTGCAGGGACACAGCGGAGAAGCCGGTGATCTCGGCAAGCCAGGCCTCAAGCTGGGCGGTCATTTCAAAATACCCCGCCGCCTGGTCCGATGGAACCAGCGGATGGAGTGCGGACACGGTTTCCCATGTCACGGGCAGCATCTCGGAGGTGGCATTGAGCTTCATCGTGCAGGAGCCGAGAGGGATCATTGAGGTCGTGAGCGAAAGGTCCTTCGCTTCGAGGCGACGGATGTAGCGGAGCATTTCCGTTTCGGTGTGGTGCGAACGGAAGACCGGGTGGGTAAGAAAATCCGTCCTGCGCCGGAGCGACTGCCCGAGCACTTCCGGCGGATTTTCGGGAAGTTCTGTTCCTCCGAAGACTTCGAGCAGGGGGCAGAGGTCGCCTGTTGTCTCGTCCAAGGCGATGGCCACGGCATGATCATCGAGTTTGCGGATGTTGATCCCGTGTGCGGCGGCGCGAAGGAGGATTTCCTCTGCGGACCGGGAGCCGAGCCAGATGCGCACGGTGTCGAAAAATGGTCCCGGATGCACGGCGAGGCCGAGGCGCTGGAGCGCGGCGGCCAGTTGGAGGGCCTTGTGGTGGATCCGTCCGGCAATGCGTCGCAAACCCTCCGGGCCGTGGTAAACGGCGTACATCGAGGCCATGACGGCCAGGAGAACCTGGGCGGTGCAGATGTTGCTGGTGGCTTTTTCGCGCCGGATGTGTTGTTCGCGAGTCTGGAGCGTGAGACGGAGGGCCGGGTTGCCTGCGGCGTCTTTTGAGACGCCAACCAGGCGGCCGGGCATCCGGCGTTTGTGCTCGTCGCGCGTGGCGAGAAAAGCCGCGTGGGGGCCTCCGAATCCCGGCGGGACGCCGAAGCGTTGGGCCGAGCCCACGACAATATCCGCGTCGAGTTCCCCGGGGGGAGTGATCAGGGTCAGGGCCAGGAGGTCTGCCGCTACAACAGCCAGCGCTCCCGCCTCATGGGTGCGGGCGATGAGGGCACCAAGATCGCAGATCGTTCCGTCCGTGGCCGGGTATTGGAACAGGGCTCCGAAGACCGGTTCATGCGGGCCGGTTTCAGCCGGGCCGGTGAGAATGCGGATGCCGAGGGGTTCCGCGCGGGTGTGCAGGAGGGAGATTGTCTGGGGATGGCAATGGTCGGCGACAAAGAAGGCGTCCCCGCCTTTGATGTCGTGGCAGAGTGTCATGGCTTCCGCCGCAGCGGTGGACTCGTCGAGCAGGGAAGCGTTTGAGATTTGCATCCCCGTGAGGTCGCAGACCATTGTCTGGAAATTCAACAGGGCTTCCAGGCGCCCCTGCGCGATTTCCGCCTGATACGGTGTATAGGCGGTATACCAGCCCGGGTTTTCCAGGATGTTCCTGCGGATGACCGCGGGGGTGTGGGTGCCGTGATAACCTGCTCCGATGAGGGATTGAGCGAGGACGTTGCGGTCCATCAGGGTCCGGAGATCGGCGAGGGCCTGTTCTTCCTCACGTGCCGGGGGGAGTGTCAAATCCCGGTTCAGTCGGATGCTGGAGGGAACAGTTTCCGCGATGAGGGTCTCCAGCGAAGCAGTTCCGACAACCCGGAGCATGGACTCGATTTCCGCCCCGGAGGGCCCGATATGGCGGGAGGCAAACGTGCTCATTCCCCGATCTGGGCGCTGTAGGCGGCGGAGTCCTTGAGGGCGGCCACTTCCGGGGGATTCGAAAGGCGGATTTTGAAAATCCATCCTGCGCCATGGGGATCGGTGTTGAGAAGGGAGGGATCCTGTTCCACGGCTTCGTTGCGAGCGATCACCTCGCCCGAGACGGGTGTGTAGATATCGCTGGCGGCCTTGACGGATTCCACAACCGCGGCGACTTCCCCGGCGGTGAGTTTTTTTCCAACCGGAGGAGGCTCGGCAAAGACGATGTCCGTGAGTTCGGCCTGGGCGTGGTCGGTGATGCCGACGGTGCCGGTGTCGCCCTCGACGAGGATCCATTCATGGCTTTCGGTGTAGCGGAAATTTTCAGGAACTTTCATGCTTCTTTTTGGTAAAGGGGTTTTTTCTGAACGCAAGCGCGGAATCTGCGTCCGCGCACCTCGATTTCGACCTCCCGGCCGGGTTTTGAGAATTCCGTGGGGAGGTAGGCCATGGCAATGCCGACGCCGAGCGAGGGGGAGAGAGCTCCGCTGGTGGTTTCCGTGACAGGGGTGCCGTCGATCCACACCGGGTAATGCGGGCGAATGGGGGGGGCTTTTTCCGTGATGCGGAGGGCGCACAGGCGTTGGGGGATTCCTCCGGCCTTCTGGGCCAGCAGAGCCGATTTTCCGATGAAATCAGGTTTTGTGAGATCGACAAAAAAGCCGAGTCCGGCTTCCAAGGGGGTGCGGGTTGGTGAGAGGTCGGACCCGTTGAGGGGATAGCACATCTCCAGGCGCAGCGTGTCGCGGGCTCCGAGTCCGCAGGGTTTCGCCCCGGCGGCCAGCGAGCGGTTCCACGCGGAAACTGCTTCGGAAGAGGGAACGATCCATTCAAAACCCGCCTCACCGGTGTAGCCGGTGGTCACAACAAAATCCTCTCCCAGGCGGAGAATTCGGTTTCGCCCGGCGGGCATGGGCTGTCCGAACAGTTTTTCAAAGACCCCGCCCGCCTGTGGTCCCTGGATGGCAAGGGCGGCGAAGTCGGCACTGCGGTTGGAAAAGGCGATGCCTTCCGGGAGCCGGGAGTTCATCCAGTCGGCATCTTCATCGATCATCGAGGCATTGACGACGATGAGGAAATCGTCCGCTCCGAGGCGGTAAACGATAAGATCGTCAATGACCCCGCCCTGCTCGTTGAGCATGAGGGAGTATTGGGCGGTGCCATCCGTGAGGGAGTCGACATTGTTGGTGAAAAGCGAATTCAACCAGGCTCCGCTGCCGGGACCGCAGACGAAAAACTCCCCCATGTGCGAGATGTCGAAAACCCCGACCGCCTCACGGACGGTTTTGTGTTCATCGAGAATTCCGGAATACTGGACCGGCATCTCCCAGCCGGCAAAGTCGACCATCCTTCCCCCGGCGGCCAGATGTTGATCATAAAGACAGGTGCGCATTCAGCCGCGAAGTATGCGCACCACCCCGGAAATCGCGAGGGAATTTTTGCCGCAAATTCCCGCAACGCATTTCTGGGAGCGTTCCAGTCGCGGGGGTGGCGGCATTTTCGGGTCCGGAGATTTTCCAGTTGCCAGCCGCCGCGGAGGCCCTGATCGTTGTGCATGATTTCCGCCCTTCTTGTCGCCGCGTTTCTGCCATTTTCCGAGGCTTCGCTTGAAAAAGTCTTCCATGGCCGCGACGGGGCACTTGTGCTCATCGATTGCGCCTCGGGTGAGAGCCGGCGATACAACCCGCCACTCTGCGCGAGGAGGCTGCCGCCCTGCTCGACTTTCAAGATCTGGAATACGGCCATCGGGCTCGAAACCGGTCTTCTCGCAAAGGCCGACCAGCCGTTTTACAAATGGGACGGAGTGGTGCGTTCCATCGGGGAATGGAACCAGGACCTCACCCTCCGCCAGGCCTACGCCTTCTCCTGCGTGCCCGCCTACCAGGCTTTGGCCCGCAAAATCGGCGCGGAGCGAATGAACGGGTGGATGGGCAAACTCGATTATGGTGACAGCAACACCTCTTCCGGCAACGACGTCTTTTGGCTGCCCGCGCCGGATCGTGAGCCCCTGCTCATTTCCGCGGACGAACAGGCTTCCCTGCTTCGTCGTCTCGTCACCGGCGATGTGCCATTTTCAAAAACAACACTCACGATCCTCCAGGACATCATGACTGCAAAAAAAACCGATCGTGGCACGCTTTATGGAAAAACCGGAACCGGCGGGGCCGGAAAAGGAACGCCATCCGTCGGTTGGTATGTGGGATATGTGGTTTCCGGGGAAAGAATCCTTGCCTTTGCCTGTGTCCTGACGGGCAGTCAGGCCGCCGGCAAGGAGGCCCGGTCCCTGGTCGAGGAGGTTTTATCCCGCGAAGGCGCTCTATAAGGGCTTCAAGGCTTTTTGCGATGGCCGCGTGCCGCTGCCGCAAAATTCGTCCGGATTGAGATCCAGTGCCTCCATGATTTTCAGTGCGGCGAATGCGTCGTTCGCGGCGTAGCTCAGTTGCCGCGGGGTGAGCTCCCTGGCCGCCCAATTGCTGGTGGTGGTGGATTTCGACTTGGGAAAATTCAGGTGGAGAACGGCTCCCATGGCCGCGCGCACGCCCATTTGATGCTGGCAGCCTTTTTTCCGAAAAACATGGTCGAGATCGAGAATGGCATTCGGTTTGACTCCCAGGCGGTTGCGGATCTGGCCGTGATCGTTCTTCAACCCGAAGCCGACTTTCAGCACTTGGGAGGATTCGATGAGATGGGCGGCCACTTTTTGACATTCGTGACGGTGAAGTTGGAAGATGAAGGCTTTGTTTGTGAGGGCAAACTGGACGACATGGGGGCCGCCGCTTTTTTCTCCCGCCTTGAACGTCGGTTTGGCTTCGGTGTCAAACCCGGCGATTCCCGCCGCAAGAATTTCCCGGGCCGCCGCCTCGCAATCCTCTTTCGTGCCGGGAACATGGATGTGTTCCGGCGGGAGGCCGGGAAATGGTGGCAGGAGCGCGGTCTCTGCTTTCGTGGGGGCGATCAGGCGGCCCTTGCCGGCTGGTTTTTTCGGCGCATTCTTCACCGGTTTTCCGAGCAATCTGGCAACGGACCGGGAAACCCAGGCCAGCATGGGGGGACGTTTGGCCTTGTTCGGACGGGATGGAGGAATGGGGCGGGGCATCGGTTCCGGACATCTTGAAGCGTTTTGCGGTGAAAGCAACCCCATGGAAGCCTTGTCGCGCCGGTTGCAGACCGCCGTTACAAACGGAGAAAGCCGAGCAGTGTGAGACTGATGATGCCAAGGATGATGGCGCATCCAGCGAGTTCCCGTTGCCAGGTGAAGTCTCTTCCGGGCCTCAGCCAGAAATTCATCAGGCGGGAATAGTGCGGCATCACCCCATACGTGAGGATGGCCATGTCGAGAGTCAGAAGGATGAGAAAAGCGACCGGCAGCGGGAACATCTGGAAGACCGGTGAAAGCAACTGCCGCATGAGCATGATGACCGGGAACAGGGCGGAAAGAATCACGAGAGCCTGACGCCAGCGCGCCGGCGACCGGGTTTCCGCGGAGGTGTCGAACCAGCCTTCAAATCCGCTGCCGATGCGGCGCAGTCTGTAGTGGTGTACGTACGCGCGGACTTCTTTCATGAACTCGTTCCGAGGCTGCGATTCCAGCCAGGCATCGAGATTCGCCCGACTGGAGAAGCGCACCACCACGATGAATTCCGGTTCCGTCCCTTCCAGCGTGTCGAAAGATTCGGTGCCCAGAAATCCCGGCCACGTCCGGACTTCCTCCAGAATGCGCCGCCGCCAATCCAGGAACGCGGATTCTTTTTCCGTGCGGATGCGGTATGCAAAAACGGAAGAGGCCGATCCGGCCTGTTGCCGGGCATGGGCAAAAAAGAATTCGATCGCGGGCTCCACCAGCAGAGCGGTCATTTTTCGGAGCAGTTCCTGGCGTCGCACGCACGCCAGCCATTGCCGCAGATGGGTTCCCCGGCTGAACCGATAAAGCACGACATAGGCATCCTGAACGCCGGGAATCGGCGGAAAAATTTCCGATCCCAGAAAACCTTCGGCCTGGCGTGACAGTCCCATGATCTCCCGCATAAGCGCCTCGGCCTGTTCTTCCTTCCCCGGAAGCACCCGCCGCCAGACGATTCCCGTGACACCCGCCGCATCAAACGCTTCCATGGGGGAAACTCAATCCTCCCGGGCGGGGAAAGAAAAGACGGAATGTCGGGGCGGGGGCACCGCAGCGGGCACGGACTTGTCCGGGGACGGGGAGTGGAGCCTGTGGGTGCATAACGGGAAAGTGAAAAAAGACCAAAAGCGAGGGGAATTTCGGTTTGAAATTGTCTAGATGCTAGGCATATTTCCCCGATGAATGGAAAAATCGCCCGGCAACGTCAGGAGCTTCTCCTGGAAATGGCACGCATCGAACGCATGGAAACAGGTTCGCTTTCCGAGGAATACCGGGAGGTGCCCGGATCCGCAGGGCCGCCCCAACGCCATGGTCCGTATTACAAGCATCAGGCATGGGTGGGCGGGCGCAATCGCACCCGCCGGGTCCCCGCTTCCGAAGCCCCCGCCCTGCGCGAAGCCGTCGAGGGCCGCCAGCGTTTTGAATCCCTCAGCGCCGAGTTCATCAAGCTGACCGTAGCGGCCACCCGTGGAGAAGATCCGGGTAAAAAAAACTCGGCGAAGCTTTCGGGCAAGAGCGCTGCAGCGAAGCGCAAGCGTTCCTGAACGAAGTCCGTACCCGGTTGGAAAGCGGCGAGAGGCCTGCGATGAACTTGCTGGAAGAGGGCCTGCGGCAGGCTCTCTTCCGGGACGGAGCCCTCATGATCGAGAGCCTGCTCAACGACCCGCTTTACCAAGGGGCCGCCCCGCAGGTGCTGCCGGGTGAAAAGTGTTACCACGGACGGGGAAAAACCGTGGAAACCCTCTTCGGGGAGATCCATCTGCTGCGCGACTATATCGTGTCCAAGGATGGTGCGAACCGGGTACCCCTTGGACGAAAGCCTCGGACTCATCGAGGGCTACTCTCCGGGACTGGCCAAAATGATGGCCCGCATGGCTGCCCAGGAAAGCTTCGAGTCCGGGAGCAAAGACCTGCTCTTCTACGCGGGCGTCCACGTCGGGCCGCAGGCCATCGCCCGCATGGCGCAACTCGTCTCCCCACAAATGAGACAGGCGCCAAGCCGGGTTGTCGCCGCCCCTCCACCGACCTCTATCCCGGTCCTTTACATCGAGGCCGATGGGACCGGGGTTCCGGTGCGCAAAAGCGAGGCGCAGGGGCGCAAAGCCAAAAACGGCGAAGGCGATGCCAAAACCCGCGAGGTCAAACTCGGGGCAATCTTCACCCAAAGCTCTCTGGACGCGGAAGGAAAACCTCTGCGCGACCCCGACTCCACCTCCTACGTGGGAACCTTCCAGTGCAGTGAAGACTTCGGGGCTCTCCTGCGGCGCGAAGCTTTTGCCAGAGGATATGCCCACGCCGAAAAAACCGTCTATCTCGGAGACGGAGCCCCCTGGATCTGGGAGGTTGCCCGCATCAACTTCCCGCAAGCCACCTACATCCTGGACTTCTACCATGCCGCCGAACACTTGAGCCTGCTCTCCGACTCCCTCTACGGGGCCGACCCTGAACGCACCAAATCCCAGGCCAAGCTTTGGAGGGAGATGCTCTTGGAAGATCGCCTCCAGAACGTCCTGGCCCAGCCCAGGGCCGATCTGCCGGACATCCCCACCCCTCGTCAGGAGGCAGAAAAGCAGATCGCCTACTTCCAAACCAACGCTTCCCGCATGGCCTACGCCACCTTCCGCTCCCAGGGCTTCTTCATCGGCTCGGGCGTCATCAAGGCCGGTTGCAAATCCGTCGTCGCAAAACGCTTCAAAAACTCCGGCATGTTCTGGTCGCTCCAGGGTGCCCAAAATGTCCTCGACCTCCGAACCTCCCTTCTGAGCAACCGCTTTGACTCCCTGTGGTCCGCCAGAAATCAATCGGCCACTTGAACCTCCGTAACTTTCCCGTCATGCACCCGTTCCGTTTCGGGAATAAGCATAAGTTTTGACCAACCCGGTTGCTTTTGGGATATGTTGGATTGGCTCCGGCGATCGGGGCCTGCCGATTGGCACCCGTAGCTCAGTGGATAGAGCACCGGTCTTCTAAACCGATGGTCGCTGGTTCGATCCCAGCCGGGTGCGGGCCTGCCAGGGGCTCGCTTTTTGTCCCCAATCCGGCGCGTGCCAGCAAGGAACTGGGGTTTTTGACAAGGGGAAATGCCGGGGCTGCGGGGCAGGCTTTGTCGGGCAGGCCGGGGAGGGCTGCCTTCGTTTGGGAAGGAAAACGCGCTCCGGGCTCCTTACAGGTTGCGGAGGCGGTGGGGAAATAGTATGGGTTTGGGGCTCATGGCATCTTCTTCGACGTCCAATCTTCCCCGCTGGTTCGGTGCGATTCTCTGGGGGAACTCGGTGGCCCTTTCCTGGATGTGGGGGCTGGGGTTGTTTTTTTCCGTCCAGTTCACGACGCAATTCGGGGTTTTCGGGCTCCTGACGTTTGCGATTCCGAATTTTCTCGGGTTGCTGGCGTTCGGGCTGGTGACGCATCACCTGGCCCGGAGGCAGTCGGGGTCGGAATCGCTGGCGCAGTTTTTTTCGACATGGTCGCGTCCATTCCGGCTGGTGTTTTTCCTGTATCAGATTTTGGCAATCACGCTGACGATTTTTGCGTTTCTGCGGTATGTGTGGCAGCCGCTGGGGTTGGAGCCGTGGATGCTTTACATGCCGTTGACGTTGCTGGTGGTGCTGGCGGCGGCGATTCTTTTCGGGGAGGAGTTTGACATCAAGCGGATCAAGTTCAGCCATGGGGTGTTGTTTCTTCTCATGGCGCCGGCGGTGGCGTTTCTGATCATTTACGCGGCGGTGCAGGGACCGGGGACGCTGTCGTTTCCGAAATTGCCGACGAACGACTGGAATTACTGGGGATATGCGGTGCCGATCATCATCGGGTTTCTGGTGGGGCCGTGGCTGGATCTCCAGCAGTGGCAGCGGGCGATCCAGATGCACCGGGAGCGGGTGTCGATCGCGGCGGGGTATTGGATCGGCTCGATTCTCTTTTTCCTGCTGTTGATGTTCCACGGGTTGATGACGGTGTGGGCGTTGAACCGCGGGGCGGCGGAGTTCATCCGCGTGGGGATCACCGGTCACAACTACGGGCAGGAAATCCTGATGCGGTTGTTCTCGCAGGCGGGGCCGTGGACGTTTGCGGCGTATGGGGTGTTTGTGTCGGTGTGTGTGCTCACGACGCTGGACAGCGGGTATGTGGCGTTGCGGTGGTTTTTGCAGTCGAATGCGAACCAGAGCAACCATCCGATCTTTTCGTTGGTTCCCTCGCGGTTGCTGACGTCGCCGATCCCGGTGTATCTTTTCTGCGGGCTGGTTGCGTTGGCGGGGGCGTTGCTGCGGTTCGAACTGGAGTTTTTCATGATCTTCTACGCGACGTTTTTCGTCGGCTACTCGACGCTGGCGATCGTGCGCTGCTATCTGGTGAGCCGGGCGAATGCGATCCCGCAGGTGAAGATGTTCTGCATCGGGAGTCTGGCGGTGGTGATCTTTTCCTACGGCTATTTCCTGCGGTCGCCGTTTTTCCAGATTTTCGGATCGCTGCTGCCGCTGGGGTATGTCCTCTGGCTGCTGGTGAAGCCGAGTTCCTCGGAGGAGTTTCTCAGCGACAAGGAGGAACTGGACGCCCAGGCGCCGGAGAGTGCCCCGAGTGCGGGGGCTGTCATGAATCCGCCGGAAGGCGAGGGGGCTGCTGTTTCGCAGGGTCTTCCCTCGGTGAAGGACATTGCGGCGCTCACGCAGAGCATTGGCGGGCATTTCGAGGGCAAATGGTTTGTGCATTCCTTCGTGGCGACCTATGCGGACACGAACTCGGTGGGGAATGTGTATTTCGGGATGTATGCGATGTGGGTGGGGAAGACGCGGGAGCTTTTCTTCAACCGGGTGATGCCGAAGTTCAATTTGAAGAACACGCCGTTTTACATCCTCACGCGTTCGTTCGAGCACAAGTTTGTGAGGGAGACGCGCGAATTTGAGACGGTGAGCGTGAAGATCCGGGTGGCGGGTTACAACCGGAAGTTTGCGACACTGGAGCACGAGATTTTCGATTCCGCCGGACAGCTTTTGGGGAGGGGAAAGCAGACGCTGCTCTTTGTTTCCTCAAGCGATTACAAGATGCTGGACATCCCGCCCGATGTGTATTCCGCATTCATCGCGCACACCTGAGAGTCGCCCGGGGTGCCGGAGCAGGGTATTGAAAAGCCGCGGGGCAGGGGTGTTGTTGGCGGGACTGGTGCTGGCCGGTTGTTCCAAACCTCCGCCTCCACCGCCCCCGCCGACGCCCCCGCCGTCACCTTCTCCCACTCCCACGCCGGTTCCAACGCCGACGCCCATTCCCTCGATTCCCCGGAAGCCGCTGGCGACGGCGAAACTCTTCAATGGACTGTCCCTCCAGACGAAAGTGGTGGCGGAGGAAAGCCCGGAGCTGGCTTCGCAGGACCGGCAGGACATTGATTCCTACCAGGTGGAAGTGAAGGTGCGGGCGCGGCTGCCCCGTGCGTCGCTGACGGTGGCGGATTTTTCCAGGAACGACCCGCTGCTGCCCGGCACATTCAAGGATTTCGATGGCCTGCTTGCGAAGGCGGAGGTGTCGCCGTTTTTTGAAAAGTTGTATGCTTTGAAAGTGGCGCAGGTGGAACGCGACATCGGGCGCCTGGACGTCATTCTTTCCCGTCATAATTTCTATGACTGCGAGACGATCCTGAATGTGAGGGATCCCGGAACGGGGAGGCGTGCGCTCCTGGCGGTGGCCGACATGGATGTGAATGGCGATGGTTCGGATGGGGACCGCAATGTGACGGTGGACGGTTCCTCGCCGTATTTTCTTCCCCAGACGAGTTACCGCTGGCCGAAGAGAACGGAGCGGGAAAATCCGTTTCTGGAAGTCGAGCAGAAGCGGCTCGACGGGCTCAGGGCGGAGCTTGCCGCGGGGCAGGCGTCGGGCACGCGGCGGAAGGAGATCGAGGAGGGTGTCGACCTTGCCAAGCGGCGGATCTACGATCTCCGGAAATGGAGTTTTCTGGTTTCCGAGACCGATCCGTTCATCGTGTTGCCGGGGTTTGTGATGCGGGACAAGTCGGATGCCTTTTCGCCGTCGATCGGGGATTTGGCCCTGGTTTTTTTCGGGGGAAAAGCCCTGCCGGCGATCGTGGGAGACGCGGGGCCGTCGTTGAAGATGGGGGAGGCTTCGCTTTTGATCTGCCGGGAACTCAATGCCCGTTCTTCCGGTGTCGCGCGGCCGGTGAGCGATCTCAAGGTGACGTATCTGGTTTTCCCCGGAACCGCGGAGGAGACGGCGACTCCGCCCGATCTGGAGGCCTGGCGGCTGAAGTGTGAGCAACTGGTGGGGGAACTGGGAGGATTGACGGTGCCGGTGCACAGTTGGCCGGATCTTGTCAAACCGTGGCCGACTCCCACGCCCGAACCATCTCCCTCCCCGGAAGCCTCCCCGGCGATGCCGTTTGTCGTGGAGCCGCCTTCTTCGCCGGAGGGAAATTGACAAGATTTTCAGATGGAGAAAATCGTCTGATGAGCGTGTCTTTTCCGGCTCAGCCTGTGATCACGGGGGTGGGTTGTGTGAGCCCGTTGGGCTGTGACATTGCCTCCCATGGGACCGCGTTGCGGGAGGGGCTGGACGGGATTTCGGACGTGCGGCTTTTTTCCGTGACCTCCTATCAATCCCGCATGGCCGGACAGGTTCCGCCGGAGTTGGCGGGAATTTGCGAGGCGATGAATCCGGCCAGCAAAGCTTGGTCCCGTGCGGCCAGGCTCCTCCTGCCCGCAGTGCGGGAGGCACTGGATTCCCGCCCCGGGTTCTCTCCGGACATTGTCGTGGCCGGGACGACAAGCGGGGGAATGGATCTCGGGGAAACTTTTTTCCGGGGCCTCTCCGGAGGAATGGCGGGACGGTCGGCCCGGCATCTTGTGCACGGATATGTGCCGCAGCAGCCGGTGATGCAGGTGATGGAGATGTTCGGGTTTTCCGTACCGGTGCGGATTGTCTCGAATGCCTGCGCGTCGGGGACAAATGCGCTTTGTCTGGCGGCGGGGCTTGTCCGCAATGGCCGTGCCAGGCGGGTGATGGCGCTGGGTTTCGATGCCCTAGTGGAGATGGTCTTCGCGGGGTTTGACTGTCTGAGGGCTTCCACCACGGAGAAGTGCCGGCCTTTTGATTCCGCCCGGAGCGGACTGGCGCTGGGCGAGGGGGCAGCGTGCTTTTTGGTGGAGGCGCAGGGGGATGTTCCCGCCGGAGCCGTGCGGGCTGTAGTGGCGGGATGGGGTTTTGCCAATGACAATCATCATCTCACCCAACCGGAACCCTCCGGAACGGGGCCCCGGCTTTCCATGGAGCGGGCGTTGGCGGATGCCGGGTGGAGTGCCGACGATGTGGACTATATCAATGCGCATGGCACGGGGACATCGTTCAACGATGCCAGCGAGGCGGCGGCGATTCGAAGCGTTTGCCCGCGGAGTCCTGTCAGCAGCACCAAGGGGATGACCGGACATGCGCTGGGAGCGGCGGGGGCGATTGAAGCGGCTTTTTGCCTGCTGGCGATGGAACAGGGGTTTCTGCCGCCGAACATCAACCTGCGGGAGACGGACTCCGGGCTGGACATCGTGGCCAATGCCGCGCGGGCTGTTCGTCCGCGGCGTGTGCTTTCCAATTCTTTCGGGTTCGGCGGATCCAATGCCACGGTGCTTCTGGAAAGGCCGACATGAACGCGGAGGGAATTTCCATTTTGGGAGCAGGCTGTGTCACCCCGCTCGGGCGCGATTGGGGGAGCGTTTGGAGAAGGCTCCGGGCGGGGGAGCATCCGGAGGCGGAGACGTTGTCCGTTCCCGGGGGGTGGCCGCCGGTGAGGATTTACCGGACGGCTTTGCCGGAAGGGACGGCTTCCACGGGGGGGCGGTTGAGGCGGGTGAGTGCCATTTCCCATTTTGCGTGCGCTGCCGCAGCGGATGCCGTTCGCATGGCCGGTCCGCTGCCCGCGGGGAGGACGGCTCTGGTTTTTGCCACTTCAAATGGATCGGTTGCGTATACCCGCCGGTTTTTTGAGGAGGTGGCGGCGCGGGGAGGGGGAAGTCCCCTGCTGTTTCCGGAGACCGTCTACAATGCGCCAACGAGCCATGTTGCCGCGATGCTGGGATTGGACGGAACGGTGCTGACGCTTGTGGGGGATGCGGCGGTGGGGATGGATGCCATCGGCACGGCTGCCGATCTGCTCCACTCGGGCGCGGCGGAGTATTGCGTGGTGGTGGCGGCGGAGGAACTGGACTGGGTTTCCTGCGAGGGATACAGGCGATGGAAACTGGCGGCTCCGCATCCCGGTTCGGGAATCGTTCATTCCGAGGGGGCTGTGGCGGTGGTGCTGGGGAAGGGGTCGGAGGTGCGGATTTCCAGAGTGCATCCCGGGAAGGTGGTGTCACGTTCCAGGAGGGCGGCGGGTGGTTTTCCGGAATTGCTCCGGGAGCTGGCCTGCGGGGAAGCGCCTGAACTCGCGGTGCTCTCGGCGGCAGGGGGGCGTCCCGGGAGGTTCGAGGAGGCGGTTGCAGGGAAGGTTTTTCCCGAAGCGCGTTTTTTTTCCCCCAAGCGCGTGGCCGGCGAGGCATTTGCCGTATCGACGCTGCTTCAATGTCTTTGTGCCCGGGAGGAAATTTTGCAGAAACGGGTGTCGAATGCCGTGGTGCCGGTTTTGGGCTGGAACGGGCAGCTTGGCGGGGCTTTTCTGACCCGCGGGTGAGCCCTGGAAAATGCTCCTGAAAACCCTCCGAAAACGCTGGATGCCGCAGGGGGTTTGGTGAAGTATTCCCCCAAGCGCACGGAGGTCGCAGGACTTCCGGCCGATTCCCAACCATGAAAAAAGAAGTCATCTCCCATGCGGGCTGGAACCGCAATCTCTACCTGGCGAACGATTTTGCCGAGGTCATTGTCACACTCGATGTCGGCCCCCGCATCCTGAGCTACAAGCGGCCCGACGGGGAGAATGTCTTCAAGAACTATGAGGAACAGCTTGGAGGTTCCGGAGAACAGGAATGGATGATCCGCGGGGGACACCGCTTCTGGATCGCCCCCGAAGACGAGGTGGTTTCGTATCATTTTGACAATCACCCCGTGGATTACCGCATCGAGGAGTTCACCGAGGAAATCGTCATCGACTCCCTCCAGAGCCATGCGGGAAAAATCATGAAAACCCTGGGAGTCACATTGGCAGACAATGATTCGCATGTGACCGTCCGGCACACGGCCCGGAATGACGGCGATGAGCCGATCCAAATCGCTTCCTGGGCATTGAGTGTGATGCGACCGGGCGGGATTGAGATCATTCCACAGCCTCCTTTGGGGGAGCATCCCCGCGATCTTCTGCCCAATCGCGGGATTGTCCTCTGGCCGTATACGGATCTCAGCGATTCCCGATGGCATTTTGGGCGGGAATTTTTCACCCTCCGCCAGAGCGAGGGATTTCCTCCGACCAAACTTGGGCTGGCCCATCGGGAAAAGTGGGTTGCCTACGTGATCGGGGACACTGTTTTCATCAAGACATTCGATCATGTGACCGGCGCGGTGTATCCCGATGGCGGCTGCAACTTCGAGACATTCACCAATGAGGAAATGCTGGAAATCGAATCCCTCAGCCCCCTGGCCGCATTGGCTCCGGGTGAATCCGTCTCGCATACCGAGAACTGGTATTTGTTTCCGATCAACAGCGAGGCGCAGATCGAATCCGAGACCGCGCTGGCCAGCTGGATCAAACCTTATCTTCAAAAAGCGGGAGTCTGATGATGGAAAAAACATTGCACAAAATCCGGGGCGGCCTGGGGTGGATGGCTGCCGGCCTCCTTGTTCTTCTCTTCACCGGTGGATGCACTTCGGTGGATCCCGATGCCGGGGCGCGCGCGTCGATGAATGCGGCGATCCTTGGCGAGGCACCGGGGGATTACTTTGTCGGTCGCCGGATGTACAAACAGGACTACAAAATGTGGGGCTGGGTTCGCGAGCCGGGCAAGCCGTGGAAATCCGCGAAGCTGGTGATGATGAACGAGCAGGTCAAACTGGCTCCGGATCGTGAGGCCGGAAAGCTGGGATCGGACAATAATTACGAATACCGCCTGTTCGGGAGTTTCTCCGGAGGGATGGTTTACGAGCCGGCAAGCGATTCGTTTTATCCCGAGTTCCTCCTGAAGGGATATGAGGTGAAGTCCACGGCTCCCGCCCGGATTTACAGCACCAAGCGGCAGGAAGAACCGGCTGTCCGGATCCTTATGCCGCCGATCTGACCGCCTTTCAGACTGTCAGAATCTGGCGTGCGCGGGCCAGGGCGTCGTCAAAGTGGGCGCAGAAGTTTTTCCGACCGATCTTTTCGACAAAGCCCGCCTTTCGCAACATGTCGAGCGGTTGGCGGTGGAGCCCGCTCAGGATGACCGTGCCCTGATGTTTTTGAATCCGTTCGATGACGCTCTCCAGCGTGTTCAATGCGGTTGCATCCATGGCGCTCACGAGGTGGAGGCGGAGGATCAACACCTGTGGCATTTCATGCAGGCTCTCCATGGCGTCTTCCATTTTTTCCGCCGCGCCGAAGAGAAACGGGCCGAAAATCCGGTAGACCAGAACCCCCTTCGGGATGTCCTTCCCGCAGGCCAACTGTTCGTGGGATTCGAGGACATCATCGCCGGTGACGCGGGAGACTTCCGTCGTTTGGGAAACTCTCTTGATGAAGAGGATGGCGGCCAGGACCATGCCGACCTCCACGGCAATCACCAGATCGAAGATCACCGTCAGGGCGCAGGTGGTCAGCAGAACGGCGGCGTCGCTTCGCGGCATGAGGTTGAGCCGTTGCAACTCGTGCCATTCCCCCATGCGGAAAGCGACGACGACAAGGACGGCGGACATCGCGGCAACGGGAACATAGGCCGCGCCCTTCGCAAAGAGCAGAACGATCAGCAGGAGGGTGGTGCAATGGACGATGCCTGCAATGGGCGAGCGGGCACCGTTGTTCACGTTGGCCGAGGTCCGGGCGATTGCTCCGGTTGCGGGAAGCCCGCAGAAGAACGGACACACGATGTTTGCCACCCCCTGGGCGATCAGTTCCGTGTTGCTATCGTGCCGGTCGCCGGTCATTCCATCGGCGACAACTGCGGAGAGCAGCGACTCGATGGCTCCCAACAGCGCGATGGCTGTCGCCGGGCCGATGAGGTCGCGGAGTTGGCCCCAACTGAAGTCCGGCCAGTGGATGGAGGGCAGCCCCTGCGGAATGGCATTTGCCCCATACTTTGCCCCGATGGTCGCCACGTCGAAGCCTTCCTGAAGTCCGGTGAACAGGACGAGCAATGTGGCACCGATCATGGCCACAATGGAGCCCGGGATTTTTTTGATGCCCAGCCGCGGCCAGAAAACAATCACCGCCACACAGGCAGCGGCAAGGCCGAGGTTGACCGGATTGGCGTGGGCGAGATTTTCCCACAGCCAGCGGACTTTTTCCAGGAACTCGCGCGGGGGCGGAGTTTCCGCCCGGATTCCCAAAAAATCCGCCGCCTGCGTGGACATGATGGAGACCGCGATGCCGGTGGTGAATCCGCTCGTCACAGGCCAGGGAATGAATTTGATCAGGGTGCCCATGCGGGTCAGTCCCATGATCACCAGGATGATTCCAGCCATGACGGTTGCCAGCATGAGGCCGCCGAAGCCGTGCTGTTCGACGATCAGAAGGACAATCGGGATGAATGCCGCCGTCGGCCCGCCGATTTGGACCCGGCTTCCTCCCAGCAGGGAAATCAGAAAACCGGCGATGATCGCGGTGAACATCCCCATTGCCGGAGCGGGGAATGGAGTTTTCATTCCTGGAGGAACGCTGGCGATTCCCAGGGCGAGGGCGAGGGGAAGTGCGATCAGGCCGACTGTGGCCCCTGCCATGATGTCCGCTCCCAAATCTCCCCGGCCATAACCGCCGGAGAAAACGGACAGAATCCTTGGTGCAAAAAAGGGACGTCGCCTGGGGGGAGCCGGAGCCCTGTTCATTGTGCGCCGGCCTTCCCGGCCGGTGGCATTGTTCGATGAGAAAGAGACGGATTGACTTGGGAAGCTGCGGAGCGGGAGAGAGCCGTCCGCAAGCTTTTCGCGTTGTTCATTTCGCGGGTGATTTTAAAAAGATCGCCCCTGCCAACAAGGAAAAATCCGGTGATTTTTCAAAAAACCTCCGGGGAAAGCGCTTTATTTGACGTATCTTCTGCGGATCCGTTCAAGATAGAAAAGTCCGCCGGGCAGTCCCCAGACCATGTAGACGAACATGCCGGTGATCGAAATGAGCAGGCCGGTTCCCTGCGGAACACCACAGAGTTCGAAAAGCAACTGCTCGAACAGGGCTTCCCTGACACCGATCCCATTGAGGCTGATTGGCAGGGAGGAGACGGCTGTGACCAGAGGCATGATGGACGTCATGTCGAGGAAGGACACCTTTGCCGTGAACGCCAGTGCGACAAAATAGAAGGCCGCAAAATAGGCGAGAAGCATCGGGACTGTATAGAACGCCCCGAGCAGGGCCTCCCGCCGGTTCTCGATGCAGAGCTGCCAGAGCGTGGAGAGCTTCACAATCTGCGCACGCAGAGGAAATTTCCGCGGCAGACGTTCCACCAGATGGCGGCTGGTGAGAAAGAACGAGGCCACGAGACCGATCCCGATCACGAACAGCACGATGGCGAAGATTTTCATGGTGTTTCCCACGGCGAAGCTGCTGGCAAACCAACTGCTGCGGCTCCAGGCAAAACCAAGCCCCATGGCCACCAGCACCAGCACCGCCAGCAGGCGGTCAATGGCCACACTCAGGAAACCTGCCGTCCGGTTTTCCGGATGATCCCGCATCAGGTAAATGACCCGAACCACATCCCCGCCGGTGGTGCCCGGCAAAAATTGATTAAAGAAAGCCCCGATGAAAAACAGCCTGGTCACTTCCCGGAGGCGGACGTGAAGGTGGAGCATTTTGAGGAAAAGCTGCCACCGGAGAATGCCGAGAAACTCGCAAAGTCCGGCCGCGGCAAGGGCGGCGAGCATCCATCTCCAGTCCGCAGTTTGGAGGGCATTCCAGATGGTGACACGCCTTTGCTGGTCATGGAAAAGCCACCAGAGCAATCCCGCCGTGACAAGAACCTGGAAAATGGTCAGCAGGTGACGGCCAAGTTTCGGGATCTCCCGGCGGGGGGGCTCAACCGGAGGCAATGTGGGCATTTGGCTCATTTCGTCAGAAATGCTAGGGGCAACACAACGCGGGGGCAATCGTGAACAATGAATGCCCTGCACCCGGCGGGGGTCGAACCCACAACCTACGGCTTCGGAGGCCGTCACTCTATCCAATTGAGCTACGGGTGCTTTGAGGAAAGCAGAGTCTCCGCGATCTTTCGGGAAACATCAAACGGAAAACAGTGCCGGAGGACATTTTGGCCCAGGGATCTTTCATCGGATTTCCCTCCCAATGCCCGATGGTGGTGTCCAGAAGTTTACTGTGCATCAGCCCTTTCGCACAAAACGACTTTTTTCTATCGCCGTTTTCGGGATGAAATCAAGCATGGCAAAAATAGCCGGCTGTTTTGAGAAAAAGCCCCATTTTTTAAGAAACTTGGGTTACGCCGTTTTCGAGTTCAAGGCACAGGATCTGATTGCGGGGGCCGGGTTGCCTGGGTGTTCCGGCGGCAAGAAGGAAGGTTGTCGTCAACAGAGGGAATGAAGTTTCTTTCTCTCCTGGCGGATTGGCGGGAGAGGTCAGCGTTGGAAGGTTTCGACCACCTGGGAGTAGATGCGAAAAATGCGGGAAAAAACGGTCGACCAGGAGTAGCGTCCGCGGGCTTCGGCGCTGGCTTTGAGGCCGGCGGAGCGCAGGTCGAGGGTGAATTTCGATTCGATGGCGTCGGCGAGGGCCTCCGGGGAGTTTTCAGCGGCCCAGAGGTTTTGGTCGCTGAAGATGATGCGGTCCATGTAGCTGCCGCGGATGCCGACGACGCAGGTGCCGCTGGCCTGGCTTTCCAGAGTCACGAGGCCGAAGGTTTCCTGCACGCCGGGGTGAACGAAGAGATCGGCGGCGCGGTAGATGGCAGCCAGTTCCCGGGGGTCCGTGCAGTAGGGCATCCAATGGACGCTTCCGGTTTTCTCGCGGAGAGATTGCACGGCCGGGCGCTGGGTGCCGTCGCCGACACAGAGAAGATGGTATTTTCCGGGAGAACGGGCATGGAGGGCGGCGCATGCCCCGAAAAGCGTGCGCACGTTTTTCTCGGGGGCGAGGCGTCCGACGTAGAGCAGAAGGCGGGCTCCGGCGGGAATCTCCAGGCGTTGCCGGGTGGCGTCCCGGTCGGCGATGTCCGGCACAAAGATGTCCGCGTCAACACCGAGGTCCACCGGATGAACCCGGTCGACTCCCCAGGTGCCGAGCAGCCGGGAGAGGACGGGGCTCGGCACAAAAGTACACTCAAAGCGGTTATAGAGCGCCTTGACATAGCGGCGGCAGATCTCATCGGTGATCGAGACGGCGACGCGCCCGAAGTATTTCGCCACGGTCCGGATGTAGGCCTCGGGGAAGTGGGAGTGGTAAAAGCCGACCACCGGGATGTCGAGGCCGCGTCCGGAGGCAATGGCTTTCCAGGCGACCTGGTAGGGATCGCCGGACTCGATGATGTCGGGGAGTTCCTTCTCGAGCACTTCCTCGATCAGGTGCAGCTTTGTCAGGGCGCGGTAGCGGGAGGTGCGGGAGATGAGCGGGGAGGCGATGGTATAGACGCGTACTTTTTCATCTCCCGAGCGGGTCGTGCTCTCGCCGGGGACGATGACCACATGCTCGCAATCCGGCCGGTGGGCCCGAACGAATGCGGATTTCTGCTCGATGTAACGGCGCACCCCTCCGCTCACGGGGGAGTAGAACTGCGTGAGGTCGCAGATTTTCAAACCCCGCGAGGCGCGATGGTCGGCGGTGGATTCCACGAAGCAGGGGCTATTCCTTCGATGCCAGCCAGCGTTCGGCATCGATCGCCGCGGCACAACCCTGTCCCGCGGCGGTGATGGCCTGCCGGTAAACATGGTCGGCCACGTCGCCCGCGGCAAAGACCCCGGGAATGTTCGTTGCCGTGCCGGTTTGTTGGATGAGGTAGCCGTTTTCATCCGTCGAAAGGACGTTGCGGAAGGCGGGAGTGTTCGGCTCGTGACCGATGGCCACGAAGACGCACTTGACTGCGAGTTCGCTCTCCGCGCCGCTCCTGGTGTCGCGCAGGCGGACGCCGCTGACTTCCCCCTCGGCGTCCGTGACGTAGGCCGTGACCACGGCATTCCACACCGGTTTGATTTTCGGGTTTTTCAGTGCCCGGTCGGCCATGATTTTCGAGGCGCGCAGGGAATCGCGGCGGTGGATCAAATAGACCTCGGAGGCGAAACGGGTCAAAAATTCTGCTTCCTCGCAGGCGGAGTCGCCGCCGCCCACCACGCACACCGGCACGTTCCGGTAAAAAGCCCCGTCGCAGGTGGCGCAGGAGGTGAGGCCGTGGCCGATCAAGGCGGTTTCGCTCTCCAGACCGATATAGCGCGGTGAAGCTCCGCTGGCCACGATCACGGCGCGGGCTTCCACCCATTCCCCGTCGACTTTGAGACGGTGGGGTTCCCCGGCCTCGAATTCCTCGACAGTGCCATAGCGGAACCGTGCTCCGAATTTTTCCGCCTGCTGGTGCATCCGCTGGATCAGCTCCGGACCGTCAATGCCGTCCGGGAAACCCGGAAAATTTTCCACGGCGGTCGTCGTGGTGAGCTGGCCGCCGGGAAGCCGGCCTTCAAGAACAAGAGGGGAGAGATTTGCACGGGCCGTATAGATGGCGGCAGTCAGTCCGGCACATCCCGTGCCAACGATAATCACGTTTTCCATAGAACCGGGAAGTAAACACGAACTTCCCCCGCCCGGAAAACAATAATCCCGAAAAATGCAGTCAGGTGAATGAAGCCAAATCCAGCAGAAGGGTTGTCGCAGATCGACAAGATTTCCACAGAGGGAAGGAAAAACAACAGAAGCGGGCATTCGAACCCTTCCCTGCGCGGTATATTGTGTAACATGTTTACAGCAAGTTAATAATCTGTGGTTTCCAGGGGGGCGCTTCCTTGGGGAGAGCTTGTTATTCGCCCTGCTTCGGCTCAATGAAGACAAGCAGAAAACTCGCGAACGAAGGAAATTGGATTTGAAGTTCTCCGGTCGTCTGTCTCATAAAAAGTTTTTCTGACAGTCCTTCGGGAGTGATTCCCCGGACTTGCAAATCCCTGGCTTGCCATCTTTTGGGCAGGCGAATGGTTGCCGAGCCTTTCGGTGCCGGGTGCATCGTGTCTGTTTCCACATCGATATCATAGTTGCAGAGATCCAAGATCAACAGAGGGTGGGTTTTGTCTGCGCCTTCGTTGAGGTTGATTCCAACAGTGCCAGGGGCATCGGTTTTCAGCAGGGGATGGACCCCCGGCCACTCCAGCAATTCCGTCATGCGTTTTGTTGCCTTCGGTGAGCCATCGTTGTTCCAGTAATCCACGCCGGGTTTGTCCGGAACGATGCGGGCTCCTGGAATGGAAAGCGGGGCCGTTCTGGTCTTCAAGAAACCCTCAGGACCGAAGCGGGAGCCGGTGGAGCCGGTTGCCACAATCCGTCCACCGTGGGCGGCGTAATTGCGGAGCGCATCAATCTGTTCATCCGAGAGAGAAAGAACACTGGGTAGAATGAGTGTTGGAAAGCGGGAGAGATTCCGGACGGTGAGATCCTGCTGCAGGAGAACATCCCATTGACGGTGGTTGTCCCCGAGGAACTGGCACCAGCCGGAATATTCATCCACAAAAAGGCCCATCACGGGATTGACGAGATGATGGGAAGCAATCTCCGACCAAGCGGAGTGAACAACGCCTACATCGGGCAAAAAGCGACGTCCGCTCAATTGAGCGGCATGGGAACGAATGAATCCGTTGATGAAGCCTGCGCTTTCCGCCGTGCCGGGGGAATAGCCATCCAGAAACCACTGCCCATAGTCGAGAAGCGCATGATTGGAGAGGGCATCGAAGGCCAGAACCTTGTGGAGATTTTCATGACCGGCACCCGACTTGTCCTTCGTCACGTAGAGGCTTGGCCAGCAATAGTTGACATCTGAAATGGCTGCGCCGAGGCGGGCAACATAGCCGATGCGTCCGTGAGGAGGAAGCCCCATGGGTCGCATTCCCCACCATCCCTTGAAGGTGCTCCACTCGAAGTGTGCGACATCGCAGGAGCCTTTCATGAGGGATCCCGCCAGGGGAAGCGGGATTGTGTTGCCGAAGACGCTGCAGTCGATGCCGGTGTCGCGGGCAGCCGTTTTTGCCGCTTGATAAAATGCCCGATGATAGGATTGGGAGCTTTCCACCATGCTGATCATGTAGCAAAGCCAGACCGGATCTTCGGTCCATTTGACATCCTGGAAGTTTCGGCGCTGGTCACGGATGTATTTTGCAATGTCAAATGCTGCCGGCTCGCGGATGCCCATGTCGGCCAGTTTTTTTTCGGAAAAATGCTGCTGTAAAAATTCCCGGAAGGCATGTTGCGACCATAATCCGAATGCGGACTGCGAGGAAAATCCCAGATTGGCATCGCCGAAGTTGTCGGCATGGACGCCATCCGGCTTCAGGCGGGGAATCAGGTTTTGGATATCCCGGCAGACGTAATCCCGAAGTTGGGGATTGGCGAAGTCCACGTTGATGAGACGTACGGTTTGCCATCCGGATTTTCCCTGGACATCCGATTCTCCGGTCTGTTTCTGCGAGATTTTTGCGAGCCCACTGTGTTCCGCGAGTTCGTCGGAAATTTTGGGATTGCTGAAAAAGTCGAATTTCCAGTTTCCATCCAATCCGCGCTGGGTCAGGACGGAGTAGAGGTCGGTCGCGGGGGAGCCATCCGGGGAGGTGAAAGGCGGCAGTCCGTAGTCTTTTGCGGTGGGAAAGGGTGCCCATGGGACATTTTGCATGAAGGCTTCGAGGCCAAACCAGTGCGCCGTGAGAGTGTCCGTTCCCTTCCAATGTGGCAGCAACCAACCGTTTGTGATCAGGGCTCCACCGGGATTGAAGAAGGCGGCATAGTCACCGACCTCGCCGAGGTCGTAATACATGATTTTCCTGATGTCTTTCTTTCCAAGAATTTGCCAGGCGGCCTGGGGTCTTCCACCCTGTTCCTGTGCGTCGAGGTACCACCAGCCATACCAGCCCCCAAAATAGTTTGCTCCACGCGCGGCTCCCGCCTGGGCTGTATCGAGTTCATCTCCGGAGTAATTTTTGACGCTGACAATGGGCGTGTAGGAACTCCACCACGGGGTGGCGGGAAAAGGGCCCGCTGCGCTGGATTCCTGGGTGGCAAATGCCGTGGAGCACAGTGCAAACAGGATGGGGAACAGGATTGCAGGCATACTTGAAACCAGGCTCATTCGAAGCGAACCGCCTGTGCGGGGGGGATGCGGGAGGCGCGGAGAGCGGGGAGCCAGGCGGCGGCGAGGGCGGCGGGGATGATCCAGAGCGGCGTGCTGGCGAGAAGTTCCAGCGGATAACGGAGTTCGATGGTCCAGCCGAAGAAAGCTTTGTTGATGACCCAGGTGAGGACCATGGCCATGGAGGCTCCGCAGGCGAGGCCGACAAGGGAGGCGAAGAGACCGATGAGGCCGGCTTCGGTGAGAACAAGGCAGTGAATCTGGCCGGGGGAGGCTCCCTGGGAACGGAGCACGCCGATCTCACGTTCCCGTTCGATCACGAGGGTGGTGAGGGAGAGGACGATTCCTGCGATGGCGACAAAGACGGCGATGGCGCGGAGCACGGAGGTGACGGCGAAAGTCTGGTCAAAGATGGTCATGACACGCCCTCGGAGTGCGGCGTTTGTATAAATTGCGAAGGCTCCGGTTTGTCCGAATCGGTCGCGGAATTCGGAGACGAGGGATTCTGTTTGGGAAGGATCGTGAAGGAAGAGTGCAAGGGAATGGAGGCGGGGGTCGTTCCAGAAAAGGTCGAAATTTGTGCGGGACATCATGAGGAGACCGGAGTCGCGGGTGAAGTCTTTGATGATGCCTGCGACCTTCCAGGGGAGAGGCCCCCGGGGGGAGGTGATGGCAAGGGTGTCGCCGGTTTTTGTGCCGTGGCGATTGGCAAAGCTTTCCGAGACGACGATGTGACCGGGGGTGGAAAAGAGGTGTTCCGCATTGTCGAGACAGGAAAGGAAATTCATTTTTCCACGGGCTCCGCCTTCGATCACGCCGAGGGCAACCGGTGAGCCATTGACGGGAACTTGAAGTTCGCGGAAGGTGCCGGTGCTTTTCACGAGCGGGTGGTGACTGGCCCAGTCCACGGCATTGTCGGGGAGGAAACTCTGGAGTCCGACGATCTCGTTGGCGGCGGGGGCGATGAAGACATCGGCGGAGAGGGTTTTTTCGAGCCAGGAGGCAACGCTGCCCCGGAAGGAATGGATCATCACCGAGACGCTGACCGTCATGGCCACGGCCACGGCGAGAGCGGCGATGGTGACGGCGCTGCGATGGAGCGAGCGCAGGAGGTGTTGGGTGCCGAGTTTCAGCATCCAATGACGGAACGGCAGCATCCGGCAGAGGAGGGAGACGAATGCCGGAACGAGGAGGGAAAAGCCTGCGATGAGGGCGGAGACGGAGACGAAGCCGAGGTATTTGCCCCCGCCATGGAACGCGGCCCAGGAGGAGAGGGCGGCCAGAAGCAACAGGGCAAGCCCGGCAGGGAGCCATTTGCCGAAGCGGAAGGAAAAGGCCTCCCGCGCGGAGCCGGGGTGGAGGACTTCGACGGGCTGGCAGGATGCCGCTTCGGCGGCGGGTCTCCAAGAGGCAAGCAGGGAGGCTCCTCCTCCGACCAGGAAGGCGAGGGCAAGCTGGAGCGGGGAGAGGGTGAGGTGGCTGATGCTGACCGGGGCGTAAAGCGAGGAAACGGTCTGTCCCACCGGAGCGGCCAGCCAGCCTGCCAGAGGGGCGGCAAGGAGGATGCCGAGGGCGGAGCCGAGCAGGCCGCAGAGAAGACCGTCTCCGAGGAAGAGGGCGGAGATCTCGGTTTTTGTGGCTCCATTGGCGCGCAGGATGCCGATTTCCACTCTTCGCCGGACCACCGTGGCCGAGAGGCTGTTGTAGATCAGGAACACGCCGACGACCATGGAAACAAGGCTGAGCGCGGTGAGATTGAGCTGGAAGGAGGCAAGCAGGGATTCCGTTTCCGTACCCCGTCTGGCGGGAGGGGCCACGGAGGCATCGGGAGGAACCAGTTTTTTCAACTCTCCGGCAATGTTCTCGGCTTGGAGCGGGTCATGGAGCTCGATCTGGATCGAAGTGAGTCGATGTTGGAGGCCGAGAAGTTCCTGGGCCCAGCCGATGTCCATGGCGGCCAGGCGTTCGTCCCAGGCAATGGTGGAGTCGTCGGGGCGCAGGACAAACCGGGGGGTGAGTGTCACGGAACGTCCCGCCGCAAGCACCCGGAGGGCGGAGGGAGAAAACCGGGAGGGAGAGACGGCGAGGGCTTCCGGCTCACGGAGCCAGGCTTCCAGATCGAGTGTCGTGCCATCCGGGGCCGCGAGTTCGAATGTCCGCAGGCGGTCTCCGGTGAACGGGTCCACTCCCAGGATGCGGAGGTATTCCCCGGGTTCGTCGGGGAGGGTGACAATGCCTTCGACCAGCGGAGTGGCGGAGAGGATGCCGGGATGACTGGCGATCGTGGGGCAGAGTGTGTCGGGAAGATCCCCGCGGATTTCCAGATGGGCCTTTCCGGCGACGAGGGTCACGGCATTTTGGAAACTGGCCAGAGCTCCGCGGTTGGCCATCTGCACGGCGAGGAAGACGGCCACTCCCAGGGCGATGCCGAGGATGTTCAGCGAAGGCAGGAGGGGATGCCGGATCCCCGGGCGGATGACCTGCCGGAAGAACAGGGATCCGAACCGGGGGGTCATCCCGTGACTTTCACGGCCGCGCGTTGCAGGAGGCGCTGGAGCTTCTTGATGGCGGCGGGGTCGGCGACTTTTTGTCCGTCCTTGCTGTGGATGTAAAAGGAGTCCATGGCGACATCCATTTCCGTGGTGATGCGGGAGAGCTCGATGATGAGTCCGGCCGAGCCCATGGCGCGGAGGAGATCGTAGAGCAGGCCGAGCCGGTCGGGAGTCTGGATATCCACGAGCGTGTAGATCGGGTGGGAGGAATTCTCGATGGTGATGCGCGTGGGCAGGTCGAATTCCTGTGAGAGCCGGTAGGTTCTCAGGCGGGCGTCCTTGCTGATGAGCGGCGTGAAATCAAAGTCCTCGAAGGCCAGAGAGTCGGCGAGACGGGTCTCCACGCGGGTGATGTCCTTCTGGTTCGTGACCGGTTGGTGCTGGGTGCTGCCGACGCGGAAGATGTCGAGGGCGAGATTGTCGCTGCGGGTGAAGATGTCGGCGCTGAGGATGTTGATCTGAGCGGAGAGGAAGGCTCCCGCGATGCGTTCCAGCAGGCGGGGACGATCCCAGCCGCAGACCCAGACTTCGCTGTGGCCCTGTTCCGGGCGGGGCACCCAGTGGAAGACGGGGCTGAGCGCGAGCGAGTCGTCCTTGCGCTGGTTTTCAAAAAACGTCCGGAAGAGGCGCAGATGGGCGGCGATTTCCTCGTATTCAAACATCTGGAAATAGCGGTCCGGCATGTATTGGAAATGCGCGGCGGCTTCCTCGGCAAAGTCGCGTCCGAGTTTGCGGAGGATCGCCTGTTGCTGTTCCTCGCGATTGCGCCGGAGTTCCTGCAGGGCGGTGGGGCCGCCTTCGAGGAACTGGCAGGTCTTGCGGTAGAGCGACCAGACGAGGCCTTCCTTCCAGTCCGACCAATTCTGGTCGCTGGTGCCCATCCCGTCGGCGAGGGTGATGAGCATGAGGGCGTCGAGATTCTGGCGGTTGCGGACGATGCGGGCGAATTCCTCGATGGTCGCCTGGTCTTCGAGGTTGCGCGATTGCGACATCTTGGAGAGGACGTAGTGCGAGTCGACGAGGGTGATGAGCATCCGCCGTCGCTCCGGGGAGAGCTGGAGGCGGCGGGCCACTTTGTGGGCAAGGACGGCGCTGGCTTCCTCGTGGTTGCGTTCGTTGGCGGCCTTGCCGGTGTCGTGGAGGAGCAGGGCGAGGTAGAGAATGGCGGGGTCTTCTATCTTCTGAAAAATCTGGCGGTAGCCGCGGAGTTTCTCGGAGTCGGCAAAGAGGAGTGCGTCGAGTTTTTCGATGCAGACGAGGGTGTGTTCGTCGGCGGTATAGCGATGGTAGAACTCGTGTTGGACGAGGCAGTCGAGGGCTCCGAACTCCGGCATGTAACGCCCGAGGAATCCGAGATCGTGCATGAGGCGGAGGATGGGACCGACTTCGCCCTTGCGGGAGAGGATGGCGAAGAAGGTTTCCCGGGCGGCCCGGGCGTATTGGAATGTCCTGTTGACGAGAGGCAGGCGGCGGCGGATGAGATCCGAGAGTTCGGCGTGGAATTCCAGTTGCCGGACCTGGGCGTGATGGAATGCCCGGAGCATCCGGTAGGGATCGTCGTGGAAGATGTCGCGGGATTCCGGTTCCAGGCGACCCTGACGGGCGATGAAGCGGTCGAATTTTTCACTTTTTCCCCTGGTTCCAAACATGGCAAGGAGACCGGGGTTTTTCTTCATGGGAACCGCATCCATCCGTTGGAGGGCGGCTTCCGTGAGGAGGTGGATGTTCCGCGTGTGGCTGTAAAACTCCCTCATGAAGGTCTCGACCTTCCGGAGGATGTTCTTCTGCTGGTAGTTGAAGGCGACGGCGATGCGTCCCTGGAGCTGGAGGGTGAGGGTGTCCACCGCCCGGTTGTTCAGGTAGTGCATCTCGGTGCGGGTTCGCAGCAGGAAATCGTAGCCTTTTTCCAGCAGGCGGCGTTCGGTTTCGCGGAGCACCTTGGCCTCGACCAGCTTGGCGGTGGTCATGACGCCCTGTTTGAAGTGGGAGATCCACAGGAGGCTCTGGTAGTCGCGGAGGCCGCCGATGCCATTCTTGACGTTCGGCTCCTGGAGAAAAACGCTCGGGCCATGCTTGATCCGGAGGTCGACCTGGTTGGCCAGGCGCCAGGAAATGTATTCTTCCTCACGCCCCCGGACGCATTCCTTTTGGAAGCGTTCTTTGAACTGGGCGAAAATCTCGCGGTCGCCGGCCAGGAACCGGGACTCCAGCATCGAGGTCTTCGTGATCATGTCCTCATTGGCCTTTTTGACGGCCTGGGCGATGGTGCGCGTGGCGTGTCCGACCTTGAAGCCGATGTCCCAGAGGAGCACCAGGGTCTGGCGGATGACTTCCTCGATTTCCTTGTCCTGCCTAGTGGCCGTCTGGAGAAAGAGGATGTCCACGTCGCTGAAAGGCGTGAGTTCGCGGCGTCCGTAGCCACCGAAGGCGGCGACGCAGAGGCGGCCGGAGAGGCCCTTGGGCAGGAGCGAGGCGGTGACGCCCTCGAAAAGTTCCCGGAAGAGGATGTCGACGAGATCCGAGCGCTGGCGGGCGATTTCGCGGCCTCCGCCTCCCGCGTTGTGCCACATGCGGAGCCGTTGTTCCTCGACCTTGCGAAAGCCCTTGAAAATGGTGATGGGGTCATCCCTGCGCCGACGGGTGCGTTCCGAGAGTTCCCTGGCTGTTTTTTCGAGTTTTTGTTCGTGTGGTGAAATCATGGTTCCGGTGCCCGGATGACAATCTCGACGCGTCGGTTGATCTGTTGTTGTTCGATGGTTCCGTCCGCCGGTGCCAAAAGACGGGACTTTCCATAGCCGACTGTCTGGATGGCATCAATCGGAATACCCATGTTTTCTGTCAGCCAGGCTTTGACCGAGTCCGCGCGTTTGCGGCTGAGGTCGAGATTGTAGTCATCGGAGCCGAAGGAATCGGTGTGTCCTTCGATGATGAACCGGGCGCCGGGGTTTTTCTGGATGAGTTGCCCGAGTTTCTGGAGGCTGGTGAGCGCCTCGATGCGGAGGTTTGGCGCATCGTAGTCGAAGAGCAGATCAGTGGGCATGAGGATGGGGGCGGTCTCCGGGGTGAGGGGGCCGGTCTGTGCGAGGAGATCGTCGAGGTTGCTGAAGCCCTTTTCCAGCGAGGGGGAGCCGCCACCGGGGGATTTGGTGCCTTTTTCGAAACCGGGGCCGGGGAGTTCGAGAGCCGGAGTTTCGCCGACGGTGGGTTTTTCGGAGAGCAGTTCACTGGTCAGGGCCTTGTCATCGGGAAAGGCAGCTTCCTTGGAGGTTGCCGAGGGGAGGGCACTTTGCAGGGAGGAGGAGGAGAGTTTCGGGGTCTCGGAAAGGATTTCGTTGTCCAGTTTCGGAGCCGGAGGGAGGGCGGGTTGGTCGCCGGACCATTTTCCGAGGGCAACTGTCTCCTCGGGGAGCTTCACGGCGACCGGGGCGGCAGCGGGACGTTTGACGGCGGCGGGAGCGGGGTTGAGGAGCCGGGGATCGAGGTCCACGCTTTCCAGCTTGAAGCGGCGGGGAGGGGAGGGGTCGTAGTCCACGCCTTTCAACGGATTGACCGTCACCTTGCTCGACCACATCCAGAAAAGGAGATGGAGCAGAAGGGAAACGAGCAGCGCGGGGAGAATCCACGGACGGATGCCGGTGCTGGAAGAGCCGAGATCGAGAGTGTGCGAGCGCCGGTTCATTTTTTGACATTACAGGCTTCGCCAAAAAATATCCATCAGTGGGTGAGAAAATGTTCCGCGGGAAGAACTACAAATTCAGGTTTGCCGCCACCAGAAGGCCGCGCAGGGTCAGAAGCGGGTCCACGGTATCGAAAAGAGGCAGGCCTGCGGCGATGAGCGGGGCATCGCCGCCGGTGGCGATGACTTTGGGGCGTTTTCCCGCGAAGGCTTCCTTTTTGACCTGGCGGATGATTTCCGAGACCAGGCCGCGGTATCCGTGGACGGCGCCGGAGAGCATGGCGTCGCGGGTCGTGCGTCCGACGGCGGCGATGGGTTCGCGCAGCCGGATGAGCGGGAGCAGGGCGGTGCGGTCGTGGAGGTATTCGGTCATGGCGTTGAGTCCGGGGGCGATGACTCCGCCGATGTAGTCGCCTCCGGGGGAGAGGACATCGAAGGTCACGGCGGTTCCGAAATCGACGACGATGGCGGGAACTCCGTAGTGGGCCCGGCATCCTGCGGCATTGGCGAGACGGTCGGGTCCGATTTTCCCGGGGGAGGGATAGTCGATGCCGACGCCGAGTGCGACATCCGGCCCGATCCAGCAAACTTCGGTTCCGCAGGCGGCATCGACTTCGCGGTTTTTCTTCGGAACCACGGAGGCGGCCACTGTGCCGCGCAAGGTCCGGCCGTTCAGGATTTTTTTGATCTGCGCGGCCCGGAGGGTCTTTGTCGGGAGCCGGTGGACGGTGCCGATCCGATTTCCCCGGGCGAGGGCGAGTTTGACAAAGGTGTTGCTGATGTCCACCAGCAGCACCGGACCGCCGGGGGAGCTATTTCTTGAGATCCAGGCTGGCATTTTTTGGCCGCAGGGAAGCCGGCTTTTTTCCGAGATCGTGGTGATCGACATCGTCCGGAACCCCGGCGGCGTTGACGAGTCCTTCTTCTTCGGGAGGGAGGTAGGCTTTGAAGCGCTGTTTGTCGATGGCCTTCATGTAGGCTTCGTGGGGAGAGACGGTGCCGGCGACCAGCTGCTCCCAAATGGCGTCGTCCATGAACTGCATTCCCTCTCCCTTTCCGCCGACGATCACGTCCTGGAGTTTCTGAGTGGCCCCTTCGCGGATGATGGCCGAGACGGCGCTGTTGACGACGAGGATTTCATTGACGGCCACGCGGCCGCCGCCGTCCTGTTTTTTCATGAGGAGCTGTGCCACGACCCCGCGGAGAGAGGCGGCGAGCATGGTGCGGACCTGGGCCTGTTGGTCGCTGGGAAACACATCAATCATACGATCGACGGTTTTTCGCGAGTTGTTGGTGTGCAGGGTGCCGAAGACAAGAAGGCCGGTTTCCGCGGCGGTGAGGGCGAGGGAAATGGTTTCGAGGTCGCGCATTTCACCCACCAGCACGATGTCGGCGTCCTCGCGCAGGGCCGCCTTGAGGCCGACCGGAAACGACGGGGCGTGCTCGGGCACCTCACGCTGGGTGATGATGCTCATTTTGTTGCGGTGAACGAACTCGATCGGTTCCTCGATGGTCACGATGTGGCGGGAGAAGTTCGAATTGATGTAATCGATGAGCGCCGCCAGCGTGGTGCTTTTTCCGGAACCGGTCGGTCCGGTGACGAGAACGATCCCTCCGCGCATGTGGCCGAAGGTTTTGATGACCGTGGGAACGCCAAGCTCCTCGAGGGTTTTGATCTTGGTGGGAATGATCCGGAAGACCGCGCCGTAACCGTTCGTCTGCTTGAGGTAGTTGCACCGGAAACGATTGTGCTCGTCCATCTCGTAGGCGAAATCCAGATCGCCGGTTTCCTCGAACTTCTGCCACCGCCGGTCGCCGCAGATCTCGTGCAGCATGAAGACGATCTCGTCGTGGGAGAGGATTTCCTCGCGAATCGGGACAATCTCGCCGTGGCGGCGGATTTTTGGCGGCTGCCCTTCCCCCAGGTGGAGATCGGAGGCCCCGGTCTCGATGAGAATTTGGAAAAACTGGTTGATGTAGGCCATGTCAGTGGTGTCCCGTGATCCGCATCATGTGGCTCTTTTGTTCCGCGCGGTAGACCGCCTCCTCGGCGGAAATGATTCCCGCCTCGAAGAGTTCCTGGAGGGAGTCGTCCATCAACTTCATGCCGAGTTTGCGACCGGTTTGGATGATGCCCGGGAGCATGAACGTCTTGGATTCGCGGATCACATTGCCGACGGCGGGGGTGTTCATGAGGATCTCAATGGCCAGCGCACGTCCCTGGCCGTCTGCACGGGGAATCAGTTGCTGGGAAATGACGCCGCGCAGGGATTCGCTGACCATGATCCGGATCTGGTCGCGCTGGTCGGTGGGAAAGACGTCGAGGACACGGTCCAGGGTGCGGGCCGCGTTGCTCGTGTGCAGGGTGCCGAGCACCAGGTGGCCGGTCTCGGAGGCGGTGATGGCCAATGAAATCGTCTCCAGGTCGCGCATTTCCCCGACCATGATCACATCCGGGTCTTCACGCAGTGCGCCGCGCAGCGCGTTGCCGAAGGATTTTGTGTGGGTGTGAACTTCGCGCTGGGTGACGTGGCAGCCCTTCGAGGGGATCACGTATTCGATCGGATCTTCGAGCGTGATGATATGGTCGTGACGGTCGTTGTTGATCTCGTCGATGAGAGCGGCCAGCGTCGTGCTTTTTCCGCTGCCGACCGATCCGGTGACAAGCACCAGGCCGTTCTGGTATTGGGTGAGGAGTTTCAGTTGGGCGGGGAGCCCGAGTTCGTCCATGCTGCGGACGCGGCTGCTGATGATGCGGAAGACCAGATCGTAGCCGGTGCGCTGGCGCACGACGCTTGTGCGAAAGCGACCGAGCTGGTTCGAGTAGGCAAAATCGACATCCCCGCGCTCGGCCAGCTGGTGTTTCTGCTGGTCGTTGAGGAAGCCCATGGCGAGGCGCTCGGTGTCGGCGGGGGTCAGCATGGGAGCCTGGTTCCAGATGGGCTCCAGAAGGCCGAAGCGCCGCCAGATGGGTTTGGAATTGACGCTCAGGTGGATGTCCGAGGCGTCCGATTCCTTCCCGATCATGAGGTATTGATCCACATGGTCGAGGGTGTGAATTTCCTGGACGCTTCCTGTTTCGATGACGGGGGATTCCTGACTCACAATCGGATGCGTTTATCAGTCCGCGCGGAACTGTCCAAGTTTTTCCTTTGGTCGTGACGCGAGATGAGACGCCGAAGAAAAATGCTGGCGGTGTCCCGCAGGCGAAACTGCGGGAGGCAAATCGTCCGGGAACACGCGGCGTGCTATTTGGCGGCGGGAACGGGTTCCGCGGGAGTGAGGGCTTTGGCGAGAGAAGCCAGACCCTTGTACTTTTTGCCGGTCTTTTTCACCATTCCGCGGGAAACCAGATTCTGAAGTTTCTCGTAGGCGCGGAGGCGGAGCATTTCCTCTCCGCCGCTGGCGGCGTTGCGTGCCCGGAGACGTTCGTGAACCACATCAAAGAGCTGCTTGAATTCAAATGAGCTCTTTTTGGAGAGTACCGCAACCAACTCCTCGGTCACCAAATCCGGAAGACGACGAGAGAAAGCACTTTTCCGTTGCATAAGCATAAGAACCCTATAATAGCACAGGGTTCCCGATTGACCAGCCAATTTTTCATCCCGGAGGGGGTCGAAAAACCCGAGGAAACGGGAAATTTTTTCTTGGTGGTGGTGGGTCGGTGTATTAGTTGCTCTAATGACATGAAATTACCCATTAAAGTTGCCGTGACCGGTGCCGCCGGTCAGATTGGATACGCCCTTCTTCCCCGCATTGCTTCCGGAGCGATGTTTGGTCCCGACCAGCCGGTTGTGCTCCAGCTTTTGGAGGTGCCGGTTGAGAAAGCCATGAAAGCCCTTGAGGGAGTGGCGATGGAGTTGGACGACTGTGCGTTTCCGTTGCTTCAGGGAATGGTGCTCACCGATGATCCCAAGGTGGGTTTTGCGGATGCCAACTGGTGTCTGCTGGTCGGAGCGAAACCCCGTGGTCCTGGTATGGAGCGCGCGGATCTTCTCAAGGACAACGGGAAGATTTTCACCGCCCAGGGGAAAATCATCGACGAAGTGGCGGCGGAGAACGCCCGCGTTGCGGTTGTCGGGAATCCGGCAAACACGAATTGCATGATTGCCGCCAGCAAGGCGCGCCGGCTGACTCCCGACCGTTTCACGGCCATGGTGCGTCTCGACCAGAATCGTGCCCAGAGCCAGCTTGCGAAGAAGGCCGGGGTGCAGACCACGGATGTGAAGGACATTTTCATTTATGGCAATCACAGCCCGACGATGTTCCCGGCTTTTGCCCAGGCGACCATCAACGGAAAGCCGGCGGCGGGAGTGATCGCGGATGACGCCTGGCTGCAGGGGGCATTCTGCGAGACCGTTGGCAAGCGCGGCGCGGCGATCATCGCGGCCCGCGGGGCTTCATCCGCAGCGTCCGCCGCCAGCTCGCTGGTGGATCACGTGCATGATCTCATGACGCCGGGAGCCATCCACTCGGTGGCCGTCAAGTCAAACGGGCTCTACGGGTTTGATCCCGAAGTGTGGGCCGGTCTTCCGGTGAAAACCACGGCTCCCGGGGCCTATGAAGTGCTCACGGGTTTTGAGATGGATGAGTTTGCGAAGTCCAAGATCGCCGTCACCAACAAGGAGCTTGTTGATGAGCGTGCGATGGTTGCCGAGATGCTCGGTTGAGGTTCCGAATTCCACCGGTCCGTCCTGTTGGGCGGACCGGTGAGCGGAGTTTGATCCGACAGAAAAAGGGCCGAATCTCCCGACGATGCGGCCTGGCGGAGAGCAGGTGCAGCGGCATTATTTTTTTTTCGTGATCTCCCGGCCTTTTCCCTTTGAAACAGCGATGGGGCAGGGCGAGTTGCTGGCCGAGACGGGGGGCTGATGTGGACTCGCTCGCTGCTTCCGCTCGCTCTCGCCCTTGCGGCATTTCCTTTCCTCCTGTTGCCGTTTTTGGCGGGATGTTTCCAACGCCAGCCTCTTGGAATACGAGGGGGAGTCTTTCGTGAAAAGGCATTCTGGGGACGCTTTTCTTTGCGATCTTTTGGCCCAAGCCACCACATGCGCCTTTCACAAGGAATTTTCGACCTCTGGCAGTTGATTCCGCCGACGACATTTTTGCCGAACTCGCATTGGCGGCTGATGCTGACGATCTGGTGACTTTCAATATACGGGATTTGTGGCGGACAAGCAGCAGACACTTTCAGGCCGCTTCCTGTAAATTCCATTCATTTCCCGTGGGGAGCGCTCCCAAAAACCAAAAAACCCGCAGAGCCTTTGCTCATGCGGGTTTGAAGGTGGTGGGCAGGAGTGGATTCGAACCACTGAAGGCGTAAGCCAGCGGATTTACAGTCCGGCGTATTACGATAGTAGTTTACATCGGCGGACAGTTGGCGGATACTTCTGATTGTTATGAGAGCCAAGATCAAAGATTTGCCTTCAGGGGTGGGTGTAGCCAAGACGACCAACGGACGGGGAAGAGAGTTCTGGCGTGTTCGACTTGGCAAACGATTTACCGGAGGGCCGGTTATCAAAAAAGACTTCGCGAGTTTGGCTGACGCGCGAACATGGCTTTTCGGTGAAGCTCAAAACGAGAAACCGCAACAGGGATCGGTCATGGAACTGAAAACCAAATCCGGGCTTTCGGCATTTGAACTTTCCCCCGCTGAAATCGCCGAGGCTGCCGCCGCCATCAAATCTTGCAAGGAAGTCGGAATTTCGCTCTCAGAAGCCGTGCGTTTTGCAATCAAGCATTCCCGTCCACCCGGAGGCAGCAAAAGCCTGCAGGAGGCTATAGACGCGCTTATCAAGGCGAAATCAGAGGCGGGCCGCAGCCCGAGACACTTGAAAGGATTGCGCTGGAGTTTGGAAAAATTCGCGGAAACCATTGCCGTCCGTAAAAACGTTCACGAAGTCCATCGTCACGATGTTGAAACTTGGCTGAATGCCCAACCGTTCACTCTCAAGACCAGAGCCAATTATATCCGGGATTTGGGCATTCTTTTCAATTTTGCGGTGTCCCGTCGTTGGATGGTGGAAAACCCATGCGTTTCCATCGAAAGGCCATCGGCGTTGGATAGAGAGGTTTCCATGCTTTCTCCCGAGGATGCGGCAAAATTCCTGAATGCGTGCCCCGATGAATTTTTGCCGGGAGTGTGTTTCAAGCTCTTTGCGGGTTTGAGAACTTCCGAGCTTCTTTCGCTCGACTGGAACGAGGTTTCTGCTTCGGAAATCATTGTCCGTGGTGCCAAGGCGAAAACCCGGCAACGCCGGATTGTATCCATTTCAGCCAATCTGGCGGCATGGTTGCGCCCGCACAGAAAGCCATCCGGGCCGGTTGCTCCGTTTCTCCAAAATGCCTGGCACCGTTCTTTGGAAACCATTGCGGCAACGGCCAAGATCGAACTTCCCCCGAATGTCCTGAGACACAGTTTTGGAAGTTATCACTTCGCCCAACACAAAAACGAGAACCTTACGGCGGCAGAGATGGGAAATTCGCCCGCGATGATCTTTCAGCACTACCGGGCGCTTGTGACGCCGGAAGCCGCTGCGAGATTCTGGAATCTTCTTCCCTCAACCGCCGAAAATGTGGTCAAGTTTGCTTCGTGAGTCCGATCCAAGCGGTGATTGATACCAATGTGCTCGTTGCCGCGTGGCGA